>NZ_JBNDMH010000001.1:0-914648 GCF_050436485.1 Paraburkholderia sp. Clong3 | reverse complement strand
CGCGCACCGCGGGCAAATGAATCGGAAACGCGCAGCCGCGCTCGCGGCCACCGGTTCGCTGACGGGATTGATGACGGGGATGCTCGGTGTCGGCGGCGGCTTCATCATCGTGCCGATGATGCGCAAGCTGACGGACGTGTCGATGCACGGTATCGTCGCGACTTCGCTGATGGTGATCGCACTCGTCGGCAGTGGCGGCGTTCTCGCGACGGCCACGCACGGCGCAACGCTTCCACTCGAAGTCGCGTTGTGGTTCACTGGCGCCACCGCCGCCGGTATGCTCAGCGGCCGGCTTGCATCGCATCACATCGCCGCGCGTCAGGTGCAACTGGGCTTTGCGAGCATCCTCGTCTGCGTGGCGCTCGGCCTGCTGGTCAAAGCGGCGCTGATGTAAGCGCTGCCGCTTCCCTCCAACTCACACGACAGTCAACCTGAACGATGATCGATCTCGACCATTTCACCCCGATCGCGTCCCTGTGCGGAGGCCTGCTGATCGGCGCCGTGGCTGCGGCGATGGTGCTTTTGCTGGGCCGCATCGCCGGAATCAGCGGGATAGTCGGCGGCCTGCTGCGCTGGACCAGGCGAGACGGCGCATGGCGCGCCGCCTTCGTTGCCGGGCTGGTCGCTGCCGCGGTAATCGCGCGCGCGGTCGGTGCGCCCGTCGCGATCACCGTCGACGCGTCGTGGCCGGCCGTGATCGCGGCCGGCTTTCTGGTCGGCATCGGCACCCGCTATGGCAGCGGTTGCACGAGCGGACACGGCGTGTGCGGCATTTCACGCGGCGCCACGCGCTCGCTCGTAGCGACGGCGACGTTCATGGCGGCCGGCTTCGTCACCGTCTATATCATGCGACATCTTCTCGGAGCCTAGGATGGCAACAGTCGTTTCATTCGTATGCGGGCTGCTGTTCGGCTTCGGCCTGCTGTTGTCGGGCATGGCCAACCCCGCCAAAGTGCTGGGCTTCCTCGATTTCGCAGGACGCTGGGATCCGTCGCTCGCGTTCGTGATGATCGGCGCGGTGGCTGTCGCAGCAATCGGCTTCGCGATCGCGAAGCGCCGCGACAAGTCGCTGCTCGGATTGCCGATGCAGATTCCCGCGTCAACGCACGTCACGCGAAGGCTCATGGTGGGCAGCCTCGCGTTCGGCGTCGGTTGGGGAATTGCAGGGCTCTGTCCCGGCCCGGCGCTCGTTGCGCTCGGACTCGGGTCGGTGAAAGCGTGGGTGTTCGTGGCGGCGATGATCGCGGGAATGGCGGTCTTCGAGTCGTTGGAACGGCGCAGACAGGTGGCCTTGGCAACCGGCCCTTAACCTGGCCTTAAGGCGCGGTCGTGTACGATCTGTTTCGACTGAATCCAACTCACAGGCTCCCCCTATGCAAGTCTCCACTGAACACCGCTATGACATCGTCGCACGTTTGCTCCATTGGCTCGTCGTCGGGCTGGTTGCCGCGCAGTTCGTGATCGGCTGGACGATGCCGGACGTGCACCGCGATACCGTGCCGGACGGCGAAATCGCCTGGCACCTTGGCGTCGGCACCGCGCTGCTCGCAGCGATGGTGTTGCGGGTGCTGTGGCGCGTGACTCATCGGTCGCCGCCGGACAACCTGCCGCCGCTGTTTCGCGCCGCTTCGAAGCTCACGCACCTCGCGCTGTATGTGCTGCTGGTGCTGGTGCCGCTGCTCGGCTGGATCAACGCTTCGTCGCGCACGTGGACGGTCCGCCTCGCCGGACTTGCTTCGTTGCCCTCACTGTCGGCACCGGGTTCGTCATTCGGACATGCGATGGGCGATGTTCACGGCGTCCTCGCCTGGGTTCTATTCGGCGTGATCTGCCTGCATATCGCAGCGGCGATGTTTCATCAGTTCGTCGCCGGCGACCGCGTTCTGCAGCGCATGAAGATCTAGCGGTAGTTCGAGCGCTGCCTACATTTGCCCGTCAAACAGGGCAAAGCTGCGTGGCATGTCACGCGGGCGGACAGTTTCCCGAACTGACGCCGTACGGTCGAATGTTCAAGCTGAACGGATATACCTTCGGCGAACGTACGATTCCAGTGGCCGTGATGGCGATGCTCGACGTGACCAGGACGAGGCTCAACCATGATGCCAGCGGCAATATCGTCTCTCCCAAAGACGGTCTGCCGATTTTCGATTCAGCCAGCATCTTCCTCGCCGGCAAGATCACCGACAGGATCGGTGCGTTCACGCAATTTACCTACTCGAACTACGACCATCAGGGAAGCGATGGAAGCTGGATCGGCCACTGGGCATCGGACAACATGGATTTCCGTTGTGTCGACAGGATCATTGGGAACGCAAGCGACCTGATTCTCGGCGAAGCTGGCGGCCCAACCACGGGTGTTCAAGGAACATCGTCGCCCAATCTCGCCTCGTGGCATTCGGGGCTTATCGGCCAGTACGTGCCCGTCCCGCCGGAAACCAGCGTGGAAGCATCGCGATCAGGACGTCGTCTTTAAGGAATGCGTGATGAAAAATAGCCGCGAATGCGTGCAACCCCGCAAGCCACATAATGGCGTCGCCGAGCCACGCGTGCAGCGACGCGAGGGCTGAGCCTGCTCCGTGCGAACTACTGAGTAAAGGCGGAATGTCGTAACCGCCGATCAGCGTCAGCGGATGCCCTTCGAGCCACGCGCCCGAGATGGCGGTAAGCGGTAGCGCGAGGAGAAGCAGATACAGCATCCATCGAACGGTTGTTGCCATCACAGCCATCCAGCGAGAAACTGGAGGTGTCTCGGGACGCGCGTCGTATGCTCGCCACAGCAGGCGGATGAGGGTGAGCGCGAACACGCACAAACCCAAAGTCTCGTGCAGTCGCCGGTCGAACTCGTGCACCGAAGAGTAGACGCGCTGTTCAGATCCGCCGGGCCCATACATGAACGTCACGAGCACGACAATTGCCGTGCACCAGTGGAGGAATTGGGCAATCGAACCGTAGCGTGTGGCAGAGCTTTTCACTATAGCGCTCCCGATGTGTGCCCATCGACGAACGGTAGGCACGACCGCGACACGGCAAGCCAGTGGATAACACACGCAGATGCATCGTATCGTGACGTGGCATGCATGGCTGGCCGGACGCTGGCGTATTGGATTCGTGAATGAATTCTACGCGCAAACTCCTGGCGAAATCTCAAGCTGATGGCGGCTCACGTTTCAAATCTTCTCCGTCCAGCCAGGCGGCGCGGTATGCACCCGGTCGTGTGGCTCTTGCAAAGTCATTCTCAAGTTCTTCGTATCGCTGCCGATATCACCATCGAGGAGACAATAGCCCGGTTACCGCGCGCAGTAACCGGTAAAAGATGCTGACGCACAGCCACGCCGCCGTCGAGTATCAATGTTATGTACTCGTGCGCGCGCTGATTCTTGACCGATGCAATCTATTTCGAGTTTAGGCATCGCCGGCATTATTGGCCGGTGGAGGCGGCGACATGGCGTCGACCGGCAACTGATCATTACCGTCGCACTGGTGTTGACTGGCCTCGTCATTTTCGCTCTCGGCATTGGTTACACGCTTATATCGCATGAGCGGTCCGACGCGGAGCGCATTCACGCTCTGCGTGCCCGCGACGACATCGAGACGCTGCAGGCAGTGAACATCCGGGCGAACGCCGATTTCCTGGTGGGGCTCGACAGTGCACGGGTGGCATCTTTCGCGTGGCCAGTGCAGCGGGTAGTTTCGGCCGCCACCAGTTTCGACCGCCTGGAACAAAGTTACGCCAGCGACCCGCGAAGCCAACTGATGGTAAGGCACCTGCGCGGTGAGACGGCTCGCTGGGCGTGGCTTCTTGCCGACATCGCGGTACATGCGCGCGCGGCGGATGGCCGCGCGTCGGTCGACAGCCCGGCGCTGCTCGAAGCGAACCGTATGCTGGCGAACATCGTCACCCAACTGGTGACTCTCCGCGACGCGCAGACCGCTTCCCTGAGGGCTGCATCCGACAGCGCGGCGCGCCACCTGGTGATAGAGCGGACCGTGCTTGCAATCACGGCGCTGGCGGCATGTTTTCTCCTTTGCTATGCGTTGGTTGCTCACTATCGCGCCCGTCTCGCACGGCAGCGCGCGCGGGTCATTGCTTCAGAAAGCGAGCGCCGGTTTCGTCGGTACTTTTATCATCATCCACTTCCGATGTTGATTTTCGACGTCGAGACGCTATCGATTCTCGCTGCGAACCGGGCCGCCGCATCGCAATACGGACGCACGCGCTGTGAGCTGTGTTCGCTCGACATGGCCTCTCTGTATGCGAACGCCGACTTGCCGTCATTTCTGCACGATCTGCACGCGCTGCTGGCCGCGGCTACCACGAACGGCTCGGCCGGCGTATGCCGGCATCGACACAGCGACGGCACGCCCGTGTACGTGGAGCTGTCGTATCACTTCCTCACCTATGCCCGCCGTCGGGCGTGCTTCACTACGGCCGTCGACGTAACGGAGCGCAAGCACGCCGAGCTCGCGTTATTGCTGCGAAGCCGTGCACTCGACGCAATTGGCAACGGCGTGCTCATCACCCGACCCGATCCGAGCGGCGACGTGGTCGAATACGCGAACCCGGCATTCGAGAAAATAACCGGCTATGAGTGCCCGCAGATCGCAGATCATTCCGCGCGGCCGGAAACACCTGGATTGTGGAAACAGATCAGTACCGCTATTGCCGAGAAACGCGAGGCAACCACGCTCACGAAAAGCCGACGCGCGAACGGAACAGAGTTCTGGTATCAGCTGTACGTGGCACCGGTGAGCGACGAGGCGGAAAAGGTTACGCATCACATCAGCGTGGTGAGCGACCTGACGGAACTCATTGAATCGCGCGATCTACTGGTCAGGCAGGCACGTCGCGATGCGCTGACGGATTTGCCGAACCGCGTGACGCTGCGTGAACTGATTGACACGGTGATTCTCGATGGTCACGAATTCGCGTTGCTGTTCATCGACCTCGATCATTTCAAGGACATCAACGACAGCTTGGGCCACGGCGCAGGCGATCGCCTGTTTCAGGAAGTTGCGCGGCGGTTGTCGACATCGGTCGGAACGGATGGCGTGGTGACGCGATATGGCGGCGACGAGTTCGTGACGATGTTGAAGGGTTCAACCGACGATGACGAACTCTCCGCGCTGTTGACGCGCGTGACGCAAGCGCTGGACAAGCCAGTGCAAATCGACGACATGCAACTGCGGGTCCGGATGAGCATCGGGGTCAGCTGCTATCCGCAAGACGGCACGGACTGCGAAACTCTGCTGAAACACGCCGACCTTGCGATGTATCGCGTCAAGGCAGGCGGGCGTAACGGCGTCGAGCGATTTGCCCCTTCGCTCGCGCATGCGGCGACTCAGCGCATCGCGCTATCGCACAAGCTACGCAACGCCGTCGAGCAGAACGGCTTTGAGCTCGCGTACCAGCCGCAAGTGGACATACGCAGCTACCGGCTGACTGGAGTCGAGGCGCTCATCCGATGGCACGACGCGGACTTCGGCACGGTCAGCCCAACGACGTTTATACCCCTGGCCGAAGACATCGGTTTGATTGCGTCAATCGGAGAATGGGTACTGCAAACTGCCTGTGCACAGTCAAAGCGCTGGGAGGAAGTGCTGCCGGAGCTGCGCATGTCGGTCAACGTGTCGCCCAGCCAGCTTACTTCGAGTGATTTCGGCGCCGTCGTGCGTCGTGCTCTGGCCGCGTCACAATTGGCCGCGGACCGGCTCGAACTGGAGATTACCGAAGGAGGCCTGGTTGCACCGGGCGCCCTGCCCACCCTGCGCGCCCTGCACGACATTGGCGTGTCCATAGCGATCGACGACTTTGGCGCCGGTTACTCGAGCCTGGCTTACCTGCGCAGCTTTCACGCGGACCGTCTGAAGATCGACATGTCGTTCATCCGCGGCATTGGCAGCAGTCTTGCGGATGAGACGATTATCGGTGCGATCATCGCACTCGCCCGCAATCTGCGTTTCGAAGTCGTCGCGGAAGGCGTCGAACGAGCCGAACAATTGGCTTTCCTTGCCGAGGCCGGCTGCGAGATCGTTCAGGGATACTACTTCGCCGCGCCACAGCCAGCGGCGAATATTCCGGCCTACGCGGCGAGCCTGATGAGCGAGCTGCAAAGTGGCTCGTCTTGAGAGCCCCCGGCGCGACGACTTCACTTTAGCTGTGCGACGCCAATGAGCGGCGCCTCGCCGCTCATTGGTGCGTCGTCTTTAACGCGGATCCGACAGCGTCTGATTGAGCGTCTGCCCAGCGATGATCACGTTCTGCAACGTAATGTCGTGCACGTTGTAGAGGTAGATCGGACCCGGCGTGCTGGCGCTCGCGGGGCCTGCGGCCACAGGCGTGCCGAAGTCGCAGTTGGAAATCGTCACTCCCGTGATTGCCGGTACGGTCGGCGCAGGCGCCGGACCGTTGTAATCGAACGCAACTGGACCTTGTGCAACGATGGCCTGGAAACAGGAGCCGGTTGTACTGCCCAATGCCACGTTCGAAGCATTGACGTTCGTGATGTTGACGTTGTCAATGAGTGCGGGGCGTGTGCGAATCGCGTCGGCGGCAGGCTGGTAATCGCAATCGAACGTGATCAGGCCGCCTTGAGACGCGGACGGGTTGGCGGCTGTTGCGGTGGCCACACCGATGGGCACGGTGCCGTTGATCGGACTGCCCGTCAGCATCTTGCTGCCGTAGCCTCCACCCGTCAGGCTCACGCCGTGCGGGAGCGTGACGCCATTCACGTAGAAGTTCTTGACGTAGCCTCCACGGTTCATGTTCGTCTTGATACGGATCGCGATGTTCAGCGAATTCGTTGCCCAGAACTGATTGAGCATGGTCAGATTGCGCGCGTAGATGTTCTGCACGCCGCCACCCATCTCGCTGCCGAGCGTAATGCCGCCGTGACCGCTATTCATCATGCAGTTCTGGATCACATGGTTCTGCGCGGGTCCGTACTCCGTGTCGAGATCCTTGCCTGACTTGATCGCGATGCAGTCGTCGCCGGTGTTGAACGTTACGCTGTCGCACAGCACCGTGTTGCAGGCGTCGGGGTCGAAGCCGTCGTTGTTCGGTCCGATACTGTCGGCTGTCACGCCACGGATCACGACGTTCGTGCAGTCCGTCGGATGATGCTGCCAGAACGGCGTGTTGTTGGTTCGGTAGTTTTCCATCAGCACGTTCGTGCAACCGATGAACTCAACCATACACGGCCGCAGATAGTGGCCGAGACCAAAGATTCGCTGCGCGACCGGCACGCCCGCTTCGGAGAGCGCCGGCAGGTAGTTCTGGTCTTGCTGCCACGGCGTAGCCGGATTGGTCAATAGCGTGTAGAGCGAGGCCGAAATGGTGGGGGCGACCACCATCAGATCGACGTTATTCGGATTCGTATAGGCCTGGGACGGCGTGGTCGACCCCGCGCAGCCGTATGCGCCGCTGGAACCCTTGTAGGTCCACCAGCAAGTGCTGGTGTTTCCGCTTCCGGCGAACGGCGTCATCGCCTGACCGTTCAGCACCGAGGTCGGGCCTTCGCCAGTCACCGCGATGTTGTTCGCATTTCGCGCGTACACGGGCGAGCCGAAGTTCAGGCAGTCGTTCGCCTGCCAGCGGCTGTAGTAAAGATTGCCGTTGGCGCCGCAGTTGACCGGACCGTCCTTCGCATAGTCGGCGGGATTCGGGCTGAAATAGATCGTGCAGTTCGCACTCAGATGGAAGTTGACGTTGCTCTGCAGCACGATGGGACCCGCGCAATACCACGTGCCCGCCGGCACCACGACCCGGCCGCCACCGGCTGCACTGCAGGCCGCGATTGCCGCGAGGAAAGCGGGACGTGAATCGAACGATCCCGGTGCGTTGGTCGCGCCGGCCCCCGTACTCACGGGCGATGAACTGCCGGTGTAGGGGTTGGCCTGGGCAATGACCGCGCACGGTTGCGCACCGTACTGTTCGACCTGGAAATCAACGGCCGGGAACGCGCTCTGCGTGATCTTCTGCAGCGCATTAATGATGTTCGTCGCTGAGCCGTTGGGACCCCAGATCGGGTCGGCCGCAGCCGTTGACGGCGTGCTCCCCGTCGCTGGCGTGGAACTACTGCTTCCGCCTGCCGCGGCAGCGGAAACTCCGCTGCCGCCGCCGCAAGCCTGCAGGAGTGCGCTGCCGGCGAGCGCGCCTCCGAGGCCAATGAAGCCACGGCGCGAAATGCGCAAGGTGTCGCCCGTTGCGGGCGCATTTTTATCGAGATCGCACGACAGCTTGGACATGGAGTCCCCTCTGGACAAATAGTTGTAGGCGCACGAGAGAATCGTCATCGCGCATGTTGTATGACAAGTCCAAAGAGTAAAGACAAGACGCGGGTCCGTACACATGGAGGAAACCCTTACCAAATGTTTCCTCCATACCATTCGCGAGGCGTGAACTTGGTTCGGGTTGCTTTGGAAAACTCGCGCAGGCGCTTCGACTAGAATAATTTCGACGTGCGGCTCCGGATTCGATGCACCACACCCGTTAATAGGTATCGCCATGAACGACGGAAGGCTCGTATTACATGCGCGACATCGGGTTGAGGGCGGCGGCCTGCTGGTCGCCGCAGCCTGCTGCCAGGCTGCCAATAGGCACAGCGCTTTGCATATAAGCGATCGATGAAATCGCGATCCGCCGCCTGCACTGCTGTCCTGATGATCGCAACGTGCATTGCGGGCATCATGCAGACCTCACCAGTAGCGGCACAGGCATGGCGCGACCTCGCGCCGCAACCCGCACCGCAGGCGCCGCGAAGCGCGTCGTCACCCTCCTCCCCGGAAGCGCAGGCCGAGTCCGCACGGATCGCTGTCGAGCGGCTTGCCGGGCTCATCTTCGAACCGGCCGGCGCGTCCGCGGCGGCATCGCCCAGGCAGCAAGGTCGTATCGTCGCGCAAGGATTGCCCGTACTCGACGCCGCCTTCCTGCAGAGCTTCGCCACGGACCTCGACAAGCCGCTGACCTTCGGCCGCCTCGCCGAGATACGCCGCGCCGTGGTCGCGCGTTATCGGGCGGCGGGAAAGCCGCTCGTCGACGTCTACGTGCCGGAACAGGACGTGAGCTCGGGTGTCGTGCGTATCGCCATTGCCGAATTCAAACTGGGTCGGGTTCATGCCAGCGGCAACACCTACTTTTCGAGCAGGCTTCTCGAACGTGAAATGCCGCTCGAGCCCGGCGGACCGGTCCTGCAATCGGCGGTCTCGAAGGGACTTGCGGTGCTCAACGCGAATCCTTATCGACGGGTCGATGCTGTTTTTGCGCCCGGTGAGGCCGCCGACACGACCGACGTCGTGTTGCAAACCGAAGACCGGCTGCCGCTTCGCGTAAGCGCGGGTTACGACAATGAAGGCGTGCAGGAGCTCGGCCGTGATCGGTTCTTTGCAGGCATAGGCTACGGCAACCTGCTTGGTCTCGATCAGCAGATCGCCTATCAATTCACGGCCAGCAACGATTTTTTCAGCGGCAATCCGAATATCGAAGGCCGCCCGAACCGTGCCCGCTTCACCGCGCACGCGCTGAACTACACGGCGCCGCTGCCTTGGCTCGACAGTATCGAGTTGTTCGGCGTCTACGCGCAGAGCACGCCACGGTTGCCCGACACGTATGGGCAAACGGGCATTTCTGCGCAGTTCAGCTTTCGCTACGACTTGCGTCTGCCGACCATCACGGACACGACACAGTTGATCCAGATCGGATACGACTTCAAGCGCAGCAACAACGATCTGGAATTCGGCGGCTCCCAGGTTTTCAACTCGAATACGCACATACATCAGTTCGTGTTGTCTTACGACATCAGCAAACCGACCGAGGCTGGCACGGCGCACGCCGCGGCGACACTCGTCGCCAGTCCGGGCGGACTGGATGGCAACAATCAGGATTCGGCATTTAACGCCGCGCGGCAGGGCGCGACGGCCCGCTACATCTATATGCAGTTGACTGCGTCTCGTGCCACCGCGCTTGGGGCTGGCTTCACGCTGATCACGAACGGAACGTTCCAGTGGACGCCGAACACGTTATTACCGAGCGAGGAGATGGGGCTCGGCGGGGAGTCCAGTGTGCGAGGCTACGACCCATACGTCACGCTGGGCGATCGCGGCTGGAACATTCAGACCGAGGTGCGCACGCCTGCGATCTCGCTCGGCGCGAGCAACGCAGTCGTGCAACCCTTTGTGTTTTTCGATGCGGGCCGCGTATGGAGCACGATCGACCAGCCAGCCGAAAATAACCCCGGTCTGCTCGCGGGCGTCGGCGCGGGCGTGCGCGTCCAATGGTCGAGATTCGTGGATTTGCGCTGCACCTATGGCGCGCCATTACGCTCGGCGACACCAAATGGTTCGAAGGCGCCGATCGTGCTCTTGTACGTGTCGGTCGGAACGTGAGCCGTCGATGCTCAAACTCCGGCCGTAGCGCGACTCTTCGGTCATGGGCTCCAATCAACCGCCCCGGACGAAGCAGCAGGGCGCGCCTTTCGAGAGCGTCTTCCATGATTCGCGGAGCCTTCGATCAAGACAATCGAATCGCATCCGGTCAATTGCGCCGCCATGCGGGCCGCTCTCCGAGCCGCGTTCCACTTCCAGGCCCACGGCGGCCGGTGACGTGAATGTTGATCGGGGTCGATGCATGAGCCGCCTTGCCGTCACCCGCGGTTCTTCTGCTCGATGTGAGGCTGGCGACCCGTCACGAGCGATAGCTCCGACAGAAGCCCAGACACCGCCTCGAGCAGATCGTCGAGCGAGACGATGCCGGTCAGCCCGCCAGCGGCGTCGACGACGGGCAGGCGCCGCACGCCGTTCAAACGCATTCGCGAGGCGGCGAGACAGAGATCATCCCGCCGAGCCCTGCTCGGGCTCCCAACCGCGCGCGGCGGCGAGACAGGCGCGGACTTCTTCATCGGTCGTCTGGTCGAAATTCGCATAGAACCCGCCGATCCCCATCAACCAGTCGGGCTGCAGCACGCTCACGAACGCGTGCGCGATTCCTTCGAATGCCGTGCACGCATCGGATTGCGACACCGGGACCGCCACCACGATCCGAGCGGGATGTCTGCTGCGGAGTGCGTCGAGCGCCGCGTGCATCGACGCCCCCGTCGCGATGCCGTCGTCGACCACGATCACCGTCTTGCCCTGTACTGGCACCGGCGGGCATTCCCCACGGTACGCCAGTTCCCTGCGCGCGAGTTCGGCTGTTTCGCGCGCGATCACGTCGGCCAATTCGGCGTCACTGATTTGCAGTTCGCGAAGCACCGACCTTTCCAGATGAAGGGCGCCCCCCGTCGCGATGGCGCCCATCGCCAGTTCCTCGTCTTGCGGCGCCCCAAGCTTTCTGACGACGAGAACGTCGAGCTTCGCATGCAATGCCCGTGCGACTTCGAACGCGACAGGAACGCCGCCGCGCGGCAGAGCCAGCACCACCAGATCGCCGCGACCCTGATAGTCGCGCACTGCGTGGGCCAGTTGTCTGCCAGCGTCGGCGCGGTCGCGAAACAGGTTGCCCATCGCTTTTCCTCCCGCAACGTCGGTGCGCGTTGCCAGACCCACTATGCCATCAATCGGCCGCATCAAGAAAAATCACGGTTGTAGGTTGTAGCGCGATGGCGCGAAGATCGTCACCGAGCGGAAGAACTGCGACGTCTGGAACGGACGGTCGAGGTCCAGGCACTGCGTCGGGACCATGGCGCGGCACGGCGTGCAGGGCATGCCGGAATGCCCGCGATTTGCCGCGCCCCTGTTCACATAGGCGTGAACGCGTCCGGATATTCCAGATGATCCTTTACGCCTTTTACCCCTGGCACCCGCGCGGCGGCGGCGAGGATCGCCTCGCGTTCTTCCTCGGAGCGCACCGCTCCCCAGCAATGAGCGACGCCGTCCGTGACGATCAGGCCGTCGGCGACCATCGCCCAACGATGTCCGTCGAGTTCCTTCGTGATCGCGCTGCGAATCTGATCGTCCGACGGTTGCGCATCGAGCTGCGCGGGTGCGCAACTCGCGAGCGCGCGCACCAGATTGGCCCTGCTGACGATGCCGACGAGCTTGCCCTTGCTCAAGACCGGTAACCGCTTGATGTGCTTGCGCCCAAGCAGTTCGGCGACCGCGCCAAGCGGCGTCGATTCGTCGACGGTGACGGCGGGGGCGCTCATCACGTCACGCACCCGAATCGAACGCTCCTTCAGATACTCGACCGCGAGTTGACGCGTAGGCGCGAGGAACTCCGCGAGCCACGAGCGCCGCTGCGTTTCGGTGCCGGTTTCGACGCGCCGGAGCAGATCGCCCTCGCTGACGATGCCAATCACGCTGCCTGCGTCGTCGACGACGGGCATGCCGCTGATCCGGCTGTCGGCAAGCAGCTTTGCCGCGTCATAGACCGAACTTTCCGCTGCGATTGAAACCACCCGGGTCGTCATGATGTCCGAGGCTTGCATAGTGATCTCCATATCGAGTGCCCTGCGCTGTCGCACATGGGTGCAGGCAGGCGCGAGGCGACGCAATTGACAGGCGCTGAAGGACGCGTCGCCGTGCTCCCTTCGGCGCCAACTTCGAATCCGCTCGCGCGGTGCGCCGCCAGGACGAAGTCCGCGTCGACCAGTCGTTGCAACGCCTCGATTCCGCCGTGCGATGCGCCTATCGCAAAGATCCGGCCACTCGTGATGAGCCCCGGGTTCGAGTACAGCCCAATGATCGATGCGTAGCGGCGGACCATTGTTGATTTGCATCAAGCATCAAGCCCGCCCTCCTCTGTCCAAGCGACAGTGACGGCGCCCATGTCGATGCGCCACCTGGGGAATTCGCACTGCCGACTGCGATGCGGCGGTGAATTACCGGTCACCCGCTCCACGAACGTCGCGTCAAAACGCAACGCTGAACGCTGTCACGAATTCGTCGAGCCGCGCGCGATCGAGCCCGTCGATACCGGCGGCAGCGACCCTGCCGTTTCCTCCGAACTTCCTGCAAAGGACGTCGGCGCCTCGCGGAGAATCGAGCGGAGCCCGTACGCTCGCCGTGTATCGGCCATCGGCGCCGGCCGTCAGCACCGCGTGCGCTTGCGCCGGGTCGCGTCGCGCGACGAGATTGGCGAAATCGCCTCGCACGCGCCGCGCCCACGCCGCGTCGGGAAGAATGTGCAGCGTTCCATTGGCGACCCGCCGCGTTACCGCGAGTCCCAAGGCCAGTTCGAGGTCTTCCGTTCGTCGCGCCTGCAGTTCGGGCAGCACGCCGGTCGACGCAATGAACTCGAGCGGATCCGAATAGGGTTGAATGGCGCGATACATCTCGACAGGATCGACGGCAAGATCGACGACGCTGTCCCCGTAGGCGTTGTAGTTGATCGCTTCGCCGAGTTCGCGCAGTTTGCGCTCATCGGACGAGTTCACCGCGCACGCACTGGCGGCCCGATGCGCCGCCCGGTGCAGGTTGTCGCCATAGGCCGCGACCACCGCCCATCGCGTGTACCGGCCTTGAAGATGGCGGTCCACGATCAGCGCAGTGCACCTATCCGGTGACATATCGATATGCGTCGTCAGCAGCGCGTGTGCGGGGATGGGACCGGGGAAATGATGATCGAAATAGTCGATCTTTACACCAAGATCCAGCAACGCGATGAGTGGCTCGCGGTTCGAGTCGAGCGAAATATCCAGCACGGTCACGCTGTCGCCCGGCTGCGCGTTCGCGCGTTGCAGAAGCGTTACCTCGCGCTTGGCTCCCGTGATCAGGATGGTGTCGGCAGGCTCGGCGAGCCGCAACTGATGCAGCGCGCAGATGCCGTCGGCGTCGCCATTGAAAATATCGAATCGCTTCATCCGCTGCTCCACCGGCGCGTTGCTGCCACGATCGCACGCGGCTTGACTGCGGTCAATCGGTGGCCCACGCTGCATTTCGTATGGAAGCGTACAGGCAGTTGCCGACCGACTGGCGATGCCCGGCTACCGCCTCGTTGATTCAGATCAAGCCGGTTACCATACCCGATGGCTTAAATGAGTAGACGATTCCGGCTCGCGCGCAAGGCGGGCGCCGGCCGTCCCACCACGCGGAGGTCAACCGTGCCGAATGAGACGCTCGTGCTTCACCATGACGCCCGGCAATGGCTGCTCGATGGCGTCAATGCGCTCGCCGAGGCCGTCAAGGTCATGCCTGGTTTCGGCGGCCGCAGCGTGATCGTCGAACGCGCGCCCGGCGTGCCGCTCGTCGCGAATTCCGGCCTGGTTGTCGCGGGCTCGGTCGATTTGAGCGGTCGCCACGAAGAAATGGGCGCGCAGCTGCCCGCGAGGTGGAGTCCGGCATGAGTTCGCCACGGAGCCGCAAGCTTTCTTCAGCACGCGCCAATGCAGGCATGCGCGGCATCCAGCATCTCGCCAACCGGCTCCGCGCCGCGCGCCGCAGCGTGCGCGGACTCGACGCGACGCTGCGCAGGCCGGGCACGTACCGTCATCCGGCGGGCAGGATCGTCCGGGTCGAAACGCACATATCCGTCGTGTATCTCGCCGGGCGCTTCGCGTACAAGATCATCAAACCCGTCGCCCCGGGTTTCGCGGACTTTACCGCCACCGCGACCCGCAAGCGCTGCTGCGAAGCCCAGCTCCGTCTGAACCGGCCACTCGCGCAAGGTATTTACGCCGGCGTGCTGCCGATTGCGCGCCACGCCGGCGTGCTGACATTCGGGGACGGCGGCGTGACCGTCGATCACGCGGTCAAGATGCGCCGCTTCGACGAGGCGATGCTCTTTTCGAGTCTCGCGGCGAAGGGAGCACTGACGCCGCGCGACATCGACGGCGCGGCGAAGCGGCTCGCCGACTATCACCTGAGGGCGCCCCGCAACGCGCCGTCGTCGCGCTACGGGAGCGCCACGCTGGTGCGAACGCAGATCGAAACGATCAACGCGGCGCTGCTGGCCAATTGCAGCCATCCCGCGCTGCCCGGCATTGCCGCGTGGTGCGCGCGACAGCTCGACCAACTCGCGCCGCTGATCGAGCGGCGCCGCGCCGAGGGTTTCGTGCGTGGCTGCCATGGCGATCTGCATCTGGACAACGTGGTTCGCTGGCGCGGCGCAATCGCGATGTTCGACTGTATCGACTTCGACGATGCGCTACGCTGGATCGACGTCGCAGCGGACGTCGCGTTTCTCGTGATGGACCTGTGCGCGCGAGCGGAGCCCCGTCTGGCCAATCGACTGTTGAACCGTTGGCTCGAAACGTCGGGCGATTATGCGGCGCTGTCGCTGATGCCTTTGTACGTCGCCTATCGCGCGCTGGTGCGGGCGTGGGTCGCGTGCCTGAAAGCGGGATACGTAGCGGGCCGCAACGTCGCCATCCCGGATCCGGCCCTGCGCTACCTCGAGGTGGCACGGGCGCAAACGCAGAAGCCGGGACCCGTTTTGCTGCTGTGCCATGGCTACTCCGGTTCGGGGAAATCGGTCGCGAGCCGGGCCCTTGCGGACCTGTGCGGCGCGGTGCGAGTGTCGAGCGATGCCGAACGCAAGCGTCTGCGGCCGGCGCCCGACGCGCAAACCTCGCTTGGCGCCGAACACTACACGCCAGCTGCACGTCACGCGATCTACGACCACCTTCTTCGACTCGCGCACCGCGTGCTGCAAAGCGGCCACAGCGCGATCGTCGACGCGACCTTTCTCGAGTTCCGTCACCGCGACACGTTTTTCGCGCTCGCCCAACGGCTTGGCGTACCGGCTCGCATTCTCGACTTTCGTGCCGAACCAACGGTGCTCGCGCAACGCGTCGAAGCGCGCCGGCATGGTCCGCGCGATCTATCCGACGCCGACACCGCGACGCTCGCGCGTCAACTCGCGAGCGCCGACGCACTGACGCCGGCGGAACAGGCGTTGACCTTGTCATTCGACACCGCGGTACCGATGGCGGCGTTCGACTCCCCCGCGTTCTGGCGACCCGTGCTTGCACTGATGCAGTCAGCGCCGTTTGCGACCCGCTGATCATGTTCCGACGCGAAGCGGGGTCATTGATCTGCGCGCGTGATCGAGGTCGCGTGCGCGTCGACCACGGCTGGCCGATGCTTCACCAGATCCGTTGATACCGGTGGGCGCTTAGAAGTAGCGCGCGCTCATTGCCGGTGCCTGTTCAACGGGCGGAAACACGTCCCACGAACCCTTGCCGTGCCGGGAAAATACGATCGTCAGCGGTCCGGAAGAAATCGCGCCCTCGAGCCAGACATACCGCGCCCGGGTGATCGCCAGGCGGCCCGTGCGCACCACGTGCGCCGGTGTCGTGCCGGTCGGCGCAAGCCATTTCTCGACCAGTGCGCGCAGCGGGATGATGGTGTCGTTCATTGCCGCCTCCCTGGACTCGCCGACCTTGGCGCCGGACATCGCGGCGTGTCGTCGAATCTATTATCGGCAACGGCTGGCGTTATCTAAATCAGCGACGGCGGAAATGGGGTTAGTCCGTCGTAGCCGGTCGTAGGAATCGGCTGACCCCAGTTGAACGATCGGACGACACGGTCCGTGCTCCACCGCCGAGGCTCAAACGCACGTCACCGAACCGAGCAGCGACACGCAGAGCCAGCACGCGGCGCGCTTCACGACTGCCCCCGTGCCGACGTAGCCGGCGGCACGCAGGCGCCCGTCGCGGCCAGTTCGGCGATTTCGGCGGTGATCTCGTCCTGCCGGACGATCCGATAGTCGCGCGTGAGTTCCTGCAGCCGGTCCTTCACATGACGGCTCGCCGCCAGCATCGCCCCGACGCGCGCCGCGCTTTCCGCCGCGAATGACTGCATCAGGCCTTCGCACAGTTCGAGGTACACGTAGCGCTCGGTGAGGCCCCTCAGCAAGCCGTCGAGCGGCAGGTTCAAAAGCGGCGCCTGCCCGCGCGACGCCACCCGGAAACGCGTGAAATCGAACGGCACCAGCCGCCGCGTCACGATGCGCTCGTCGAGGGCGGGGCCGGGCGTCGCGTGCACGAGCCACACCTGCGACGACGCCTGATCGCGAAAGCGCGCGAACACCGCGTCCGCGAGCTGACTGGCCACGCGCATCACGTCCTCCGCGTGCGAGGCCATTCCCACGGACCAGCCGTAATGCAATGCGCGTTCCTGGGCGAGCATCACGCCGCGCGTGCCGACGATGAAAATCTCGCCCGGCTCGTCCGCCTTCAGTCGTTCGACACGCGCCAGCAGATGCTCGTTGAAGCCGCCGACGAAACCCTGCTCGGTGCATAGCACGATCAGAATGCGCGCGGTGCCTTCCGGTGGCGCGTATTGCGCCGCATGTGCCGACGATACGGCAGCCAGCACCATCCCGATCGCCTCGCCGACGGTCGCCGCCGTCGAGCGGATGCCCGCGAGCCGCGCCTGCGCCTCGCGCTCGCGCGCGGCGGCGATGCCGCGCATGGCGCCAATCACCGTTTCGAGTTGCCTCGCCGAAGCGGTGCGGCTTTCGATCTCACTGAGCTTGCCGCTCATCGGGACTCCCTGCTGGTTGCGCCGCGCGCGCACGTTCGTGCATCGCGCGCTCGACGAGCGGCTCCGCAACTCCCTCACGATAGCGGCCCGCCCAGCATGCAAGCTGATCCGGATCAAACCTTGCAAGCGACGCGTATCCACGGCCTTCGGAGACATCCGCACGGCAATGCCGAGCCACGTTCCATTGACGACGATCAAACCGCGCGAGCGAGCGCTATGACGAAGCGGCACGGCGCTACGACGCGGCGCGTCACCGTTTCCCTTTCGACCTCGCGGATGTCATTCGTCCGGAGCTCGACAAGCCGGCTTTCACGGTACCGGACGCAACGCCGGTGCACCGTCATCCACGCACCGACTTCGGCGCGTTGCGCGGTTCGCTGCGGGTTTAGTTGCATCCTTCCCGACCGCGCGTGCGACCGCCCGCGCTACACCAGCCACTCCGTCTCCCGCCGCGCCGCCATTCTTTGCCTGATCTTCTGCGCGAACGCGTCGCGTTTGTCGGCGTCCCTGCGGCGGTACAGATCGCTGCCGCTGATCACGCAGGCCGCAAGCGGCGTCTTGCCCGCCGCCTCCGACATCTGCTTCAGCGCCGATCCGCTGCCGCGCGCGCCCTTGCAGCAGAACAGCGCCAGGTGACGGATCTGTCCTCCGTTCGATTCCAGCCACGCCCGAACCGGCGCGCACGCGCCGCCTGCCCAGACGGGCGCGCCGACGACGACCAGGTCGTACGCGGCGACGTCGAGCAGCGCCGGCATCACGGCGGCGCGCCGATGGCACAGCGCATCGATCACCGATCTGACGTAGCCGCGTGCGCCATCACGCGATCCTGGCCCGGCGCGTTCGCGGATCGGTTCGATGTCGGCGATCAGAATCCCGCAATGCTCGGTCATGTTCCTTCTCCAGCAGCAGACACTGGGCGCTCCGTCCGCCAATTGGGCGTCACTCGTTGCGTGCGCGAAGCGCGCACGCCGAGCCGGGGTGTGGACGCAGCCCGGATTAACCGGAACATTCCCTGGCCGTGATCGTTGCCCTCCACAGACGGCACGCAACTGCAGGCACCGCTACGGCGCGACGTCCGCTGCTATCACTGTATTTGCGCGCAGCCGGCAGCGCTTGACCTACATCAACTGGCGTGCGGCATCGGCGCGCTTGATCTGCGTCAATAGTCGCGCCGGGCCGGCCCATAGACTCCATTTGACAACGGGCTTACGCCGGTGTCCCCATGTTCTGTCACGGCGCTTTGGCGATGAGCTACAAGCCACGCACGGTGGAAGCCTCGACACCTGGCGAGGATGTCGCGAAGCGCATCGTCGCGGCGGCGCTCGAATGGCACGCCGACGCGATCGTGATGGGCACGCACGGCCGCCGTGGTGTTCAACGACTGATGCTCGGCAGCGTCGCCGAGCGCGTGCTGCGCAGTGCCCGCTGCCTGGTTCTGACGATCCCGGCCCATGCAGGCGTCGAACCAGCCGACCATTCCGTCCCGGCCTCAGCCGAAAAGGAACTGACATGAGCTATAAGACCCTGCTCGTTCAGATCGACGACAGCCGCCGCTGCGACACTCGCGTCGCGCTCGCGCTCGATCTTGCGCAGCGTTGCGATGCACACCTGATCGGTCTGTATGTCGTGTGCGAGGGCCTCGCGAAACCGCTGTTCGGCACCGACGACAGTTTCGTTGCCCAACGCGCCGCACTGGCGACCGATCGCCGCGAGACGGCGCGGCATGCATTTCTCGCCGCGGCCGAGCGCGCCGGCCGCGCAGCGCAATGGCGCGCGCCGGAGGGCTCCCCCGTCGCCGTGACGACGCTTCACGCGCGGCACGCCGACCTGCTGGTGCTCGGCCAGCCCGACCCCCGAGATCCCGCCAGCTACGTCGACCGGCATTTCGTCGGCGAGGTCGTGCTCGGCGCGGGGCGTCCCGCGCTCGTGATCCCGCGCGCGGGCGCCGTGCCGACGCTCGGCGAGAACGTGCTGATCGCATGGGACGGCAGCCGCGAAGCCTCGCGAGCGATCGCCGACGCGATGCCGCTGCTCGAACGGGCGCGCTTCGTTGGCGTCGCCGTCGTCGAGCCCACGCATGACCATGAAGCGGGACCCAGCGCGATCGACGTCGCGGCATGGCTCGAAGCGCTCGGCGTGCGCGCGTCGTTCTCGACGACGCCGCGCCTCGGCATCGCCGGAACGGGCGCGACGCTGCTGAACCGGGTGTCGGATCTGCACGCCAATCTGCTCGTGATGGGCGCGTATGGCCATTCGCGTGCGCGTGAGCGCGTGTGGGGCGGCGTCACGCGGACGATGCTCGAATCGATGACGGTGCCCGTGCTAATGGCGCATTGACAGGGCGCCGTGCCGAACGAACGCTGCTGCGCGGCGTGGGACGGTACACGCCGCGCGCCTGCGCGTCGCGCATCAACTCCCGCGCCGCCTCGGTCCGCTCAATGCGAACCATTCACGGCGAGACGCGACACCGTCCTGAGGGTTGGCCGGGATTCGCAAGAAATCCGCCACATCTCTACCTAAGCCACTGATTTAAATGCGAAGTCGATGGCCACTATGCAGGTCCGGCCCATCGGAGACGCCTTTAATGGGAGAGGAATAAAATTTGTTATCAAGCAATTCATGCGTGATTTCCGGTCGGACTGTTCTGGGTTTGCGTGACGCCGCGTACTCGACGGCGATCGTCGTGACTCGTCATGGCAGATATAATGAGATTGTTTTAAACTCCTCATTAACCTGTTTATGTGAGCCGAATAGCGACACGACGATGCCTCGTAAGCAATACATTTTGGGCGGTATCATGATGGGCATCCTGGCGACGTGGTCGCTTGCCTTCGCGCAAAATAGCAGTGCAATGACCTGTAGTGTCAATGCGGAACTGTTGCGTAGTGTCGGAACATTGCAGGACGTCAATACGATGATGGACATCAGGTCAGTTGACAGCGACCAAATCAGATCGGATCCTTTTACGCTGGCGACTAGCTACTTCCGTAATGCGAAAGGGCCACAGGATTTCTCGCGTGCACTACGTCTTTTCGAAAGAGCGGCGATGCGGGGTGATGTAGAAGCCTCATTTATTCTGGGATTTATGTTTTTTGAGGGGTACGGGACACCCCGAAATTTCTGTAAATCCGGGTACTGGTATTGCACGGCGGGCGCGCGAGGAATCGAAGAAGCAAAGTATGCGCTCCGGGCGCAATGCGATCGCTTCGGACTGGGAGCTGTTTCCAGGTGACCCCTCGCGACTGGACCGACGAACCGGAGCGGGTCGGCTCGCACATGTCACTTTTTGCGATGCCATCACCAAGAGCGTTGATCGATCCTGCCGCACCGTGAGGCCGTTCATTGGAAGCGGTGCAATCAGGTCGAGTAGTCGGCATTAATGCTGACATATTCGGCAGACAGGTCACATCCCCAGACGGTAGCTTCCTCTCCGCCGCAACCAAGATCGACAGCAATGCGCACGTGCTCAGCGCGCATCATATCCGAAAGTCGCTCAAGTTCACGTGCTGCCAACTGAACCGGATAAACCTGAAGATCGCCGAATCCGATACGCACGCGCTCGGGTTCGATGTCGATGTCCTGTTCGCACTTGCCGATTGCCATCGCCACACGCCCCCAGTTCGGGTCGGCACCGTGAATCGCTGTCTTGACCAGCGGGGAATTGACGATCGCCTTCGCGACGCGCCTGGCTTGTGCGTTGTCACGCGCGCCTTTGACGCCGACTTCCAGTAACTTCGTCGCGCCCTCGCCGTCGCGTGCGATCTTTTTGACCAGCGCCAGAGCCAGCTCATGTAGCGCGTTTTCGAACTCATCTTCCGGCACCGCACCAGCCAACCCGTTCGCAAAAATGGCTGCCGTATCGCTCGTGGACGTGTCACTATCGATGCTCAGACAATTAAAGGTTGCATCAATAACCTTGCGAAAGATACGGTGCAGCACCGGTTGCGCCAGTGCTGCATCGGTGAAGAAGAACGCCAGCATCGTCGCCATGTTGGGCTCAATCATGCCAACGCCCTTGGCGATGCCGACGATAGTCGCGCCACCCACCCGTGCAGCGACGTGTTTGGGAACCGTATCGGTGGTCATGATCGCCCGCGCGATCGCGGGAAAACTGCAGTCGGCCGTCTCGGGTTCAAGGCCGTCAACGAAAACGCGAACCTTGTCCATCGGATAGGGTCGTCCGATGATGCCGGTCGACGCCACCAGAATGTCATGTGGTGCGAAATGAAGTTTAGCCGAGACCCGTTGCGTCAGTTCGACCGCATTGGCCCGTCCTTCCCTGCCCGTAGCAACGTTGGCGTTTTTCGCTACAACCACAACTGCGCGCGGCTGGCCCTGCACCATATGCTGCCGGCTAAGCTTGACACTGGGTCCAGCGAACAGGTTCTGGCTGAACATCGCCGACACCGAGCATGGCTCGGTAGAGAAGACGCAGGCGAAATCGTCACTTCCATCCTTGATCCCGATACTTCCCACAAGTGTTTTAAACCCCAGCGGTTGGGGCATATTATCGTATAAATCCACGTTACGATCCCTGGATCAGGTGCGAGAAGGTTCCCGGCATTGGAACTCCCCTTGGAAAAAGACTCGCGAGGTAATATGTCATCGGCTCGAAGCCCGGCCGATGACCGCAGAGTGGCGCATGTAGCAGGTCGGACTCAGGCGACGCTTACGCCAGACAATCTTGTGGCGTGGCTTGACCGTTCATGTACGACTTGTACTTTTCGTAACAATAAGCCGTTTTCGACGTGTAATCCAAGGCACTCGCCCGAACGTGATCAGCAAAAATGGCATTCACCGACGAACCTTCGTGAATGCCGATCTTCTTGCGCCATACGATGCTCGCGGGCAGCAAATCACGCTCTTCGGCACATTCGCGCAATGCAATCTTTACGTCGCGTTCGGACAGCTTCAGTTGCGGAGCAAGGCTCGCCGCGAAGCCTAGGACCGACGGGCGCCAGAAGGGATGCTGAACATCCAGGCCGAACGCAGCTGCACCGAACGGGGAGAACTCTCCCGTCCAACGGGTACGATAAATTTGTGCCCACAGACGCGCATTGATGTCTTCCATGGCATCGTTCTGACCGAGCACGCCCCCGAACAGCAGGTCAGATCCATAACCGGTAACGACGCGTGCATCCTTTGCGCCAACACTTCGGTAGAAGCACATCAGTGTTGACTGGATCTCGGCGGACAGTCCGTCGAAGATTTCGTTGTGGTAAATGGCCTGATGCACACCGTCAATGATCTCGGACGATGAGTAGTCAATCTCTGTATGCCGGGTCTTCAGGTGATCCGACACGATTCGTGCAAATGGAAATTCGTTGCTCCGACCAGTACCAAGCGCGAACGTTTCGATATCAGCACGTTTTCTTGAAGCCAACGACGTTACCATGCTCGAGTCCAGTCCACCCGAAAGCGGAATCAGAATGCGCCCGGCGGTATCGACGCTCGACGATACGCTTGACGTCAATAGCTCGGCTACCCAACCTTCTCGCGATCGTTGACGTACGCGACGACGTTTCCGAATTTCGAGTAGAGATTCAGGAAGTCCCGCTTGTCCAGGTCAAGTCCTCGCACAAGAGCAAAGCCTTTCTGCTTCAGGATATCCTTGACCATTTCAGGATCGGCGCTCAGGAACGCATCTTTGTTGAAGTGTGCCCCGAAACCGCTGGGCAACATTGACTCATTCTCGTAGAGGCAAAGAATTTCACTCATTCAATACTCCGTCTTTTGAATAACGACTACGATAGATCGTATTTTGAAATTTTACTTGCGTGCCGCATGTAGGACTGACAGTCCTGATTTCGGGAATCACATTCATAAATCAACCGATATTGGCGATGCACGATTGTTCTGATTGCTGTTACCAAGAACCCGGTCGAAATGAGGGTGAGGACTGCGCGAGGAGAAAGCGGCTCTGTGTACCTCTTTCGAGGATTGCGCTGAGCGCAGCAGAACCTCTTCCATGCTGCTTACGATGGTGCGCTTTGTGGAGCGATACGGAACCTGAGGGTATTTTGCGAAGCTGTTTGCTCGCGAAATCGCTTCCACGAGCAGACCGTCAGGCTCTGTAAGTTGATTGACAATTCCATAACGAACAGCCCTGTCTGCGGAAATACTTTCGCAGGCGAATACGATCTCCTGCATGGCCGTGTATCCGATCGCATGCTGAAGAATCGCAACTCCAACGGAACACCCGATTCCGTGCCTCAGCTCCGGCATTCGGAACTCCGCGGATGAGGCCGCGACCCGCCAGTCGAACATCATCGAAAACTGGAATCCCATCCCGATCGCGTAGCCGTCGATTGCCGCGATCGTGGGCTTGTCAACCCGTAGTACGCTCAGATAGAGGTCCGTGACACGATCGATCCATTTATCGACGTCTTCGCCACCGCACAATTGCCGTACTTCATTGAAGTCGCCACCGGCGCTGAACGAGCGATTGGACCCACCTGTCACCACGATCGAGTCTACGCTCGTGTCGTTGTTAGCCGTGGCAAGGGCGCGCTTGATACTATTCTCGAGATCTTCGCTAAACGGATTGTTCCTGTTTTGATGGTTAAGTGCGATTACACGGACCGACCCAACATTGCTTTCTATGACGAGTGACATTTCGGATTAAATTGCCAGTAAAAAGATATTCAACTTCAATGATTGGGATATACTTGATTACCCAATATCCATCTAATAACTATTTCTCTCCATATGGCGCATCCAGAAAATCTGGTCTTACAAATTTGCCGCCGGCGCTGTATGAGGTCGCTAGCCAAAAGAAAACGATTTCGGATAATTGCGCATCGGAACCCCAGCTCGTAGATCCGCTGGTGATAGATTCAATTCTGACCCCGAATAATTTTGAGACAAACCTATCAAAAGAAGTAGGTTGTAAAGAGATATCTATGTGATAGGAGCGAATCTTTAGCTCTGGACTGTCTGGTGATGAGGCTGCCGGAAGACGAACTGCATCCGCACATGGCCGATGGCAATCCGTCCAGCGCCGACGTTGCGATCAGCGGGTATTGCCGATCTGGAGAGGGGGCGCTTCAGAAAATCTATGGTCACCCCCCATTTTTGCAACCCTGATCTTCGATGTCGTTGTTGGCTTGCATAAATCTATTCGGCGTCGTTGTGAGAATCACTCCCCGCACCTCGACGGGATCCGCGCCTGACAGTCCTAGGGTCTGTTTACATTTGACGAAATGTGTTTACATCTTGTTTTTTGCAATTGCAAGACGGGATGATTCGCACGTTACTAAGCGACAAGGTATGGAAAAAGATCGAACCCATCCTGCCGGGCAAGGAAGGCGATCGGGGTCGCACGGCGGCCGACAATCGCTGGTTTGTCGAAGCGGTGCTGTGGATTGCCCGCACTGGTAGTCCATTGCGCGATCTTCCCTCGGAATTCGGCCGATGGCATACGGTGTACATGCGCTTCTCACGCTGGCGGCAAACAGGTGTCTGGCAACAGGTGGTGAATGCACTGGCAGGCGAGACGGAAATCGACCACGTCCTGATCGATTCGACCGTCGTGCGAGCGCACCAGCATTCGGCCGGAGCCTCAAAAAAGTGGGCCGCAAGCGCTCGGGCGTTCCCGGGGCGGATTGAGTACCAAGCTGCATCTGGCCGTGGACTCGGCAGGTCGTCCGTTGCGACTGATCATCACTGAAGGACAGGTTGCCGACATCTCGTGCGCCGCAGAACTGGTCGAGCATCTGCGCACCGAAGCAGTCATCGCGGACAAGGGCTACGATTCCGATGCCTTCGTGAATCAGATTCGGGCCGCTCGTGCAAAGGCTGTCATTCCTCCGCGCTCGAATCGCAAGACAAAGCGCCGCTACAGTCGAGCGCTGTACCGCACACGCAACCTGGTCGAGCGTTTCTTCAACCGTATCAAGCATTTTCGCCGTGTCTCCACCCGGTATGACAAGCTCGCTGACAGCCATCTCGTGTTCGCGTCCCTTGCCTGCTCGTTTGGGCCGCTTTTAAATGTGAACACGGCCTAAGGACTCGTTCGCTGGAGGACGGAATATTTGAGCCACCGCCGCTTCCAAATGGTTGGCTTTTTCGCAGCATTGAAGAGCCGGCCGATGATGCGATCGTGCAGGTGGTCGATTTCGTCGGTGACCGTCGCCGTAGCTTCCATGACGATGGCCGCCAAGGTCGCGTGACGGCGTTGCGCTTCGAACTTCGCCAGATCGTGAGGTGTCATTTGCGCGCCTTCGCGCGCGATCTTAAGCAGACGGTTCCCGGTGTACCCTGCGGTCGAGTGTCAATGCCGCCCGTAATTTCCCTAATCCGTTTGCCGGCATCAAGGTGCGCGGCAAAACGCGCGTCACGCCACTGGACACGTCGCGCGGCTTCACGGAAAGCGAATGGGGGCTGGCTCGCACGATCGCCAACGGACTGGAATGGTCCTACGGCTGGAAGCACCCGCCGCGCAGCGGCTGCGCTTCCTGCTTGACTTTTCCTACGCGACCGGTCTGCGTGCGAGCGAACTTGTCGGCGCGAAGCTTGGTGACATCCGGATAGATGAACGCGGTGCCCACTGGCTCAATCTCGTGGGTAAGGGAGGCAAGCCCGGCAAGGTGGCTTTGCCGCCACTCGCGCGCGTTGCACTCGATCAGTACCTCGTCCAGAGGCGTCTGCCAGTGACACCGCAGCGCTGGGATCCGAAAGCCCCGCTACTGGCGTAGTTTTGATGAGTGACGTCGCCGAGATCTTCATCAAGGTGGTGCGCAAGCTGGAGTCCTACGCAAAGGTCCGACTGCAAAAATACCAGCTTGAACACGCCGGTATGGCGGAGGGGCTGGTCGGGCAGTTCCGGGACGTCCTGCAGATTCTCCAGGATGGGGGCGTACCGGAGCCTAAGCGGTTACCGAAAATCCGCGAGTCGCTCGGCGACCCGGCCGAAGCGCTCGCGCAATGCAACGAGCACATCGCTTATGCCGGGCAGTTCGATCTGCCTTTCATGCTCGTGCCGTACCGCACCCAGCGCTCGCTGCTGTTCCAGTGCCTGGACGTGCTGCCGCTGCAATCGAGCTCGCAGGACCGCGCGGTGCTGGTCGCGCTCGCGTGGCTGCAAGGTTTCCGCAACGCGCACCGCGAATACCTGCTGCTGACCGACAACGACCTCGCGAATCTGCCGCTGAACTGGCTTCCAGAAAATGGGAGCGTGCGGTGCTCCCACACGGCCGGGACAGCCGGATGCTGCACCGCCGGTTCTTCGAGCTGGGCGTATTCGGCCAGATCATGCGGGAATTCCGGCGACCTCTACGTGGAGGGCAGCGACCCAGGTCGCCGCCATGCGAAGGCGAAACACGGCCGAAGTGACATCTCACACAAACGGCCCGACTGCCCGCCACGGATAGCGGATAATGGATCGCGAACGAGACGCCGATCGCGAGACGGTTGGAGCCAGCGGTCACGAAATGCCGTTCGGATTGATCGGCGTGCGCGAACACGCGCCGATGCTCGGCGACTCCATGCGGATCGATACAGCGCAAAGCGCCGATTTCGCGATTGCGGTCAGGTTTCCCTGGCAATGGATGCAACCGGGAGAGATCACCCCATGATCAAGGTGTTGCTGGCCGACGACCACACGCTCGTGCGCGACGGACTGCGCCATATCCTGCAGCAGGCGAGCGGCTTCGAAGTGGCCGGCGAAGCTTGCGACAGCGCGACGACGATCGGGCTGATTCGCGCGACGCAGGCCCACGTGCTCGTGCTCGACCTGTCGATGCCGGGGCGCAATGGCATTGAACTGATCAAGCAGATCAAGGAGGAAAAACCCGGCCTGCGGATTCTGGTGCTAACGATGCACGCCGAGCAGCAATACGCGGTGCGAGCGTTCAAGGCGGGCGCGTCCGGCTATCTGACCAAGGAAAGCGCGAGCGCGGAACTGGTCGGCGCGGTGACGAAGGTCGCGTCAGGGGGCGTTTATGTAAGCCTCGCGATGGCCGAACGCTTTGCCCAGAACCTGAACGAGCCTGCCGACGCGCTGCCGCACCAGCGGCTGTCCGATCGCGAATTCGACGTGTTCCGGCGCCTGGTCGAAGGCGAGAGCATCACCGAGATCGCCAACGAACTATGCGTCAGCGTGAAGACGATCAGCACGCACAAGACGCGCATCCTCGAAAAAATGCAGATGCCGAACGAGAACGGGCTGGTTCGCTATGCGATCCGCCATAAGCTGTTCGACGACGAACACGACCTGTAGCGCTTCTCCGCTGCGAGACCCGCGCAAAGCGTACGCGAGACATCTGAAACGTCGACCTGCCACAAACCTGCCACGGTACCCGGCGACACGATGACGACACGAACCGCGTGCTCGCGGGAACGATCCGAAAGGAGACTTCGAGATGAACGATGCCGCCCAACATGACGCGTGGGAAATCGGCGAACCGCACTTCCACGCCTCCACGCCACTGGAACACCAGCTGCGCTTTGCGCTGCATTATGCGGTGCTCGCGCCGTCGAATCACAACACGCAACCGTGGCGGTTCATCGTCGACGGCGAGACCGTACAGATCTGCGCCGACCGCATGCGCGCGCTTCCCGTGGTCGATCCTTTCGATCGCGAACTTCTGATGAGCTGCGGCGCGGCGTTGCTCAATCTTCGCGTGGCGCTGTGCCGTCTCGGTCTCGCTTATGCGATCACGCTGTTTCCATCGGAAGCCGACCCCGACATCGTGGCGCTCGTGCGCGTGTCGCGCGACGGGCCTCGCGATCCCCACCTGCGCGAACTCTTCGACGCGCTGACGGCGCGCGTGACGACGCGTGCGCCGTTCGTCGACGAAGCCGTTCCGGCGGCACTGCAACGCAAGCTCAGCGACGCCTGCGACGACGAGGGTGCGATTGCCTGTTGCGTGGAGCAAACGACCGCGCGCGAGGCGCTGGCGCAACTGATCGCCGACGCCGATCACGCGCAGTTCGCGGACCCACGCTTCCGGCGCGAGCTCGCCAGCTGGATCCACCCGCGCCGGCGCGACGATGGCATGCCGGCTTACGGTACCGCCGTCGGAGCATTGCTCGACTTCGCGGCGCCGCTCGTCAGCCTGGCCGTCCGCGTATTCGATGTGGGCGCGGGACAGCCCGCTACGCATCAGCACCTCGTGCAAGGCTCGCCGCTGATGGTCGGCATCGCCACGATGCGCGACGACCCCGAGGCATGGCTCGCGGCGGGACAGGCGCTCGAGCGGATGCTGCTGGTCGCGGCATCCGCGGGACTGACCGCTTCCTACGGCGGATTCAACCGGTCGATGCAATAGTTCGATGGAATCGTTCAGCCGGTGTTTCGTAATCCAGGGTCTTTCGTGGTCGCTCGTTCAGCCTTCGTGCCACGGCGTTGAGTTTGGCCTGTGAGTAGACCGACAGGTCGATGCCTTTCGGAAAGTACTGTCTTAACAGGCCGTTGGTATTTTCATTCGAGCCGCGTTGCCAAGGGTGTTTCGGATCGCAGAAATACACGGAAATGTCGGTTCGCGGGCTACACCGTTACCACGATCTTTCCGAACTGCCCGTTGGTTTCGAGGTAGCGGTGCGCGTCGACGATCTCGTCTAACCCAAAGGTGCGATCGATGACCGGCTTCAGCGAACCGCTTTCGAGCCCCTTGAGCACGAACTCCACCGCAGCCTTTCGGCGCGTTGGGTCGCCACTCGTCAGCCAGATGTTGTGCGCCTTCACGGAATTCATTTTGGCGATCATCGGCAGCACGGGCAGCGTCGTGGCACGTTCGTCTAGCGCGCCGTACAGATACGCGATCCCCTGGAAGGACAGCGCCGAGACCAGTTTCGCGAAGTTCGGGCCGCCGACCGGATCGAAAGCGACGCGAGCCCCCTTTCCATCCGTGATCCGCATGATCGCTTCGACAAGGTCCGACTCGTCCGTCACGACCACGTGTGCGGCACCCGCGTCGAGCAACTGCTGCCGCTTGCCAGCATGGCGCGTGACCGCGATCGACGTCGCCCCCGCGTAATTCGCTAGCTGGATCGCTGCCAGTCCAACGCTGCTCGAAGCGGCCGGTATGACGACATAGTCGCCGGCGCCCACCTTCGCATCTTCGATCAGCGCGCCATATGCGGTGACGAACATCATCCACACCGACGCGGCCTCGGCGAAGGAAAGAGATTTCGGGTGCCTGACGACTGCATGGTCCGGCACGATGATGACTTCGCCGTAGGTGAAGTACTGATTCATCGAGAACGACGGGATCACATTGACCTCGTCTCCGGGCGCGAAACCGCCGACGCCCTCGCCCACCACGTCGACGATGCCGGCCGCCTCGTACCCGAGCCCGGCCGGAAAGCGGACTGGCTCGATATACTGGTCGGTGCGCCACATCGATTCCGCGCGATTGAGACCGATCGCTTTCACGTTGATGCGAACTTCACCGCGGCCGGGGCCGCGGACCGATTCGTCGACGAATCGAAGCACTTCCGGCCCACCGGCCTCGGCAAACCTGACGGTCCGTGACATCACTACCTCCTGGATGGATTGATGGTGGAGCAGTGCGAAAATTACCACGTCGTTCCCGCGAGGGAATTCGACTGATAAGCGGGAAAATCCGAACAGTGCTTTTCGTCGTCGCCCCAGAACGCCGCCTCGCACAAAGAAGGTCGATCGAAAACTACGCGGTGGACGGATTTTCGCCGGTCATTCGCCTGATGATCGCAAGCAGTTCTTCGATATCGACGGGTTTGACGAGATGACTATCACACCCCGCTCCCGCTGAGCGAGCCACGTCCTCGGGCTGTCCGTAGCCCGACACGGCGACGATTTCAAGGCGCTTGCCGGCCGCCTGACGATCCCTCAGCCGACGCGCAACCTCATAGCCGCTGATTCCCGGCAGACCAAGATCAAGGAAAACGATCTGCGGCTCGAAGGCAGCGGCAATCTGAAGCGCTTCTTCCCCGCTGTGTGCGGTGCGCACATCGTGCGCGTCGAGAATCATTGCGAGCGACAGCGCGGCATCGCTGTTATCGTCGACGATCAGAATACGCAATGGGTCGGACGGCGGTCGACCTGCTTCGGCACCGTCCTTCGCCTGCTGGTTGCTGCCCTGGCAAACGGGTAGACGTATTTCGAATTCACTGCCTCTGTTCTTGCCTTCGCTCCTGGCGACAATGGTCCCGCCGTGCATCTCGGTCAGCGTCTTGCACACCGAGAGCCCGATCCCAAGACCGCCCCTGGACGGCTCGCCGTGGCAGGAACCCTGTACGAACAGATCGAACACGTGAGGCAGTGCGTCGCCCGAAATACCCGTGCCCGTGTCCGACACGGTAACGGATACCTCCTGACCGACGAGCGTCGCGCATACGACGATCCGGCCACCCTCGTCGGTGTATTTGATCGCGTTATCCAGCAGATTGGAAAATGTCTGGGTGATCCGCGCCGGGTCACCGTGGACGTACACTGGGTGCGCGAGCGGCAGACGCACGATGTCGTGATGCCGCTGCAACGCAGCCGGCATCGTGATCTCGAGAGCGTGGTCGAGTGCCAGCCTGATATCGAAGACCTCGCGCTTCAACTCGATCTTGCCGGTGGTGATCCTCGATACATCGAGCAGGTCGTCGATCAGATGCGACAGGTGGCCGGTCTGGCGTTCGATCACATTGCGCAGCCACTCACGTTTGGCGGGATCGGCTCCCGCGCCGTGGCCCAGCAGATGCGCGGCGTTGCGCACGGGCGCCAACGGGTTGCGCAGCTCGTGCGCGAGCGTGGCCAGAAAGATGTCCTTGCGGCGATCGGCGTCCTGCAACTTCGCCTCTGCGTCGGTCCGCTCCGTCACGTCGCACAAGCTGCCAATGAACGTGTAATCGTCCTGCTGAACGGGCGGACGCAGATACCCGAACATTTCTACGGTCCTGAGCGCGCGGTCGGTTACGCGGTGCAGCCGGAACGCGACATGCACCGGCTCGCCGGAGACCAGCCGGGACTGAAAATGGCATTTCAGCAGTTCGACATCGTCGGGATGAACGACCGACGTCATGAACTCGGTTTCCGTCAACGGCCCCCTCTCCTCGGGCTGCCCGGTGATTTCGTACATCTGGCGGTTTTCCCACACGCCTTGTCGCGAGGCGCCACACCACTCGAAGATGCCGATGCCGGCCGCGCTCGTCGCGACACGCAGCCGCTCCTCCGTGAGCTTCAGCGCAGTCAGCGCCGTGTGCAGGCTGTCCTGCGCCGCCGCCACCTCGGCGGCCTGACGTTGCATTTGCGCCTCGATGGCGTTTTCGATCATCGCGCGAAACGTGCGCTCGACGATGTCGTGTGCCCGTATGTGAACGTCGATGGAAGCCGCAACCGGACCGAAATACGCGCGGATCTCGTCTTTCAGAAAGCGCTGCATCAGATCGATGTTGCGAAACAGATCCGTGACCCGCCAGCCCTCTGGCCAGAACCTGCCGGGATGCGCGACAGCCACATGCGCGGATAGTGACGCGTCGCGCTCGGCGACCAGCAGGGCAGCGCATACTTCGGCCAGCATATAGGCGAAACAGCCCATGAGTCCCTGCCCGCTGTCCGCATCGGTGTGCGCTCCCTGCTCCGAGGTCTCGGCGATCCAGCGATGCATCAGTTGCTCACGGGTACGCCCCAGCCTGCGCGCCAGCCCGTTTAGCGTGATCGCGCCTCGGGAATCCAGATCGAGATCCCGATTCATCCAGGTACCCCCGGACGAAAGCTGTGAGCCCGCGATGCCGTCCCGGCACACCGGCTTGTGTCAGTCAACCTCTTTGTCATGGACCGTTTTAGTAGGTTACGCAGCGCGCGACTATAAATAGTATCGCAGTATCCAGGGCGAGCCGCCATGGCATGCGGGACAGGACGAACCATTGAAAGCTCGACGTTTCCGACGCAAGTATCCTCGCGTGCGCGTAAGATTGCCGGGAAGGCGATGAAGACGCGAAGGAGCGATGGCGATGGAGGAACCCCGGAACCCGACGCGACAGAACGGCCCCAAGGTCGCGTTTGCCCTGCAAGGCGGCGGTTCGCACGGCGCCTTCACGTGGGGTGTGCTCGACCGTCTGCTGGAGGCTTCGTCGCAGGCAACCCCGCTCGATATCGCGGCAATCAGCGGCGCAAGCGCGGGCGGAATCAATGCGACGCTGTGCGCGGCGGGTCTCGCAACTAGCGGCGCACCGAAAGCACGCGAGATGCTGCGCGCCTTCTGGGAAGCGGTATCGCGCGCCGGTGCGCTAGCGGGCAACGCGCTCCTCGGCTTTTCCGAACCCGGCCCATTCGGCGGCTGGAATATCGACTGGAATCCCGCCGCCATCATGCTGGAGGCCGTGGGACTCGTCACTTCGCCTTACGGCAATCCGTTTTACCGCGATCCGCTCGGGCCGTTGATTCGTTCCGCCCTCCCCGAACAGGATCTCGCCGCGCTCAATACCACGCGCGATGGCCCGCAACTGTTCATTTGCGCAACCGACGTACGAACCAACCAACGCGCAATTTTCACCCGCCCCGAGATTTCCATTGACGTATTGCGCGCTTCCGCATGCCTGCCGAGCGAGTTTCGCACCATCAGCGTGGGCGGCATACCGTACTGGGATGGCGGCTATCTGGGCAACCCCCCATTGGCACCGTTGATCGCCCATGCCCAGGACCTGATTCTCGTTCTCGCGAATCCGTTCGTGCGCCACGACATGCCGCCTAAAGACGCGCGCGGCATTCTCGACCGGCTCAATGAAATCGGTTTCAACGCGTCCGTCGTACTGGAGATCAACGCGATCGAAGCGGTCAACCGTGTGCTCGACTCGGTCGGCGAGGAAGCAGCGCGCAAAAGCCGCTTCAAGCCCGTCAGGTTTCACCTGATTCGCGACGACGATTTTCTCGCGAAGTTCGGTTTTGTTTCCAAGAGCAGCACGTCCTGGTCATTGCTCAAAACGCTCTTCGAGCGTGGCCGCGAAGTGGCGAACGTATGGCTCGAGAACGACTACGCGAAACTCGGGCAAGCGTCTTCGCTCGACGTCAAGGGTTCGTTGCTCGATCCGACGCTCAAGCACAGCGGCAACGCGAGCGCGCGACGAAACTGAAAAGGACGATTTCCATGCCGCGCACCGCATTGAGAGCGCTAGCGACGGCTTCGACGTCGGTCTGGAACCGATCCGCCATCGCGCGCACGTTAGCCGGACCGATCGCGTGTCCAGCCGCGGCTCCAGGCTTGCGGCAGTAGTCTCAATCGCCTGCCCGCGAGATGACCCTCGCGATGGCCTCCGCAGCCGTCGCAACGTTGTTGTCATTGAGCGCGGCGACGCACATGCGCCCGGACCGGATCAAGTAGACGCCGTGCCGTTCGCGCAGCGTGTCGACCTGGTCTGCCGACAACCCGGTGTACGTGAACATACCGCGCTGCTCGAGGTAGCGCGCGAGCATCGTGTCCGGCACCTTGCCGCGCAGGCGTTCATGGATCTCCGCACGCATACGCATGATGCGCCGGCACATCGATGCAAGCTCTCGTTGCCATGATTGCCGCATTGCCGGTGTTGTCAGCACGCGCGCTACGATCTTTGCGCCGTGCGTCGGCGGATTGCTGTAGTTCGCGCGCACGGCGCTCGTCAATTGACCCAATACGCGCCCGGCAACATCCGGCGACTCGCAAATCACCGACAGTCCGCCGCACCGCTCGCCATACAGCGAGAAGTTCTTCGAGAATGAATTGGCCACCAACGCCGGCACGTTCTGGCGCACGAGTTCACGAATCGCAAATGCGTCCGCGTCGATGCCCGCGCCGAAGCCCTGATACGCCATGTCGATGAATGGCAGCAGGGTCCGCTTCCTGATGACCTCGATCAGTTGCACCCATTGCGCGTCGTTCAGATCGACGCCCGTCGGGTTGTGACAGCACGCGTGCAACAGGACGACGCTGCGCGCCGGCAGCGCGTCGATGGCCGATAGCATCTCTTCGAACTTGAGCCCGCCGCTCGATTCGTCGTAGTACGGGTACGTGTCGACTTCGAATCCCGCGCGCTCGAAGATGAAACGGTGGTTTTCCCACGTCGGATCGCTGACCCATACCCGTGAGCCCGCAAAATAGCGCTTGATGAAATCCGCACCGACCTTGAGCGCGCCCGAGCCGCCCAAGGTCTGCACAGTCGCGATGCGCCCCTCGGTACGTGCGGGCGAGTCGTCGCCGAACAGCAACGATTGCACGGCATCGCGGTAGTGGGCGAAGCCCGCCATCGGCAGGTACGGCTTTGGACCGAGCTCGGCAAGCAGTTGTCCTTCGGCCTCGCGTACGGCTTGCATCACCGGTAAGCGGCCTTGATCGTCGTAATAGATGCCGATGCTCAGATTGACCTTATGGTCGCGCGAATCCTTCGCGAAGTTCTCGTTCAAGGTGAGGATCGGGTCGCCCGCATAGGCATCGATGTGTTCAAACATGCTGGTTCCCTGGATTAGGCCAAAAGATTGCAAAAGCGCGGTGCCTAGCGCATCGGCACGCCAACCGGTACCGAGGCGCCCGCGCGTCGATTGCGCAAGCGATAGCCGACGCCCAGCGCAACGAGCCAAACGGGGATCAGGTAGACCGACATGCGCAGATCCGGTATCAGCCACATCACCACCAGGATGCCGCCAAGGAACACCAGACACAGATAGTTGGTAAGCGGATAGCCCAGGCTGCGGAATACGGTCGTCTCACCGGCTCGCGCTTTCGCGCTGCGAAAGCGCAAATGAATGATGCTGATCATTGCCCAGTTGATGATGAGCGCCGAGACGACGAGCCCCATCAGTAGTTCAAATGCCTTGCCGGGCATCAGGTAGTTGATCACCACGCAGGTGGCCGTCGCCACGGCGGAAACACCCAGCGCGACGAGCGGAATCCCGCGGGCGTTCACCTTCAGCAGAGCGCGCGGCGCATTGCCCTGGCCTGCGAGGCCGTAAAGCATGCGGCTGTTGCAGTAGACGCCGCTGTTGTAGACCGACAGCGCGGCGGTGAGCACCACCGCATTGAGCACGTTGGCGACGAAGTTACTATTCATCGCGTGAAAGATCAGCACGAACGGACTACCGCCCGTAACGACTTTTTCCCACGGATACAGCGACAGCAGCACGCCGAGTGCGCCGACGTAGAAAATCAGGATCCGGTAGATCACCTGGTTGGTCGCGCGCGGGATGGTGTGCGAAGGATCTTCCGCCTCGGCGGCCGTAATGCCGACGAGTTCCAGTCCACCGAACGAGAACATGATGACAGCCATCGCCATCACGAGGCCCGACACGCCGTTCGGAAAGAAGCCGCCGTGGCGCCAGAGATTGGCCACGCCCGCGTCAGGGCCTGCGTGGCCCGAAATCAACAGGTAGCCGCCGAAGCCGATCATGCCGACGATCGCAGCGACCTTGACGATCGAGAACCAGAACTCGAGCTCGCCGTACGACTTCACGCTGGTGAGGTTGATCGCGTTGATGACGCAGAAGCAGGCGAGCGCGGAGACCCACGTGGGCAGACCGGGCCACCAGTACTGCATGTAGATGCCAACGGCCGACAGTTCTGCCATTGACACGAGAACGTACAGCACCCAGTAGTTCCAGCCGGACACGAAGCCCGAGAATTGGCCGCAGTATTTGCCTGCGAAGTAGCTGAAGGATCCCGCCACCGGCTCGTCGACGACCATTTCGCCGAGTTGCCGCATGATGAAGAAGGCGACGATGCCCGCGATCGCGTACCCGAGCAACACGGACGGTCCTGCCGTCTTGATGGTCTGCGCGATGCCGAGAAAGAGGCCGGTGCCGATTGCGCCTCCTAGCGCGATCAACTGAATGTGACGATTCTTCAGGCCGCGCTGTAGCGTGCCCTGTTGCTGGTGTGCCACGATGTTGTCTCCTGTGTCCTGCGGTTGGTTCTGGACGCCACGCCTCGCTTTTCGCCTGCTCTGGTCGAGAGCTATCGACGGGGTTGTACCGCGCGTCAAACCTTCAGCGTGCCCCGCTCGATCTGATCGCGTTCGAGCGACTCGAACAGCGCCTTGAAATTGCCTTCGCCGAAACCTTCATCACCCTTGCGCTGGATGAATTCGAAAAAGACAGGGCCAAGCAGCGGCTTGGAAAAAATCTGCAGCAGCAGGCGCGGCGACCCGTCTGCCGTCGTTCCGTCGAGGAGGATGCCGCGCGATTGCAATTCGCCCACCGCTTGACCGTGGCCCGGCAAGCGCGTCTCGAGCGCATCGTAGTAGTAGCTGTTCGGCCCCGTCATCAGCGGCACGCCTGCCATCTGCAGATTGTCGATAACCGTTATCAGATCGTCCGTCAGGAACGCGATGTGTTGAATGCCCTCGCCATTGAAGGCCATCAGGAATTCCTCGATCTGCCCGCTCCCCTTGCCAGATTCCTCGTTCAATGGAATGCGGATCTTGCCGTCCGGCGCCGTCATCGCCTTCGACGTGAGACCCGTGTATTCGCCCTCGATGTCGAAGTAGCGTAGCTCACGGAAGTTGAACAGAGTCTCGTAGAAGTTGGCCCAATACGTCATGCGGCCGCGATAGACGTTGTGCGTGAGGTGGTCGACGAGGCGCAAGCCATGACCGGCCGGCCGCCGCTCGACACCTTCGATGAACTCGAAATCGATGTCGTAGATCGATTTGCCGTCCTCGAAGCGGTCGATCAGATAAAGCGGTGCGCCGCCAATGCCTTTGATTGCCGGCAATCTCAGCTCCATTGGACCGGTTGCGATTTCGATCGGCTGAGCCCCTAGCGACAGCGCGCGGACGTAGGCCTTGTGCGAATCCTTCACGCGAAATGCCATGCCGCACGCACTCGGGCCATGCTCGGCGGCAAAGTAAGCGGCCGCACTGTTGCGCTCGCGATTGACGATGAAGTTGATTTCGCCCTGGCGGTAAAGCAGCACGTCCTTCGAACGGTGGCGAGCCACCAGTGTGAAGCCCATCTGCTCGAACAGCGGTTCAAGGACATTGGGTACGGGCGAGGCAAATTCAACGAATTCGAAGCCCATCAGTTGCATTGGATTGTCAAACAGGTCGGCCATGATCTCTCAGGTTCAGCAGAGGGTGAATGATTTGCGGCGAGCAACCGGCACCGAGTGGCGCTGGGTGTCGGAATAATGAAAGAAAATTTCTCCAATCGCCACGCAGGCAGCGTCCTCGGACCACTCTCTCAACGCATTAGCCGGCGGCCTCGCAGCGACATCTGGATTCAGTGTAAGTTTTTATCGACGCAATTGGATTTCCTTGCAGACGCAGACAAACCCTGATTTGTGCATTAATATTTCATTTCGCTGGCTAACGGGGAAATAAAAGTGCATACAATCGACATCGACCGTATCGACGTGCGTCTACTGGAGATTCTTCAGTCCCAGGGGCGCATCTCCAATCTCGAACTTGCGGAGGCGATCAAACTGTCGCCCGCGCAAACGCTGAGGCGGCATCGCCGGCTCGAGGAAATGGGTGTGATCAAACGCTACGAGACGCGGCTCGACGCGCAGTTGCTGGGCTTTGGCGTAGTGGCCTTCATCCAGGTGACGATGGAGCGAGGCCATGTCCGCGACCTGTCGAAGTTCAAGCGAATGATCTCGGAACTCACCCAGGTTCAGGAATGCTTCGTCGTAACGGGTGATATCGATTACATGCTCAAGGTCGTGGCGCAAGACCTGAAAGCGCTGTCGGAGTTTCTGCTGGATACGCTGATGCGCATTCCGGGCGTGAGCGGAGTCAAGTCCAGCGTTTGCCTCGATGAAATCAAATGTACGGGCGCTGTCCCGTTGGCGGCCTAGCCCGCTGAGCGCGAGCGTCGCCCGTCACATTCCGGTGCTGCCCACTCTTATTGAATCGACTCGGAAACGGTACTGACGATCAACGAAAACAAACGGTCCATTTCACCTTCGATCTCGCTGCCGCCGAACGGATCGCGATTGGCGTCGAACGCCTCGTGTTGATGTTCGCGAACAATGGTCTGCACCGCCCGCCGCGCGACTGGGTATTGCATGTGATTGCTCCTGAAGGTCACAGCTCCCAGGCGATGCAGAGCGAGGCACTAGTTCACCCTCCCGACCCACCGCAATACCGAGCGTCCTTGCGCAGTCAGACGCCCTCGCGCGTATCCAGATGCGAGCTTTTCCAGAAATACAAGTTGGCGCTCGCACAACGCGTCGAGATCGCCGGGATCGATATTTTCTGGACGGGGGTTTGTCTCGAGAAGCATGAGCGTTGCGATCTCATGTGGGCTAAGCATCGTCGTCTCCCTGGCTCTGATGTTCCATGCATCATGGTCCTTCCTCGAAGGATAGATGCTCATCAAAACGTGTCGACGCGCATTTTGTCGCATACCTCGATGCCCGATTCCGGCTTCCGGGGGGCAGGTCGAAGCCTCAGCATGCCGCCACGCTTCGTGTAGGACGTTCCGCCCCGAGAGAGCCCAACCGCCCCGCAACACGGTCGATCGCCACGAGATGACTGAGTGCCTGACAGAACGTCTCGTCGAGACTCCGCTCCGCATCCAGCGCGACCACGCCGTTGACCTCGAACACGGCGCGATAGGCCGCCACCTGACGCGTCAGAAAGCTCATCGGCGGCGGCTGGTCGTTCTCGTCGTTCCTTGCCCGCACGCGACGGTGTGAAGTCGCGCCGGAAACGTTCAGACCAAAGGCGACGTCGGGACGCAGCAAATGACCAGCGATACTGCGGAGCACAGGCGCAGTCTCAGCGGGATCGGAACGCGTGCCGATTTCAGCCTGAGAGGTGAACACGTAGCGGTCGCAGAAAACGACGTCGCCGCGTTCCAGTGCCGGTATGACCGTGTCGGTCAGATGCTGGACGAGGTCTCCCATGATGGACAGCAGAATGCCCAGCATGTCGACGCGCCGTCGGTTTACGTCGAGTCCGGAACCGGCGCTCGATGTATGCCAGTGGCTGTCCACCATATCCCGGAACAGCGCATCTTTGCGGATCCTACGGGTCGGCGTAAACGTCGTCACGCAGTTGAGCCCCGCACGCGTGCACGCGCTTTCGAGCCTTTCCATCAGTGACGACTTCCCCGCCCCATCCACACCGCACAACGTGACCAGAACCCCCGGATAAGCATGCGGTTTGAGCTCGAGCGTTTCGAAGACAGCATTCGACATGAAATCACCTCAGACCAAAACTTCCCGAGACTCCGCGAGCATCTCGTCACGGTCCTCGATCGGCGCGAGGACCGCGGTGAAGTGCTTGAGCATCGACGGTGCCGAGACGATGCGCATTCCCCGGATCGCATCGCGTCGTTGGTAGACCCGGATCAACGCGGCGGCAGCCGCCGCGAGGTGGCTATCGGTGTAGACGCGGCGAGGAATGGCCAGCCTCAGCAGTTCCAGCCTCGGGGCGCTGACAGTGCCCGTCGACGGAACTTCTTTCAGGAACGCCAACGAGCCCAGACCGACGGCGCGCACGCCGCCCTCCAGATAAAGCTCGGCAGCCAGCGCCTCGGCCGGGAACTGCGAGCGCGGCAGGTGCGGCAGGAAGGCGGCCGCATCGACGTACACCGCGTGTCCACCGGTCGGCCTCAGTATCGGAACGCCACCGGCAAGCAGTGTGTCCCCTAGCCGTTCGACCTGACCTACGCGGTGTTGCAGGTATCGGTCGTCGACCATCTCGCGCAGACCGATCGCGAGCGCCTCGAGATCGCGGCCCGCCATCCCTCCGTAGGTGACGAAACCTTCGTACAGCACGAGCAGCGGCACGACCTGCTCATAGAGCGTGCGCGACCGTGTCGCGAGCAAGCCGCCGATGTTGACCAGCGCGTCCTTCTTGCAGCTGAACGTGCAGCCCTCGGCATAGGAAAACTGCTCCTTCAGAATTTCCGCCACGGACCGGTTCGCATAGCCGCTCTCGCGCTGCTGGATGAAGTAAGCATTCTCCGCGCAGCGCGCCGCATCGAAGTAGACCGGAATCGCAAACTCATCGGCCAACGCCCTCACCGCGCGCAGGTTCGCCATCGATACCGGCTGGCCGCCGCCCGCGTTGTTCGTCAGCGAGACCATGATCAGCGGAATATTGTCGCGCCCTTCGCTCTCGATCACGTTGCGCAGCTTCTGCACATCCACGTCGCCCTTGAACGGGTGCTCGACAGCGGGTTGGTAGCCGATTTCGGCGACGCACGGTATCGCGGTCCCGCCGGCAATCGATACGTGTGCCTCGGTCGAATCGAACGGCGCGTTGAATGGCACCACCTGGCCTGGGCGCACGAGGGTCCGGAACAGGAAGTGCTCGGCCGGCCGGCCCTGATGGGTTGGCAATACGTATTCGAAGCCGAGCATGTCCCGCACGGCCTGCGTCAACTTCGTGAAACTGCGGGAACCGGCATATGATTCGTCGCCGGTCATGATGCCGGCCCACTGGTTCGCGCTCATCGCGGAGGTGCCGCTGTCCGTCATCAGATCGATGTAGACGTCGTCTGCTTCGAGGCGAAAGACGTTGTACCCGGCGGCGACAAGCCGCGCCTGCCGTTGCTCGCGGTCGATCAGCCTGATCGGCTCGACCATCTTGATCCTGTACGGCTCAGGCTGGCTGTTTTCTAAAAGCATGCACTCCTCCTGGGTTGAAAGTACGCAGGCCACTGGATGACTGGCCGCTTCGGGCATCGCACACCGCATCAGGCACTTTGCTCGATCGGCACAACCTCGATCGGTGCCCGATCCGCATCGCCGCCGGCCGCGGACGTGCGGTGACAACCGCGCGCGTCGTGGGCCGCTTCGAAGCGTTTCTCGATCCGGTTCAGGATCGACCAATACGCGCCCCGTTCGCCTTGCGCGATCGCTTCGACCAGCGCGTCGTTCGCGTTGTAGTTGAACAGACTCGCGTTGGTCCCGAAGAACCGCCGATCATTGCCGATCAGATCGGCAATGAATTGCTGCGGGTCCGGGCCCAATGCGGTCGGCAGATAGAACACCGGATGCAGCAGATCGTCGTTGCCTTCGATATGGCCGTGAAGATTCGGATTTCCGACGTGCAGGCCTTCGCGGCGAATCATCTGCTCGAGCTCGGTGCCGGGGAAAATCCTCAGCCCGACCGTCACCGAAACGCGCTCCGGATCGACCCGCTTGATGAACTCGATCGTCTCGCGCGCGGTTTCCTGCGTCTCGCCGGGCGCGCCGAACAGCAGCTCGATGATGTGCTCGAGGCCGTGGCGCTTCGCCGTATCGACCGCATGCTCGATGTCGTGGGCGCTAAAGGTGCGGCGCAGTATCTTCAGCATCGTTTCGCTGGCGGTGTCGACGCCGAAGTTCATGCCGACGCAACCGGCTGCTTTCATCGCGGCCGCGAGTTCATCGGGAAACGGCCGCGGCATACCGTACGCATACCACTGGATTTTGCCGGCGAGCCCGTGCCGGATGATGGCCGCGCACAGCGCAAGAGGATGCGCGACGCTCAGATTGAATTCCGAGTCGTTGATGTGAAAGACGTTGACCCCGCGCTCTTCGAGCGATGCCATCTCGGCGACGACATCATCGGGTTCGCGCATGCGCACCGTGCGGCCTTTGATCAGCGGCTCGACGCAATAGATGCAGGAGCGATTGCAACCGCGCTTCGTTTCGATGCCGATCTGGCCGCCTTTGGCGAAGTAGTGGGGGTTGTCGACCAGCTCGCGTTTGTGAGGCCCTATGCCGGCCAGCGGTCCGCATGCGTTCGGGGCGAGCGGCGTAGCGCGCACCCCGGCCGTATCGCGGTAGACCACGCCGGGTATGTGCGTGAAACTCCTGCCTTCTTCGAGGCAGGTCAGCAGCTCGGGAAAGCTGAATTCGCCTTCCCTGACGATGCCGAAGTCGGCGTCGAGGTAAGCAAGCAGTTTTTCCGGCATCACCGAGTAGCCCGCGCCGCCCATCACGACCGGAACCGCGCGCGCGCGCCGAAGCAACGCGACGATGTCCCTGATTCTGTCGAGAAAGCTGTAGCCGCTGGAAAAATAGACGTCGTCGGTATTTCGCAGCGTCACCCCCCAGTAATCCGGCGCGGCGGTGCGGCAGTGCGCGGCAATGGCCGCCTCGCAATCGTCGGAGAAGCACAGGTCGAGCAAATCGAGCTCGAACCCGGCTCGCTCCATCGGCGCCGAAAGGTAGTCGAACGCAATCGGCGCAATCGCCGGTTTGATCTGGTTCGTGTTGACGAAGGTGACGCGCTTGGCCATGTTCGATCGGTCTCGGTGGAAAGGTTCGCGAGGGCTCGCAGGAATGCGCCTAGACGGCGACGTCGATGGACATCTTCTGGCCCGCGCGGGCCACCGTCATCTCGCTCATGAATTCACCGAACCGATGCATCATCACCGCCGCGAGGTGCTTCGCCTTGTCCTCGCAGTCGGAGAATGCATAGAAGCCCGGACCCGCGCTGCTCATCCCCGCGTACACCGCGCCCTCGCGTTGCATCGTCTCGTCGAACTCACGCATCACGTCGGTCCGGAAAATGCCTTCGAGCACCTTCATGTTGCTCATGCTGTTGAGTTCCCAGCCGTGCTTCAGAAACGCGAACAGGTCGTTGCGATGCAGTGCCGGCCGCAACTTCTGCTCGATGAAGTTGCGCCACGCGATGCCGTAGCGCTTCTGCCACTCGACAAAATGCGTCGGCACGAAGCCCGCCTCGGTGGTACCGGACATGTCCGCGCCTTCGCCATGGGCGCGCAGCGCTTCGGTCGATAGCGTGTCGTAGTTGCCAACGGCGGTGGTCACCCACAGGTTTTCCGAACTCAGGTTGCCGAGGAAACGGCCGTTGCCGTGCTTCTCGTCGACCCAGACCAGACCGCCGAAGAACAGGCACGCTTCGCCGACGCCGGTCTCCAGTCCGAAATACACGTGCTCGTCATCCTTCGCGGTCTCGACGTAGTTGCGGGTGATCATTTCCCACATGTCGTGCGGCGAAAACGGTGAGCCGAACAACGCGTTCAAGCCGGCGAGCGTCGCGGTATTGAACGAGACATTCGAGCCGAAGCCGCTGTGCTGATGCTGGATGCTGCGCACCCGATCGACGCGGATGTCGTCACGTGCGTAGCCGACGGCTCGCTTGAACAACTCGAGCATGTGCCGCCCGCTCGGCACGTCGCAGCCGCCCTCGCCGTTGGTCGTCTTCGTGACGGTGATCCGGTGTCCGACCGTGCTCGTCGATACGCCGAGTCCGCCGCCGCCGAAGCCGGGCGCCATTTGCATAAAGTCGAATACCGCGAAGTGAAGGCGCCCTGGCACCGAGACCTCGGCACGATCGTAGCTCGGTACCGCGTCGCGCTCCCAGTGCGGCAGCACAGTCAGATTCGCGCCCGGCAGGAACTGCCCCGCTTTCGCCTTCCATGCCTGATTCATTGCTCTACCTCCATCCTCGTGAGTATTCCCAAGCGATACGTTTCGCGACCATCAATGCGCACCACTCACTGTTCGCGCTCCTGGCGCACGGTTCGTGCCAGGCACGCTCTTGCAGCGCGACGTGAGTCCTCGTCAAAAGCAATGACGCAAGCGGGCAGCCAGATTTCAAAGGGCAGCGCGATACATGCGCACGTTTAGATGTTTGGACGTCGGCATGCGTACCGGGCCGGTCTCGAATGTCCCGCAGTCGATCTGCAACCAACAGATGCGCTTCACCTGTTGGCCCGGCACCGACATCCAGCAGGCTGCGACGGGCTCGCTCCGAACGTGCGTCGGCAAATCGCAGACTCCGCTTCAATCGGCGCGATACCCGCGCCGCCTTTTGAGATCTGGGCACTTCGGTCCGTTCTTGCAGGGAATGAGGACGACCTTCGTGCTGCCGACGCACGACTGGCATGAACCCTGCAAAAAGCATCCGCAGTTGGTGGCCGGCCTGCCTCGATTCCTTCTTGCCGTAGCCGAACCCGAATCGCGAGGCACCGGTCGATTGCCACTCGTGACTCGCCCTCTTGATCTTTGCCGGGAGCCGCAGATGACAGCAACCTTGAAGGACGACGCGCTGGCGCGACGCCACATCGATTGGCCGCGCGCGTTGCGGGCGATCAAGGCGTTGAGGGCGAACGTAGACGATATTCAGCATGCCTACGAAGTGATGATCGCGCTCGACGGCGGCCAGATGGAGGCGATGTACCAGCGTTTTCTCGGCGAGCCCGGCGCCGGCGCGCTGCTTGCCGAGCAGCCGTCACTGCTCGGCACGCTCGCGGATTCCGACACGCTGCTGCGCTTGCCGCCGGGATCGTTCGGCCGCGCTTATATGGCGATGATGGAGCACAGCGGCTACAGCGCCGATGGTCTGCTGCAGGCGAGCCGACTTGCCGCGGGCCTCGAAGAAATCCTCCCCGGCCCGGACCGTCAGTGGTTCATCGAGCGCACCGGCTGCATTCATGACCTGCTGCACGTGTTGACGGGCTATGGCCAGGACTGGGCCGGCGAGACCTCGCTTCTCGCATTCGACTGCGGGCTCGAACCGATGCGCGCGCGCATCGTCGGTCTGCTCGGCACCGCGTTGACTGCGCCGTGGTGGCCGAACTTCTGGGTCCATCGTTTTCTGCGGCGCGCGTGGCTGCGTGGCAAGCGCGCGCGCATTCCCCTTTCCTACCGCTGGGAAGAAGCGTTGCAGCGGCCACTTGAAGCCGTCCGCCTGGAGTTGGCGATCGAGCCTGTCGCGCTCGCGCATCCACAGGGCATCCTGGCCGGCGGCCAGACACTGCCGTGGCGCTACGCCGCGTCGAGCAACGCGTGAACGGAAGGGGATCCAGCATGGCCAGCACATCGAAAAATGCGTCGACGCGCAACACCGTATTCGGAGTCGTACGCACGCAGTTACTGCGCGTCTGCCGCGAGCATCAGCGTGACTTCAACACTGAAATTCACCTCGACAGTTCGCTGATCGCCGATCTTGGCCTCGACTCGCTGTCGCTCGTCGAAGCCGTGGTCGCAATCGAGCAGGCGTTTGGCATCGAGCGTCTGCCTCTGGAAGCGTTGAACGAAGAGCGCGCCGAAGCGTATTTCACGGTCGGCTCGCTAGTGGACCTGTGCATCCGGCACGCGGCGGTCCGTATAGACGCCAGTGAGGGGATGCGCACATGAGCCCGCGCCTTTCGCTGGCCACCGCGCATGCGAGACGTGGCCGGCTTGCCGCCGCGGCAGCCGCTTTCGGCAACACGCTCGGCCGCTTGCCTCTGGCGGCCGAGGCGGTGCCGATCGCCGGCGCGTTCGTCTGCTCGCTGCTGCTATACGGACGGATAGCCGGCGTCGCCATTGAACCGGGCTGGCGCTTGCTGGCCGGTCTTGCGTCGTTTTTTTTGCTGTTCGTCCAGCTTCGCCTGATCGACGACCTCGACGACCTCGAACGCGACTATCCCGCCGGGCACGCGCTGTTGGCGCGACGCGCGGCACGACGCACACGCCTCGTCGCCAGCCTCGCGGCAAGCGCGATCCTGCTCGTTGCGCTGAACACCGGCATGGGGCACGCGAGGACGGCCGCCGCTGCCGCCACCGCACTGGCCTTCGCTGCGCCGTTCGTCTTCAAGCGGCTGCTCCCGACCCACCCGCTGCCGTGCCTACCCGTTTTCGAGGGCGCGCCCTTCGCCATCTTCATGTACGGCTTTTTCTTGTGGCGCGACGTTGCTGGGCGCGAACTGAGCTTCTACGTCGTGGTGTGCGTAGCGGGTTCGATGTGGACCGGATACGAATTCTGGAAGTTCTCGCGCAAGGTCGGCACCAACGCACTGCAGCCCTATCTCCTGTCGGCGCGCGCCATTCGGGTCGCGCTGAATGCCCTGCTGATTCTGGCGCTCGGCATCAACGTGTCGCTCTCGCGCCTGGCAAGCCTGTCGCAAACGTATTCGATCTATGCCGCAACGCTGCCGCTCGTGTGGCTCGTCTGGCTCAACGCGAGCTGGCCGGGCCCCGCGAGCAGACCGGGCCGGCCACGCTGGGCTGGCACCCGCTTCATCGTCGCCGTCGAGCTCGGACTGCTGGCCGGGCTTCTCCTCAAATGACACGCAACCCTGGATGGTCACCCACGATGGATAAGCACGTTCTCGTCACCGGTGCGCGAGGTCTGTTGGGCGCCGAAGTGATCGCCCGGCTGACGGCAATGGGGTACCCGGTCGTCGCATTCTTGCGCTCCGATGGACCGGTTGTCCGCAACGACGGCACACCGCTCGCGGCAACACCGTACGGCGGCCACACACCCGCTGCCGGAACCTTCGCATGTGTGCGGGGCGACGTCGCCGAGTCACGGCTTGGGCTCGATCCGCACACCTACGAGGCACTGCGCGCGGCAACGGGCGCGATCGTCCACTGTGCCGCGCTAACCAGCTTCGGGCGCAAGCCCGAGGTCTACGACGCGATCAACTTTCGCGGCACCGAGCGCATCGTCGAGTTCGCGCAAGGTAGCGGCGACGCGCCGATTCCGCTGCTCTACGTGAGCACCGCCTATGTCTGCGGCGAGCGCCCCGGCGTGTTCAGCGAGGACGATCTCGAGCTCGGTCAGCGTCTGGGCAACCCGTATGAGCAGAGCAAGTACCGCGCGGAACAGTCGGTGCGAGCGGCGATGCGCAGCGGTCTGCCGGCCGCGGTGCTGCGCCCGTCGATCATCGTCGGCGACTCGGCGAGCGGCGTGATCCGCAAGTTCGACACGCTGTACACCGTCGTGCGCCTGACGGCCGCGGGACTCGTGCGCACGATGCCGGGCGACTACGGCGCGACGCTGAACATCGTGCCGATCGACTGGGTCGCGGACTGCGTCGTCGAAGCGCTGGCGAAGTTTCCGCTCGTGCGCGGACGCACGCTGCATCTGACCTCGGGCACGCCGACGACGCTGCGCGAAATCAATGACGTCTGCGCGGAGTTTCCCTCGTTTCACGTGCCTCGCTATGTGCCGCGGCATGTCTTCGACGCCGCCGCGATGAAACCGCTCGAGCGGCGTTACTACGACGAGGTCGTGAAACTGTACGAGTCGTACCTGACGCGCCAGGTGCGCTTTGCACGCGACGCGACCGCCGCGATCCTGCCGGCCCTGCCTCGCGCGACGGGCAAAACGCTGCTGCGCAGGATCTTTCGTTACGGGATCGCGGCGGGCTACTTCGTGCCGCGTACGGCTTGACGCTCAGGGAGCCTAACCATGTTGATGACTGATCCGATGCTCTCCGAGCTCTGGCAAAAAGCGCGGGCCGCGCTCGGCGCCCAGTTCGAACAGCGGGCACCGAGCGCCGTGTTTCTCGAAGGCTCGATCGCCGAAGGCTTTGGCAACGAGCGCTCCGACGTCGACTTCGTCGCGATCGTCGATAGCGGGCTGGAGCCAGCCACGATGCCGTACATCCTGTTCATCGACGGCCGGCGCGTCGAGGTCAGGTTGCTGAGTCCGGCGCGGCTGCGCCGCGAACTCGCGCAGGTTCGCGCAGCGCTCGGCAAAGGCCGGCGCGCGGTCGCGCGTCTGTCGTGGAATCTGCTCGAACGGTGCCAGCGCTTTATCGGCGCGCTGCCGATCGACAACCCGGCGTTGATCGAGACGCTGCAAGCGGAGCTTGGCCGCGAGGCGCTCTGCGAGGCGGTGGCGCTGTGGTTCGAGGATTTCGCGCGTCAGACCGGCCGTTATGCGGTGGCGATGTTCGCGCTCGGCGAGCCCGACTACGCACGCGCCTGGATCAGGACCGCCGCGTTTCATGCGGCGAAGAGTCACGTGGCGCGCCTCGGCGAGTGCTACATGAGCCCGAAATGGCTGTCGCTGCAACTCGAACGCGCGGCCGTCGACGCCGGCCGCGTCGGCCGTCTGTGGAGCCTGCTGCACGCGCCGCGCGAGCATGGCGCCGAAAGCGGGTTCCTCGCGGCGGGGGTCGCGCTGATCCGCGAGTTCGGCGTCAACGGTGTGAGCCTCATGGCCGACAACGTGCTGATTGGCCCCGGCAAGGACACGACGACCTGGCAGATCGGCGAACGGCTCCACGTGCTGCGAGGTAGCGACGTTTTTGCGCTCGACGACGAAGCGGCCGAGGCCTGGCGAGCGATCACCTTCGACACGCCATGCACGGCCATCGCCAACCGTGGCGACGCGCAAGCGGCGAGCCGGCAGCGCGCGCTGATCGCGGACTTCAGCCGGCTGGGTCTCGTCAGCCTGCGCTGGAAGGGCAGCGGAGAAATCCACGCACGTCAGCAGGCGACGTCGATGCCGGTGTCGCGCGCGCCGTTGATTTCGATCGACGGCGCGCGCCTCGCGGGCGGCCGCGCGAGCGGTGCCCAGTTGCTGCCGATGCCCGCCGGGCGCTTCGCCGAAGCGGGTCTCGAGATGATCTGGGCCAACATCGGTCTCGAGAACGCGCGAGAGGATGCCCAGGGCGCACTCCAGCGCGGCCAATGGAAGGTGCTCGAGTACGCGCTGCAACGGATGATGCAGACCGCCTGCATGGTCACGCTCGGCGCGCATGGCGTGACGCCGCAGTCGACGATGGAAGAAGCGACGCTCGACGCCATCCGGCTGCTGCCGCTCGATGCGGCGCTGATCGACGGCATCCGCGAACTCGAACAGTGCTCGATCGGATCGGCTCGCGATGCACAGCGTTACGTCGCGCTCGCCGATGAACTCGCGCAGCGTCTGCGCGACCTCGGCGGCGACCCGCAGTTTCCGGCGAGCTTCGATACGGCGTCGGGCTGGCGCGGGACGATCCACGCCGCCTACGACTGGATCAACCTCGGCGCGCATCTGCACGCGCGCTTCCCGCAGACCGCTCACGGCGGGCGCGGTACCGCCGAGGAAGCAAGAGACCTGCTCGCTTCGTCGAGCACCTGAGCAACGGGGACCTCAATGACTTTCGACACCACTACGCGCGCACGCGGCGAATTCGAATCGGCCGAAAGCTGCGCCGCCCCGACAGCATCGCCACGCCTGATCCTGACCGCGGCGAGTCCGGCCGAAACGATCGAGCGGCTCGCCGGCAACAAGGGACGATCGCTCCATCGGCTTGCGAACCTCGGCGTGGCGGTGCCGCACTGGGCGATTCTCGGCACCGACTGCTTCGCGGAGTTCCGCCGCGACGGCGGCCTCGATCAGACCATCGCCACGCTGCTCAGCGACTTCACGCCTGCGAACGCCGCGGCGATCGCGAGCGCGATCCGCGAGGCCGTGCTGACGTGCGACATCAGCGCCGCGTTGCGCGCCGACATCGCACGCGCGCACGACATCATTGGAGACGGACCGCTCGCGGTGCGCTCGTCCGGCATCGAAGAAGACAGCGCCAGCTTCTCGTTCGCAGGCCAGTTCGACACGTTCCTCGACGTCCGCGGTCTCGACTCGACGCTCGAACATGTACGCCGGTGCTGGGCTTCCGCGTATTCCGAGCGCTCGCTGCGCTACCGGCATCAGCACGGACTCGATATCGCCGGCGCCGGTATGGCCGTGATCCTGCAGCGCCTCGTTCAGGCGGACACGAGCGGCGTCGTGTTCACGATCAACCCGGCCAACGGCAACCGCGACGAGCTCGTGCTGAGCGCCGTCTACGGGCTCGGCGAAGGACTCGTGTCGGGCGCGGTCGACGCCGACACGATCACCGTGGATCGCCACACCGGACAGCCCAGGCAGGTGGTGATCGGTGAAAAACACGAGCGTCATGACGGCCGCCACATCCGCGAGGTGCCGGCCGCGCTGCGCGACGCAGCGGCCCTCTCTAACGACGAGATCGAGCGCGTCGTGGCGGCGGCCCGCACGCTCGAAAGCGAGCTCGGCGAGCCGCTCGATATCGAATGGTGTATCGCGGAGCACCAACTGTGGATTCTGCAGGCGCGCCCCGTGACCACGCCGATCGCACCGGCCCCCTCGCGGACCGGCGAATTTCAGCTGTGGGACAACTCCAACATCGTCGAGAACTATCCCGGCGTGACGACGCAACTGACCTTCACCTTCGCGCAGCACGTCTATGCGCAGGTGTTCCGCGAGTTCTGCCGGCTGCTCGCGATTCCGCACAAGCAGCGGCGCGAGATGGATGGCTTCCTTGGCTCGACGCTCGCGTTCCTGAACGGGCGCGTGTACTACAACCTGCTGCACTGGTACAAGCTTTCCGGGCTCGCGCCGTTCCAGAACCTCGGGCGCAAAATGATGGAAGTCCAGATGGGCGTCGACGAGCCGCTCGATCTGGCGAGCTTCGCCGCGCTGATCGCGCCGTACAAGACCGGCTCGCGCGCCGGACTCGCCTGCATCCGGGCCTTGAGCGGCACGAAGTTCGCGTGGCACTTCGCGCGTCTCGTGCGCAACGTCGAGCGCTTCCGCGCGTTTTTCTATCCGGTCTACGACGAGTTCAACGCGCTCGACTATCGCTCGCTTCCCGCCGACGCCGTCTATGCGCACTACTGCCGCTTCGAGCAGGCGCTGCTAGCACGCTGGGGCATGATGATCGTGCTCGAGTCGGCGATCGGTCTCAGTTACGGCGTCGTCCGGCGGCTGATCAAGCGGTGGATGCCCGGTGCGCCCGATTGGCTCGAAGTGGCGGTGATCGGCGGCATGGACGACCTCGAGTCGATCGAGCCGGTCCGCAGGCTGAGCGCGATTGCGCAAGCCGTGCGGGCGAAGCCTCAGGTCGAAGCGCTGATCCGCAACACGCCGTCTGCCGTTGCGTATGCGGCGCTGCGCGGATGCGGCGCGCCCGAGATCGTCGCCGACATCGAGCGCTACCTCGCCGACTTCGCGTACCGCAGCAACAACGAACTGAAGCTCGAAGAGCCCGATCTGCGCGAAGACCCGGCCGTGCTGTTCGATATGTTGAAGGCCGCGCTCGCGCATGGTGCCGCGTCGATCGATCGCAGCGCCACCGAAGCGCGCATTGACGCGTTGTTGCGTGAGCGGCTCAATCCGCTGCAGCGCTGGATTTTTGCACGCGCGCGCGGCCGCGTGCGCGCCGCGATCCGGGCGCGCGAGACCGTGCGCTTTTGCCGTTCGCGCGCGTTCGGGGTCGCGCGCCGGATGTTCCGCGCAATCGGCGAGGGTCTCGCCGCCGACGGCGTGCTGGCGACGGGCCGCGACATCTTCCATCTGCGCCTCGAGGAAATTCGCGGGTGCTTCGAAGGTACCGTCTCCCACCGCGAACTGCGCCCGCTCATCGAGCAGCGCAAGCGCGACGATGCCACCTATCGCGACATGGCTGACCTGCCGCCACGCTTCGTCACGCATGGCCCGGTGGCGGCCTGGCTCAGCAACCCGGCGAACCTCGCCGCGTTGCGCGCGGCGCCTGCCCACGCGGCCGGCGCGACGCTGCGCGGCACGCCCTGCTCGCCGGGCTTCGCCGAAGGACGGGCGAAGGTCGTGTGCGAAGCGAACGAGTTCGACGGCGGCATCCTCGTCACCTATCGGACCGATCCCGGCTGGGTGCCCGTATTCGCGTCGGCGACCGGGCTGCTGATCGAGCGTGGCAGTCCGTTGACCCACGCCGCGATCGTCGCCCGCGAAATCGGCATCCCGACCGTCGTCCAGATTCCGGGCCTCACCACGCGCGTGCAGTCGGGCATGCAGCTCAAGGTCGATGGCCATAGCGGCGTGATCGAACTGCCCGAGCCGACCTGACATGAATTGACCGCCCGTTGACCACTGAAACCGCCCCTGAAGGAAACCGCCATGTACCGCCTGCTCAACGATCGTCGCGACCTGCCGCATCTGCGGCTCTACCTCCAGTGCGCGCTGATATTCATTCCCGCCGCAGCCGTGCTGTTTGGGCTAGGCCGCTTTCCCTGGTGGTCAGGCGTTGCATACGTGCTCGTCTGGAACGCGTTCGGCGACCGTTTCACGATGAGCTACCACTGCACGCTGCATCGGCGGCTCTTCAGGAAGCAGTACCGGGCGCTCGAGATCCTGCTCGACTGGGTGCTGTGTCCGTTCTTCGGTCAGACGCCGGGCACGTTCTATGTCCATCACATGGGCATGCATCACATCGACGACAACCTGCCACGCGACCTGAGCTCCACGATGCGGTTTCAGCGCGATAGCGTCATCGGCTTTCTGCACTACTACCTGCGCTTCGCCGCGCTGGTGCCGCTCGATCTGTCCGTCTATCTGTGGCGCTCGCGTAATACGAAGCTGATCAGGCAACTGCTCGTGGGTGAGGTCGCGTTCTACGCGGCGGTCGCCGCCGCCGCGTACTGGAACCTGCGGGCGACGCTCGTCGTGTTCGTGTTTCCGTTCGTGTTCGTGCGGCTGATGATGATGATCGGCAACTGGGTCCAGCACGCGTTCATCGACCCCGATCAGCCTGACAACCCGTACACGAGCAGCACCAATACGATCGACTCGCGTTTCAATGCGCGCGTCTTCAACGCCGGTTATCACATCTACCACCACGTCCGCAAAGGCACGCACTTCAGCGAGCTCACGAAGGAATTCGCGGCGAACCTCGAGAAGTACGGTCGCGAGGACGCGGTCGTGTTCGATCGCATCGACATCGCGCAGATCTGGCTGCTGCTCGTCACGCGCCAGCACCGCAAGCTCGCCACGCATTTCGTGCGCTTGCCGGGCGCGCCGGTGCGCAGCGACGACGAGGTGATCGCGCTGCTGCGTCGCCGTCTGCAGCCGATCCGCGACTGGACGCCCGCTGCTTCGCTCGATCACTGAATCTCGATTACCTGACCGGGGACCCGTCACCATGAACCAGACGCTAGTCGACGCCGTTGCAGCGCTGCCGCGCGGCGACGCTCGAGGCCTTCGCTTTGTCTCCACGCACGGCGACGAGCACTACTATCCTTACGAGGCGCTCGAACGCGAGGCGCGCAACCACGCGAAAAAGCTCGTGGCACTGGGGCTGAACAAGGGCGAGCGCGTCGCGCTCGTGATCCTCGACCCGGAAGCGTTCATCCTGAGCTTCCTCGGCGCCTCGTTCGCCGGTCTCGTCCCGGTACCGATATTTCCGCGCGGAAGCCTGAACTTCAGGACCCGCACACGTTACGCCGAAACCGTCAGTCACATCGTGCGCTCGGCAGGCGCCCGGATGCTGCTCACGTCGAACTCGACAAGAGAGACCATCGAGGACGTGCTCGCCGTCGACACCGGTCTCGAACGTATCGTGACCATTGAAGCGCTGCTCGACGGCGAGCCGCCCGCGTGCGATTTGCCCACGCTGCATCCCGATGACCTGTGCTTCCTGCAATACACGTCGGGCAGCACGTCGCTGCCGAAAGGCGTGATGGTCACGCATCGCAATCTGGTCGCGAATGCGACAGCGTTCCTCGGACCCCGCGGCATCGATCTGCGGGAGCAGGACGTCTATGTCAGCTGGCTGCCGCTGCACCACGACATGGGGCTCATCAGCGTGCTCGGCGCGCTGATCTGCGACTTGCCGTGCGTGCTGCTGGCAACCGAAGCGTTCGTGCGCCGGCCCGGCCTCTGGATGGAGGCGATCACGAAATACCGCGGCACCATCAGCTTCGCGCCGAACTTCGCGTACGCGCTCGCCGCTCGCCGTAGCCGCGACCAGGACCTCGAAGGCCTCGATCTGCGGCGGCTGCGCGTCGCCGGCTGCGGTGCCGAGCCGATCAACGCGCAAGCGCTGCGCCAGTTCTGCGCGCGCTTCGAGCCGGCCGGTTTTCGTGCCGAAGCGCTGCTGCCGTGCTACGGGATGGCCGAAGCAACACTCGCGATCACGTTTCACGACCACGGCCAGCCACTCGTCACCGACGTCGTCTATGCGGCCGCGCTGGGGCTTGGTCGGGCGATACCGGCTGCGCGTGATAACGGCTTACGCACGATCGAACTGGTCGGCTGCGGCCATTGCTTTCCCGGCCACGAGTTGCGGATCGTCGACGAATCCGGGCGAGCGTTGCCCGAACGCTGCGTCGGCGAAATCGTCACGCGCGGGCCCAGCATCACCGTGGGCTATTACGGCCAGGCCGACGCGAGCGCCGACGCGTACCGCGACGGCTGGCTGCAGACCGGCGATCTCGGCTACCTCGCCGGCGACCAGCTCTATATCTGCGGCCGCAGCAAGGACCTGATCGTCATTCACGGCTCGAACCTCTATCCGCAGGACATCGAATGGGCGGTGGCCGAGTTGCCGAGCGTGCAAAGCCGCGGCGTCATCGCGTTCAGCGTGATGCGCGACGGCGACGAGACACTGGTCGTCTGTGCCGAGGGCAAGCCGGCGGAGGCCACGGCGCTGCGGCGTGCGATCGCGCAGAAGGTCGCCGAATGCGCGGGCCTGCAGGTCGGTCACGTTGCGATCGTGCAGGCGGGCAGCTTGCCGCGGACCTCGAGCGGCAAGGTACAGCGCCGCCGGACCAAGGCACAGTTCGAAGCCGGCGAGCTGGAGGAACACTCGTGAGCATGCGCTGGCGCGAGATCATGCTGACGCTGTCGGGCGCGCTCACGCTCGCCGCCTGTCACGCGAAAGAAGCCGAGGTGACGCTGCCGCGCCCGGTCATCGCCGTGGTCGTGCATCGGGACAGCAAGCCCGTGCTCGCGACGCTGCCGGGCGAAGTCAACGCACGCTATGCGACGCCGCTGTCGTTTCGCATCGCGGGCAAGCTGATCGAGCGGAAGGTGCGGCTCGGCGATACGGTCACGGCCGGCCAGGCGATCGCGCGGCTCGATGCCGACGACGCGCAGCGCAGCCTCGCGAGCGCGCAGGCCCAATTGATGGCGGCGCAGCATCGGCTCACCTTCGCCGAGCAGCAACTCGATCGCGACCGGGCGCAGGCGCAGGAACAGCTGATCTCGACAGCGCAGCTCGAGCAGACCCAGGATGCGTATGTGGCGGCCGCCGCGCAGCGCGATCAGGCGCTACAACAGTTCGCGCTGCTGACGAATCAGACGCAGTACACGGTCCTCACGGCGGACCATGCCGGCGTCATCACCGCGGAAGACGCCGATACCGGGCAGAACGTCGCGGCGGGACAAGCGGTCTACCATCTCGCCTGGTCCGGCGAGGTCGATATTCTCTGCGACGTACCCGAGAGTCTGCTGAACGCGCTGGCGATCGGCAGCGCGGCCAGCGTCTCGCTGCCGGCCGCTACGGGCAGACGCTTCACGGCACACGTGCGGGAGCTGTCGCCGGCCGCGGACCCCGGCAGCCGCACCTATCGCGCGAAACTGACGCTCGATGCGCCAGGCCCCGAGGTCCGCCTCGGCATGACGGCCACCGTCACGTTCGCCGCGGCCGGCGAGGCGCAAACGGACGACCCGATCACGCTGCCCGCGAGCGCGCTCTTTCACGACGGCAACGCGCCGGCCGTCTGGGTCGTTCGGCCGGGCGACCAGGCGCTGGAACTGCGCCGGGTCCAGGTCGGCCGCTACGACGACCGCACGATCTCGGTCGCGCGAGGCCTCAACGACGGCGAGCGCGTCGTGCTGCAAGGGGTGCATACCGTCAGCGCCGGCGAAACCGTGCGCGCGGTAGCGCCGTTGCATCCCGAGGACTTCGCATCATGAGAGCGCCGTTCGGTCAGGGGCCCGACGGAGCGGGCGGACCCGGCGGACCCGGTGGAGCGGGCGGACCGCGGCGGCCGGCAGCGGACGATACCGGCCGCTTCAATCTGTCCGCGTGGGCGATCCGTAACCAGGCGCTGGTCATCTTCGCCGTCGTGCTCGCGACGCTGTTCGGTGTGCTCGCCTATTCCCGGCTCGGACAATCCGAGGACCCGCCGTTCACGTTCCGCGCGATGGTGATCCGGACCTTCTGGCCCGGCGCGACCGCACGCCAGGTCGAGGAACAGGTGACCGACCGGATCGGCCGCAAGCTGCAGGAAACGCCTCATCTCGACTATCTGCGCAGCTACTCGCGTCCCGGCGAATCGCTGATCGTCTTCACGATGAAAGACTCCGCGCCGGTGAACGAAGTGCGCGAGACGTGGTACCAGGTACGCAAGAAAATGGCCGACATCGCGGATACGCTTCCGCCCGGCGTGCGGGGGCCGTACTTCGACGACGAGTTCGGCGACGTCTACACGAACATCTATACGCTCGCCGGCGACGGGTTCTCGCCGGCGCAATTGCACGACTATGCCGACGAACTGCGCGGCGTGCTGCTGCGCGTGCCCGGGGTCGCGAAAGTCGATTATTTCGGCGACCCCGACGAGCACATCACGATCGAGATTCCCAACGCGCAATTGACGCGGCTCAGTATCACGCCGCAACAGCTCGCGCGGGCGATCAACGCGCAAAACGCGGTCACGCCGAGCGGCACGCTGACCACCGCGTTCGACCGCGTGTACGTGCGTCCGAGCGGCCAGTTCACCGACCTGAAGGCGATGGCCGACACGCTGATCGACATCAATCACCGCCTGGTTCGTCTCGGTGACATTGCCACGATCAGGCGCGGCTACGACGATCCGCCGGTCTCGCAGGTTCGTACCGGCGGCCGCGCGGTGCTCGCCATCGGCATCACGATGCAGGCTGGCGGCGATGTGATTCAGCTCGGCAAGCGGCTCGATGCGCAGACAGCGGAATTGCGTGCGCGTCTGCCCGCGGGGCTCGAACTCGTCGAGGTGTCGAGCATGCCGCACGCGGTCTCGCATTCGGTCAACGGTTTTCTGCGGGCCGCCGCCGAAGCGATCGTGATCGTGCTGGCCGTGAGCCTCATCTCACTGGGCTGGCGCGCCGGCGTGGTGGTGGCGATCTCGATCCCGGTCGTGCTCGCGGTCACCGCGCTATGCATGAACGGCTTCGACATCGGCCTGCACAAGATCTCGCTCGGCACGCTGGTCCTGGCGCTGGGCCTGCTCGTCGACGATGCGATCATCGCGGTCGAGATGATGGCCGTGAAGCTCGAGCAGGGCTGGGGCCGCGCGAGGGCCGCGGCGTTCGCCTACAGCAGTACCGCATTTCCGATGCTGACGGGAACCCTCGTCACGGTGGCGGGATTCCTGCCGATCGCGCTGGCGAAATCGGCCACCGGCGAATACACGCGCTCGATCTTTCAGGTGTCCGCGATTGCGCTGATCGCTTCGTGGTTCGCGGCGGTCATGCTGATTCCGTTGCTCGGCTATCACCTGCTACCCGAACGCAAGGACACGACCGCACGCGAGACGCCTCGGCGCGCGCTTCGCAAGCTCCGCCGGCGCGACGACGCGCAGACGCGCCGGACCCCGGTGGCGGCGCCGCGCGCCAGCCGCTTTCATGACCGCCTGCGCGACTGCATCGCGTGGTGCGTGAAGCGGCGCCTCGTCGTGCTCGGCGTCACGGCCGCCTTGTTCGTTGCCGCGTTGGCCGGCTTCGCGCTCGTGCCGCAACAGTTCTTCCCGAGCTCCGAGCGGCCCGAACTGCTCGTCGACATGCGGCTGCCCGAAGGCGCGTCGTTCGAAGCGACGCTGCGCGAAGCCGCGCGCCTCGAAAAGACGCTGGCCGGCCGGCCCGAGATCGATCATCTGGTCGACTTCGTCGGCGCGGGCGCACCGCGCTTCTACCTGCCGCTCGACGTGCAGTTGCCCCAGCCCAACTTCGCGCAGCTCGTGATCACCGCGAAGTCCGTCGACGACCGCGCAAAGCTCGAACGCTGGCTCGCGAGCACGCTGCAAAACAGCTTTCCCGCCGTGCGCGCGCGCGTTTCGCCGCTCCAGACGGGCCCCTCGGTCGGCTATCCGGTGCAGTTTCGCGTCAGCGGAAGCGACCTCGCCACCGTGCGGGAGATCGCGGAAAAGGTCGCGGCGACGATGAAAGCCGATGCCCGCACAACGGGCGTCCATTTCGACTGGGACGAACCCGGCGAACGCTCGGTGCGCTTCGAGATCGACCAGCAGAAGGCGCGCGAGCTCGGCGTCACGTCGGAAGACGTGGCGAGCTTCCTCGCCATGACGCTGTCGGGCTATACGTTCACGCAGTACCGGGTCCGCGACCGCTCGATCAGTGTCGATCTGCGCGCGCCCCAGCGCGAGCGGGTCGATCCCGACGAGATCGTGAACCTCGCGATGCCGACGCCGAACGGCCCGGTGCCGCTCGGCGCGCTCGCCCACCTCAACAACGAGCTCGAATACGCGGTGATCTGGGACCGCGACCGTCAACCGACGATCACGGTCCAGGCCGACGTGCGCGGCAACGCGTTGGATATCGACGTGACCCAGGCGATCGATCGGACGCTCGCGCCGCTACGCGCGTCGCTGCCGATCGGCTACCGGATCGAGACCGGCGGCGCCGGCGAGATCAGCGGCAAGGCGCAGGCGTCGGTGATCGCGCAGCTTCCGCTGATGCTCGTCGTGGTGCTGACGCTGCTGATGATTCAACTGCGCAGCTTCGCGCGCGTGCTGATGGTCATGCTCACCGCGCCGCTCGGGCTCATCGGCGTGGTCGCCGCACTGCTGCTGTTCGGCAAGCCGTTCGGCTTCGTGGCGATGCTCGGCGTCATTGCGATGTCCGGCATCATCATGCGCAACTCGGTGATTCTGGTCGATCAGATCGAACGCAATATCGCCGCGGGCCAGGGGCGCTTCGATGCGATCGTCGGTGCCACGGTCCGGCGCTTCCGCCCGATCATGCTGACCGCCGCGGCAGCCGTGCTCGCGCTGATCCCGCTGCTGCAATCGGCCTTCTTCGGACCGATGGCGACCGCACTGATGGGCGGCATCACGGGCGCCACGGTGTTGACGCTGTTCTTCGTTCCCGCGCTGTACGCGACCGCGTTCAAGGTGCGGCACTTCGAACGCGGTGTGCGAACCGCGACCCCGCCAATCGAATATACGTGGAGCTGATCGTGGGCACAGACTGCAACCCCGTCGACGGGCCGGCGCTCGCGAGCGCGCCGCATTTCGCCGGCGCGCCGGGTCGAGCGCGGGCAGCGGCGATCCATGGTTGGCGCGCGGCGTTCGGCGCGGCCGCGACGATCGCGCTTGGCGCATGCTCGTTCGGTCCGAACGGCGAGCCGCCCGCGATGCCCTCTCCCGCCCATTACGGCGTCGAGCCTCAGCCCGCGCAAACGGTCGCCGCGCTCGGTGTCGCGCAGCACTTCACCACCGGCGCGCAACCTGTGCCGCACTGGTGGCGGCTGTTCGAATCGACAGCGTTGAATGAGCTCGTCGAAGAAGGTCTGCGCAACAGCCCGACGCTCGCTGCCGCCGACAGGCACCTGGCCGCCGCACACGAACAACTACGGGCGCAGATCGGCGCCTCGCTGCTGCCGTCGGTCGATCTGGTCGGGCAGGCCTCGCGCGGGCGCGATCTCGGCATTCCGGTCCCCGGCGGCCCGAACACGCTGCTTTACAACGAGTTCATCGGCGTAGTCCAGGCGCAATATACGTTCGACCTGTTCGGCGCGGCGCGTAAAGCCAACGCGGCCCGATCAGCGCGTGTCGAGATCGACGCGTATCAACGCGAAGCCGCGCGCCGCGCACTGGCCACCAACATCGTCACGGCGACGATCGCGGCGGCGATGTTGCGCGCCGAGATCGACGCGACCGAGCGATTGATCGCGCTTGCGAGCGATCAGGCTCACGATACCGAACGGCATTACGAACTCGGATCGCTGACGCGCGGCGACGTGTCGACTGCCCGGCAAAGCATCGCCGCGCTCGAGGTCAGCGTGGCCGATCTGCGGCAACGGCTGACGGTGACGAGACATGCGCTTGCGGTGCTGCTCGGCCGCACGCCCGACGCGGCGCCGCCCGAGCCCGAGCTGGCGAGCCTGCACTTGCCGCAGGACCTGCCCGTCGTGCTGCCATCGGACCTGTTGCGCGCGCGGCCCGATATCGCGGCCGCCGAGTCGGCGCTGAAGGCCGCCGCAGACGACGTCGGCGTCGCGACGGCACAGCTGTTTCCGAGCCTGAAGCTGAACGCCTCGATGGGACAAGGCGGCTTCAACTGGCCGCTCGCGCTGTCGGGCGCAGGCGCGATCTGGAGCATCGCCGCGACGATGTCGCAAGCGCTTTTTCATGGCGGCGCGCTCGTCGCACAGCGGCGCGCGGCAATCGACACCTACGAGGCCGCCGTGTTCGAGTACAAGCAGACCGTGCTGGCGGCGTTCGAAAACGTCGCGGACACGCTTGCGTCGCTCGAACACGACGCGCAGGCGCTCGACGCCGCGAGCGGCGCTGCCCGTGAGGCACGCGAGGCGTTCGACGATGCCACGTCGCGTCACCGGCTCGGCGCGCTGCCCGCTGCATCCGCCCGCGGCGGCGAGCAGCAGTACGAAGCAGCGAGGCTCGAAGAAATCCGCCTGATCGGCCGGCGCCTGGCCGATACGGCGACGCTGTTTCAGGCGATGGGCGAGCTGCCGGCGGGCAGCAGCCAGACACCTGACCAGCTGGCCGGCAAGTGATCGGCCCGCCGCTGCCGACGGCGCCCGCTTGCGTTCAGCCGGCGCGTCCCCGCGGAACGCCCACAAGGTAAGTCAGACCGATCGGCGAGCCCTGCACCGGCAGTGTGCCGATGTCCCATTCGAAGCTCTGCTGGTCCGGGATACTCGCCACCATCTCACGCAATTCGTCGGGGTTGTAGATGCGCAGCATCGACACGATGCCGTCGAACAGACACAGCAGCGGGATAGCCGGCAGCGCATAGGTGAGCGCTAGTCGCGACCAGCGAAACGGTCGGATCAGCGGAGTCAGCGCGAGCATCATCAGCGGCATCGCCAGGATCAACACGATACCGAGCAGCCGGTGATCGGCACCCTCGACGATGACGATCGCGCGACGCTTCGTCACCGCGTCGGCGAGGATCGCCCGCGCATCGTCCGGCCGAAAATGGTGGAAAGCGTTGAACATCGTGCGCACACCGTCGAATCCCGATGGCACGTCCATCGCGTCCACCGGTTCGCTCACATAGGTGACGCGGCCGGCTGCCCCGGCGGATACGCGCTCGTACGCGGCGCGATTGGGATAGAAGTCGGTCAGCTGCACCGTCACGCGTCCGGACTGCGCGAGCAACGGTACAAGCGTCTGCCACGGGCCGCCGCCGCCCGAACACAGATCGACGATCCGGTCGTTGCCGACCCGCCGCATCGCTTCGCGCAGCTTGCCCGCGATGACGTTGAAGCCCTTGAGGGTATTGGCCAGGAAATGCAGCCAGTCCGTCCCGCCGTCACGGATCGCCCGTGGGCACCACGGCTGGTCTTCGATTTCGAGCAGATGCAGGCGTCGCATGATCACGCGGGCAACCGAGGTAACTGAAAACCGGCGGATTTCATAACGTGCCCTGGCAGTTGCAACCGGGTAGACAGAGAAGGCCTGCACGCTAAACACCACGCCTGTCAGCCTTGGCGAGCGGGAACTTACTACCGAAGTTAAACGAGTCAACGCGTGGGCTTCTTAACGACGTCAGTCGACTATACGCTGAGCCGCGCCGACGACGTTAGCGGTTCGCATCCTGCATAATGACCACGCATGAGGATTTACCCGCATCATCCGCCGAACGGCGGCCGGGAGACGAGCGATGCAAAACGACAGACCGCCGCCGCGGCGGGTGACATATGAGAAAGGGATCCGGATCGGCGGCCCCGGCTGGTTCGGCCGGTTGCTGGCCGTCGCCCTGAGCGCGATCCTGTTCGTGGTGGCCGCGATGCTGTCGATCGTGCTGTTCGCCGTGCTGTTCGCGGTCGGCACGATCGTGGTCGGGTATCTGTGGTGGAAGATGCGCGCGTTGCGCCGGCAGACGGTCGCGTATGGCGACGACGCCCGCACCATCGACATGGAGGTCGTCCACAAGGACCCGCCCGACGACGATTCCGCGCCACGCTGAGGATCGGCTACGCGCGTGCCTCAAGCCGCAAGGGCCGCTTCGACCGCGCTTACGTAATTGCGAAAGCCGGCCTGCTGCAGCGCCTCTCGCAGCCGCAGCAGTTCATGTCGCGTGGCTTCGCTGAGCGGCGCCTGAAGCGCGAGTGCAAGCGCACGGCCGCGCGCCGCGAAAAGCTCGGACCACGGCAACGGTTCGCGCTGTGTATAGGCCTCGAGTGCGTCCACGTAGTGCAGCATGCCAGCAGGATCGCCCGCCCCCAGCATCGCTTCGACGGCGTCGCGATAAAACCACAGGTGATTGTGGCCGACCGCGCCGAGGCGCAACAGCGCCTCGCCTTCAGCCAGTAGCCGCGTACGCTCGCCGTTATCGTCAACCGCGCGGCTCAGTGCGCTCAAGGCCTTTGGCCCGGAAAACTGAGTCCCTACCTCGCGTGAGATGGCGAGTGCTTCGCGCAGCGCCTTCACCGCTTCACTACGGCATCCTTCGTCCAGTAACAGGCGACCCTGCATCTCCAGATTCTGCGCTTCGAAGCGGCGCGCACCCAATTGCCGGATCACACGCATTTCCTGCACCAGATGCTTGCTGGCCGCCTGCGCATCGCCCAGTTCCTGGCAGGCGAACACCCCCAGCGTCTCCCCCAGCAATTGCGCGCGAGGCTGCCCGATCAACTCGGCGGCGCGGGCGGCGGCGCTTGCGTCCTCGCGAGCCTGACTTGCGTCGTTCAGGTAAATGCGGCTGAAGCCCTGCATCGACAGATTGGCAACCTCGATGCGGCCGAACCCGTGTTCGCGGCTCATCGCGACGCATTCGCTGAAATGATGGAACGCGGTCCGCATGCGCCCCTGCGCATACGCCGCATCCGCCAGGCCGCCGAGCGCGCGAGCCTCTGCCTCGGGCAGACCGAGACGCCGCGCGTAGCCAAGACCGCGCTCATGCTCGGCGCTGCAGGCCTCGATCTTGCCGAGCGGAAAGAGAATGTTGCCGCGCAGATAGTGGAGGCTTGCAAGCTCCGCCAGCCGGTTGTCTCGCTCCGCGATCTTTTGCGCTTGCGCGAGTAAGCCGAGTGCTTCGTCGAGACCCTCGCTGACACGCAGACCTTCCGCGAGCCCGAGCTGGCAGTCGCATCGGGCGGCGTCGTCGTCGGCGGCGGCGAGTGCGGTGCGGTACGTCACGATCGATCCTGCGATGTCGCCCAGGTCGCGCTGAAGTTCGCCCTTGCAGCAGCTCAGTGCATGGCGGTCTGCCTCCGACTGCGCGATTTCGATGCCGCGCTCGGCCAGCCGCAGTGCCGCTTCGAAACGATGGGCGGCACGCTGTGCGGCTGCAGCGCCCAGGTAGGCGTGCGGCGCGCGCTCGTCTTCGGCGCGGTCGAGGTGCTGGGCGTACAGCGTGACATCGCTCTGTGCGAACCATTCGGCCGCGCGCAGATGAAGTTCACGGCGGCGCGCGCGCAACAACGTCGAGTAGGCGCTCTCCTGGATCAATGCGTGGGCGAACAGGAAGTCCTCGCCTTCCGGCAGCACGAGTGCATTGACGAGCAGGCCGTCGCAGACGTAGCCAGGATCGTCCACCAGCTCTCGCAGCAGCGCGAGGTCGAAACGCTGACCGATCACGGCGGCCGCCTGGAACGCCAGGCGGTCACGGGGCGCGAGCCGGTCCATCCGCGCGAGCACGAGACTGCGGATCGACGCGGGCACGTTGCCGCCGCTGCCTTCTTCAGCGTTGCGCAGCAGTTGTTCGAGAAACAACGGATTGCCGCCCGCGCGCTCGATGCAGGTGAGCGCGACGCGCTGGGTCGCATCGATGAAATTGCCCGCCAGACTCAGGGCCTCGTCCTTGCGAAGCGGTCCGAGATCGATCGTCGCGAACGGGGTGTCGCGGCAACGTGCGCGCCAGCCTGCGTCGATCGGATCGCCTTCCACGCGCGAAGTCGTGACCAGCAGGCCCGTGCCGTTGGCAATGCCTGACGCGAACGCCGACAGGTAGCCGATGACTTCGGCATCGGCCCAATGCAGGTCTTCGACGACGATGAGCGTCGCCGCATGGGCGCAAGCGTCCTCGGTCAGCCTCACGGCGAGCGCCTGCTTGCCGCGCTTGCGCGCGCCGTGGTCCATGGCCTCGTAGATGGTTTGCCATTCGGCGGCCTGCGGGAGATCGAGGAAGTCGTGCAGAAACACGATCTGCTCGGCCTTGACGATACCTTGGGTCGCGACCTGCGCGGCGGCGGCCTGCCGCGCTTCACTCGATGCACCGGCCGGTAAGCCGAGCAGGCTTCCAATGATGGTTCGCACCGGATCCTGGCCCTTGCCGACGCCGAAATCGAGCACGAGGCTCCGATGGAGCGTGAAGCCCTGTGTCTGCGCATGGCGGCGCATCTCGTCGACGAGCCGCGTCTTGCCGATCCCGGCTTCGCCCCGCACATGAACGACATGCCCTGCTCGCCTTGCCATGCACGCATGAAGGATGCCGTGAAACTGTTCGAGCTCGGCTTCGCGTCCGACGAAGCGGCTGCGGCTCGTCCTGACGGGCTCGCTGCCAAGCGCGACGAGCCGCCATGCCCGCACCGGCGTGTCGATGCCCTTGAAGCGCCGCTCGCCGATTGCTTCGCAACTGGCGGCGTCGCCGAGCGTGCGCGCTGCGTCGTCGGATATCCAGGTTTCGCCGGCGGCCGCGGCTGCCACGAGCCGAGCGGCCAGGTTCACCGGATCGCCATGCACGGTGTAGTCCTGCGCGTCGGCGCGGCCCAGCGCGCCCGCGATGACCTCGCCGCTCGCAATGCCGATGTGCGCCTGCAACGGCCGCCCGGTCTGCGCGGCCAGCCGCGCCAGGCCGTCGTGAATGTCGAGAGCGGCACGGGCGGCGCGCAGCGTGTCCGTCTCGTGCGAGCGGGGCGCGCCGAACAGCGCCATCACCGCGTCGCCGATGTGCTTGTCGATCGTGCCGCCATAGGCGAGCACGATCCCGTCGACCAGCGCCGTGTAGCGTCCGATCAGCGCGCGCAAGTCTTCGGGATCGAGCGAGCGCGACAGCATCGTGTAGCCGCAGAGATCGGCGAACAGAATCGTGACCTGCCTGCGCTCGTCCGCGGGCACCTCGTTGTCGGCGGATGTCTGAGACGGTAGCGGCGCGGCCGCCGTTAGGGCGCCTGCCGCCGCGGCCAGAATGCGCTTACGGTGGCCGAGCGACTGTACCCCCAGCTCTTTCAGGTCCACGTCGGTCAGCTGCCCGAGCAGCGACATGTCGATGTCGTTTGCCGCGAACGCGTGGGCGTACTGCTCGAGCCCGAGGTCCCGCAGCCATTTCTCGATATCCATGTTCGTCGCCCCGCCTCCGATGCGTGGCCCCGCGGGCAAAAGCTCAGACGAATCGCGCGCGTGCCGGCCGCCGGTGTGAACGGCTCCGGAGCTGCATGGCCTTTGCGTGGAGTTCGCCAGGTACGGAGCCGATGAATAACCAGTGTAGGTGTCCGATAAGCACGCTGCATCGCGTTTGACAGCCGTTCGAGCCGCGCAGGATACTGGCTGGCGCGCCTCACGGCGCCCTTGCATTCGACCGGGAATCCACGTGAAGCCGGGCAAGACCGTTTCCGTTTCCGTCTCCGAGATTCCGCTGCGCTCGCGTTTGGCGGGTCTGCCAGGCGACGTGGCGGCGGGCGCCGTTTCGACGCTCGTCATGCTGTGCTATGCGATGAGCCTCGGCACGATGATCTTTAGCGCCGATCTTGCCCGCTACGCGATGCTGGGCGTGCCCACCGCGCTCGTGAGCTGCGTCGTCACGGCGCTCGTGATCGCCTTGACGAGTTCGATGCGCGTCAACATTGGCGGCCCCGACAGCAACGCCGCCGCCTTTCTCGCCGGCGTGGCGGCGGGGGTGGCCAGCAGCGTGCGCGCGGACGGCGGTTCACCGCAGACGCTGATCCTCACTGTGCTGATTGCCATCGCGCTCTGTTCGCTCATGACGGGCGTCGTGCTCTATGCGATCGGCTCGTCGAAGCGCAGCCGCTCCTTGCAGTTCCTGCCCTATCCGGTGCTCGGCGGATTTCTCGCGGGCACGGGCTACCTGCTGCTCGCCGGGGCGTTCCGCGTGCTGACGGGCCAGCCGCTGCAGTGGCACACGCTCGCGTTGCTCGCGCACCTTCACTGGCTCACGTGGGTTCCGGCGCTGGTGGTGGGCGTGCTGGCCACGGTACTGATGCGCACGTGGCAGCACATTGCCGCGCTGCCGCTCACGCTGGCCTTCGGCGTCGTGCTTTTCTACGTTCTGCTGCAGGTTGCCGGAGTTTCGATCGACGACGCGCGCGGCATGGGCCTGCTGCTGCCGCGCGTCAAGCTGCACCTTTCCGGGCTGCCGGAGTTGCACCTGGCCGCGAGGCTCGGACGGGGCGGCATCGACTGGTCGGCGGTCGGCGCGCATCTTCCCGAGAGTCTGGTGGTGACCTCGGTGTCGGCCGTGACGATCCTGATGAATTCAACGGCGATCGGCGCGGCCACCGGGGAGGACGTCGACCTCAATCGCGAGATGCGCGCCGCCGGCCTCGCCAATCTCGCGAGCGGACTGCTGGGCGGCATGGTCGGCTACCAGTCGTTCAATCGCTCGATGCTCAACGCGCGGGTGGGCGCGACGAGCCGGGTGGCGGGCGTGTTCGCCTCGCTCGCGTGTGTGGTCGTGCTCGCCACTTCGCCGGGCATCGTGGCGCTCTTTCCGGTGCCGGTGCTGGTCGGCCTTCAGCTCTTCATGGGGCTGCGCTTGCTCGTGCATTGGCTGGCGGGCGCCTGGACCAAGCTCAACTGGTATGAGTATCTGCTCGTGCCCGTGATTCTCGGCACTATCGCGGCGTATGGCGTGATCGTCGGCGTAGGGGTCGGCGTCGTTGCGGCGTGTGTGATGTTCACGCTGCTCTACGGTCGGGTCGGCTGCATACGCATGGAGTTCGACCTGCGCGCGCGGACCTCGAATGTTGAGCGCAGCATCGAAGACACCCAGGCTCTGCGCGCAATCGGCCCCCAGGTATGCGGAATGTGCCTGCAAGGGTTTCTCTTCTTCGGCACGGCCAATTCGATTCTGCAGCGCCTTCGCGAGCGATTCGGCGCCGGGACTCCGTCGCAGGTCCGCTTCGTCGTGCTCGACTTTGCGGCGACACATGGCATGGATGCATCCGTATCCATCAGCTTCGTCAAACTCAGGCAGCTCTGCGCAGCAAGAAGCGTGGACCTCGTGTTGACCGCGCTGCCGCCGCGCTCGCGCGATCTGCTCGTGAAGACCGGCACGCTCAACCTGAAGATCCATGAATTCGATACGCTCGATGCGGGTCTCGAGTGGATCGAAGACAAACTGCTTGCGTCGAACTCGCTCGCGATCGCGCATGGCGGCGATCTGCGGGCGATGCTCGAGCCGCATTTCACGGCCGGCGCGTTGAACGGCTTGATCGCGTGTCTGGAGGTGCAGGATCTGCTTTCTGGGCAGGCGCTGTTTCGTCATCGCGAGCCGGGCGACGCGCTGTATTTCGTCGAGCAAGGACGTGTCGCGATCTCGCTGCCGCTCGGCGATGGCCGCTCGGCGCGTCTGCGCTCGTTCGGCCCGGGCACGGTCGTGGGGGAAATGGCGGTGTACACGCAGCAACAGCGCAGCGCGGATGTGATTGCCGAGGCACCGACGCGCGTGTACCGCCTGTCGATCTCCCGGCTGCTCGAACTCGAACAGCAGGATCCGGCGACGGCGCAACAGTTGCATCGGTTTCTCGTGAAGACCATTGCGTTGCGTCTTGCCGTGGCCGATGAGGCACTACGCGCGGCTTTATGAGCGGCAGCGCCCCTGACCGGCGGCGCCCCCAACCCGTCACCACGTCCCGCTGAATGCCTGCTGTACCTTGACGGGATCGGTCACGCCGTTGACCACCAGCAATTGCGTCAGCAATCGCGCCTTCTGCGGATTCAGATCGAGCGATGCGACGAATCCGCGCTTGTCGTCGTCCACCTCGACGTTGCGGTTCACGAACCCCGACACCAGGCGCGTCGAGCGAACCACCACGATGCCTTTTGCCGCCGCGCGGTCGAGCGCCGCGAGGGCTTGCTTCGACATGTCACCATCGCCTTCGCCGGCGACGACGATGCCCTTCGCGCCATCGGCGATCGCATGATCGATCTGGCGGCCATCCATGTTGCTATGCGCGTAGACGATATCGACGCGCGGCAATTGCCCACTCGCGGGCAGGCTCAGCGCAGCGCGCGTCGATTGCACCGCCGGCATCACGAAGCGCACGCTGGCCGGATCGACATAACCGATTGCGCCGGCATTCGGCGACGCGAACGCCTGTACCGCCGTGGTATTGGTCTTGGTGATCCAGCGCGGCGCGTGAATCTGGTCGTTCATCACGACCATCACGCCTCGGCCACGCGACTGCGGGCTCGCCGCCACTTCGACGGCTTCGTACAGATTGCCGGGACCGTCGGCGCTCGCGGAACCGCCCGGTCGCATCGAGCCGACCAGCACCACCGGCTTATCGGAGCGCAGCACGTTGCTCAGGAAGAACGCCGTTTCCTCGATCGTATCGGTGCCGTGCGTAATCACGATGGCGTCGGCCTCGTTCCGCGCGAAGACCTCGTCGATCCGCCGCGCAAGCTGCAACCAGATCTTGTCGTTCATGTCCTGCGAGCCGACGTTCGAGATCTGCTCCGCGCTGATGCTCGCGAGCTTCTCGATGCCCGGCACGCCGCGCACCAGTTCCTGCCCCTTCACGTTGCCCGAGTTGTAGCCGATCGCCGAACGGGGATCGGCGGTTCCCGAGATGGTGCCGCCGGTGGCCAGCACCAGAACACGCGGCGTTGCCGTGACGGCGCTTGCCTGTTGCGATGGCGCGTCGGCAGCCTGTGCGCAGGTACCCGCGGCAAGTGCCGCGATCAGCAGTGCCGCCGAACCGCACAGCCGCCTTGCTTTTCGATCGATCGTGTTGCCGTTCATCTTTCTCTCCTCCATCGTTTAAAAGAGTCGCGTGCGTATGCACGCGACCTGTGACCGGAACAAGCTTCGTCGCTCACGCCGCCGACGACATCTTTCTTGGTTGCGTCAGCATGGCGGGTTGAAGAATCTCGTCGAGCTGCGCCTGACTCAACAGCCCTTTGTCGATCACGATCTGCGCGACGCTTTTGCCCGACGCAAGCGCTTCCTTCGCGACTTCGGTCGAGTGCGTATAGCCGATGTACGGGTTCAGCGCGGTCACGATGCCGATCGAGCTCTCGACGATCGCGCGCAGCCGCTCGCGATTCGCGGTAATGCCGTCGACGCATTTCGACGCGAGCGTGAGGCACCCTGCGCGTAAATGGGCGACGCTCTTGAACAGGCTGTGCGCGATGATCGGCTCGAACGCGTTGAGCTGGAGCTGCCCCGCTTCGGCGGCAAAGCTCACCGTCACATCGTTGCCGATGACTTCGAACGCGATCTGGTTGACGACCTCCGGAATCACCGGATTCACCTTGCCCGGCATGATGCTCGAACCCGCCTGCACCGGCGGCAGGTTGATTTCGCCGAGGCCCGCGCGAGGACCGCTCGAAAGCAGGCGAAGATCGTTGCAGGTCTTGGAGAGTTTTACGGCGACGCGCTTCAGTACACCGGAGAGCTGCACGAACGAACCGACATCCTGCGTCGCTTCGATCAGATTCGGCGACGTAGTCAACCCGATACCGGTTATTTCGCTCAAGTGCCTGCATGCAAGCTGCGCGTATTCCGGATGTGTATTGATGCCGGTGCCGATCGCCGTCGCGCCGAGATTGATCTCGCAGATGAGCTGGGCCGCTTCCTTCAGCCGCTCTTCGTCTTCGCCGAGCATCACAGCGAAGGTGCTGAACTCCTGGCCGAGCGTCATCGGTACGGCGTCCTGAAGCTGCGTGCGGCCCATCTTCAGGTCGTTGCCGAATTCCACCGCCTTGCGTTCGAACGATGCGCGCAACACGCCCATCGCGTCGACCAGTTGCATGATGCCCGCGTACGTGGCGATCTTGAGCGCGGTCGGATAGACGTCGTTGGTGCTCTGGCCGAGATTCACGTCCTCGTTCGGATGGAGAACCGCGTATTCGCCGCGCTGTTGCCCGAGATGTTCGAGCGCGAGATTGGCGATGACCTCGTTCGCGTTCATGTTGGTCGACGTGCCCGCGCCGCCCTGAATCACGTCGACGACGAAATGCTCGTGCGCGGTGCCTGAGCGCACTTGCCTGCATGCGTGCACGACGGCCTGCATCTTCACTGCGCTCAATAGGCCGAGATCGTAATTCGCGAGCGCGGCGGCTTCTTTCACGCTCGCCAGTGCGTTGACGAGGTTCGGATACACGGAGATCGGAATACCCGTGATGGGAAAGTTTTGCAGCGCGCGCAGCGTGTGTACGCCGTAGTACGCGGTCGCGGGCACGGCGAGATTGCCGAGAAGGTCGTGTTCGATACGTTCGGTCGGTGCAAGCATGATTACCTCTCAGGTTCTGAAATCGACAGGCGAGCGGGGTCATCCGGCACACCTCGTGTGCAGGTCCGTCGCATTGACTGGGTGATGCGGTTGGGTTATCGAGGCGGCGCTGTCGCGCAGGCGACACACTGCTTCGCGAGCACGTCGGTCGGATCGACCACGCTCACGCGCACGCCGTTCGCGCCGATCACATACGGCTCGCGAATCAGCAGCGGCAGTTCCGTGCAGCCGAGAACGATCACTTCGACGCCGTCGGCGACAAGCCCGTCGATCGCCGCGGCGAGGTCTTGCTGGCACTGCCCCGCCGTGAATCCGGCCTTCACGCCTTCCTTGCCGTAGATCGCGTCCATCACGCGCGCCTGCAGCGCGGGTGCCGGGACGACCTGCCGCAAGCCGTGCGATTCGAGCGCCTTTTCGTAGACGCCGCTCGCGAGCGTGCCGGAAGTCGCGAGCACGCCGACCGAGCGCAGCGCGGGAAACGACTCGCGCAGGTAACGCACCGTCACCGTCAGCATATTGACGATCGGCACGCCGAGATAAGGCTGTATCCGCTCGACGAAGGCATGCGCCGTATTGCACGGGATCGCGATCAGATCCGCGCCGCCCGTTTCGAGTTTCTTGCAGGTCGCATAGAGCGAGATGGTCGGGTCGGGTCCATCGCCGATCAGATTCTCCGTGCGATCCGGGATCTGCGGGTTCTGCTCGACGAGCAGCTTGATGTGGTCCTGATCGCGCCGCGCGGGCGTCGCGCGCACGATCTTGTGAATGAAATCGACGGTGGCCGCCGGACCCACGCCGCCCACCACGCCGACCTTGAAAATCGTCTCGGGCGTGTGGTACTGGCCGGACACCACGTACTGCGCATAAGCCAGGTTCGAATCGACGAGCGGCACGCGCAACGCACCGAGTTCGTCCGCGACCAGCGCGATCTCGGTGAGCCCCGGCACGATGACGTTGGCGCCCTGTTCGATCAGGTCCTCGCACGCCGCCCGCAGCAACTCGGCCGGACGGCCACGCAGATTGCCGCTCTTCACGCCATCCTCGCCATAAACGGCCTCGGTGACGAAATCGATGCCGTCGCCGATGCACGGGTGGATCACTTCGAACTCGGGCGCCGCGAAGTACTTCTCGAACAGGCGCCTGCGCCGCGTATGCGCCGACGCGAGCACGCCCACGCGGCGCACCGCGGGAAATCTTCTGCGCACGTGGCTGCGCACCGCATCGATCATGTCGACGATCTGCAGCGGCGAATTGGCCTTCAGTTCGTCGATGAACGTGTGACTCAGGAAGCACGGCAGCACGACCGTCGTCACGCCGCGCTTCTCGAAGCTGCTGATCAGATCGAAGATGTACAGCTTGCGCTGCGTCAACGTCTCGCTGTCGGCATCGGCGCTGCGAAACGGCTGCTGCTCGAAGATCGCATCGAAGTGCTCGGCGTCGCGCGTGGCCGGCGTCGATTTGATCAGTTTGAAGAACACGTCCGCGCTCGCGAGCGGGCCGAGCCCGCCCACCACGCCGAATTTGCGCGCGCTCGTGGCAGACGTTGCGTCCATGCCGCTCATTTCGTCTCGCCTTCGAGCCGGCCGAACGAAGCCGTCGCCATCGCCGTGCGGCGTTCCTGCCGCGTCACGCGCTGGCCCTCCCACTTCGCGATGGCTGCCGTCGCGATGCTGTTGCCGATCACGTTGGTCGCCGTGCGCCCCATGTCGAGAATCTGGTCGATCGCGAGCACCAGCACGACGCCCGATGGCGGCAGATGGAACATCGGCGCCACGGCCGCGACGACCACCACCGAGCCGCGCGCGACACCCGCCATGCCTTTGCTGCTCACCATCAGCACGAGCAGCATCACGATCTGCGTGCCGATCGGCATGTCGATGCCGAACGCCTGCGCGATGAAGATCGCGGCGAAGGCCTGATACATCATCGAGCCGTCGAGATTGAACGCATAGCCGAGCGGCAACGTGAAGCCGACCACTTTCTTGTCGACGCCGAATTCCTCCAGCTTCTCCGTCAGGCGCGGATATGCCGCCTCGCTGCTCGCGGTGGAGAACGCCAGCATCGCGGGTTCGCGGATCGCCTTGAGCAAGGCCCAGACCGGCTTGCCGAGAAACGCGTAGCCGGCGAGGATCAGCGCCGCCCACAGCAGCGCGAGCCCCGTATAGAAGCTGGCGACGAGCTTGCCGTACGTCGTCAGCACGTCGAGGCCATGCACCGTGATCGCCGATGCCAGCGCGCCGAACACACCGACGGGCGCGAGACGCATCACATAGTCGGTCAGTTTCAGCATGGTGGGCACGAGCCCTTCGACGCCCGCGATCAGCGGCGCGACGCGCGGGTCGGACTTGATCACGCTGAGCACGATGCCGAACATCACCGAGAACACGAGGATCTGCAGGATATCGTTGCGCGCCATCGCATCGACGATGCTGGTGGGGAACGCGTGTGTGACGAAGTCCTTGAAGTTCAGGCTCGACGTGTTGAGGCCGGTGGCCACGTCAGCGCTCGTCTGGGACATATGCAAGCCCGCGCCCGGTTGCAGCAGGTTCGCGAGCACGAGGCCGAGCGCGAGCGAGAACAGCGACGCGCACAGGAACCACGCGATCGAGCGCAGACCGATGCGGCGCACGTCGCTCGTGCCTTCCATGCCGGCGAGACCTGACACGAGCGTGGCGAACACCAGCGGCGCGATGATCATCTTCACGAGCCGCAGGAAGATATCGGTGACGATGGAAAAGTAGCCGGCGATCTCCTTCGCCTGCGCGGCATCGGCCGCCGTGCGATGGCAGACATAACCGACGGCCACGCCGAGCAGCATGCCGGCGAGGATGTAGAGGGTAAGCCGATTCTTCATGTGTCTCCGTCCTGAGATTATTTGTGACTGGACGGAATTCTAGAGACGGCAGAAAAGACGTGAATGCTAGTGTTGCATACGGCTATGCAAGTTTCGCATAACGCGGGATAACCCTAGCGGCGCTATTCGGCTGACCCCGACGAGGCCCGCAGATGCCGCCACAGCGTATCGAGCAGTTCAGTGCGGTTCGTGAGGTCGCGATACACGCGCAACTCCAGCTCCAGTTGCCATTCGGAGCGGCCGGCGGCGACAAGCTGGCCGCTGTCGAGTTCGGCGGCGATCGAGCTCTTCGGCAGCCAGGCGACACCCTCGCCTTCCAGCACGAGCTTCTTCAAGACCTCGGCCATGTCGGATTCATAGTGAAGATGCAAGGCGGGCGACGCTTTGCTCTGCTCCATCAGCAACGCGAAGCAGCGCCCAAAGTAGCTCGTCTCCGTATAGGCGATGAACGGCATCGGATGTTCGATCACGCCGGGCAGACGGTACACGTGCGCAAGCCGCTGATTGGGCCTGCATACCGGCATGAAAGTATCGACGCCCACGGTCACGCATTCATACCTGGTCGGATCGAGATGCAACGGCAGCTGCGGATGGTGATAAGCGAACATCAGCTCGCAGTTGCCGTTGACCAGCATCAGTATCGAATCGTGCACGTTCGCCGGAATCACGCGCGCGCGCACTTCGCCGACATGCTTGGACAGCGTGCGCAGCCACGCGGGCAGGAAGTTGAGCGCGATCGTGTGGCCGGCTGCGATCTGCAGGCTCGTGCCGGCGATGCGCTGTTCGGTGCGAATGATGGCGCGCGTGTCGAACAGCTTGTCGAGGACGTCTTCGGCCGCGTCACGAAACAGTTGCCCTGCCGCGGTCAGGGTCGGCGGAAAGCCGCTGCGATCGACGAGATCGGCGCCGACCCATTGTTCGAGCGACTGGATCCGTCTGCTGAAACCCGACTGCGTGACGTTGCGAAACTCCGCCGCCCGGGAAAAGCTCTGATAGCGGGCGAGCGCGATGAAGTCTTCGATCCACTTGATTTCCATCAGCCGTCGGTCTCCGGTCCGGCGACGAATGGACTCGCCGCTGCGCCCGCAATTCTACGCTTGGCCGCGCCGCACGCTGACTATCGGACCGGCGTCAAACCGCCATGCACAGGTACTTCAAGGTAATCATCGATCCCGTAATGCGAGCCCTCCCTACGAGCCCATTGCGCGTCGCCATGCTCGCGACGCGCGCCATCCCATCGACGATCCCGTCACGCCGGCGAGGTTTCGGTGTTCAGCTTCGACACCGCACCCGTCTTCTCGTCGTAGCGGTAGCCTTGTTTCTCGAGGTGAGCGTTGATCGTTTCGACGACCACTTGCTGCTGAATCTCCTTGCGCAGCAATTCATGCTCCGGCTTGATCTGGCCCAGTTCAGCGGCAAGCCGGCGGCTCAATGTCGCTTCGCCTGCGCCGCGGGCAAGGACGACCACCATTTTTTCATTCGCCTGAGCCAGTTGCTGCTTCAGTGCGTTCGAGTAGTCGGACCATTTCCTGACGGTCTCCCGCGCTTCGGCAATTGCGGCGGCATGCGCGTCCGCGTCGCGCGTCATCTGCGCCTTCAATGCCTCGAGCTGCTGAGAGTCGGCAGTCACCGGCGACGCCGACTCCGGGCCCGCGACGTTCTCGCTCGCCACCGCGCTTTCGGCCAGTTCGGCCGCGCGCTGCTGCTCCGCGTCGGCACGCTCCTGCGCCTCCGACAAGCTGGCCGACAGTCTCGCGATTTCGGAGGCGCCCGCGTCACGCTCATCGGTCAGGCCGGCGATCTGCGTCTGGACATTCTGCAATTCAAGTGCGGCGGCATTGCGTTCAGCCTGCGCGCCCGCGACCTCTTCCCGGCGGGCCGCGTGCGCTTCCTGCTCGGCCTGCAGCTCCGCGCGAATCGCTTCGAGCTCGCTTTGAAGACGAGCGACCGCTTCGGAATGCGCCGCTTCCAGCGCCGCACGCTCCGTTTCGTCGGCCGGCGTTTCGACGACTGACCCAGCCGACTCGTTCGCCACCTCGCCCTCGCCCGCGGCGGCGGTCTCCTCGTGCGAAACGGCTCGGCGCTCCGCGGCCAGTTCCGCGCTCTGCAGTTCCGCTTCGAGGAGCGAAACGCGGTCAGCAAGTTCCTGCGCGCGCTTCTCCGCCGCGTCGGTCCGTTGCACGGCGAGCGCAATGTCCTCTTCGAGACCGGCTACTGCGTCGACTTTCTCGTCGTAGGCGCTCGTCATCTTATCCAGTTGGACTTGCAGCGCATCGAGTTCCTAGACGGTGGTTTGCAGTTCCGCAAGCGCGTCGTCGCGCTCGTCGCTGGCGTCCTCGACGCGCTGGCGCATCGCGGCGAGGCGTCGCGCCACCGCGCGTTCCGCTTCATCCTGCGCTGAGCTCCAGAGCCGGTCGAGCGCATCGCGCATGGTGTCGGTCACGGTTTCCGGCAACGCAGGACGTTCGACGACCTGCGGCACGCGCGGGGCGCGCGTTTCACGCCACTTGCGCAATGCCGCTGCCACCGCGACCACCGAGCCTGTATGGACTTCGGACCAGATGGCTACCGGAGACACCTTCTCGCCTTCTTCGGCCAACCGGTTTGCGATTTCAGCGACGAGTTCGTCCGTGATCGTAATGTTGCTTGACATGCCTGCCTCGACAAAGTGCACGTGGTGACGAATACCGTTTCGTCGTTCGGGAGGCGGCCCCGCGCTGGGACTCGCCTCGCATACCTACGAATTGTCGAGTACTTCCCCGGCGGTCAATCGTTCGAAAAGCCGAGGTTACGGGGAGGTATTCATCGGATTGCGCCACCAAAGGTCCGGCACACATGCATTCAGAGCTTTCCGGCGATCCGATCCGCGTGATACGACGACCGCACGAGCGGCCCCGACACCACTTCCATGAACCCCATCTTCAAACCTTCGTCGCGTAGCATGTCGAACGTCGCGGGCGGCACGTATCGCCGCACCGCCATGTGAAACCGCGACGGCGCGAGATACTGGCCGATCGTCAGCACGTCGACGTCATGGGCACGCAGATCGCGCATCGTCGCGAGCAGTTCGCTGTCGGTCTCGCCGAGCCCGGCCATCAGGCCGGATTTGGTCAACACCGCCGCGTTCTGGCGTTTCGCGCGCGATAGCAGTTCGAGCGAACCGAGGTAGTCCGCGCCGGCCCGCGCCGCCCGATACAGCGACGGCACCGTCTCGATGTTGTGATTAAAAACGTCTGGCCACGCCTCGGACAGAGCATCGAGCGCGCGGTCGATTCGCCCGCGAAAATCCGGCGTCAGGATTTCCACGCGAATGCCCGGCACGCGCTCGCGCACGAGCGCAATACAACGCGCGAAGTGCGCGGCGCCGCCGTCGCGCAGATCGTCGCGGTCCACCGATGTAATCACGACGTAGCGCAGCCCGAGCGCCGCGACGGCGTCGGCAAGCCGCGCGGGCTCGTCGTCGTCGAGCGCTTGCGGCCGTCCGTGCGCCACGTCGCAGAACGCACAGCGCCGCGTGCAGATCCCTCCCATGATCATGAATGTCGCGGTGCGCTGCGCGAAACACTCGCCGATGTTCGGACACATCGCCTCCTCGCAGACCGAATGCAGGCTGTGCTCGCGCAGCACCGCCGCCATGCCCGCGACGGTTTCGCTCATCATCGGCCGCGCGTGCAGCCAGGGCGGCTTCGGCAATACGGTCGAATGGTCCGCCGGCACGATCTTCACCGGAATGCGGGCGAGCTTGTCGTGGTTGCGCTTGCCATGCTGGCCAAGCGCCGTGAGGCTGTCGGTATGAGGAGCGGCGTCCATCGCGGTTATCCGAAGAACTCGTTGAGCAGGCGGTTCACCTCCGATGCAGCCTCCATCTGGACCATGTGTCCTTTGCCGTCGATCACGTGCACACGCACCTGAGCGGGTAGCCCCTGCGCATGCGCGGCCGGAATGATCTGGTCCTGCGCGCCCCAGATCACCAGCGTGCGCGGCGCGAGCGTGTCGAGCCGTTCGCGATAGACGCGGCGCTGCACGCCGCCTTCGAACGCGGACGCGGCAATCTTGCGCAGCGCGACGCTGTACCGGCGCATCGCGCGGCTGGGCATCGTCGGGCCGCATCGCACATAAGCGGCATTGCGATCGCCCGTCTGAGTCTGCCGCTGTGCAGACAGCGTCCGATTCCCACGCCCTCACCCGCAGAGTGAAATCTTTTCGCAGTTCGTCCATCGCGAGCGAAAAGATTTTATTTCGGCACAACCCTGCTCCCACGCGCAGTTTGTGCCGACAGACAGGCATGACTTGCCGGACTCAGTGATCGGTCGCAACGAGAGACCACCCACGACCGCGCATCGAATGTCCTGAACGGCTCACGCGAAGCACTCGCGACCCGAAGGACTCCCCAACTTCTCTCCGGATTCCTTGCGGGCCGCCTCGCGGCAGCTCGCGCTATTGTCATGATTGCGCGACGTCAATTTCTTGGTTGTCTCACTGCGCTCGGCGGAAGCGTCGTATTGAGCGCGTGCGGTGGTGGTGGTGGTGGTGATAGCGGTACTGCGGATGCCGGCGGCTCGTCCACGGGCAATTCCACGAACCCGTCGAGCACGACGGCGGCACCCTCTACGGGCACGGCAACCTCCGGTATCGCGACCTCGACGGGCACGACCAGTTCCGGTACTACGACTTCGACTAGCGGCACGACGACGGTGGCGAACGGCTCGTCGCCGACCGCCTCGACTGGAACGGCCTCCACCGGTACGTCCGGCTCGACCTCGGGCGACAGTTCTGGCGCTCCATCGGACCCGAACTCGGGGTCACCCGGCAACGCTTCGAACGCTTCGCCACAGAACACGACCATCCCCCCGGCGACGGTGATTATCGACAGCCAGAACGCGTCGTGGACCCTGGTCGGCGGATCCGTCTACAGGAACGGTGTCGCGGCGGGCAACACCTACAACGTCTCGTTGATACTCTGGTACGGGGGTACGATCTATCACGAGGGAACCGGCGGCCAATTTTACGGATGGAATGGTTCGGGATGGCAGTCGTGCAATGACCCACGTTTGGGCGGCACCTCCGTCGACGGCACCATGATCCCGCCCGCGTCGTATCTGATCGACAAGGTCGGCGCGATATGGACCGTCGTGAACGGTGTCGTGTACCGCAATCGGAGTGCCGTCGGCACAATGTCGAATGCTGCGCTTCTGCTGTGGTACGGCGGCAAGTTCTGGGCACAATCGACCGGCGGTCAGTTCTACGTGTGCGCCGATGCGGATGAATGGTTGCCGTGCAACGATCCGCGCATCGCGACCGCGGCGCCGGCCGGCTCGTTTCACGGTATCAACGGGCATTACGATTATTTGTATTCGACGTCGCAGCTCGTGTCGATCATGCAAGCCCTGGGCTGCTCGACGTACCGGCTCAGCTGTACCGACTACGCACCGCAACTCGCCGCGGTCGTGGCGTTGGCACAAGCATTCCAGCCAGCGGGCTTGACCCTTTTCGTGCTGATCGATGCCGGCATCTACGACAGTAACGGCAACCTGTTCACGAGCGAATCGGCGGCCTATACACGCGGCTTCAATTGCGCGGTAACTGTCGCGACGACGTTGCAACCCCACGGCGTGACCCTGTATGAATGCGGCAACGAACTGACGCGCGCGAACGGGATCATTCTCGACCCCACCAACGCAGGAACGAGCGTCGTCGACTTCAACAATGCGAACTGGCCGCTGATGCGCGGCGTGATGCGCGGCATGATCGACGGGGTCAAGTCGGTGCAGGCGGATGCTAAATGCGGCGTCAACTTTTGCGTCGCGGACACCGGCGCATCCGACGCTCTGTGGGATGGCAAGCAGCCCGATGGCACGAGCGGCCATCCGACCGTCAGGTGGGACTTGACTACGTGGCACAACTACGAGGTGTACGGCGACATCTTCGATATCGGCTCCGACGGGTCCGGCCCGGGCTTCGATTTGCCCACCTATTGCAAGGCCCGATATGGCGTCCCCTTCGTGATCTCGGAATGGAACACAGGACCGGAGAAGACCGAGGCGTACCGGGCCAACTACATCACGTCGCGCCTGCTCACTTACTATCAGGCGAGAAAGACGAAGAACATTCAATCGGCGATGTATTACGAGCTCGATAGCGGGGACGCAACTTACGGTCTGGTGATCAACGGCACGGCGCTTGCGCTTCCGTACAATGCGTTCGCGAGTTTTGTCGCGAGCCATCCCGATAGCTGAGCGTGCGCACTCGCTGAGTCCGCGCGCTGCCTACGGTCAATTCGACCTGCGTGAGACGTTGACGGATAACCCGTCCCGGCCGAGACCGCGATAGGTCTCGTAGCCCGGGGCGTCTCGTAGCCCGGGGCGACGAGTTGCGAGAGTCAGGCGACCTCTGTTGCAACGCGGCTGTGTCCGTGCATCACGTTACGCCCACAGCCGCATCGCTACAGCGCACGATTCGTGCAATCAGAAGATCAGAACTGGTGTCGCAGTCCCACGGTGACCGCGACCTGCGTGCCCGTCGACGATGGCGAGAGGGTATTGATCATCGCATCTGCGAGCACGGAATCCGCCGGCGCGCCATGAACATGCTGATAGACGCCTTCCAGGTACACGTCGGTACGCTTGCTCAACGAATAGTCGGTCTGCAGCATGACCGAATTCCATTTTGGAGAGGCTTTCGTGGCCCCCTGGTTGTAAGCACCGTCAGTGAACGTATAGGCACCGGATACACTCCACGCGGACGTCACCGAGTAGTGTGCGTTCACCTCGTAATTGTCCAATCGCAGATTACCGCCAAGCGGCAGATAGCTGCCGAGGCCCAGCGAGATGACGCCCGCCATGTTGTCGATCTGAGTATGGCTCCACACGAATCCGACAGTTGCGGGGCCGAACGTGTAATTGCCGCCGGCGCCCCAGATACGCTGGCGCTCCGCGATGAAGTTCGCGCTGCCGTCGCCCTGCGCGATTGCCCCATTCGGATTCGTGCCCGATACGCCGCCGCCTGCGTTATTGAACTGCAGGTACCCGCCAGCAAGATTCACTGGGCCCTGCGCATAACCTACGCTAAAGCCGTACGCGCGATTGTCAGCGAATCCTCCCGCCTTGTTGCTGAACGAATACATGCCTTCGAACGTCACGCCGGCATAGCTCGGGCTCACATACTTGACCGAGTTGTTGACGACCACGGAATCAGCCGCCAGGTTGTCGTTCTCGAACGGGTGTGCGGCGAGGTTGCCACCCCACGTGTTGCTCCCCGCGGTGATCGGTCCGAGCTGGTCGTTCAGTACATCGAACTGGCGGCCCAACGTCACGGTGCCGAGATTGTCGCTTTGCAACCCGACCCAGGCCTGAGAACCGAAGGCGTCACCCGGAAAGGCCTGGCTACCGTTGTTTAGATTGAAGCCCTGCTCGAGTTTGAAGATCGTACGAACACCACCTCCCAGATCTTCAGTACCCTTGAGGCCAAACACCGTATTCTGCGTGGAGCTGGTCGCCATTTGCCAATTGCTATGACCGGCCTGATTGTTGGTATAGATGAGTCCCGTGTCGATAAGACCGTACAGGGTCACGCTGTTTTGCGCATACGCGGAAACCGAAAATGCGCCGAGGACTCCGATTGCCAGCAAGGCTTTTTTCATGTCTTTATGCCCCATTTGCGATTACAGAAAAATAGAACAGCTTTTTCTTATTGAGACTTCCATAATTCATGACATCACCACAGCGTAGCCTGCATCCAGCAAGCGGCAATGATCGAAGGCCGCTTTTGAGCGCTCTTGAGCTTGTTGCGGGCGCTCGCGTGCAGTTCGCCGAGATCATTGGGGCAGTAGTTGGCCAGCGCGTGGCGCTTCAGCCAGGCCCACAGGTATTCGACCGGGTTCATGTCCGGCGCGTACGGCGGCAGGAACGCGATCTGGATGTGTCCGTCCAGGCTGTCCAGGTACTCGCGCACCAAACGACTGCGATGCGCCTTCAGGCCATCCCAGATCACCAGCAGCGGCTGCTTCAGGTGGGCCTTGAGCGCCTTGAGGAATTGGACGATCTCTTCCTTCTTGATGCTCCCCTCGTGCAGCCGGAACAAACAGTTGGTGCGCGTGAGCCCGGCGATGACCGAGACGTGATTCCAGTTGAAGTGAAACTGGATGATGGGCGTCTGTCCCTTGGGCGCCCAGGTGCGGACTCTGGTCGGGCGCTCGCTGATGCCGGACTCGTCCACGAAGACAATCAGCCGGCCTTCTCGTCGGGCTTTTTTTTAAGGGCGGGCCAGGTGCGGCGCTTCCAGTTGCGCACGGCATCCTCGTTGCGCTCGATGGCCCGTTTCTCGGGCTTTTGCGGGCTAAAGCCCAGTGAGCCCAGGATGCGCCAAACCTGCGTCTGGCCAAAGCGAATGCCGTGCATGCGTTCGATGACCGCGCCCACGCGCTTGAGAGTCCACAGTTCAGTGCCAAATCCATGCTCGACGGGGCTTTGCAGCAGGGCGGCGCGAACAGCCGCCAACTGTTGCTCATCGAGTTGGGCCGGGCGCCCTCGCTCGCCCACCTCTCGCAGCGCATCGATGCCGCCTTCATCGAGCAGCCGCTTCCATGTGTACACCGTCTGCCGAGCCACACCCACCGCCAACGCCACCTCGGCGCAGCCCTTGCCCGCCAGCAGCAGCCGACCCGCCTTCAATCGCTTCTTTGCTGCTTCGCTCATTCGCCTTTGCGCCATGCCAACTTGTCTCCAGGACCGTCCTGAAAATATAACGCTTGAGACACTCAACGGTTGTCATGATTTACGGAAAAATCAATAATTGGAGTTCCATCCCGGGACATTCCACCTGGGAGGGTCAGCTCGCGCCGATCTGCTTCTAAATCGAAATGTGCTTTCCAATCGCATCAAACAAGCAGAATGGCCACTAGCTGACCGGCGGTCGCAATCACGATCGCCAGATCAACCGGATTGGCCAGAAGAAATCCGAGAAAGTCTGAATCGACGGCGCGCGTGCGCCACATCCCGACAAAGCCGACCGACAGAATCAGCCCGAATAAAAAGTCGAATCCGAATCCTGCGGCGAGCCATCTGTTATGCCTGACGACATGTTCGGCGAATGCGAACATTGCCAAAAAGGCGATTTGCGATATGAGAACAACCAGTACGACAACACGCTGCTGATTATTCTTTTTCATCGGCTGGCGGAAATCCGGTTGCTCGAACCCGGCACGACCTCCTCGCTCGTCTGGCCGAACTTCGGCAGTACGGGCGCGTACCTGGTAGACACCCGCATGCTCTCAAGTACGGAGGGTGCTCCGACTTCTGTCGCGGCCTGGCCGCTGTAAGCGCCAGGCCCCAACCCAAGGCACGCAGGCGCCCTGCCCCGCATGGCAGCGATCCCGGCAGGTACGCGGCACCCCAAAGGAGGGGCGGTGACCGTCGTACCCGCTCCATCCGCGGCGCAACCGTTATTCGACCGCCTCGCCATGCAGCACCAGGTCCAGTCCTTCGCGCTCTTCTTCCTCGGCGACACGCAACCCCATCACTGCGTCGATTGCCTTGAGCAGAACAAACGAGACCACCCCGCTGTAGATCAGCGTCGTCGCGACACCCTTGAGTTGCAGCATCACGTCACCGTCCGCGCCGCCGATGTCCTTGACCGCGAACACGCCGGTCAGCAGCGCACCGACGATCCCGCCCACGCAATGCACGCCGAACGCGTCGAGCGAATCGTCGTAACCGAGCTTGTGCTTGAGCCACGTGGCCGCCCAGAAGCAGACCACACCCGCGACGATACCGATCACGAGCGCGCCGAGCGTGCCGACGAAGCCCGACGCCGGCGTAATCGCCACCAGACCCGCGACCGCGCCCGACACGATACCGAGCACCGACGGCTTGCCCTTGGCCGCCCATTCGGCGAACATCCACGCGAGCGCCGCCGCGGCGGTCGCCACCTGCGTCGCGAACATCGCGAAGCCGGCACGGCCATCCGCTGCAACGGCCGAACCCGCGTTGAAGCCGAACCAGCCGACCCACAGCATCGCGCCACCGATCAGCGTGAGCGTCAGGTTGTGCGGCGCCATTGCTTCCTTGCCATAGCCGACGCGCTTGCCGAGCACCAGACAGCAGACCAGACCCGCGATACCGGCGTTGATGTGCACCACCGTGCCGCCCGCGAAGTCGAGGATGCCCGCGCTAGCCAGCCAGCCGCTCGGCTCCCACACCATGTGCGCGATCGGCGAGTAGACGATGATCGACCACAGCGTCATGAACACCAGCATCGCCGAGAACTTCATGCGGTCCGCGAAGGCACCGGTGATCAGCGCCGGCGTGATGATCGCGAAGGTCATCTGGTAGACGAAGTAGACCGTCTCCGGGATCGTCGGCGCGAGGTGGCTGACGGTCAGCGTCGTGGCCTTGTCGCCCTTGATGTAGTTCATGCCCGTCATGAACACGCGCGAGAAGCCGCCGATGAACGAGCTGCCCGGCGTGAACGCGAGGCTGTAGCCGACCACGGTCCAGACGATTGTCACGACACAGGTGATCGCGAAGCTTTGCATCAGCGTCGCGAGCACGTTCTTCTTGCGGACCATGCCGCCGTAGAACAGCGCGAGACCCGGGATCGTCATGAACAGCACCAGCGCGGTGGAGGTCAGCATCCACGCGGTGTCGCCGGAGTTGATCTTCGATGAATCGACCGAGAACGGCGCGGTCGGGGTGGCCGGTGCCGATGCAGCGGCATCCGCCGCGGCCGGTGCCGCTGGAGCCGCGGACGCTTGCGCGACCGGTACGGAGGCGCCCGCGGGCGCCGAGGCGTCTTGCGCGAATGCGGAGCCCAGGCCGCCGGCGAGCAATGAGCCGGCCATCAACAACGTCATCAACAGTTTGCGCATCTCTCTTTCCTCTTATCCCAGTGTTTTTTTATAGGGCGTCGGCGCCGGTCTCGCCGGTGCGGATCCGGATCACCTGTTCGATCGGCGTCACGAAGATCTTCCCGTCACCAATCTTTCCGGTACGCGCCGCACGTTCGATCGCCTCGATAGCCTGATCGACGATGTCGTCCGGGACGGCGACCTCGATCTTCACTTTCGGCAGGAAATCGACGACGTACTCCGCGCCCCGATACAGTTCGGTGTGCCCTTTCTGACGCCCAAAACCCTTGACCTCCGTAACCGTGATTCCAGAGACGCCAAGCGATGACAAGGCTTCTCGAGCCTCATCAAGCTTGAATGGCTTGATGACCGCACTGATTAGTTTCAATTTGCCTCTCCGTTGATCGCCCATCCCGATGCTCGCTGCGAATGACCGCGGCTCAGCGCGCGGAGACGTTCAAAGCAACTGTCATGCCATTCGCACGACAGGTATTGGAGCGGGGAATTATCGGAGGAGCCGAACTTCGGGTCCTTCAGCGGTCAGACGGATGTTGTGAGGAAGGGAGCGGGATTGGGCGGCAGCACTGTCAGAAGGCTTCTTGGCGGAATGCGGCGGACGGACTGAATGTACCCAGGCACCATGTGCGAGCGCGTTCCCCTGTCGTCCGTCCAATCGGGGGCATGCGTGCACGGTTCTGCCGCTCGTCATTACATATTCATTAATCGAAGCTTCCAGGTTTCCACTCGCACGCCCGACGCTCGCGAGCGTTCAAGAGGTCGAGCGCAACTCCGCCGTGATAACGTGCAAAGACATCGCAACTCGAACAGGAACAGATCAGGATGATTTCGCATGTTTTCGTTGGGGTTAATGACTTTGACCGAGCCTTGAAATTCTATTCGGCCGTCATGAGCGAGTTGGGACATCGACTGAAGTTTTGCGAGCCAGATAAACCGTGGGCTGGTTGGATGGCTGAGGGTATGCCGCGTCCGCTCTTCCTTATCGGCAGGCCATATGATGGCAACTCAGCAGAACACGGAAACGGTCAAATGGTGGCATTGCTTGCGCCTGATCGTCGTTCAGTCGACAACGCATACGCTAGCGCGCTGGCAAACTCAGGTTCTTGCGAAGGTCCTCCCGGCTTGCGAGCACACTATCACCCGGACTATTACGGGGCGTACTTCCGCGACCCGGAGGGAAACAGGATTTGCGTTTGTTGTCACGATCCCGTGACTCCGTAGCATTCGCAAAGCCCCGAACACGCTATACACCGGCCTATTTTCGAAGCGGTACCCGCTTCGACTTGAAAATTGCCGTCGAGGCGGCGCGAGCGGTCGAGGGGATCGGGTCGACTACTGTTCAGTGCAGTGAACCTAACATTCGGTTGACTTCCTCAGGCATTCGTTACCCCCGATGATCCCGTCGAGGGCTTCCATTCAGCAAGTCAGTCGTTAGCCGAGGTAATCTTGATGAACGGCCTGAGTTCAGGATTTGAGAGAGCGAGAAGATTGAGCGTCGCCCCGCCGAACCGACGCGCGAACTCATCGTCCAGCGTATTGTTGTAGTCGGCCACCGGCAGTTCTAAAGGAAACTGTCGCGTGGTAACCGCCAGCACCTTTTCAACGTCAAGCGTATAGGAGACCAGTGCCTGCTTTTCCTCCGACCACATGACCACGACACATCGCTTTTGGGGGTGAGTTGCCATTCAATATCCTCTGCATCGTTGATAGTGCTGAAATGCTCTCTGCGAGCACACATCCATGAATCTCTGCCCACCCATTGCCATCCGATAGGCAGTTCTTCAATTCGTTGTAGAGGGCCTTGGCGATCTCATGGTCGTCCATCCTGTGCATATGAAAGCGGTTTTCACTCCGGCCGAGCATATCGCGTAACTCGTATGACTGATGCGACACCAGCACGGATGGGCTATGTTGTAGCCACGCTGCGCGCGCTTCTTCCATGGCCTGCACAGTGTCGTCGTGTGCTTCGCGAGGTACGCTCGCCGGCAATGCAAAGTGGAACCACCGGTCCACGTCAAACAGCCAGGGAGACTCGATGTGAAGGTAGAACGATCTGCTAAGGCTGATCGAAAAGAAATGTCCGTGCCGCCTTTCATGGGCGCCGCGATGAGAGCCCAGGGAAACTGAATGCATAGTGCCTCACAGGCAATAAAGGAGGCCGGATTGTGCAACAAGGCACCATCTCAAAAAACGCCGAATTAAAGCGTGTTAGGAACTCCGATTGAGAGCTGGGATCCTGGCGGGATGAAAAGAGCAGACTGAAAAGGTTATCCGACTGATGCGTCGGATGAGAAATGAAGTTTCGCGGCGCCGTGCGGCGGCCGGTCGCGAGAGCGAGCCACGCGCACGTGCTTTGGAAAAACGCTCTAAAGAATACTGTCCAACGCCTTGGCGAGCCTGGCGACCACGCCTTCGACGTCATGCAGTTTGTCCAGGCCAAATAATCCGACGCGGAAGGTTTTGAAGTCTTCTGGCTCGTCGCATTGAAGGGGAACACCGGCCGCGATCTGCAAGCCGGCATCGGCGAATTTCTTGCCGGATCGTATGCCGTCATCGTCCGTATAGCAGACCACGACGCCAGGAGCCTGAAAACCTTCAGCCGCCACGCTTTTGAAACCTTTGTCACTCATGAGCGAGCGAATGCGCTTGCCGAGTTCAAGCTGCTCAGCTTTGACTTTCTCGAAGCCATATGCCTCGGTTTCCTTCATGACGTCGCGCAGCGTCGCGAGACTGTCCGTGGGCATCGTGGCGTGATACGCGAACCCGCCGTTCTCGTAGGCTTCCATGATCTGCAGCCATTTCCCGAGATCACAAGCGAAACTGGTGCTGGTCGTTGCGTCGATTCTTTCGCGGGCGAGAGGGCTGAGCATGACCATTGCGCAGCAGGGTGACGCGCTCCATCCTTTTTGCGGTGCGCTGATCAGGACATCGATGCCGCTGGCCTGCATGTCCACCCAGATCGTACCGGAGGCGATGCAATCCAGTACAAACATGCCGCCGACGGCATGCACCGCGTCGGACACCGCGCGCAAGTAGGCATCAGGCAGCATCATCCCGGATGCGGTTTCGACATGCGGCGCAAAGACCAGATCCGGCTTGTTTTCCTTGATCGCAGCGACGACTTCTTCGATCGGAGCCGGTGCATATGCGGCCTGCCTACCTCGTTCGACCGGACGCGCCTTCAACACCACCGATTCAGACGGAATGTCGCCCATGTCGAAAATCTGCGACCAGCGGAAACTGAACCAGCCATTGCGAATGACCAGACACTTCCTGTTCGTCGCGAACTGCCGGGCGACGGCTTCCATGCCGAAAGTCCCGCTGCCCGGGACGATAACGGCCGACTTCGCGTTGTAGACTTTTTTCAGGGCGCCGGAAATATCGCGTACGACTCCTTGAAAGAGCTGCGACATGTGATTGATCGATCGGTCGGTGTAGACGACCGAATATTCGAGGAGTCCATCGCGGTCGACATCGGGAAGTAAACCTGGCACGTTCGCCTCCGGTCATTGACGAGTAAAAGAATCGAAAACAGATTCTAACGAAAGCTGCCTGCAACGGCATCGGCCGGGACGCCCCCGCCCTTCTTCGATCGCAGTCGCCCCAAAGGTGGCGCCGCTCGCCTCCTCCCGACTGCTTCTCAGGGGAAGATCGGTGTCGTGGGCTCCGCGCCCTCGATATCGGCCTTCGGAAAATGCTGCGCGACCATCAGCTCGATCTCCTGTTCGCGCGATCCAGGCACGTCGGCCATGATCAGGAGCTGGCCGTCACGGATGGCGTCCCGAAAGCGCTCGAGCCGTGCATTCGGTTCGGCGACGCCGATCATCGCGGCCGTCCAGGCCCCGAAGCCGGCACCCGCCAACGTCAATGCGATGACGGCTCCGCCCGCAATGGCGAGCTCCGCGGGAGGAAACGCCAGCGCCACGAGGCCGACAAGCGCTCCGGTCGCACCGCCGAGCGCCACGCCTCGTTCGAGCGAGTGCACGACGTCGCTGCTCTGCAGCAAAGTTGCCTCGGGTAACTGTTCGAGTGCGACGCTGTGATTCGCGAGAACATGGATATGTCGCCATGTGATCCGCGCCCGCAGCAAGTCGTCTACGATCGCCTTCGCCGTCGTCATGTCAGATGTGAGGAAATAAAGACGTCTCATCTCGACCCTCCATCAATCAAGCCGTCCTCAAACGGGACGATGCCGTTCATCGTACGCCTGCGGCAGGCAAAAGTTGGCTCCGGGCAGGTGCGTGCCGTGTTTGGATGGATGGTCGCCGCTGTATGCCAGCTTACAAATTCTGAAAACTTCTCCTGGAGACATAGGGTTGAGCAAGAATCTGCTGCCAGACTATTTCGCGTAGTTCCGGCAAACCATGCAGGTTTGCGGTCCACATTACGTTAGGCGTCTAAACGGAGGCAAACAATGACACGCGTTCGCGTTGCGGGCTTCACCATTTCGCTCGACGGATACGGTGCAGGCCCGAATCAAGACATCAACAATCCGCTCGGCGTTGGCGGGACGGAACTGCATCAGTGGCTAGTCCCAACACACACGTTCCAGCAAGCCTTGTTCGGCAAGGACGACGGTACGACCGGGGTTGACGATGATTTCGCCGCCCGTGGCTTTCAGAATGTCGGGGCCTGGATTCTTGGGCGGAACATGTTCGGACCCATTCGTGGGGACTGGCCGGACACAAACTGGAAAGGCTGGTGGGGAGACAATCCACCGTATCACGTTCCAGTCTTCATCTTGACCCATCACGCTCGTGCCCCCATCGAGATGGCAGGCGGCACGACGTTCCACTTCATAACAGGAGGCATTCGCGAGGCGCTCGACCGTGCACGCGAGGCCGCTGCCGGAATGGACGTGCGCATTGGCGGTGGGCCGGACACAATTCAGCAGTATCTTCGCGAGGGCCTCATCGATGATCTGCACATTGCCGTCGCGCCGGTCCTGCTCGGCCGGGGAGAATCGCTGTTCGAAGGGGTCGACTTGCGGGCTCTTGGATACGAATGCGTTGAATTCGTAGCGTCGGAGAAGGCCACGCATGTCGTCCTAAGGCGCCAAGGGCACACGGACGCCTAACCACTCGCTGAAGGCCGACGCCCCTGACGGGCCGCGGCCTTCGCTCGCGCGTTGAGTGGACCGGTCTTGTACCGCATACTTCAGTGAATCACACCACCGAAAGGATCGACATGGTTGCTGACCTTGCACGCTCCTGGTTGACCTGGAGCGCGCCTGCAGCCGCTGCGCAGGCCTCCGGTCGCCCGCTCGTGGCGCTGGAATCGACCGTCATCGCCCACGGCATGCCCTACCCGGAGAACGTTCGCACTGCGCGCGAAGTGGAAGCCTTGATCCGTGACGCGGGTGCCGAGCCGGCGACTATTGCGCTGATCGATGGGCGAATCCACATCGGCCTTTCGGATGACGAGCTGGAAACGATCGGCCGATCGGACCGCGTACATAAGGTCAGCCGCCGCGACCTGCCGGCCGTGCTGGCCGGCAGCGGGCTGGGCGCCACGACCGTCGCTGGCACGATGATATGTGCGGCGTTGGCCGGCATCGAGGTCTTCGTCACCGGAGGCATTGGCGGCGTACATCGAGGCGCGCATGAAACCTTTGACATCTCGGCCGACCTGCAGGAACTGGCGAAGACCTCGGTGGCGGTGATCTGTGCCGGTGCGAAGTCCATCCTGGACATCGGGCTCACATTGGAATACCTGGAAACCCACGGCGTGCCGGTGCTCAGTTGCGAACAGGACAATTTTGCGGCGTTCTACACGCGGGACAGCGGCTTTCGCGCGGACTTCAGGCTGGACGACGCGGAGGAACAGGCACGGTTCATCCGCACCAAGTGGGACCTGGGCCTCGACGGCGGTGTGGTGTTGAGCACTCCGGTGCCGGAAGCCGCAGCGATGTCGTTCGAAGAGATCGACGCGCTGACCCAGCAGGCGCTCGACGAGGCCGCTGCACAAGGAATCACCGGCAAGGCCGTCACCCCCTTCCTGCTGGCGCGCATCAAGGCGTTGACAGGCGGGCGCAGCCTGGCGACAAACATCGCGCTCGTGAAACACAACGCCGAGGTCGGCGCAAGGCTGGCGCTAGCGTTGGCACGCTCAAAGCCCAGCACAGGCGCGGTGTAGCCTCACTGCCGTTTCGCGCGGCTGGTGATTTCCTTGACGGCCACCGCGCTCATTTCGAGCCAGTGCCGAAGCTGCCGCCGCCCGGGGCGCAGGGCTCCACGAAGCCAGCCCCGTGCTATCTTTGACGGATTCGACACCTTCCTCTCAGGAGGGCTGGTGGACGTCGCCGTGTGGCTGCACAGCCTCGGAATGGAGCGGTATGAACCGGTGTTTCGCGAGAACGCCATCGACGCCGACGTGCTTCGCGATCTCACCGCGGACGATCTGAAAGAACTGGGTATTGCGTCGGTTGGTCATCGCCGCAAACTGCTCGATGCCTTGACTGAATTGCGGGCGCGAACCGGGCCCCGGCATAGCGCCGCGAGCCCAGGCGAGGCGAAAGGCGAACGACGGCAGGTCGCCGTCCTGTTCGCCGATCTGTGTGGCTTCACGCGGATGAGCCGTGAAGTCGACGCGGAGGAAGTACTCGCCGTGCTCGATCGCTACTTCGAGCAGGTTGACCGCACCATCGAGCAGCATGGCGGGCACGTCGACAAGCACGTCGGCGACTGCGTCATGGCAGTATTCGGCGCGCCGCACTCGAGTGTCTACATGGCAACGTCCTGCATGACCTCGGCGACATGAAGTCGGCACTTCATGCATTCGAAATCGCCCTCGAATATGCGACGACGGACGTGGAGCGTTGCCGCGCATGGATCGGGCGGGCCACGGTGAAGCGGATCATCGACGATCTCGACGGTGCATGGGCCGACCTCGACTACGCCGCTGAAGCCTCCCAAGGCCTGTTGCGCGAAGAGGCGCGCATTCACTTCCTGCGCGGCAATCTGTGTTTTCCCCGCGGCGATATCGACGGCTGCGTGCGTGAGCACGGGCGCAGCCTTGCACTCGCGCGCGACGCGTGTGATCCCGAACAGGAGGCGGCCGCACTCGGCGGCCTTGGCGATGGCGAGTACATGCGCGGCCGGATGATCAGCGCCCACGCGGCCTTCAGCCGCTGCATCGAACTCTGCCAATGCCATGGCTTCGGACGGATCGAGGTGGCCAACCTTCCGATGCGGGCGATCACGACGTGGTTTACCGGCGAAGCCGCGCGCGCGCTCGACGCCGCGCTTGCCAGCGTCGCCGCAGCGCAGAAGGTGGGGCATCCCCGCGCACTCGCCGTCGCCCATCACGCTGCCTGGCACTGCCTGCACGATCGCGCGGAGTGGGATCGTGCGTGGGAGCACGTCGCTCCTGCGCTACAGTGCGCGCGCGAGCTGAAATCAAGGCGCTTCGAAGGTGAAGCGCTCGCGTTTCGCGCGGAATTGCATCGGGTCGCCGGCCGTCCGCGCGAAGCGCGCGCCGATATCGAAGCGGCGCTGTCGATCAGCCGGGAGACCGGCATGAACTACCTGGGCCCCGCTTATCTCGGCGTGCTCGCGCGCACGACGGACGACCCCGTTGTCTTCGCACAGGCGCTCGCGGAAGGCGAGGCTTTGCTCGCGGCCGGAGCGGTGAGCCACAACCACTTTCTGTTTCGACGTGATGCGATAGATGCATGCATCGACCGCAAACGCTGGGATGCGGCCGCGCACCATGCTGCGGCCCTTGAAGACTACGCACGCCGCGAGCCATCGCCTTTTTCCGGATTTTTCGTGGCGCGCGCACGGGCGCTTGTCTCGCATGGAACCGGCAATCGCGATCCGGCATCGCTGAAGGAACTCCAGCGGCTACGGCAGGAGGGCCCCGGCCTGGGTTTCCTTTATGCGCTCCAGGCGATCGAGGCCGCGCTTGCGGGCGAGGCCGATAGAGGAGGATAAGGTCGCCGCGCTCACTCCTGTTGACGCCGTCCAACCATCACCGTATCTTGCAATCCAAGGTAAAGCGACATGACACGGCAGTTGTGTCTGACTGTTTTCCGTTGACCTGGCCACGACGATGAACATTGACGATCGGCTTCTCGAGAGCAAAATGATCGCGATCGAGCAGGCGAGATCATGGAGTCCGCGCGTCATTTCCAAGCTCGAGACTCTGATCAGGAGCGGCGACGAGCTGTCCGTCTACCGGGTCAATCCGCTGGCGTTTGCGCGAGATCGCGGCATAAGCGAGGCTGAATGCATTGACCTCTTTCTTCATGCGGCGCGATACGGATTGTTCGAGATGAACTGGGACGTTCTTTGTCCGCAGTCGGGAATGGTCCTCCACAGCTTCGGATCATTGCGCACTCTTAAGACCCATTACGTCTGTGGGCTATGCGACGTTACGGGCGAAACCGACCTCGACGATTTCATCCAGGTCACGTTTTCAATATCGCCCGAACTTCGGAGGCTGACGTTCCACGATCCCGAGTCGCTTTCCGTTGAAGATTTCCACTGGAAACTGCGATTTAACGGTGACGGTCGGTTCGCCGGCCAGCAAGTCCGGTTTCTCGACTTCTTGCGGGGGCTCGTGCGCGGCCTCACGTTCCTGCCGCCAGCTTCGACGACGACCCTGCAGGCTGTTCTTGGCCCCGGTGCCTTGACGGGTGTGAATGTCGAGACACAAGCCGCTCTCATCGTTCCGATCGCTGGTGAGGCCGCTACCTCGCCGACACTGTTGCAGGTCGGTTATGACGGTCAACGGTTTGCCCCGGCGCTCTCCGTTGTGCCGCCGGGTCCTGTCGTCATTCAAGTAAGGAATACCGGGAGCACGCGCGGGTCGCTGCTCTTGATCAATTGGCCTCCAGAGGTCGTCGCTCAGGCCATCAAGCCGCCGCTCGAATTCGAACCGTATCTCTCCGGCGGGGCGCTGGTGGCGCGACAAACCTTCCGGCGCCTGTTCCGCTCGGAGAACGTTGACGAGAAGGAAGGCCTTGGGATTCGGCAAGTGACGTTCGTTTTCACGGATCTCAAGGGTTCGACGGCCATGTATGAACGCATCGGCGATCTGAATGCGTACGGCCTCGTCAGACAGCATTTCGCCTTGCTTGAGATGATCGCACAACGGTATTCCGGCGCTATCGTAAAGACGATTGGCGACGCTGTGATGGCCGTCTTTTGTCGACCAACGGACGCAGTTTCCGCGTCGTTGAGTATCGTGGAGGAAATCGGGCGCTTCAATCGCGAACGTGGAGAACCGGCGATCATCCTGAAGATCGGGGCACATTGCGGGCCGTCGATTGCGGTGACACTGAACGACAATCTCGATTATTTCGGTCAGGCCGTCAACGTCGCCGCGCGCGTGCAGTCTCTCGCCGACGCCGGGGAGATTTGCATTTCGGAAGCGCTCTATAGTGCGCCTGGGGTCCGCGACCTCCTTGGTGGCCGCACTGTCGTCGAATTTGAGGCTCCGCTTCGCGGCCTCCAGGGCAGGGCAAGCGTGTATCGCATCGTGTCCGAGTGGTGACGGCTTACGGCGCCGATCTTGCCTCCTCTTGGAGGCTATTCTTGTTTGCTCAACGTCGAACCCGACAGGTGCCGAGATGGAGAAGAACAACGCAGCCGGTTTGCTCCCTATGCACGGCGTTCAGCCGCGTTCCGAGGAAACGCTCGATCCGGACGATTGGACCGCGCTGCGGACACTCTCGCACCGCATCGTCGACGATGCGGTCGACTACCTGCGCGACGTGCGCAGCCGGCCAGTGTGGCGAAGCATGCCCGAGAGCGCCAAGGCCTTATTCGAGCAGACGCTGCCACGCTCGGCGTCACCAGTGGAAAGTATTTATCACGAGCTTGACGAGAATTTGATGCCCTATCCACTGGGCAACGTACATCCTCGCTTCTGGTCGTGGTATATGGGGGCAAGCAACTTCACCGGCGCACTGGGAGACTTCCTGGCGGCAATTCAGGGTTCTAATCTGGGTGGCGGCAATCATGCGGCGGCTTCGATGGATCAGCAGGTCGTCAACTGGTGCAAGGAGATGGTTGGCTTTCCAGTTTCCGCCAGCGGCACATTGGTCAGCGGCGGCTCAATGGCAAATATCATTGCCCTGACAGTGGCACGCAATGCGAAGGCTGGAATCGACGTGCGCGAGCATGGTGTAGCCGCCATCGACCGACCGTTGCGATTTTATGGCTCGGATCAGATGCATAGCTGCCATCGTAAGGCGATGGAGTCGCTAGGCCTGGGAAACGCGGCGTTGCGGCGGATCCCGACAGACGCGGCGCTGAGAATCGACGTCGACGCGCTGCGGATTGCGATCGCAGAGGACCGGTCAGCGGGATTTCAGCCTGCTTGCGTGATCGCAACGGCGGGGACAGTCAATACAGGTGCGATCGACGATCTGATGGCGCTGGCGGATCTGGCCGCTGAAGAGAACGTCTGGTTACACGTAGACGGATGCATCGGCGCGCTGCTTGCGATCGCACCCGACAATTCATATCGCGTCGCGGGCATTGCACGCGCTGATTCGATCGCCCTCGATCCTCACAAGTGGCTGCACGCTCCGTTTGAGGTCGGCTGCGCCCTCGTTCGCGACGCCGCGGCGCATCGAGGCGCATTCGCGGTGACACCGGAATATCTGCAACCAACAGCGCGCGGAATTGCTTCGGCCCCCTGGCTCTACGAGTATGGATTGCAGATGTCCAGAGGTTTCCGTGCGCTAAAAGTCTGGATGGCTCTAAAAGAGCATGGAGTCGAGAAGTTCGGCCGTCTGATCGACCAAAACATCGCGCAGGCTCGCTACCTCGGTGACCTCATCGACTCCGAGCGACACCTCGAGTTGGTCGTGCCAACCAACATCAACATCGTATGCTTCAGATATCGACCGGAGGAGATGGAACAGGCAGCATTGAAGGCGCTCAACATCGAGATCATGTTGCAGCTTCAGGAAGCTGGCATCGCGGCCTTGTCCGACACAACGGTGCACGGCGTGCATTGTCTCAGGGTCGCGATATGCAACCACCGAACTCGCAAGGGCGACCTGGATCTGCTGGTCAAAGAAATCGTTCGACACGGACAGCGGATTTTGCAAGGTTGGCAGAACCCAAAGGAGCCAGCATGAACATAAGCAATGCGAGCAGAATAATCGGCGCAATGTTAATTGCGGCCATCGCGAGTGGCGCGGCCTATGCGAACGCGCAACAAGGTATGAGCGCGACGGCCGGCGCGGTCGCACAAAGGGTGGCGGCCTCAAGCTCGCCGCCTCGACCTAGGCCGGATACTTCGATAGTTCGTGACGTTCGCCGCGCCCTCAGGCGGGTACCGGATATGGATGATTCAGAAATTCACATCAGGGCGAGCCACGGCGTCGTCACGCTCACCGGATCGGTGCCGGAAAGCTGGCAGATCTCGCGCGCTGGCAATGCATCGAGATCAGTGCTGGGAGTCAAGGCGGTGACGAACAGATTGACAGTGCGAAAGAGCGATGCAGCAAGCATTGAGCAACGTCTCGCGGCATCGGCCGGATAGGCTCGATGTTGATTTCATCACTTCGGCGTAGACGATGCTCTCGTGAGAATCTCCGGATCGACCTGAAGCTCCACGAAGGCGCAACGCGCGACTGTTGGGCGAAAACCTGATTTTGGGGTCGTTCGCGCCTCAGCTCGCTGCATTTAGCCCTTCACGCGTTCCGATCGCGGATCGTACGGCGCCCTAAGATGCACGGTTGCCCTCACCTGTTCGCCCGCCACGTCGATCGTATAGCGGCCTTGCGTGAGCCACCCGGCATCGGCGGCACCATCGGCACGGTTCACGAAACCCATTGCAACCGGACATCGCAATGTATGCCCAAACGCGGCTGAGGTTACCGCCCCTACTGGCTTGCCGTCGCGCAAGATTGCTTCGCCACCCCATAGCGTCAGATGTGCGGCGCCGTCGAGCGTCAGGGTAACGAGACGCCGGCGCAGCGGCGCCTCGCGCAGACGCAGAAGGGCGTCGCGACCGCGGAAGGCGATGTCCTGGTCGAGCTTGCAGGCGAACGCCAGGCCTGCCTCGAACGGATTGCAATCCGGCGAAAGCTCGCGGCCCCAGGCCCGATAGCCTTTTTATGACGCTATCGAGCGACGACATTCGCTGCGTCTCGAGCATACTGCGTGGGCGGCAGCCCGACATGACGCGTGAACGCGACGCTGAATGCGCTCGCCGAGCCGTAACCGACACGCTCCGCGATCACCGCGATGCTGACTTCGTTCCGGCGCAGCAGGCTCCTGGCGACGGCCATGCGCCACGACAACAGATACTCCATCGGTGCCACGCCGACTGCGCGGCTGAATCGATCGAAGAAAGAGGACCGTGAAAGCGCGGCGGTTTTTGCGAGTTGTGCGATCGTCCAGGGCTTGTGCGGACTCTCGTGCATATGACGGATGGCGAGCGCGAGACGGGCGTCGGCGAGGCCGCGGACGAGTCCGGGCGACGCCCCCGTCCCCGTGGCTCGCAACGCTTCAATGAAGAGCACCTCGAGCAGTCGCGCCAGCACGACCTCGCGCGCGGGCCGCTGCGCGCGCGATTCTTCCCTCACGAGCTTGACGAGCGTCGCCAGCCTGGGTTCACCGCGCACGTGCGCGAGCTTGGGCAAGAGCGAGACAAGCAAGGCCGCATCCGGCGAACCGAACTCGCAGAGGCCCGCAAGCCATTGGGCTTCTGGCGCGACCGATGCATCGCCGAAACGAAAGCTGCCGTCGGGCAGTGCCGCGGGCGCGATATCGGAGACGTCGTCATCGTCGGGCGGGTTGATGCTCGTCATCGTGAAGCTAAAAACTTCGGGCACGAGCACGAAGTCATCGGCCTGAAGAATGAGCGGCTCGCAACCATTGACGGATAGACGGAAGGAACCTTCGAGCACCACGCAATAGAACGGCTGGCCGACTTCCGTGCGGCTCGCGCGCCAGCGCCCGGCGCCGCTCAGCACTTTCGAGAACGTGGGCGTCGGCTTCAGCAATGTGACGATTTCGGCGAGCGGGTCGATCATGATCGGACGATTTCGAATGAAACCTGGACGCTCAATTGTAGCGAGTCCGGGTGGTCAGGACTTATTGTGTTGGGACTGTCACCAACCTCAGGATTCGACATGAAGACCGTCTTGATTACCGGTTGCTCGTCCGGCTTTGGCCTCGAAATCGCGCGTTATTTTCTGGATCGCGACTGGCGCGTTATCGCCACGATGCGCGCGCCACGCGAAGACGTCTTGCCGCGCTCCGATCGTCTTTCGATTCTCGCCCTCGACGTGAGGGACCCGCAAAGCATTCGCGCCGTCATCGAGGCCGCCGGTCGGATCGACGTGCTCGTCAACAATGCGGGTATCGGTTTTCTGAACGCGCTCGAAGGAACGCCGATGGACACCGTGCGCGATATCTTCGAGACCAACACGCTCGGTACCATTGCGATGGCGCAGGCCGTGTTGCCGCAGTTCCGCGAGCGCCGCGAAGGTGTGATCATCAATGTGACGTCGACCGTCACCTGCAGACCGCTGCATTTGCTGTCGGTCTACACCGCGAGCAAGTCCGCGGTCAACGCGTTCAGCGAATCGCTCGCGCTCGAACTGGAGCAGTTCAATGTGCGCGTGCGTGTCGTGCTGCCGGGACGCGCGCCTTCCACCCGCTTCGGCGAGAACGCGCAGGCACGTATGAAAGACGGATTCGCCGAGCCGTACGGCGCGCTCGTGGAGCAGATTTTCGCAAACTGGCAGAAAGAAACGGCCGTCACGCACGCATCGGATGTCGCCGAAGCGGTTTGGCTCGCAGCGACCGATTCATCGAGCCCGTTCCACATCCCCGCCGGCGAGGACGCTGTCGAGTGGTACCACGCGGCCGCTAAATCGCACGAGTAAAAATCGCGGAGGTGAGAGCCTCGGGCCTCAGACCTGGCCGATGCCGCCGTCATTCATCAAATCCGCGCCCGTCATATAGGAACTCTGTTCGGAGGCGAGAAAGAGCGCCGCGCTGGCCATCTCCTCGGCGCGGGCGAGTCGACCAATCGGGACCATGCTCTTGTACATGCTCACCAGATCCTCGCGTGTCGCCGACTGGGAGTCGAGAATCGGGGTGTCGGTGACACCGGGGCTCAGCATGTTGACGCGAATGCCGCGATCCTTGAATTCGGCGGCCCAGGTGCGGGCATAGGAACGCAACGCGGCCTTGGTCGCCGCGTAGGCGGTATGACCTGGGATGCCCATGACGTGCATGGCCGACGAAACCAGGATGATCGACCCGCCACCTGTCATCATCGGCAGCAGCTTCTGCACCAGAAATACCGGGCCGCGCGCCATGAGGTTGAATGCCTTGTCGAAATGCTCGGGCGTGATGGTGTCGATCGAAGCCTGCTCGGTAAAGCCCGCGTTCGACACGATGATGTCGACGACACCTTTTTCGTCCCTGACTGCCGCAGCGACACGGTCGAGGTCATCGAGATTCGCGGCGTCGGCCTGAAGCGCGGTAACGTTGGGTCCGAGCAGTTTGACGGCCTCGTCGAGCTGGCCTTGGCGCCGACCGAAGATAAAGACGTGAGCACCTTCGGCGACGAATCGCCTGGCGATCGCCAGGCCGATACCCGTCGTTCCGCCGCTAATCACGGCGATCTTCCCTGTGAGAGTAGACATTGAAGCTTCTGCCTGTTGGTGAATGGAAGTGACATCGTAATTGCGGCCACTGCGAATGATAATCGGCGGATTTATCATAAGATCCATTCACCGAGAGAATAGATCGCACGAGAGAAATACAATGGATCGGTTTCACGAATTGAACGCCTTCTTCGCCGTCGTTGAAGCGGGTGGCTTTTCCGCCGCGGCGCGTAGAACCGGCGAGTCACAGTCCGCGATCAGTAAGTCGATCGGCGCGCTGGAAAAGCGCCTGGGCGTGCTGCTATTCAACCGAAGCACACGCAGCGTGACCCTGACGGATCAGGGGCAGAAATACTACGAACGCACCAAGCCGTTGCTGGACGAGATTGAGGTGGCCGATAGCGAACTGACCAGCAGCACGCTGGATGTCTCGGGGCTTGTCCGGATCGCCTCTGCCTCTACGTTCGGTCGCCTGCACGTTGTTCCGCTCATTCCCGAGCTGCTGTCGCGCTATCCTGGTCTGCGGGTCGATCTCGTGTTGTCGGATTTCGTACGCGATATGGTCGAGGATCGAATCGATCTCGCGATTCGAGTGGGCTCCGTCAACGATCCGGATTCGGTCGTGAAGCGGATTGCCAGCACCCCGCTGGTCTGCGTCGGATCGCGTCGCTATTTCGAGCAATACGGTGTACCGAAGGATCCTACCGAACTCGCCAATCACAACTGCCTGCTCTACGGCGGTCTGATGGAGTCGGCAAACTGGCCGTTTCATGGGCCACGAGGCCGATTCAGCGTACCGGTGCGAGGCAACCTGTCGTCGAATAGCGTCGAGACAATACGATCGGCCGTGCTCGCGGGCGTGGGAATCGGCCTCTTCGCGAAGCTCTCGCTCGCCGACGAACTCAAGCATCCCGACATTGTGACCGTGCTAGACGACTTCATTCGCGACGCCCGTGATGTAAGCATCATCTGGCCGAGGCGTCGTTTCGTGCCTGCGCGCGTGCGCAGGGTGACTGAGTATTTTTCGGCTGCGCTGCCGCAGCGCTTGTAGGAGCGACGTCCGTGAACTAAAAGCTGGCTGGCGGCACTGCGTGCGTCTGAATCAGCCGATTCCGGCGCGCACTTCAAACGCCGTCCGTCACGCAATGTTCGCAAGCTGCGCGCGTCGAGTGCCTGCGTCGTTCGACATCGATTCGCGTACGCGGCGCGCGAATTCCTGCGCCGCGGGCTGAACCGTTGCAGGCAATCGCAGGCAGATCGCGAACGGAGGCAGCGCAGGCAAGCCGGTTGCTTGAGGCGTGAGCGTTTCCAGATCGGCCGGCACCGTGGAGACGAGCCAGGTCGCGATCGCGAGGCCCGCGCGTACCGTCGCAGCGGTCGCCTCGATGTTGCCGCTCTCGAACACCGTGCGCCACGCAATGCCCTCGTCTGCGAGCGCGCCGAGCACCACCGGTCGGAACGCACAACGCTCGTCCACCATCGACAGCGGCAACGGCCGCTTCTGCCACGCGTCGCTGCCGCGCCCATTGACCCACACCAAGGGCTCGACGCGGACCACTTCGCCTTCGGCTTCGCTCGCGACGTATTCGGCCAACGACACGTCAACGCGACCGCTATTCACCGCTTCGCTCAGCTCTGGCGACGCCGCGCACACCAACGAAATGTCGACGTGCGGATGCGCCTCGGCGAATGCCTTCAGCGCCGGCCCGAGCCGCATCACGAGATCGTATGGCACCCCCACACGCAGGGCGCCGCGCAACGGCTGGCCGGTCATGTCGGCCCAGATTTCGTCGTTCAGCCGCAGCAGCTTGCGCGCATTCACAAGAAACTGCTCGCCTTGGCGCGACAGCTCCAGCTTGCGCGTCTTGCGCACGAATAGAAGGCAATCCAGTACGTCTTCGAGACGCTTCACCTGCTGGCTCACGGCGCCTTGCGTCATGTGCAGCAGATTCGCGGCGACCGTCATGCTGCCGCTATCGGCGACGGCAACGAAGGTGCGGATCAGATCGAGGTCGAGATTTCGGCTCATCTATGCATTATGCGGCGTAATGTACCGCATCAATATTATTAGCTTTCACGTTGCTTTGACGATCCGTACAGTGCGAATTCAATGATCCGATTGTGCACCGATGACCTCGATTCTGCCGCTTCTGCTGTTCGTCGCCGTCGCGACCGTGACGCCCGGCGGCGCGACCACGCTCGCCGCCGCCTCAGGCGCACGCTTCGGCTTCGTACGCTCGATACCGCTGATGCTCGGCATCGCTATGGGCCTCGCCTTGCTCGCTGCGCTCGCCGCACTCGGGCTTGGCGGTCTGCTTCTCACGCTGCCGTCGCTGCAAACGGCGGTGAGGACACTCGGCTCCGCGTATCTGCTGTGGCTCGCGTGGCGCATCGCGCGCAGCGGGCCGCCAAACGCGAGCAATGGCCCCGTGCGCCCGGTTTCGCTCGTCAACGGTTTCCTGCTGCTCTGGCTCAACCCGAAAGGCTGGGCGATGACGGTTGGCGCGGCGGCGTCGTTCGCGCTGCTCGCAAACAATCCGAACCGCCTCGCGATGCTGCTCGGTGCAGCGTTCGGGGTGACTGCGTGCGCGTCGCTCGCGCTGTGGTGTGCGCTCGGCGTGCTATTCGCGCGGCTGTTTCGGACGCCGCGCCACTGGCGCATTCTCAATCTCGCGATGGGTGTGCTGCTCGCCGCATCCCTCATTCCGACCTGGAGATAAGCATGTCTTCCCATCCGTTCGCCGAATCGTTCGACCTTGAAGCCGCGTTCGCCGATGTGTCGGATCATTGGTCGCCGAAAGTCGTCGCACAGGTCAACGATCAGTACGTGAAGGTCGCGAAAGTGCGCGGGCAGCTCGTGTGGCACGACCACGAGCACGACGAATGCTGGATCGTGCTGATCGAGCCCGTGCAGATAAAGCATACGGGGAACGTGCAATCACCGTTGAAGAGGACGATCCAAAGGCGATAGATCGGAGCTGTTCATAGCGTTCCCTCCGTCTTCCAGGGTTTAGAACCGGTTGATTGACTTGTGGCGGCCAGACCCTTTCGCCATCCAAAGCGAAATGGTGCTCAGTGCAGTTTGACGTGCGGCGCGGTGCTTCGACGGAGCCGATGCGCGAGGGTATTGACGATCATGCGTGCATAGCCATGCAGCGCTGCAACGTGCATCCGATACAGCGACAAGTACATGAAGCGAGCAAGCAGTCCGTCCACGAGCATGCTGCCGCCGATAAGACCTCCCATCAGACTCCCTACCGCATTCGCGTGCCCGAGCGACACTAGCGAGCCGAGATCGCGATAGGCAAACTCCGGAAGCTTTTGCCCCTCGATGCGTCGCGCAAGTGCCTTGACTAAAAACGATGCCTGCTGATGAGCCGCCTGGGCGCGCGGTGGAACATTGCGCTCGAAACCCAACCATGGACAGGCCGCGCAATCGCCGAATGCGAATATATGGTCGTCAAGATCCGTTTGAAGCGTGCGACGCACACTGAGTTGCCCCAGATGATTGACGGTCAGCCCATCGAGCGTTGAAAGCACCGCGGGTGCCTTGATGCCCGCGGCCCACACCGTGAGATCCGCACGTATCGTCTTGCCGTTTTTCGTGCGGATGAGTCCGGGCCCGACCTCCGCGACCCGCTCGTCGACCATCAACTTGACATTGAGTTTGCCCAGCAGTCCGGCAGCGGCGGTGGACACGCGTTCTTTCAACGCCGGCAGAATCCGCGGCCCAGCTTCAATGAGCACGATCCCGACGTCGTGTGTGGGGTCGAGCCGATGCAAGCCGTATGATGAAAGTACCTTCGCCGTATTGCGCAATTCGGCGGACAATTCCACGCCCGTAGCGCCCCCGCCAACGATCGCGACCTGGACACGAGGCGCGTGATCGACGGGCACTCCACATGCACTCCGCTCACCGGCGTCTCGTTGTTGTTCGGCGCGAATGCAAGCTGCAATCAGGCGCTTTCTGAAGCGTTCCGCTTGAGCGACGTTGTCAAGCGCGAGAGAATTTTCCGCCGCGCCCGGCACGCCGAAGTAATGCGTCGTACTACCGATGGCAAGAATCAACGAGTCGTACCCGATTCGGCGCGGCGGTACCAGTTCGGCTCCGTCGTCATCGAGCAGTGGCGAAAGCAGGACGTGCCTCGAGCCACGATCCAGTCCGACAAGTTCGCCATGGATGAACTGGAAGCCGTGCCACTGGGCTTGCGCGGCGTACGCCAGTTCCTGTGCGAATGGGTCCAGACTTCCCGCTGCGACCTCGTGCAACAGGGGCTTCCAGATATGCGTCGGGTTGCGGTCGATCAACGTAATGGAGGCACGTTGCGCCCCGCTTCGCCGACCACCATAACGATCGCCTAGCCTCGTTGCGAGTTCGATGCCGCCCGCCCCTCCTCCCACGATCACAAAACGATGCATGCAGATTCTCCCAGGTCGACGACGCGCGGTACGGAAATCCAACACAATGGTTGAGAACAACTATCGCAGAAGCCCGACAGCAGGAAAATCTCATAGTTCTGATGGTTGCCTTCAGGTTTTCTGATTGAGAGATCTCCTACTGACCTCGCCCTCAACGGCGTACTCGCACTGTCTGGAAACCCCTCCAGGTTCACACGCACGAGCCCCAAGACCCGACGCGCGACTTCACTTCGGCGCAGTCGGCTCGCCGCGATGGCCAGGCGCTCCAACGTACTGCTGAACGCAGTTCGGCGCCCTTCCACTCGGTGTGGTCGTCAAAGGGATGATCGTAGGTGCCGCGCTGACGGCTGGGGGTCGTTCTTCGCCAGATCTGTGGTGATCAGGATGAAGCCATCGACGTTCACACTTTTGGTCGATGGATTGATGCTGTCGGCAGGTATCTCATCGTTGTGGGCCTCAATGGCACGACGTCTTTATTCTCCAATGCGCTTGAAGCTGGCGTAGTAATCGTCGGTGTAATAGCACTCGCCGGTTTGCTTGCGCGGCCCACCACATACGATCCGACGCTGCCCGCGATCCGTCGCGCCTGGTGTGCGAACCGTATAGGTGTGGTAGTAACCGCGCGGATGCTTCGGCAGCAAAGCCGCACTGTTACGAAACAAGACGCCGTCATCGCTAAACGGGAAGGGGCCGCCCGCTTTGATCAGTCGCAGAGTTTCGGCCGCCTCCGCCGGCAACTGCGCCTTGGTGACGGTGACCAGCGCGCCCGTTCCTTGGGCGCCTGATGCAGCGGTTGCATCGCTCGCACCCTGTGCTGGCTGAACCGGCGCCGAGCTCGCGGATGCGCCCGATGCCTCAGTGGCGCTTTGCGGTCCCTGCTTGCCGCATCCGCCGAAGATCGCGCTCAATGCGACGATGCAGGAGACAGCCCACGCTCTCTTCACGAAACGGTTCTCCCTTCGTTGACCAGCACCCGACGACCTGGATAGACGTAAAGGTATCGCTAATGACGGAGCGAATCAACGTTCGATCGGAAATAGTCTGCGCGCGATCGGAATCCAGCCGTTTCCCCTATCGCGAACATTCGTCGCATGCGGCGAAAAGGGCCTGCGTATAAGATAAATCAACAGCTAGTTGCCGTTTGGAGCAGTCATGAAGCGGACCATCAGGATCGAATCAGATCAAGTCGACACATCGCCGCGCATCGCTCTGTGGGCGCTCTGATTCAGGCCTTTCTATCTGGCCGGTGCTCTGTTCGGCAGGATTGCCATGCTGCTCTGGCTCGGCGCGCTGGCAGGGTGGTTGCTGCTGGACTCCGCGTCCTATATGTCGGGAAAGCTGTGGCACGTTCACGAAATGATCTTTGGATTTGGCGCCGCGATCGTCGCGGGATTTCTGCTGACAGCGGTTCGCGCGTGGACCGGCACGAATCCCGCGCATGGCGCCGGTCTCGCGGCACTGTTGCTTCTTTGGCTCGTGGGCCGGATCTTGATGTGGCGCGGTTCGGGTCCGGTCGGCGTCGTCGTGAACGTGGCGTTTCTGCCCGTGGTTGCGCTTGTTCTGCTGCGCGTGCTCCTGCGGGCGAAGAATCGCCACAACGTCTTTCTGCCGGTCGCAGTCGGATTGCTCGCGCTTCTCAATGCCCTCTTCCATGTGTGGGCAACGCATGGTCACGGCGACCGCGCGCTGCGCAGTGCGTGGCTCGCGGTCGGTATGCTCGTTCTGTTCGTGACGATCATCGGCGGGCGCATCATTCCGTCGCTTACTGCCAATGCCGTTCCGGGTTTTAGCGCGAGACGCTGGCGATTCGTCGAAGCGACCGTCATTCCGGTGACGCTGCTCGCGTTTCTGCTGGACGCGCTTGGTGCGCCGTGGGCAGCAATCGTTGCTGCGGCCGCCGCGGCGGCGGCCATTCATGGGCTACGGCTCAGGTGTCTACTGGCGCGCACGGGTTCAGCAACTGAGCGCTACACAAGGGCTGACTCCGTTGCAGCGAGCAAGGCTCGTGAGGCTACTTAAGTCTCTTCCATGGTCGGTTCGGCGCGAAGATCCATCGTAGACCCGTGCCTGCATGCGCTCGAGAATCGTGGTTTAACGATGGTTTCCACACCTGCAGCGGAGTACGAAATGGACGATCCCTATGATCTTCAGCGCTTCCTCGATGCACAAGAGCCGGTCTACGACCAGGTATGCGATGAACTGAGGCACGGACGTAAGCGAAGCCACTGGATGTGGTTCGTGTTTCCTCAAATCGAGGGGCTCGGAACCAGCGCAATGGCTCAGCGATTCGCGCTTTCGTCGCTGGACGAAGCGCAAGCCTATCTGCGCCACCCGATACTCGGCCCACGGCTGCGCGAAACGACGCACCTGGTCAACCTCGTTAGCGACCGCTCCGTCGAGGAAATATTCGGGTATCCGGATGACCTGAAGTTTCGCTCGTCGGTCACCTTGTTTGCGCGCGCCACGAACGACAACGACGTATTCGTCGAAGCTTTACGCAAGTATTTCGGCGGAGAAGCCGATCCGCGGACCCTCCAGCTGCTCTAGACCATTTTGGTAGCGGTCCCGCGCACGCGGGGCGCAGCGGACCGCGCAATTCCGCTCCCGGTGCAGTGCGTGATCACTGCCCGCTCACATCGGCTGCACGGGATCGAAAGAGCAGCAGGTGATCCGTGCCGGATTCGGACAGCCAGACCTCGCCCGGACGACCCATCATCTGACGCACGTTCGCGTGGTCACGCGGCAGCGGCAACACGTCGAACCGCTCGGCACGCGGATCGAAGCGCACTAGCGCATTAGCGCTCCATTCGCTGAGCCAGACGATGTCCTGGTCGTCGACGAATATTGCATACGCGTGCGGATCGTTGCCGGGCAGTCGCCATTCGCGCCAATGATGCGTGCCAGGATCGTACACGCCGACTTTTCCGGCGTTCCACTCGCTGACCCAGATGCGCCCCCTGGAATCGGCCCAGACGCGGCGTGCGCCCTGATTCGACGTTGGTGGCTCGATGACCTGTGCCGCGCCCGTGGTCGGGTCAATGCGACCTACGTAATTTCCCGCCAGCGAAGCGAAATACAGATCCCCGGAGCGGGTCACGCAGATACCGTAGGGCCCGGCGCCGCGTGGGGCATCAAAGACGCGCATGCGCGATCGCTGCGGATCGAGTTCGCCGTAGATACCACTTTGCCCCGTAAACCACAGATGCCCCTGTTTGTCGAACACGGCGGTATTCAGATTGGCGTCCGGCCGGTCCTTGGGTAGCGGAAAACGCGTGACGGCGAGCGTCTTCGGATCGATACGCACGATTGCGTTCTGGCCGCCGTCAGTGACCCACACCGCACGATCGGGGCCGACGATCACGCCATGTGGCGCCGATCCGGCGCCGAGCGCGATCGTGTCGGTTTTGCCGCTGCGCGGGTCCAGCCGCCCGACCGCTCCCCGCGCCTGCGCGGTGTACCAGACGGTGCCGTCATGCGCCGGTGCGACGTCATGCGGTGCGCTGCCGGCCGGGACGGCGAAGCTCTCGAACGACGGCGGCTGTGCTTGAGCCTGCGCGAGGCCAAGGTTGTCTGTGCTGATCGCGCAAGCGATGGCGTAAAGAGCCAGGGCAATCGCAGACCGGGCAGTCGATTGCGAGGCAAGCTTCGGAAAATGTTTGAAGTCCAAGCGGGCAAATTCCATCATCGCACGAAGTCGCTCGAGCGCCGCATGCCCCGGATGGATCGCGAACATCCACCAAAGAAGCCCCACAAGTAACAGCAGAGGAATCAGCATGGGTGGTCTCCATCGCTGCTTGTGCCAGCTAACGTATCACGAATGCCACTTGCCAAGGTCAACCCGACGTTTCAATGCTTGGCGGCGCGCTACGCGTCTGCCTTCAGCCGATCTCGACCGCCGTCTTCCCTGCCTGCCGACGCTCCTCTAGCGCGGCGTGCGCTTCCTCGACGTTGTCGAAAGTGCGATTCGCCGGGATATTCGTTGCCGGGTTTGCGTGCAATGGAACCGCACCAGGGTAAATACAGATTCGATCGCTCAAAAAGCTTTATAGAATGGCTAATATTAGCAAGGAGCAATACTGCTTGCTATAGATTAATAAAAGACATCCCGCAGAACCCGGAGACGCCATGCAGATCGACTACCAAACGATGCGGTTCGACTACGAGCGAGCCGCCGACCACGATGCCGGTGCACCGCTCACCTATCCGGTCGTGGTGATCGGCGCTGGCCCGGTCGGGTTGTCAGCGGCCATCGATCTGGCCCAGCAGGGCGTTCGCACCGTGCTGCTCGACAATGACGACACGCTGTCGAGCGGTTCGCGCGCAATCTGTTTTGCGAAGCGGACGCTGGAAATTTTCGATCGGCTCGGCTGCGGCAAGCAGATGGTCAACAAAGGCGTGAGCTGGAACGTCGGCAAGGTGTTCCTGCAGGATGAACTGATCTATACGTTCAACCTGCTGCCCGAGACAGGCCACGCGCGCCCGGCATTCATCAATCTGCAGCAGTACTACGTCGAGGGCTATCTGGTAGACGAGGCGAAGCGAACCGCGAATCTGCAGATGCGCTGGAAAAGCAACGTGATCGGTGTGACCCAGCAAGACGACCACGTCGAGTTGCGGGTCGAAACGCCCGACGGCATTTATCCGATGCGCGCGCAATACGTGGTCGCCGCCGACGGCGCGCGCAGCGCGGTGCGCAAGGCGCTCGGTCTCGACAGTCATGGTCGGACCTTCAAGGACCGCTTCCTGATCGCGGATGTGAAAATGAAGGCGCCGTTTCCGACCGAACGCTGGTTCTGGTTCGATCCGCCCTTCCATCGCAATCAATCCGTACTGCTGCACAGGCAGCCCGACAACGTCTGGCGCATCGATTTCCAGCTCGGCTGGGACGCCGATCCGGTCGCCGAAAAACAGCCTGAAAAAGTGATTCCGCGCGTGAAAGCGCTGCTCGGCGACGATGCCGGGTTCGAGCTCGAATGGGTCAGCGTCTACACGTTTTCGTGTTTGCGGATGGACAGTTTCCGGCATGGCCGCGTGCTGTTCGCGGGCGATTCGGCGCATGGCGTGTCACCGTTCGGCGCGCGCGGCGCGAATAGCGGCGTGCAGGATGCCGACAATCTCGCCTGGAAGCTGCGGCTCGTCGTCAACGGCGACGCGCCGCCGGCGCTGCTCGATACCTATGCATCCGAGCGCGAGTATGCGGCGGACGAAAACATCCTGAACTCATCGCGCGCCACCGACTTCATCACGCCGAAAAGCGCGGTTTCGCGGATGTTCCGCGATGCCACGCTTAAGCTCGCGAAAGAGTGTCCGTTCGCGCGGCGCATCGTCAACAGCGGCCGTCTGTCGGTGCCGGCGGTGCTGCGCGACTCGCCGCTGAACACGCCCGACGCCGACGCGGTCACCGGTGCGATGGTGCCCGGCGCGGTCAGCACCGACGCGCCGGTCAGGCTCGCTGGCGAAGACGCCTGGTTCCTGAATCAGACCGGACATGGCGGCTTCACGGGTGTGCAATTCTGCGGCCCGGGAGACGACCTGACGAAATGCGCCGAACGGCTTCGCGCGCTCGCATGCCTCGCGGTGCCGGTTCACTCGTTGATCGTCGTGCCGCGTGGCGCGGCCGCGACCGCGCTGCCGGAGATGCCTCACGTCACGGTGATCGAGGACGTCGAAGGCATCGTCACGCATCGCTTCGATGCGCGGCCCGGCACCTTTTATCTGCTGCGTCCGGACCAGCACGTCTGCGCGCGCTGGCGCGCCCTCGACACCGCCTCGGTCGCCAAGGCCGTGGATCGCGCAACCTGCAACGGATAACCATCATGACCAAGCTGAACATCGAAACGAATATGGCCGATCCCGATGCGTTCTATGAAAAGCTCATCGACGCGCACAATGGACTGACCGACGAGCAAAGCCATTTCATGAACGCAAAGCTCGTGCTGCTGCTCGCGAACCACATCGGCGATGCCGACGTGCTGCTCGAAGCGCTGGCGCTGGCGCGCGCGGATTGACGACCCAGGCTCAGCGTCCGATCCAGCCGAACCGCCACGACAGCCGTCGTGTCGTGGCGAGCAGCCTCTGTGCGGTCGTGCCGTGCGTGCTGAAATCAAAGCCGCCCGACGGACCGATCACCGCGACCACGAGACTGACGCTGCCCGTATGATCGAACACGGGCGCGGCCAACGCGCCGATGCCCGGCACCGGCGCATCGAGTGCGTCATCGATGCCGTCGCTCACAACCTTCGCACGACGTGCCAGATAGGCCGGGGCCAACGACGGCGGGCCCTTTTTCGGCGCCACGAGCACTTCCGCCACCGGCGCGCCCGCGAGTCTGATCGATTCCTGCGACAACAGCCCGACCAATACGTCGTCCGCAAGATGCGCGGCGAACACGCGCCCTATCGCCGTGTTGACGAGCGACATCACGGTGCCCACGCGCAGGCTCACGTGTTGTGGTCTCGCCGATTCTTCGAAGCGGATTACCGTAGGACCCAAAGGTCCAAGAATCGCCACCGCGACGCTCATGCCGGACTCCGCCGCAAGCGTGACGATCTCCGGTTCGGCATCGCGAATCGGCGACATGCGCTGCAACGCGATCAGGCCGAGCTCCATGCCGAGCGGTCCCGCACTGAAAAGACCGGCGTCGTCGCGGCTCAGCAAGCCGACCTTGAGCAGACTCACCAGATGCGGAAACGCCTTGGCGGCAGGCATATCGGCGGCCGCGGCCAGATCGCGCAGCGACAGCGGACGGCCGGCGGCAACGAGTGCCAGCAGGAGTTCGCCTGTGTTGTCGAGCGCGCTGATTCCGCGCTGAGCTTTCGTGTCGTTGAGTTGGGGCGTGTTCGCGTCGGACGCGTCCGGGGTTTCGATCTGCATGATTCTCAGCTGGGTGTGACCAGCGCTTCGGTGATACGTCGGGAAGTTTCGAGCAACTGACGCGCGACCACACCATCCCACGCGACTTCGATCGAGCCCGACGAGCCGATCGCCGTCAACGCGAGTTGCATCCGTTGATCGCCATCGAACACCGGCACGCTCAGACTGCTGATGCCCGGACTCGGCGCATCGATTCCTCGCTCGATGCCGCGCGCGCGGATCTCATCGAAGCGTTTGCGCCACTCCGTGCTAGTCGGCCCTTTGGCGGCGCGGCCGCGCGCCGGCGTCGGGTCCGCCGAATGCGCCTGGCTTCGCGCCATTTGCGCGACCTGCTCGGGCGCGCAGAACGCGCAGAATACGCGGCCCGTCGATGTCGCTTCGAGCGACATCACCGTGCCGATGTGCAGATTGACATGCAGCGGCGCACCGCTGCGCTCGTATCGGACGATGGTCGGGCCATGCACGCCCGCCACGCAGATCGCCACGCTAAGACCGATCCGCTCCGCGAGCGAAGCCGCGTGGGTAGCCGCGATGCGATAGACCGGCTGCTGTTCGATATGCATGAGGCCAAGCCGCAACGACAGCGGCCCCGGCTCGTAGTTGCCGGTCAGGGCATCGCGCTTGACGAGGCCGAGGCGCGTCAGGCTCACGAGATAGGTATGCGCCTGCGCCGACGACAGTTGCGCCTCGCCGGCCAGTTCGGTCAGCCCGAGCGGTTCGCGCTGTCGCGCCAGCGCCTGCAGCAGACGTCCGCCGACCTCGACGCTCTGAATCCCCCGCTGTTTCTTTTCGCTTGTCGTATCAGCCATCGTGTTGTCCGCCCTTGACCCGAAGGAGATTCGACCCGTCCGGTGTCGCCCGTGGAAGGCCTAGATGGTATCCGATCGGACCGTGCCGACCAACCAACGGAGTTTACCCTAGCTTAGTGAATGACAAGGTATTTTGTCATTGACAAATATAACTGTGACGACGACTATTAGTCATCCCCCAACGAGTCGTGAGACGGAGACAGACATGGCGAAGGCTTTCGCATCCCAGGCCGACCTGGAAGAGAAGAAGATCACGTGGACCCAATTGTCGGAAAACGCGTATGCGTATACGGCCGAGGGCGACCCTAACTCGGGCGTGATCATCGGCGACGACGGCGTGCTGATCGTCGACACCACCGCCACGCCGGCCATGGCGCAAGACCTGATCGCGAAGATCCGCAGCGTCACCGACAAGCCGATCAAATACGTCGTGCTGTCGCACTATCACGCGGTGCGTGTGCTGGGTGCGTCGGCGTACTTCAAGGAAGGGGCACAGCAGGTGATCGCCAGCCGCGGCACCTACGAAATGATCGTCGAGCGCGGCGAAGCCGATATGAAGTCGGAGATCGAACGCTTCCCGCGTCTTTTTGCAGGCGTCGAAACGGTGCCCGGTCTGACGTGGCCGACGCTGGTGTTCGAAAAGGAAATGACGCTCTTTCTCGGCAAGCTCGAAGTGCGCATCGCGCATCTCGGCTCCGGCCACACGAAGGGTGACACGGTCGTCTGGCTGCCGTCGCAGAAGGTGCTGTTCTCCGGCGACCTGGTCGAGTACGACGCGGCCTGCTACTGCGGCGACGCGCAACTCGAACAATGGCCGGCAACGCTCGAAGCATTGCGCGCCCTGAACGCGGAGAAGCTGGTGCCGGGTCGCGGCCCCGCGCTGCTGTCGCCGGCGGAAGTGAACAAGGGCCTCGATTACACGAAAGACTTCGTCACCATGCTGTTGCAGGCGGGCCGTGACGCATTCAAGGACAAGCTCGATCTGAAGGGCGCGATGGCGCTCACGCGCAAGTCCATGGACCCGAAGTTCGGCAACGTCTTCATCTACGAGCATTGCCTGCCGTTCGACGTGTCGCGAGCCTACGACGAAGCGAGCGGCATCAGCCATCCGCGCATCTGGACCGCGCAGCGCGACAAGGAAATGTGGGATGCGCTGCAGAACTGATCGTTCTGTGCATTGGGGGAAAGGCCGTTCGGTCTTTCCTCACTTCCGTTTAGACCATGAAGGCGCGCTCCGCACGCGGAGCGCGACATGCAGCATTCCCTCGATGGCAACGCGATCGGCTGCGCCGCGCCCGTCGCGAGTGACGATTCGATGTTCAAGAAGGTCGCGTGGCGCGTCGTGCCGTTTCTCTTTCGAAAATGCAATGGATACGAAGTGCGCAACACCTACCGTGACCTCTAATCCGCATTGGGAGTAGCCGCTTGCGCCGATGCCTCAGATACACTCGCCGCTTGTCGCACTACGTCGAAGTTCGCCAGCGCTACCTCAAGGTTGGCGTTAAATTGCAGGGACCCATCAGGATAGCGCAGCAGCGACCCTGTGTTCCCCATCGATACTTGACTCGCGGCAATGCCGTTATCGTCCTTGACCTGAGTGTCGTTTCCGTTGATCTCATACTTGCGCTGCAGGCTCTCGGCCACCAAACGGCCCATCTGCGCAATACCATCATGCATGCTTGCTCGCAGCAGACGGCCATTGTTGTCATTCCATATCGCGACGTTCTGTGTCGAATCTTTGCCAGAGGTCACTAGCTTGGCGCGGTACGTGATACTGGCCCGGTACACTGAGTTCTTCGGGGCAACCGCTAGTCCGTTGTCGGGTGCCGTCGCTTGAACGATTGGCTGCAGTCTGGCCGCGGCGCGAGCCTTGGAGCTACGCGGAAACAGCAGACTGCGTGTCGAAAGCTCAAATGTGGAAAAATCAGGCGATAGGTGATAGTCAACAGTCACGAACATCACAGAGCCTGACTGCGAGGCGATGAACAATTCATTATAGGCTTGGTCCTTTACATCCTTAGTCACTTCAACGCGCTCGACTTGCATCTCCGGCGCTTCTCGAAGCGCATTCAATATCGATTCGCGCATCTGCTGGTCGAAAATTAGCTCGACCAGTTGGTCCTTTAGAGGATGGATCGTTTCCTCAGCGCTCTTAGCACGCGAAGCATTGATACCTGCGTCCACCGCGCCGAGAGCACCGCCACAGGCAGCGGCCAGTAGAATGCCAATGCCGGGAATCACCCCACAGGTCGCGGCCGCAGCCAAGCCCGTGGTCGACGGGACGAACGCCGCATACAACTCTGGTTGCGCGATACCCACCCGAACTTCGACGGGTTGCATGGTTGTCAGAACATCGTGCTCCACAGACTGGGTGAGCGGCGGGCGAGCACACCCGGTAAGAACAACGAGACTCGCAAGCATTGCGACAGCACGGATTTTCTTCAAGATACTCCCTTTTCTTTGATTTATATTACAAATTCAAGCTCGATCGGCTGCGCGAGCTGCTGCCCGTGAAGCTAGTGATAGAGGAAACAACCTTCGAGAAACCACCGGTACCCGAACGCAGGCCGGGCTAATGCCTACGCCCGAGGAAACGACAAACCCACCTGGTATTCTTCACAGATAAAGCCATCCTCGGCCGGATTGTGCGGTGTCCGATCCGAAGATCAATACCGCAATACGTCTTTTTCGCAAATTTTTCGTTGAGCCAGCCCATACGTGCATCGTGCTGTCCGCCCCCGATATCGCCCAGTGCGTAAGAGCTCGACACCGCAAATGGCCCAAAGAACACTATTCAGCTCTTGTTTTCGCATCCTTTTACTCTGAGCGAGCGACCACATTTTGCACAGGCTCTCGGGTTGAGATCGATAAACCGGATGAAACGCCCCCGTGGAATCGTTTTACAGAATGGACACTTGTATTGGATTGCTACGAGCACCATTCCGAGTATCCCTGGAAAAAACATGTACACCGCAAGTGAGTCATAGTGTCCCGCTCCATAGAATTTCAGGAGAACCATCAGTCCTAGCCATATCGCGATACCAAGAATCAAAGTCCATCTGATCATATTAAATCGGTGAACGCGTTGCAGATCGGATCTCACTGACTCATCTCCATTTGTAATCAAATTCAATGATATTTCCCTTGAATTCAAGGCCCAGTCCAAGCGAGGGAGTGAGGGCCGTGCCATTCTTGAAGTACGCGTACGTGCCGGCTTTCGGCGTTTGCATGATGTTGGAATAGCCGCCGATCCCCGCCGAACCCAACTGAAACGACGCAGGGCCAACTACTGCGTTGGCGCCCAGTGACGCGCCGATCCGATAATCGCCGACTTGGAGATTGCTATCTCCCTTGGAAATGAAATCGACAGAAAAGCCTTGCGCGGAAGAGCCTGCCGCTTTCAGATATCCGTGAGCACCCAATCCGACACCGATACCAAGTCTCACTTCGCTTGGGACTATGCCGTTATCGTCCAGCACTGCAGGACGCGGATCGATTTGTGAGGTTGCCAGCCCAGAGGACGGCCCGAAGAGTGCGGCAGCACCGCTGTACAGCGTCTGGCTGCTGTCAATGAGCCCGCCATACACACCGAACAGTGCGGTACCACTGCTGTACGTCGTCTCCGGCGCGACGAACCCGCTGCCGACGCCACCCAGTCCACCCGGCAGGATCTGCCCGGTCACGGCATCAATCGCCTGCTGCGTGTAGTCCGTTTTCCCGACAGACCCCGCCTGCATCTGATCGACGACCAGATTGCCAACCGTCGAGGCGATGGCATCCATCGAGATCGCGCCAATGTTTCGCCGGTTGTTACTCGCGCGTCAGGCTACTTTAGATGAACGCGCGAAATGGCGAACCGCAACATAGATCACGAGGAGCGAAAGCAGGTACCCAATATGGGCGGCATCCTTACCGATGGGGGATAGCATGGATTCAAATCTAGCTCCGGCAAATACCCCTATGGCGGCCACGAGAAAAGTTACTACTTCGGCACGCCTTGCGCCATTCTCCGATAATGGTTCGCGGCGCCATAACCAGATTGCCGTTCGCCCCCCCAGAGTGCCAAGGCATATGACTACGGCAAACGCTAGCAAGTCCCTGATCGTAAACTTCAAGACAGGCAAAGCGATGACCAACGCCACCCAGAAAAATGAAAAAGCAAGAAGTCCCATCAATGTTGCAAAGACGCGTCGAATGAACAACATAATCTTAACCACCCCTCGAATTTCGTCGCAAAAACGCGGATGACAGAGTCGATCCGGACTCGTCATCCGCGCAAGCCTCCCCACCTAACTACTGTCGACGAATCTTTAACCAAGCAAAAAAAGTAAACGAAAAGGATATTGTTAAATCAAGTTTTATTATCCCTTCAATATCGATCCATCCAGGAGAATAACTCTTGCTGTTAAATAATGCGTACACGTATGCCCCGCCGACCCATGAAATCGAGCATGCGACAAACCATATGCCAAGAACGACGGTGAATATTGAAATCAATCGACCAATCATTTTTTGGCCTCTTGATTAAATAATCCATAAAACGTGCCTTGTGCTAATTCCTGCGTCACGCCACCGGAGAAGGTAGCTCCAATAGACGCCGTGTTGTTCGGCAAGAATATGTTATACCCACTCCGAGACCAAACGTCAGTAGCTGACCATACCCCAGGATTACTGATGGTTGGCCTGCCAAGGTAATTCACTGCATTCCCAGCCAATCCCCCTGAGGCATAACCGACCATGCTAAACAATCCACTCGCAAGACCAGCCCCTACGATACTATCGTCCTTGTTATAGACAACGTTATTAATCGCAGTACCAGCAGTCCCGCCAACCGCATTCACTCCCATATTCCATCGCAAGCCACCGCGCGTACCCAGTGCTCCTGCTGCAAAGCTCACACCAATATCAATGGGATTGACATTCCCAGTCGCGTAAAATTGCGCTCCCGCATTGACACCCGCGCTAATCGCTCCCGTGCCTACCGATGAGGCCCACATCTGCGAACCCAGCAAGCCACCGGAACTGAAGATCGGCGCTCCGCCGCCGAGTATTTCGCTCGCGCGCAACGCGCTACCGCCATTCACGAGCGCAGTAATACCCGTCTTGATCGACGCAGCCGCTCCCAAGGTAAAAGCAGTCATGCCCGCTTCCAGAAACGACTGGGCACCCTTCGTTACAGCCGTGCCGTAATTCCCCGCATCCCAGTTCGCCCGTGCGGCATCCATGCTGGTCGCGCCGACCATGTCGTGCGCGAACTGCTTGGTCGCATTCCAGCCATCAGCCCCGTACTGTTTCGCACGATCCCACGCGTAGAGAAGATTATCGGAACCGCCGCTGTTATCGGCCAGCACTGCAGGACGTGGATCGATTTGTGAGGTTGCCAGCCCAGAAGACGGGCCGAAGAGCGCTGCAGCCCCGCTGTACAGCGTCTGGCTGCTGTCAACGAGCCCGCCATACACACCGAACAGTGCAGTGCTACTGCTGTATGACGCCTCTGGAGCTACAAACCCGCTGCCGACGCCACCAAGCCCGCCCGGCAGCACCTGCGCATTCATGCCGCCGATCGCTTCCTGCACACGCTGCGCGGTCGTATCGGTTTTCCCAACGGAGCCGGCCTGCACCTGGTCGACGACGAGATTGCCAACGGTCGATGCCAGTGCGTCTGCCGTTATGGCGCCAAAATTGCGCCCAAGGCTCCCACCGCGCACGATTGTACTAGCCGCACCTGCAGCAACCCCCGCGCTCACGCCCGTCACAAATCGACCGCTGTCGGACTGCATATTGAAGCCAAAGTCCGCCCCGACGCTACGCACTGCGGCGCCCACGCCATACGCGACTCCCGACGCGATCGCAGAAGCAGCTACCCCCTTCCAGTCGAAGCTGTGCTGTGCGCCAGTCAGCACGCCAATACCCTGCGTAGTTACCGACCGGATTGCTCCTTGCGCGGCGGCACCGGCAAACTGGCTGGCGGTACTTCCGCCGAACGCGCTACCGACCGCCGTGCCAACTCCGGTTACGCCAAGAACGCTCGAGCCGACCGCTGCGCCGACAGCGCCCATCGCCACCCCCTTCCAGTTGAAGCCGCTCTGCTCGCCAGCCGCGATCATGACGCCCTGGGCCGCTGCCGCTCCTACGGCACCACCGATCACAGACGCCGCTACCGCAGTACCGAAGCCCATCGCCGCACCGCCGCCTACCAGCGCGGCGGCGCCGGCCGTCATCGCGCCACTCACGGTCAAGCTCGACAGCGTCCCGGCCAGCGCCATCGATGCCGCCCCTGCAGTGAACACCGTTGCCACCGCCGCAACCACGACGGCAATGATCGCCGCCACCGGACCACATCCCCCATCCTTCCCCGGCGGAGGCGGCGGATCCGGCAAGGTCGGCTGCGTATTGCCGATCGCCTTGCCCGGGTCATACGGCTTGAACGTCGTCGCCGTATTGTGCACGTTCGTGACCTTGTTGGGCACCGTCAGCATCTGCCCGGCCTTCAGCACGTCATCGCCCTTCAGCCCGTTCGCGTCCGCCAGGATGTACCACAGCGTCGCATCCCCCCACAGCGACGACGCGATCGACTGCAGCGTGTCCCCATCGCGCACCGTCCAGGTACCCGGGCTCACGCCCGGATACACCCCGTTGATCGCCATGAAGTTCTCGTCGAAGTCCGCGCTGCCCACCGGCGTGAACACCTTGTACTGACTCTCGCTGCCCTTCGCGAGCTTGCCGGCCAGCTCCTGCACGTAGTCGACCGTCTCGACCCCGTCGTTGCCCTGGTTGCCCACCCGGTTGCCGTTCAGGTAGTAGTAGTTGTGCTTGCGATCGCCCGTCGCGCCCCGGATCGTGCCGTCATCCGCCACCGTCACGCCCACCAGTTCGTCGCGCCGCTGCACCTGGCCGCGCAGATCGGTGTAGTACGTGAACGCGCGTGCCCTGCCCGCCTGGCCGCCACCATCGTCGTAGGTGGCCTTCAGGTTGCCGTTGACGTCGTAGTTGAAATAGCTCGATGCCGGTCTCCAGCCCGGCGCGTCCGGGTTGCTCCCCTGCGCCAGGATCTGGCTCTGTTTCGCGCTGTCCCACCATTCGTACGAATAGGTGGATGTCATGGTCGCGCCGCTGCCATTGTCGGGCCGCGTGGCGACCTGCCCGAGCGTGCCGTCGGCCATGCGCGTATAGGTCGTCGTCGTACCTTCGATGTTGTCATGCTCGGACATTAACTGGCTGTCGGCGTCCCAGTCGCGCGTCACCGCCGTCACGATCTGACCGCTGCTCCTGTCCCGTTCGATGATCTCCGTGACGCGCCCCAGCAGATCATTGGTGCGCTGCCGGATCACCATGCCGTCGACCGTCTGCGTCGCCAGCAAGCCGTTCGCGTCGTACGTGTAGTACTCCGTGCGTCCATCCCTGGCATAGACCGCCATCGTCCGCTCGCCGGCCGCGTTATAGCCAAGCTGCACGCCGTCGCCGCCGGCCGCGCCCGCCACGATATGCACACTGGTGTCGTCCGGATCGGTAGCGCGCGCGCCCGACAGCGATCCCATCGACACCGTGAAGCGGTTCAACGCGTCGTACTCGTACCAGTACTCCTGCTCCGTCGCGTGATAACCCACCATGTCCGTGTACGTCGCCATCATCCGGCGGCGATTGCCGACCGCATCGTACTCGTAACCGACCTGGTAGCTGTTGTCACGGATCGCCACGACGCGATTCAGTGCGTCGTATTCGACCCGCGACTGCGCGAACACGTACGAGTTGCCGAAGTCCGTGAAAAATTCCGCCGTACGGTTGCCGTCGCCGTCGTATTCGTAGAGCGACTGGGTCTGCGTGCCGTAATCCATGATCGAGCGCACCAGACCGTGCGAGTAATAGCTGTATTCGACATGCTGGCCACTCGTGCCTTCCTGTTTTGTCAGCAGACCGGCCCAGTTGTACGTGTACTGGAACACGTGGCCACCAAGATCGGTATGTTTCGTCACCCGGCCGAACAGATCCACCTCGTCGACCATCGAGCGGCCGTTCGCATCGATCGTCGTCTTTACCCATCCACCGCTCGCGACCGAGCCGATCGAGCTGATCGTGCTCGCCCAGCGGTAGTCGTACTGCACCGTGCGGCCCGCCGCGCTGACGGTCTTCACGATACGACCGTCGGCGTCGTAGTAGATGCGTTCGCGTCCGCCCAACGCGTCCGTGTGGGCAATGCGGTTACCCGCACTGTCGTACTCATAGCGGTCGATGCTGCGCTGCCCGTTGGCTAACACCGGCCGGGCGATCTCGATCAGCTGGTTGGCCCTGTCGTACGTGTAATCGGTGCGTCGTCCCAGCTCGTCGGTCGACACGCGCAGATTTCCCACGGCGTCATACGAGAAGTTCTTGCTGAACCCCATCGCATCCCACGACTGCGCCACCGCCGGCTGCGCGAGACCATAGTTCCACTGCTGGGTGCTCAGATGACCGTTCGCATCCTTCAGGCCCACGAGGTTACCGGTCAGATCGTAGTAGTACGTGGTGAGCGGAGCCATCTCTATCTGCGCCCCGTTCTCCAGCGTGACCATGACAGTCGGCTCGCGTTTGAGCATGAGAGAACCCATCGTGTTATACGACGAGTAGGTCCAGTTGCCGCGCCCGTCCCTCTCCGCCGACACCTCACCGAACGCGTCGTGCTGCTGCAGACGGTCGATCGTCATGTCCTTCGCCAGTTCCTCGATCACTCCGACGATGTCGACATTGGTGACGGGGTTATTGCGCGTGCCAGTCAGGAAGTAGCTCTGGCGCTCCATCAGCACGTTGCCGGCGGCGTCCATGGCGAGGTAGCGGTACTCGTACTCGGCATTCGTCGGCAGATCGCCCGCGTCGAACAAGAAGCGACCGGCGGCGTCGCGAGTGAGCGTTATCGTGCTGAAAGTCCGGTCGTAGTCGCCATCCTTGGCCGATCTCAGGACCGTCCATGTCCAACATCCCAACGCACAGTGATGGATTTACCGCGACCGCCGGTTACGAGGCCATGTGCAGCGTCATCGACCGGCGCATCGCTCAGTTCGCCACAGCAATTCACGACGAATTGCATCGCCCGGTGCCGGACACGCAGCGCATCGAATTGCTCGAATTGCAGCAGGCCGAACTGCGGTGCCCGCTCGACGCAACCGGCCCGAATGACAGGCGAGCCATCGAGAGGCACGTCGCACATTTCGGAAGTACGGTGTCGCACATCAGAAGACGCACCGCCGCGTGAATCCCCGATCCATAGCGGCCCGCTCTCGCGCCCAATCACTCACTTCAGAGCGGCCGTCGACTCTTTTTCCGCATGATCTTCGGCGGCTTGTGCGGTGGCAGTTGCAACGCCAAGAATCGTGCTGGCGAGTTCGTCAACACATGAATCGGCATAGATCATGAGACGCTGCTTCACCCACTCGCCAGAGTTGGCAATCAATCTGTCGTGACTCGGCGCATCATCTAAGTATTCCGGAATACGCTTGCAGACTGCTTCCGCTAGTACGCTCCTGGAATGCGTGTCGATCAGGCGCAACCTCACGACATACATGAGCCGGTAACTATCCCAGTGCGTCGGAAAGTAGACGTAAGACCAGTACGTTGTCTGGCTGTCCAGCACCAGATCACTCTCCGGATATCGAGCCACAATCGCATCGATTGCGTTGCTATCAAGTGGCGCGGCATCAATCGATCTGAGCGTGATGCCATGCTGAGATGCGATACGCTGTGCAACCTGGTTACCAATGTGCGCTGCGGGGTCGTGAATCTCACTCTCCGTAACAAATCGCTTGCCTTCGGCAATCATCAACGCTGCGCCGATCATGCCAAACATGGCTTTTCCTGGCGTCGTGGCAGCAAACGTCGGCCGCTGATATTCGTCTACGACGAGCGTCGTGCCACGAAGTGCCTCACCTTGCTCAGGAGCGAGAGCCTTGGGTTGAATTGAGGCACAGCCTACGAGGGCACAGCTAAAAAGAGCAATTCCAATACGGGTGTAAATTTTCATTTATTGTTTCTTCTACTACGCCAACGAATGTATTTTTCTTTGCTTACGGCGTCGCGCGATGCGACGCCCGTAAACGCTACTGGATCGAGGTCATCGCGACGCTCATCCCCCTCAAGCTTGCAAAGCGAATTTGGCGACGCCCTTCATAATTCTTCATGCCTTAGCAACGCAAAGCTCCCTGCCATGAGAGTGATGCTGTTTCGCAAATCTGCCGAACGCAGCGTGTCATTCACATATAGCAAGATCGCATGGTCTGGAAATGAGAGTTCTGCAGGTTCATCATCGAACGGATCTAGATTCCTTTTTAAGACGAAGTGTTCGCCCGTGACTTTCCCAGAACGCAAGTAACCCCCTCCCTGATAGGAGCTGTCATGGGCTTCAAATTGAATGCCTATCGCGGCTTCCAGAAGGGCTTTCGCTTCGTCTATGTCAGCCGATAAAGACCCGTACAGATCATAGATCGTCATATTGCTATTTCGCCGTATTAGGTAGAACGATACTCGGCGCCCTCTGAATAGCTGGAGACGGCGCGTTGTAAATCATAAAATTGACATCTCTGCCAGCCTGCTGGCTCATCTGGTTTGCTAAGTCTCTCAAGCCTAGCAACTGCAAATCTCTTGCCGAAAGTGGTCCAGTGCGGGTTCCGCCTGAACGTAAGCCGATACCCATCACGTCGGCACGATTTAACTATGAGGGGCTCGCAAGTCCGATATCGAAATCGCTTACCCGGCCAACATCGAAGAATTGCCCCGTCCTGAAGCTCTTACCGGTTACAGCACTTCCCTGAAGTATCGGTTCGGCGTCAGCGTAACCCGCTCTACTAAGGCCAATACGTATGTCATTGCCAAACTGCGAGAAAGTCTCCGCATTCGCAAAGCCATGCGGGATTGATTCACTTCGCCTTACGCCCGCCAACGACGCACTACGGACCCCGCCCGGTGCCCACAACGCATCCAGCAGCCCCGCTGCCTCGGCCACTGCCACCGAGTAGCGTGTGTCTTGTGTGGCCAGCATCGCCGCGCTTGCCATCAGCCCGCCGATCGGCTGTTGTTGCTGGGAGTCCATGAATCGCAGGAAGGCCGCGTCGTCGCTCGCCCGTGGTGCAGCACTGCCATAAAGTGGCACCAGCCTCGGCGTGTTTGGATCGTTCAGGAAGGTGTCCTGCCGCGCCTGGATCTCGGCATCCTTCCCGGCAGGATCTGCCCGTTCATGTCATCGATGGCCTGCTGGTTACGCCACGCAGTGGTGTCCGTTTTCCCAACCGACGATTCTAGCCGCACAGATGCCCCTCCACGCCATCTCCTTATTCGTCTTCGTCCCGCCTCGCCTCGCCTTTCCGTGGATGCAGATCGCCGATGCACTGCTCGAACAGGTGGGCTTCCTCCCCGGCCAGCGTGTCATGCTCAGCGTTGACCACAGGTTCGGCGAGATCACCATTTCTCTCGATCGCAACTACACCATCGCGGGCAAGCAAATGACCGAGCAGGAGATCAGGCGGCGCAACCCGTTCATCACGGATTGATCAACTCATCATACGACCAACCCAATCACCGCCAGACGAACCAAGGGCCGCCTTCGCCGCCCTTGGTTTCTCTTCCTCTGCCGAAACGATCTGCTAGCTGTAGGTTATGACTATGGCTTTTTCACACCAAGCCATTTGCAGAATGTTGCATACACGAAATCGTACGCTTCCTCCGTCGTATCAAGCACGGCAAGCTCAACCGGCTTGTCACGCTCCACGTAGTAAACTTTCCACTTCTCATCCTCGCCGACGACGCAAACGCAATCGCTGTGCCGAATGCCGTCCAGTGAATAGCTGTTGGTATGAACGCCGATTGCGGCGAGATTCGACTCCAGTTGGTCTCGTGTCATTTCGGAATCACCTTTAAATATCCATTATCCAAATACCATTGAACAGAGTTGGGTAGTTGAAACTGTGTCCCCATACCCGGCTGCCCAAACCATGGCAAGATTCTCGCTTGTGTTACCCCAGGAAGCCGTTGCGTAACCTCATATTGGAAGTACGGTTTCGTGGCTTCATATGAAGAAGGCAACGCACGTTCAGCAAACGACGCTCCAAGTGGGGAAACATAGTTACCGCCAGGAAATCCATAACGATCAAGCTGCATTCCAACATCCAGCGTCACATTCGAAACAGGAGAATAGCCACCGCTATTTGGCGGCCAAATACCAAGGGTTCCTTGAAGCTGACCTTCAGCCTTGCTGAATTGGCTGAAGTTTGAACCAGCACGTGCAGCCTGACTCTCCGCAATGTTCGCCAGGACCGTTTCACGAATCGCATTTGAGCTACTACTGATGGAAACTGATCGAGCAACCTGGCCAGGCAATACTGCGTCAAGCAACTGCATTCCCTTCATGGCGAGTTGCTCAGGAATCTGCCCGATCATGCTCAAAGCAAATCCCGCAGCATTGCCTGAGCGCGCCGCAAAGGTATCTTCGGCCTGGAAATACGGAATCTGCGGCGTCTTGCCAGCCGAAGCTCCCGGAGGGAACACGCCCAGCGCCTCCAGTCCAGCCACGCCCGCGTGACCCGCTGCCAAGCCGCCGTTTACAAACTGGATCGGCGTGTTGGCCAGTCCCTTCACGAAATTGACGCTATCCGATGCAGCCTGCTTCGCTGCATGCTCCCACGCGAGCAGCGTGTTTTCCGGATTGCCGCCGGCATCGGCCAGCATGATCGCCCGCTGCCGGCCCTGCAATCCCATCGATGGGCCAAACAGCGTCGACGATGCGCTATATGACGATGCGCTGTTATCAACCAGCCCACCATACACACCGAACAGTGCAGCGTTACTGCTGTACGGCGCTTCTGGCGCCACGAACCCACTGCCGACACCACCCAACCCACCCGGCAAGAGTTGGGCGTTCATGTTCTCGATGGCCTGCTTCGTGTAGTCCGTTTTCCCAACCGACGCCGCCTGCACCTGGTCTACTACGAGGCTGCCAATGGTGCTGGCGATGGCATCCATCGTGATCGCCCCAACATTGCGCCCAAGGCTCCCACCACGCACGATTGTACTAGCAGCCCCTGCAGCTATTCCCGCACCCATGCCCGTTACAAACCTGCCTGGATCCGAGCCCATGTTAAAGCCCACGTTGCTGCCGCCGACATTAATCGTCCGTGCCGCCTGGAAGCCGACTCCAGATGCCACAGCGGACGCTGCCATGCCCTTCCAGTCAAACCCGCGCTGAGCACCAACAGCGAGCGCCATACCCTGAGTCGCGGCTGAACGCACCGCCCCCTGAGCAGCCGCGGTCCAGAAGCTGGTGGCAGGGGCCGCCGCCGCCCCGATACCAGCTGACACAGCTCCAATTGCCATCCCCTTCCAGTCAAATCCATGCTGCTCGCCTGCGGCGATCATGACGCCCTGCGTCGCGGCCGCTCCCGCGGCGCCAATCAGCATTGCGCCAACAATGCTGCCCGTACCCATCGACACGACCGATACCGCGACCGCGATGACTACCGCGAAAATCTGGGCCACCCCACCACATCCCCCATCCTTCCCCGGCGGAGGCGGCGGATCCGGCAAGGTCGGCTGCGTATTGCCGATCGCCTTGCCCGGGTCATACGGCTTGAACGTCGTCGCCGTATTGTGCACGTTCGTGACCTGGTTGGGCACCGTCAGCATCTGCCCGGCCTTCAGCACGTCATCGCCCTTCAGCCCGTTCGCGTCCGCCAGGATGTACCACAGCGTCGCATCCCCCCACAGCGACGACGCGATCGACTGCAGCGTGTCCCCATCGCGCACCGTCCAGGTACCCGGGCTCACGCCCGGATACACCCCGTTGATCGCCATGAAGTTCTCGTCGAAGTCCGCGCTGCCCACCGGCGTGAACACCTTGTACTGACTCTCGCTGCCCTTCGCGAGCTTGCCCGCGAGTTCCTGCACGTAGTCGACCGTCTCGACCCCGTCGTTGCCCTGGTTGCCCACCCGGTTGCCGTTCAGGTAGTAGTAGTTGTGTTTCCTGTCTCCCGTCGCGCCCCGGATCGTGCCGTCATCCGCCACCGTCACGCCCACCAGTTCGTCGCGCCGCTGCACCTGGCCGCGCAGATCGGTGTAGTACGTGAACGCGCGTGCGCTGCCCGCCTGGCCGCCACCATCGTCGTAGGTGGCCTTCAGGTTGCCGTTGACGTCGTAGTTGAAATAGCTCGATGCCGGTCTCCAGCCCGGCGCGTCCGGGTTGCTCCCCTGCGCCAGGATCTGGCTCTGTTTCGCGCTGTCCCACCATTCGTACGAATAGGTGGATGTCATGGTCGCGCCGCTGCCATTGTCGGGCCGCGTGGCGACCTGCCCGAGCGTGCCGTCGGCCATGCGCGTATAGGTCGTCGTCGTACCTTCGATGTTGTCATGCTCGGACATTAACTGGCTGTCGGCGTCCCAGTCGCGCGTCACCGCCGTCACGATCTGACCGCTGCTCCTGTCCCGTTCGATGATCTCCGTGACGCGCCCCAGCAGATCATTGGTGCGCTGCCGGATCACCATGCCGTCGACCGTCTGCGTCGCCAGCAAGCCGTTCGCGTCGTACGTGTAGTACTCCGTGCGTCCATCCTTGGCATAGACCACCATCGTCCGCTCGCCGGCCGCGTTATAGCCAAGCTGCACGCCGTCGCCGCCCGCCGCGCCCGCCACGATATGCACACCGGTGTCGTCCGGATCGGTGGCGCGCGCGCCCGACAGCGATCCCATCGACACCGTGAAGCGGTTCAACGCGTCGTACTCGTACCAGTACTCCTGCTCCGTCGCGTGATAACCCACCATGTCCGTGTAGGTCGCCATCATCCGGCGGCGATTGCCGAGCGCGTCGTACTCGTAACCGACCTGGTAGCTGTTGTCACGGATCGCCACGACGCGATTCAGTGCGTCGTATTCGACCCGCGACTGCGCGAACACGTACGAGTTGCCGAAGTCCGTGAAAAATTCCGCCGTACGGTTGCCGTCGCCGTCGTATTCGTAGAGCGACTGGGTCTGCGTGCCGTAATCCATGATCGAGCGCACCAGACCGTGCGAGTAATAGCTGTATTCGACATGCTGGCCACTCGTGCCTTCCTGTTTTGTCAGCAGACCGGCCCAGTTGTACGTGTACTGGAACACGTGGCCACCAAGATCGGTATGTTTCGTCACCCGGCCGAACAGATCCACCTCGTCGACCATCGAGCGGCCGTTCGCATCGATCGTCGTCTTTACCCATCCACCGCTCGCGACCGAGCCGATCGAGCTGATCGTGCTCGCCCAGCGGTAGTCGTACTGCACCGTGCGGCCCGCCGCGCTGACGGTCTTCACGATACGACCGTCGGCGTCGTAGTAGATGCGTTCGCGTCCGCCCAACGCGTCCGTGTGGGCAATGCGGTTACCCGCACTGTCGTACTCATAGCGGTCGATGCTGCGCTGCCCGTTGGCTAACACCGGCCGGGCGATCTCGATCAGCTGGTTGGCCCTGTCGTACGTGTAATCGGTGCGTCGTCCCAGCTCGTCGGTCGACACGCGCAGATTTCCCACGGCGTCATACGAGAAGTTCTTGCTGAACCCCATCGCATCCCACGACTGCGCCACCGCCGGCTGCGCGAGACCATAGTTCCACTGCTGGGTGCTCAGGTGGCCGTTGGCGTCCCTCAGTCCCACGAGGTTACCGGTCAGATCGTAGTAGTACGTGGTGAGCGGAGCCATCTCTATCTGCGCCCCGTTCTCCAGCGTGACCATGACAGTCGGCTCGCGTTTGAGCGTGAGAGAACCCATCGTGTTATACGACGAGTAGGTCCAGTTGCCGCGCCCGTCCCTCTCCGCCGACACCTCACCGAACGCGTCGTGCTGCTGCAGACGATCGATCGTCATGTCCTTCGCGAGTTCCTCGATCACACCGACGATGTCGACATTGGTGACGGGGTTGTTACGCGTGCCGGTGAGGAAGTAGCTCTGGCGCTCCATCAGCACGTTGCCCGCGGCGTCCATTGCGAGGTAGCGATACTCGTACTCGACATTCGTCGGCAGATCGCCCGCGTCGAACAGAAAGCGGCCGGCAGCGTCGCGAGTGAGGATCGCCGTTTTGAACGGCCGATCATAGTCGCCATCCTGCTTTGTCGATTCGCGGTAGTACAGCGTGATCGTATCGACGTTCGTGAGCGGCGCGCCGCTGCTGTCCGTCGGCGAAAACTGGAAAATCGACGGCAGTGCGCTGCCCGTCAGCGTCACGCCCGAATCCGTGTTGACGCCGATCCTGATGTCGCCCTGACCCATCGAGAGCGGCCGGCCCGCCGTGTCGTAAGCGGTGAATTTGATTGCGTAATCCGTGTCCGGCAGCAAGCCCGACTGCGTCGTGTCCCACTGGAAGGCGTTGCCCATGCGGTACAACGTCTGGTACTGCGTCAAGCCGTTCTGCTCCCACGAAACGATCACGTGGTCTGTGTCCGCGGGCTGCGTATGAAAAACGACCGTCGACTTCAGATCAGCGAGATAGCCAAACGACGACAGCGACGGTGACTGCCCATTGCCCGGCAGATTGACCAAGCCACGCAGTGCATCGATCTGTGTCCCAGCCGCGTCGAACAGGTCAAGCGATATGTCGTACTTCCCCGCACCAAGCGCGGCCATGTCTATCGGGAACGCGCCGGTGGCCGGATCGCGCCAGACCGGATAATCCAGCGCCCAACCTGGATTGTTGGGGTCGCGCAGATGGACGACGATGTGATCGGCCAGCTGCAACTCCGTGCTTTCCAGCGAGTAGATGTTCAGTACCTGCGGTGCCGACCAGATATAGCTGCCCGATGCGTCAACCGTGAAGCCCGGGCGGGAGCTTGGGACATGCGCCGGGAGGTCGGTCTGAAAAATGGTCGAATTGTCGCTGCGGGAAAGGTGGACTGCAAAGCTGTCGCGTCGGAGCAGCGTCCCCACTGGACCGTAGCCACCGTCGCTGACCGCCATGAAGATCATTTCGTAGTCGTCGTCGGGCAAACCGCTGATGTCGGCACTAAACGAATTTGCCAGACTGGCGGTGCTATTGCCGAGAGTCTGAAAGGGCTGATCTGTTCCGGCAGGTCGGTAATACAACATCCCATACGAACCGTCGGGCAATGTGCCACGCGCGACCGAAATAACGTTGGTCACAGACATGTCGCCCAACACCGTATCCGTATTGAGCGCATCCGGTTTTCCGTTCGACAGTCCGTTATCCGAACCATACAGATGGGCCGAATTGCCTATAGAGCCCAAGCTGCGCGGTGCCCCTCCATTAAGCGGGATCAACGTCAGATCGACCGTATAGGCGAAATCTACGTTGGTAATGCTGCCGAACTCCGACCAATTGACCGGTACGGTAATTTGCGTTCCATTGATCGAACTGGTGACCACCGGCGAGTCCGTCGAGTCCTGAGACGTGCCGAGGTGCTCAAGGCCTCCGTTGTTCGTATTGGCGCCAGTCCACTGCGTGATCGTTGCCGTGCTGTGGACGACCGCCTGGATCTGATACGCGCCGTAGATTCCGCTGAGGTCTGGAAGATTGATCGAAAGCGATGAAACTGTGGCTCGACCGCCAATACTGCCGTCAATGTAGGGCGTGAAACTCCACTGGCCGGAAACGGATACCGCGACGCTCCCGCCTCCTGCAGAAATTCCTGCGTCTCCGTCGACGAGACTTAACGTCGGCCCGGTCACCTTCCGCGCTGACGAATCGATCCACCCCGAGATGCTCAATTCAGTATTCGCGAACACCCCACCATCGATCGGAATATCGACCGGGCTAAAGCTGATGGTCGGTATCCCGCCCGACGTCTTCGGCTGCCGAATCTGAATCACCTGATTCCGCTCGTCATAGCGCGTGTAAGTCTGCATCATGTCGACGCTCTGCAGCAGCGCGACGAGATCGTCCCCGGTCGTGATCACGCGATAGCGCAGATCGCTCTCCATCGACTCGACCTTCAGCGTCGCATTGCCATTGCGGTCATACATGAACAGATGCGACACCCCGTCATCAAAGTTCGTGCGCACCACCCGGCCGGCGTTGTCATAGTCCGCATATTCCTGCCATTCACCGTTCGCGCCGCCGCCCCCCGTACGCCGTCCGGTCACTTCGCCATACGCGTTGTAGCGCTGCTCGATCAGTGCACCAGTTGACACCCGTGCACCCGTCGCTGCGTCACTCGTTTGGGTGACGCGCGAAATTTCGCGGTTTTCCGCGTCATAGGTGATTGTGGTGGAGTCGAGCCGCTGGTTCCCGTCCACATCGCTGCGTAGATAGAAGACGCTCGTGACATTGCCCACGGCGTCATACCGAAAATTCGTCGCCACACCCAGCGCGTTGACTTTCGAATGAAGTCGACCACCCGCGTCGTAGAGGTACGTGGTCACCTGGTCCGACTCACCCTTGCGGGTTTCCCTGACGACATTGTTCAGGCCGTCGTAGTCGTATATCGTGGTGACGCGCACCTGCCGGTTCTGATAGTCGGCGAACTGCGGCAGCATCTCGCCCGTCAGACGTCCGAGCGCGTCGTAGGTGAAGTCGTACTGGCTGCCGTTCGCGTCGACCTTGCGCAGCAGGTGCCCCTCTCCGTCGTATGAATAGTTCGACGTGGCGTCACCGGTCGACTGCACGAGCTTGCCGTTGGCGTCGACCTTCGCGAACTCAACGCCGACGCGCGACTCGCTCAGCAACCGGCCGTTGTTGTCCCAGGTGTAGTTGGTGATGCGATCGTCGGGGCTGCGGGGCCACGAACTGACGATGGTATTGACGGAGGCGCTCGCCGAAACCGGGTCCGGGAACGGCAGTGCAAACCGCGTTTCCTGCGTGACGTTGCCTTGCGCATTCACCGTGTACGCGATGCCGAATCCCTTCGCGTCGATTTCGAGCGTCTTCTGTCCGGCCTTGTTATAGAAGTAGGTTGTGCGATTGCCGGCCGGATCGACGGTCGCGGTAACCTGGCCGCAACCATCGTATTCCCACGTCGTCACCAGCTCGCTGCCAGACGTGATGAAGTATTCGCCCCGCGCGTCGTCACCCGCGCTCGGATCGAAATAGCCTGTCGCTACATTCTGCACGCGGGACTGAGTGAGCCGGTTATCCGCGTCGTAGACGTATCGCGTTTCGCGCACGTTGGCCGCATCGGCAGGCACAGGCGGTTGCGAGCCAGGTTGCGCCACGATCGGATCCGCGTAGACCTTCGTCGCGATGACATTGCCCACCGCATCGCACGCCCATAGCGTGAGCGTGCCGGTCGGGCTGACCTGCGCAGTCTTCCGGCCCGCTACGTCGTAGTACAACGTGGTGGTATGTCCATTCGCGTCGGTAATCGATGTGAGATTGCCTTGCGCGTCATAGACCCGTGTCTCGGTCGTGCTCGCAGGAAAGCCAGCCTGGTACACCGACACGCCGGTCAGCGTGATCTGCCGGTCGAGCAGGTCATACCCATAGCGCGTAACACGCTCCTCTTTGAGCCCCTGCGCTTCGATCGTCGCGATGCGATTGCCGCGCGCATCGTATTCGAACGTGTTGACAACCGCCTTGCCACCCGAAGTAACCGGTAGTGTTTCCGACAGCATCAGTCCACGGCGATCATACGTATAAGAAAACTGCCCGCCGACCTTGTTCGTATAGCCGGTGCGGTTGCCGAATGCGTCGTACGCGTAGATTTCGCCGTAGCCCTCGGCGTCGGTCGACCTCACCACGTGGCCGAGCCGGTCGTACTCCATGCGGGTGACCGCCTTCGTGTCCTGCGTCACCTTGACCGCATCGCCAAACGCGTCGTATTCGGTCAGCACGATGCTCGCCGTCGGCGAGACGACCTGCACCGCGCGGTTCAGCACGTCGTAGGAGATCTGGCTGATGATGTTCCTGTTCTGGTCGGCCGCCGTCACCCTATTGCCGAAAGCGTCATAGGTGTTACTGGTTATATAGCCGAGCGCATCGACCGTAACCAGTAGATCACCCCTCGCGTTGTAGATATAGCGCATGCGATACGCCGCCTGCAGATTGCTCCGCTGGCTGGGGCTGAGCGCTGCTGCCTCGAGCGCCTCGCCATTCGCGTCGACATAGCCACGCGCCTTGCGCTCGGCAAGTGCCCAGGCGGTGTCCCGCTCGGAAAGCTCCACCCCGCGAGGGTCGGTCTCAGCAGTCACACGTCCCATCCCGTCATACGTGTAACGTGATGTCGCAGCGACTGACGTACCGTACGCGCGGGTCTGTTCGATCATGCGCCCAGCTGCGTCGAATACCGCGTGCGTGACGCTCTGTTCGGGCAGACCATCGGCGACGCTCGTGTTCACCGCGCGTCCAAGCGCGTCAAGTTCATAGCGCGTGACGACGCCTGCCGCATTCGTCGTGCTCGTCAGACGTCCGGCGCTGTCATAGTCGTATCCCGTCGCGGCCGTCGAAGCCGGAATGATTTGCGGCAGAAGAGCGGCAGCCTGTTTCTGGCTGGCGCCGCGCGCCGCTTCGTATCTGTCCGCGTAGCGGATGGTCGTCAGCAGATGGCCCGCTGGATCGTAACGTTGCTCCGTGACGTAGCCTTCGGCATCGATCACATAGACCGGCCGGGTGGCGGTGTCATAAATCCACGTAGTGGCGCGATCCCCGGACGGCTTCGCGACGCCAGGTGACGCGAGCCAGAGCTCCAGCGCCGAGGCGTCTGGAATGCCGGCCTCCGCATACGGCGTCTGGTACTGCGTGCGTTCGAGGAGATTGCCGCCGGCGTCGTAACGGTTGGATGTGACGAAGCCGAGCGCATCGATACTGGCTGCCACCCGGTTTGCCACGTCATAAACCATGCGCGTCGTGCGATCGCTCGCATGCGCCTGAGCCGATTGGGCGCTCAGCGCTGTGGCAACGGCGTCGACGGTGAGGGCACCCGCTATATTGACGGGGCTTGCATACGTGATCGTGCTGATCACATTGCCGTTGGCGTCGTAGACGTTCTCGGCAACGTAGTTCAGCGCGTTCACCACGTAGCGCAAGCGGCCGTCTGCGTCATACACGTATTGCGTGGTCTGGTCGAGCAGCGGCTGAAGCGTTTGACTTCCCGTGATGTACGCGTCGGTCAGATTGTCCGGCGAACCGTCCAGAGGGAAGGCAAACGCCGTTCGCGCGACGACACGCCCTGCGGCGTCGTACACGCTCCTGACGAGCGCGCCGGTCGGTCCGACCGACCATATTTGCCGCCCCTCCTCATCGTAAACGTAGCGCGTGACGCCACCCGCCGCATCGGTCACGGACACGACAACGCCATTGGCGTCGTATGCGTAGCCCGTTGTGAGTCTGAGTCCTGCCGGGTCGACGACCGTACTGGTCAACCGCCCCGCCGTGTCGTATACGTTCTGCGTGACACGCGGGTTGCTGCTGCCCGCACCTTCGGTCACGGTGAGGACGTTGCCAACACCATCGTAAGCAAACGTCGTCAACAGGTTCAGTCCACCTACGTCGGCCGTCACGGAAACCGTGTGTCCGGCTGCGTCATAACGGGTCTCAGTCACGACGCCAGACGGGTCCGTCACGCGGGTCGCCTGACCCTTGCCGTCGTATTCGTAGCGGGTCGTGAGATTCAGGCCGCTCGGGTCGACTGTGCAGCTCAGCACGCGGCCCGTCGCGTCGTAGCTATACGTGGTGTGAACACCGCGCGCGTCAACCGTATCGATCAGATGGCCTGCGTGATCGTAGTTTTGCGTGGTCGTCGCACCGGTTGCATCGGTCGTGGTGACCAGGTTGCCGTCACGGTCGTACGTGTAGCCTGTCGTGTTGCCGCGCCCGTCGGTCAGCGTTACGATCTGGCCGGCGTCGTTGTACGTCAATGTGGTCCTGATGCCCTCGGCGGTCGTCACTGTCACCGCGCGGTCGAACTCCGAGTATGACCATGTCGTCGTGCTGCCCGTCGCGTCGGTGCGGGTGAGCATGTTGCGGAACGCGTCGTACGTCATGTGCATACGCGCGCCAGTGCCGTCGGTCACCACCACCACATTGCCGTTGCGATCGTAGTCCTGGCGGCGCAGCACACCGTTGGCATCGATCGATTCGATCACACGCCCAAACGCGTCGTAGATTGCCTGAGTGATCAGGTTGAGGCCGCCCGCGTCGGACGTATGGCGGATCGCCTGACCGAGCCGGTCGTAGTCGATCGTGTCTCGCACCTGAACATTGGAGGCAATGTCACGAACGGTGGAAATCTGCTCGCCAAACGTGTTGTAGGTATAGCGTGTGCTCAGACCTAACGCATCGGTACGCTGGACGAGGCGGCCGGCGGCGCTGTAAGTGAAAGCGGTGCGCGTGACGTCACTATCATCGCCCAGCACCGCGAGTGTGCTTCTGAGCGGGTCGGGCAGGAGACCGCCTACCAGACTGGCCAGCGTGTCCGCTGCAACGCGCGTCGCGTAGACCAGCGTCTCCGTCACGTCACCGAATGCGTCATACTGGTACTCGACGACTTCGCCGATCGGATTGACAACGTGGGTGAGGTGGCCCGCCACGTCGTAGTAGTAGTACGTGGTGTTGCCGTTCGCGTCCGTCATGGAGGTGCGCAGGCCCGCCGCGTCGTACGTGTAGCTCACCCCCCACGATTGCCATACGGCATCGATCTGTGCAAGCGTTGCGTTCGCGCCAAGCGCTGCGAGCGCCGTGCTGCCTTCGCCGCCCAGCTGCGCAATCAGCCGTCCCTGCAGATCGTAGCGGTAGGTCGTCGTGCGCCCAGCGGTCGTCTCGCTGGCCACGCGGCCCTCGTCGTCCCAGGTCCAGCTAGTGGAGACATTGCCGCCCATACCGTCCTGCGAATACGTAGTGCGGCCCGTGAGCCGTCCCATTGCGTCGTAGGTGTAGTAGGTGAACTCCATCTGCCCGGGACGACTTGTCCACGCGAGCATGGCGTCGGCCCGCAGCACATAGCGCAGGCTTTGCTGCGAGGGGTTACCGCCTACCGGCGTGCTCAGCTCGTCAGCCTTGCTCAGCCAGGATGCGCCAAAGGTTGCGGACCCTATCGAGAGGCCGCTGTCCGCCGGATAGCGGAACTCGATCGTATGATGCGCAAGCGGCACTACGTTCGGTACGTCAAGCGTACCGGTGGCGAAGCCTCCGAATGGTAAGTCGAACGTGAGCGCTCCCGCCTGCACGCCATCGATCCAGATTTCAACACTGCCGCTTGAACCCAGCGTCCCGGTCACGTTAATCGTGACCGGGATCTGCTGTGGCGCCTGCATCGAGCCGAGATCGACTTGCTGGCCGCGCACGCGCTGTGTGACGTTGCCCCACGCATCGTAGCTATAGTGCGTCACGTAACCTTCGGCATCGACTTCTGCACACAACAGGCCGCGCGAGTCATAGAAGTAGCTCAGGTGAGCGTCTGCGTCGCTGCTACCGGGAATCAGCTGCGCAAACATGCCCTGACTGCGCAACGAGGCGTCCGTTGCCGCGGCATAACGAACCGTTTCAACACGCTCCCCTGCGCCGTTGTACCGGTATTCGGTCAGGAAACCTTCCGGGTCAAGTTCCCCGCGCAACAAACCATCCTGATCGTAGAAGTAGCGCGTGACGCGATCGTTGGCCGGATCGGCATCTGGTAAGACCTGTGTCGGCGCCACGCTGGTGTCGACCCGGTTCGCAAAGACCGTCTTCACCACGGGACGTCCGCTGCCGTCGTACTGAACCTGGGTGACGGTTCCGTCCGCGTCAACGGTATGGTCGATGAAGTTGTTGAGATAAAAAGCCCATACCGTCCGGTCGTCCACCGATGCAGGCGGGCGCAGCTTCGAGGAGTCGAGCGTCAGCAATGCCCCCGATTTCAGCCTTTCGGCGGGTGTCCCGTCGACGTTGGTCAACGAGGCGAGTTGCGCGGCCGTAAGCCTGGTTGCATAGGTGAGCGTGCGCAGCGGCCTCGCGAATGTGGTGTCGTAGACATACTCCGTCAATGTTCCATCAGGGGCGATCTGTGCGACACACTGGCCACGCCCGTTGTACAGGTAGTGCGTATTCAGTCCATTGGCATCGGTCGTCATCTGCAACCGGCCGTTGGTGTCGTAGTAGTTCCTGATCTGCGACTGCACTTTGCCCTGCACCGAATCGACCACGGCGACCAGTTCCCCCGCGGCGTTATACGTAGAGGTACGCGTCAGCCCGTTGCTGAAGGTGACTGAAACCGTGTGGTGCGCATCGTCGTACTGATACAGCGTCGTGACGCCGTCGAACTGAATCGCGCAGAGGAGGCGGCCGAGCCCGTCATACGTGAAAGTTTCAGCCTTCTCGTTGCCCGGACTGCCCGCAAAACGCTGTAGGAGACGACCGGCAGCATCATAGACGTACCGTGTCTGGATGATTGCTCCCGTCACATCGCCTGTGCCGTCGGCCAGCAGCTTCTCATAGCGCGTGACCGTTGCGAGGTTCCCACGGTAGTCATACGTCGAATCGATACGGATCGCCTCGCTGGGATTCACAAGGCCCGCCGCCCATGCATTCAACGTCGCCTCCGACACTGCATCGGTGTTGCTCAAGGCGCTGACGTCGAATGCCCCCGATGTGTACTGGATCTCGCTGACCTTCTGGCCCGCCGCGTTGTACCTGAACTCCGTGACGCGGCCCGCCGCACTCACCACGTATCGCAGATGCCCGGCTGCGTCATAGACATAGCGCGTCGTCAGGTACTGGTTCGCGTAACCATTGGCAAAATTGCTGGTCTTGTCAAAGACCGTCTCGGTCAACAGTTCATTGTTCGACCCGTACGTACGGGTAACGTCGGCTGAGCTGTCCGATTGGCTGATCAGATTGCCCGCGGCATCGTAAATAAAGTAGATCGGTTTGCCCTTACCATCATTCAGAATCCGCAGGTCGCTGTCGCCGTTGACGTTATACGTAAAGTTCAGGTTTACCCACTGTCCGTCCAGAGACGAAGTCGACCGGATGCTGGTCAACCTGCCGGCATCGTCATACGTCAAGACCTTCCTGTAGCCAAGCGGATCGGTCACCGTCGTCTGCCTGTTCGCGGTGTCATAGCTAAGCGTGGTGATCCGAAACACCCCGTCGTCGGCCTTTTCGCCAATCGTCGCCACCCGGTACTCGCCGTTCACCTGAAGATAGGTGAACATCACCTGGGATCCATCCGACTGGGTGATCGAGGCGATCCGGCTGCTCGTGCCGTCGTACGTATAGGTCGTCGTATAGACGTGAGCGTCGGCGATGCTGTTGTCTTCCGGACTCAGGTCGACTGTCACCCGCGACAGTCGGCCCTGTGTGTCGTACGCGTAACGGATCGTGGTCGACGTGACCAGACTGTTGCCCATCCCCCGGTAGACCGAGCGCAGATCCGTCAGTTGACCGGCCCCCGGCGTCATAGTAGTTGTCGCCTCTGAACTTTCTTATCAAGAAGAGTCAGAGGTACAAGTTGAAGACGAAACAAACGTATTCTGTTGAGTTCAAGGAGCAGGCGCTGTCGAAGGTTCTGCAGCGCGGGAGCCGAACGGTTGGCGCCGTGGCTGACGAATTGAACGTGAACGTACTGACATTAAGGAATTGGATGAGAGGCACCGCCGCCGCGAACCGGAGCTCGAGTTCTGGGCACACAAGGCGTCCGGAAGACTGGTCGCTGGAAGAACGCCTGATTGCCTTGCAGGAGAGCCACGGCCTGGCGGACGAAGCATTGAACGGCTGGTGTCGGGAGCGCGGCCTGTTTTTGCATCATCTCGCGCAGTGGCGAGCGGATTTTTGCGCCGTTGGCGCAGCCGGTAGCCGACGTGAGAGCGCCCAGGAAGTACGGGATCTGAAGCAGGCCAATGTTCAACTGCGGCGCGAACTGAAGCGCAAGGAGCAGGCGCTGGCCGAAGCTGCGGCGCTACTGGTGCTGCAAAAAAAGTACCGCGCGCTCCTCGGGGACGAGGCCGAATGACGGCCCCTGAAGAGCGCAAGGCATTGATCGGCCTCATCAACGAGGCGACCCTGGCCGGGGCTCGGCAGGCGCACGCGTGCGAGATTCTGGGGCTCAGCGCGCGCACAGTTCAGCGCTGGCAGCGGGGCGAGCCTGACGCGATGGACGGGCGCTCGTTACGGCACCACGAGCCGCGCCACAAGCTCTCTGCCGAGGAACGCGCCGAGCTTCTGGCAGTCGCGAACTCGGCCGAATTCGGTCATCTGCCGCCAAGCCAGATCGTGCCGCGACTGGCAGACCAGCAACGCTATATTGCCTCCGAATCGACGTTCTACCGGGTACTGAAGGCCGAGAAGCAACTCGCCCACCGGCGCAGCGAACGGCCGGCCCACGCTCGCAGCAAACCCCGTTCAGTTTGCGCCGACGCGCCGAACCAGCTGTATTCCTGGGACATCACGTATTTGCCGACGACGATCCGTGGACAGTATTTTTATCTCTACCTGTTTCTGGATGTCTTCAGTCGCAAGATCGTCGGCTGGCAGGTCTATGCCGAGGAAAGCAGCGTACTGGCCAGCGAAGTCCTCAGGGACCTCTGCGCGCGCGAAGCGATACGGCCCAACCAGGTGATTCTGCATTCGGATAACGGCGGCCCGATGAAAGGCGCGACGATGCTCGCCACCCTCCAGGCGCTGGGCGTCATGCCGTCGTTGAGTCGCCCGGGCGTGAGCAACGACAACCCTTATTCCGAGTCGCTGTTCAAGACCCTGAAGTACCGGCCCGCTTACCCGCTCAAAGCGTTCGATACCCTGCTGGCCGCACGTACCTGGGTCGGCGCACTGGTGCGCTGGTACAACGATGAGCATCGTCACAGCGCAATCCGGTTTGTGACGCCCGCGCAGCGTCATGCCAACCTCGATCAGGATATTCTGGAACGACGCACGGCGCTTTACGCGAGTGCTCGGCAGCGCAATCCGCTTCGATGGAAGGGCCGCACGCGCAACTGGCAGCGCGTCGATGCTGTGCATCTGAACCCTGATCGCATCGATGACCAGGGCATCCATCAACAACGCCGCAATCTGGAGCGAAAGGCCGCCTGAAATTTATTCGTTGAGGCGACAACTAGCTTGAAAATTTCCGCCGGCTGCGTTGTAGTCGAGATAGGTGACGTCGCCCCCTGCAGTCGTTACCTGCGCGAGCTGCCCTGCGGCGTTGTAGGCGTAGTCGACCGTATTGCCGTCCCTGTCGCGGGTTGACACGAGCCTGCCGCCTCGCGTGGCATCGTAAAGCTCGCTCAGCCCGTTGTTTCCGTCGTTCCACTGCCAGTTGCGGGTCGCCTCATCAAAGGACAGCGTCGCGTACGCCCCTGTGCCAGTAGCATCGGCATAGCCGGGCTCAAAGTCGCCTTGGACAACGCTGGCGCCAAGCCACGCGGTCGACACATACAACTGGCGCGACGCATCGTACTCGTACACCGTACTCGAACCATCCCAGTCTGTCAGGGTTACCGTACTGCCTATGCTATTCAGCGTCCCAGTGAGGCCATCCACCGTGCGCGATCCGCCTGGGCGCCAGTTGTCTCCAGCAAACTGTCCGAGGCTGTTATAGGCGCGGTAGATCGAACTGTTCACCCCCTGGCCGAGCAGCAACTGGTCACGATCCTGAATCACCAGATTGCCGTTCGCCGCGTTCACATAGAGCTGCTCTCCGGTCTGCCCGAATGCCGCATTGCCGACCTGGCCATGGGCTCCAAGCCCCAATGCCGACGACGACTGCAAACCCAAACCATTGCCCGTAACGATCGCTACCATCTATGCCCCGTACCTGTTCGTTAAGCCTTGCGCGATTGGTTTCCCGAACCGCTTCCGAACAAGTTGTCCGAAGATTTTTAGAACTGTTTAGCGAAAATCTCAGGCGCTCAGGATCTCGTGCGTCCTTGCGTGCGATGAAGCATAAATTGTGGCGGCGATTGCCGGCCTGATCTCGCAATAAGGATCCCGCAGCAATTCCAGACTGCTATGCTAGAAAAGGGCTACTCACTTCCGATTCCTCACTTTCGGCTTTGTCCACCGACGCAGCGAACACCCGACGCCAAATGAACTCCACTTCCGAACACGCCGTTGCTTTGGCATCTGCCCGACTGACCCGGCTGCTTGCGTTCCTTGAGTCCGACCCCAACAACCTGTCGTTGCTAGGAGACGCCACCGCGTGCGCATTCGACGCACAGCAATTCGAACGGTGCGATGAACTGCTCGCACGTCAGCAAGCGCTCGGTGCGGTGCCGCCGGAGTCGATGCATCTGCGTGGACTGTGTGCCATGGCTCGTGGCAAATTCGAGGACGCGCTCCGGGCATTCGCCGCGTTACCGGACGGTGAAAGCCATCCCGCGATTCGCTATAACAAAGCTTATGCGCACGCCATGCTCGGCGCTTTTGACGAAACGCTAGCGCTGCTGGATGAAGGCGTGCTGACAACGATTCCGCAAGCCATCACGCTCCAAATGCGGTCGCTTCACCATCAAGGCCGCCTCGACGAGGTCATCGAAGTTGGCAAGCGGTATGCGGATCATCCGGAGACCGGCATCGAAGTCTGCGGACTCCTCGCCGCTGCTTTGTTCGATGCCGGACATCCCGACAGCGCGCAACAGTTCGCGTCTCTTGCAAAGCGCTCTCCCGACGGTCTCGCCATAGGTGGTTTGCTGGCACTCGGCGAAGGCCGCGAGTTCGACGCTATGGCGCTGTTCGCGGAGGCACTGCGCATCCAGCCGGCACACAGCCGCGCGCTTCTCGGCACAGGGCTCGTGCTGCTCGAACAGCACCGCTTCGAGCAGGCCGCGCAACACATCGACGCCCCATCCGAATCGTTCCGCACCCATGCGGGCTCCTGGATTGCGGCCGGCTGGGCCCATTTGCTCAATGGCGATCTACAACTGGCGCGGTCGCGTTTCGAACAAGGCGCTCACATAGATCGCGGTTTTGCCGAAGCCCCAGGCGCACTGGCCATCGTGGCGCTGCGCGAAGGCAGACTCGACGAGGCGCGTGCGCACACGAAGGTGGCGTTGCGGCTGGACCCCGAGTGTCTGTCTGCCGCGCTTGCGAAGAGTCTGCTCAGCACCTCCGCAGGCGATCAAACTACAGCGAGTCAAGTCCTTGATGCGGCATTGAATCGGCCCTTGGACCCACAAGGCAATACGCTTGCAAAAGCGATCGCGAGAAGGGTGACCCGGAGCAATAAGACCCCTCCCCTTAACAAATCGTCACAAGAACTGGAATAGGCAAACGCCTAATGTTTCGCGAATGGTCGATCATCTGCGAAATAGAACTTGTCCTAAAAATACGTGACGATCGACTATTTTGATATAAGCACCTACCTCTCTGATTACATTCGTTTTTGATTCGTTTGCCTCACTATTTTCATTCGTTTGCCTCACTATTTTTTTCAATTTCACAACTTCCAATTCGAAAGAAAACTCTTCATAATGCGGCCCACTTAAACACGGGACCTCATCCATGTCGGCCGACCAGGCAATCCAAATGATGACGCAGCTGTTCTGGAACAGCTTCCTCATTGCGGGGCCAATTGTTATTGCCACGCTCGTGGTCGGTCTGCTGATCAGTGTCTTTCAGGTCGTCACGCAGCTGCAGGAAATGAGCCTGAGCTATGTGCCAAAGCTCGCGGTTGCCGTCATCGTGACGGTTTCGCTCGCCCCGTGGATGCTCGCGCGTCTTACCGGTTTCGCAGCGTCGCTTTTCCGCAGCATTCCTGATCTGGGCTAACGCAATGACAATTGAAGCCAGCACGAGCTGGACGCTCGGCGTTCTTCTTCTTTCGTTGCGAATCGGCCCGGTGTTCGTTCTTGCGCCGCCGTTCTCACAAACGCAGGTGCCCGCGCGGGTCCGCGTGTGCTTCGTGCTGGCGCTCGCCGCATGTCTGGCACATAGCGCTGCACCCGACGTCTACATGGACGGCGCAGCGCTACTCATCGCCGCTGCAGCCGAATTGATGCTGGGCCTCGCGATCTGCTTCGCGTTCCAGGCCGCGTTTGCCGCGCTAACGTTTGCTGGCCGCGTGCTCGACGTCCAGGCCGGTTACGGTCTCGCGATGGTGATCGATCCGGGTTCGCGTGCACAGGCGCCGCTGTTCGGCACGATACTCACGCTCGTCGCGGGCCTGCTGTTTTTTGCTTCGGGCGGTCATCTCGAGCTGGTACGGCTTTTGATGGCGCTAACGAGCGTCATACCAGTTGGCTACGCGCGAGTCGCCGTCACTCCCGATGCGCTGATCGGCTATTTCGGCATTGCGCTCGGCACGGGTCTGTCGGTCATCGCGGCCGCAATGGTCACACTGTTTCTAATCGATGTAGCGATCGCCTTTCTCTCCCGCGCGTTGCCGCAAATGAACGCACTGATGTTGGGTCTGCAAATCAAAGTCATCGCGACGCCCGTCATGATCGCGCTATCAGCGGGTCTACTCGCACCTGCAACATTGCGTTTGCTGACGCACGCCTTGACTTTCGTACCGTCCCTGGATTAGTCATGTCGGATACGGAACAGAACAAATCGGAACAGGCCACCGCTTACAAGCTCGAGCAGGCGCGCAAGAAGGGTATGGTGCCGCGCAGCCAGGAACTCGGCATGGTGCTCGGCCTGCTTGCGAGTACCGGCTACCTGTCAGTGTGGGGCGGAGAAATGGCGGCACGTCTCGCTTCGCTCGGCGCTCATGCGCTGAGCGAAGCCGCGTCACTCGACGCAGGCGGCCGTGCGATGCTGGTCGCGTGCGCGGCGCTGCTGCTGCAGGGCGCGCACGCGGTTGCGCCACTGATTGCGATTGCGATGGGTAGCGCGCTACTGTCAGCGCTGATGCAGACCGGCTTCCTGTTCGCCCCCGGCGCACTCAGGCTGGACACCAGCAAGCTGAATCCGGTGCAAGGTCTCAGGCGTGTTTTCTCGATACAGACGCTGATCGAAGCCGCCAAGGCATGCTTCAAGATGGTCGTCTATGTGGCGATCATCCGTTTCACGATCGTCGATGCGGCCGTCTCGCTCGCACATGAGGACCTGTCCGCGATACGCATTGCGCAGACGCTGCTCGCTAGCGGCGTCCACCTGCTTTTCATGCTGCTCGCGGCCGCGTCGGTGTTCGCGTTGCTCGACCAGGTGCTGGTGCGACGCTCATTCGCGAGAAAGATGCGTATGAGCCGCTACGAGCAGAAGCAGGAAATGAAGCAGCGCGAAGGCGATCCGCGCATCAAGCAGCGGCGCCGCCAGTTGCAGCGCGAATTGCTGCAGCGTTCGCGCAGCATGAAGGCGGTGCGTAGTGCGGACGTGATCGTCGCGAACCCGACGCATTATGCGGTCGGTCTGAAATACGATCCGTCACGGATGGCCGCGCCGCATGTCGTCGCCAAAGGGGCCGGCGATTTTGCACTGCGTCTGAAGAAGCTCGCCTTCATCTATGGCGTGCCGGTCATCGAGTCGCCACGTTTCGCCCGCGCGCTCTATTTCAAGGCAGTGCTCGAACGCGAGGTGCCGGGCGATCTGTATCGCGATACCGCGGCGATGTATTTGCAGGCGCGACGTGCGCCGTCGCAGGTGATGTCCGCATGACGCTTCGATCCCGCCTGCGCAATCATTCCGACCTCGCGCTCGTCTTCGCCGTCGTCGCGATCCTGTTGCTGCTGTTTACACCGATTCCGGCAGGGGCGCTCGACCTGTTCATCATCGTCAATTTCGCATTCGCGTTCACGATCCTGTTGATGACGTTTTACGTGTCGCGACCCGTCGAGTTCTCGACGTTCCCTTCCCTGCTGCTGATCGCGACGCTGTTCCGCTTGTCGCTGAACATCGCCGCGACCCGTCTGATCCTGTCCGGCGCCGAAGCGGGCCAGGTCATCGCGGCAATCGGCGCATTCGTCGTGCAGGGTAACTTCGTCATCGGCCTGATCGTCTTCTTCATCCTGATCGTCGTGCAATACGTGGTGGTCACGACCGGCGCGCAGCGCGTGTCGGAAGTCGCCGCGCGCTTCGTACTCGACGCGATGCCCGGCCAGCAGATGAGTATCGACGCCGACCTCAACATGGGTCTCATCGATCAGGACGAAGCGAAGCGCCGACGCAAGGCGCTCGAAAAGGAAGCTGGCTTCTACGGCTCGATGGATGGCGCGAGCAAGTTCGTCAAAGGCGATGCGGTAGCCGGCATCATGATCCTGCTGATCGACATTCTCGGCGGCTGGGCGGTCGGCGTCGCGCAGATGGGCATGCCGCTCAGCCAGGCAATGCAGACCTTCACGCTGCTGACGATCGGCGACGGCATCGTCACGCAGGTGCCCGCGCTGATCATTTCCGTCGCGACCGGCATCATCGTCACGCGCTCGTCTGCGGACGGGGAACTCGGCAACGAGGTGCTGCGTCAGCTCGTGCAATTCCCGAAGATACAGATCCTCGTCATGGTCGCGCTGACCGGCCTGCTCGCGCTGCCGGGCATGCCGAAGTGGCCCGTGCTGATCCTTGCAACGATCGCGGGTTGCGCCTGGTGGATCGCGCGCCGCAAACGAAGTGCGGCGCCGGATAACCAGGCCGCGACGGACGGAGACGACAGCGACGCGGCCGCGGCCACCCAGGCCACCGATCTGCCGGCCGTCGAAGTGTCGTTCGGCGCCGCGCTGACGTCCGCATGGATCCCGACGCAAAGCTTGCTGGCCGAACGCATCGCGGCGTTTCGCAAACAGTACGCGGCCGAGATGGGCGTGTCCATTCCGCCCGTGGTGTTCCGCGACGGCGCGCAGCTTGGCTCCAACGACTACCGGATCCTGCTGTTCGGAGACCGCTTCGGTCAGGCAACGCTGTATCCGGAAAAAACACTCGCCATTCACTCGTCGGACAAGGGTGAGAAGGTGCCCGGCATCGCCACTCACGATCCGGCCTTCGGGCTGCCCGCGGTATGGATCGATACGGCCGACCTGTCGCGCGCGCGCTCGCTCGGTTACACCGCGGTCGATCCGCTGACCGTGCTGATCACGCACGTCACCGAGGTGATCAAGGCCAACGTACCCGCGTTGCTGTCGCGCACCGAAGTCGTTGCGATGCTCGAAGGAGTGCGTTCACGCATACCCGGCCTCGTCGAGGAACTCGTGCCGAACGTGCTCGCCGTCAGCGACGTGCAGCACGTCTTGCAGAATCTGCTGACCGAGCAGGTCGCGATCCGCAATATCGGCCTGATCGTCGAAGTGCTGGTCGACGCGGGTCGGCATGAAAAAGACCCTGCCGCGTTGAGCGAGCGTGTGCGCCAGCGGCTCGGCCACGGCATCTGTCAGGCAATCCAGAGCGATCACGATGCGCTTGCGGTGCTGACGCTCGACCCCGCGCTCGAAAACGCGATCGTGCAGAACCTGCAGGGTGCTGACGGCGCAGGCGCGTTCGTGCTCGACCCGCGTCTGGCCGAAAGCTTCCTCGCCCGGCTCGCCGCGCAGGTCGACGCGATGATGCGGCAGAACCTCAAACCTGCGTTGCTGTGCCGCCCGGAAATTCGTCGTCATCTGAAAACCTTCACGCATCGTGTTGCGCCACGGCTCGCCGTGCTGTCGATGAACGAGGTTCCGCACTCGATCAGCCTGAGATCGTTCGCGATGGTCAGTCTCGACGCAACTGCGGCTCGGGCTCCCGCGCGCGCCGCGCAGCCCTCGAACGCTACAGCGCTCGCCGCCTGAGTGTCGAGCAGCTTGCCACCTGCCTGCCAAATTGAAACGGATTCCTGATGGATAACATGATGACTGTCGCGGCCAGCCTGATCTCGCACGAAACGCGCCGGATCGAAACCGCTGGGCAAAACCTCGCGAATGTGGCCACGCCCGGCTACAAGCGGCAGATCGCGTTCGACGACGTGCTGGCAGCCGGACGCACCGGGACGGTCCCAGTGTCTGCCATGCTCGCGCCGCCGCCAACCGGCATCGCCACCGACTTCTCCGCCGGCAAGCTGGTCCACACCGGCAATCCGCTCGATCTGTCGATCAGCGGCTCCGGCTTCTTCGAGGTCATGACAGCGAGCGGTCCGGCCTACACTCGGCTCGGCGCATTCCAGCGCGATGCCGACGGACGTCTCGTCACGGCTCAGAGTTGGGCGTTGCAAGCCGCGGGTGGCGGCGACGTGGTCTTGCGTTCGGGCAACTGGCAGATCGCCAGCGACGGCACGCTGATTGACGACGGCACGCCTTCGGCCGTGATACGCGTCGCAACTTTTACGGATCCGACCCAACTCGAGCGCCGCGCGGACGGCCTGTTCCATGCCACGGACGCGCAGGCCGTCGACGCCGAACAGCCGCACATCGCGCAGGGCTTTATCGAATCGTCGAACGTCGCGCTCGGTAACGACATGATGCAGATGATGGAGGCAATGCGCCGCGTCGAGTCCGGCCAGAAGCTCGTGCATGCGTACGACGACATGGTCGGCGCCGTTTTGCAGCGTTTGGGAGACATGTAAGCGTGAACAACGTTTTTTATATCGGCGCGATGGGCTTGAACGCGCAGCAGACAGCCGTCGACGTCACCGCGAACAACATCGCGAACATGAACACACCGGCGTTCAAGCGCGGCACGGTGTCCTTCAGCGAGTTGCTGACGTCGGCGGCCGCCCCACTCAGCCGCGCCCCGGCCAACGAAACCGTCACCATCGCCGCGGGCGTGGCGGCCGACCCGTCGCTGCACGTTTTCACGGCGGGCGAGTTGCGCCCGACCGGCAGCGCGCTCGATCTCGCGATTCGGGGCGACGGCTTCATCGAACTGGCGTCGGACTCGGGACCGGCCACGTTGTGGCGCGGCGGCACGCTGCACGTCGGGGCCGACGGTTATCTGACTGCGTCGAACGGCCTGCCGCTCAAAACGATGATTTCCGTTCCGCGCGACGCCTCCAGCATCACCATTTCGGCGACCGGCCAGGTGCAGGCGGTTCTGCCGAACCAGACCGACCCGATTGATCTCGGCGAAATCGAACTCGTGATGCCGACTGATGTGCGCGCGCTGCAATCGGCCGGCGACGGAATCTATCGCATTCAGGACGACGGGATCACTGTCAGCCGCGTGCGTCCCGGCGAAGACAACGCTGGGACGCTGGCGCAAGGATTCAGCGAAGCCTCGAACGTGTCGCTGTCGGATGAGCTCGTCAGTCTGATGCTGTATCAGCGTGCGTATGCGTCGAATGCGCGACTCGTGCAGGCCGGCGATGAGTTGATGGCGATTGCGAATGGATTGAAGCGGTAATCAGCGCTGGAATGCATCGACCGACATTCAACAGTGGGACGAACCCAAAAACACACCATGCAATTTACGTTCAAAAAAACGCTGCTCGCAGCGTGTTGCACGCTCACTCTCATCGGCTGCGGGGGCGGAGGTAACTCGGACAATGCGAGTTCGTCCAACGCCAGCGAACAAAACGCGGCGTCGAATCCCGATCGCGATTCGGGCAGCGTCGACGCGTCCGCCCCGAAAACGTCTGCGGTGACGCTACCCGGCGAGCCAACCTCACCGCCCGACAACGCAGGCGCGACGCCCCCGCCCGACGCCGAAGTCGGGCCGCCGACGCCGGGCTACGTGAAGATCGCCGACCTCCCTCTCGGGTCCATCGAAGGCGTGCAAAGCGTCGCGATGAACGCTCGTTCGAAGCTCAGCTATACCTTCCCGCCAGACCCTGTTGCTGTGATCGATACGATTACGAACCCGGTTTCCGGGGATATCAAACTGCGGCTGGTTTCCAAATCATCGGTCACCGGCGGCTATCTTTCGCAGATCGGCGCAAGCATGCCGGCCACGGCCAGCGTCGACGGTGCACCGACCGCGCCGTCATTCGACGAACTCGTGGTTTCCCTGATAAATAGTCAGAAGCGGATCCTCGGCATCAACTACGACATCTCATCCGGCAATCCGTTGAGGTTCGCGCTCGTACGCGGACAGAACGGTAGCGGTTATGTCGCGGCCGGCGCCTGGGAGGCGAGCCAAACCGCTATCTACGTCACCGACTATTGGGTCACATCGGGCGGATTCGCATTTGGCAGCCAGACTCGCCCGGAAGACTTTGGCCAGATTCACTCGCGCACGTATGCCGGAGCGTTGGTCGGCAAGTTGCGCTATCAGACCGACTGGGTAGGCTCGCCGAGCTATCCGCTCGCCGGGGCTGTTATTCAGGGCGTGGCCGATATGGACGCGAGGAAGATCTCTTTTCAGGTGCCGAAGGTGACCAAGATCTCAGTGGCAAATGACTGGAGCGTGGCGGAAGCCGAAATGTCACCGCCTCTGTTCACCTGCGACGCCCACATCGATGTGGTCAACGACGCGTTCTCGTGCGATCTCAAATCGAACGACGGCTATCCATCGACCGGACGGATCAGCGGCCGGTTCTACGGCCCCAAAGGCGAGGAAATTGGTGGAGTACTGAACTACACCAACTGGTCGACGTTTCCGTTCGGTGAGGTCGTCGCCGGCTTCGCACTCACGATCAGATAAGGCCGCCCCGTGTTCAATCCAGGCGTGCCCGATCTCATGTCGCCTATCCGTTTTCGCCGGCTCGACCCGTTAGCCATCGCGCTTGCCTGCATGGCGGCGAGCGCGGCGGTTCACGCGTCCAGTACAACGCTGACATTCCGAAACGTCGCCGACTTCGACAGCAGCATAGTGCGATTCGGCGATGTCGCGGAGGTGAGCGCTTTGCCTGTCGCCTTGCAAAAGCAGGCGGCCGATCTCGTCGTCGCAAGGTTACGCGAAGCGGATGCGAGTGTTGCCATCGAGCCGCGGCGTCTGACCGAAGCGGCCCGACGGCAGATTCCGGCTCTCACGCCGTGGCTTGCGACGCAGGACGGACAACCGGCCGTCATCATCAGCCGACCTGTTCGCGCTACGCCTGATCCAGCGCGCGAAGTCCGGTCTGTGCCGGCGGCACGCTGCGTCGAACTACTTCGTGATCTCTCGAAAGGAGATGCAATCACGTTCGACGGCGTGCGTGATATCGCTTGCCCGCGGGACGCGGTTACACGTGGTGTTCACTACGACGACAAAGCGCGCGTCGCGCGTGCGGCTCAAAACCTCGTGCCCGGCGACGTGATAACCGGCATCCCCTCACAACGTCTCGCCCAGGTCATTCGCGGCGAACGCATTGTGGCCGTCGTACGAACGGGTGCCGTCACCGTCTGGCGAACCGGCATCGCATTAACGGACAGCGCGAGTGGCCGCGTAACCATGATCGCGACAGGCGATCACGACATCGTGGCCATTCCTGCTACCACCTCGCTGTCGAAGTAACTCAGTCATGCAACCCAAGATCCGTTCAACGCTGGCAACGATAGGCATCGCCTGGTGCGCGCTCACGCCCACCCACGCCGCCGACCTCTTCCACAGCGACGCCTACCAGTCGCTGACCTCGGACCGCCGCGCCTCGCGCCCGGGCGACATCGTCACGATCCTCGTCTATGAGAACTCGACCGCGAGCAATACTGCGGACACGTCGACCAAAACGAACGTGGCGGTGCAGGGCAACGTGTCGACGATGTGGGCCGGCAGCAATGCTGCGCAGATCGGCCTCGGCGATAGCTACGGCGGACGCGGACAGATCCAGCGCACGGGCCGTTTGCTCGCGCAGATCAGCGCGCGTGTGGAGGTGACCGAGCCGAATGGTGACCTGATCGTCGCCGGCGAACAGGCCATCGACGTCAACGGCGAAAAGACGCGCATCCATCTGCAAGGCCGCGTGCGTCCGGTCGACATCGCCGCGAACAACACAGTGCAGTCGAACCGCCTCGCGGACGCGAAGATCGACTACGTCGGCGAAGGCTTCATCACCGATCGGTCGAGACCCGGCCTCATTCCCCGCTTTCTCGCATGGTTGGGCTTATGGTAATGCGGCTCTCTTCTCGCACGATGCGGGTCATCCAGGCCGTACTGCTGCTCGTATGCGCGATGGCCGCGGGCAGCGGTCCAGCGCACGCGGCAAATGAAGTGCGCCTCAAAGACCTCGGACGCTTTCTCGGCTGGCGCGACAACATGCTCGTCGGCTACGGCATCGTGTCGGGTCTCGCGGGCTCGGGCGACACGCCGCGCAATCAGGCCACGCGTCAGGCCATGATGAACATGATGTCGCAGTTCGATCTGAATCTGACCCAGGACCAGATCCAGAGCCGCAACGTCGCCATGGTCATGATTACGGCCTCGCTGCCGCCGACCGCCAACATCGGCGACCGGATCGACATCAACGTCACGTCGATGGGCGATGCACGAAGCCTGTCGGGCGGCACGCTGATCATGACGCCGCTGCGCGGCCCCGACCGCAAGACGTACGCACTCGCGCAAGGACCGATAACGGTCGGCGGCTACCGCTTCGACGCCAACGGCAATCTGCGCCAGAAAAATCATCCGACGGTCGGTACCGTGCCGCAAGGTGCGATCGTCGAAGTACCGGTGCGCGCCGAGCTCGTCACGCAGGACGGCTATCTGAACTTCGTCCTGCGCAACGCGGATGCGACCACGGCAGAGCGCATCGCACAGCGTATCAACCAGGCGTTCGGCGCCAGCAGCGCGCGCTCGCTCGACGCGGAAACCGTCCAGATCCGCGCGCCCGGTGAAGGCAGCGCGCTCAACAGTTTCGTAGCGCGCGTGGAGACGCTCGGCGTCGTGCCCGATCAGGGCTCACGTGTCGTCATCAACGAACGCACGGGCACCGTGGTCGCTGGCGGCGACACGCACATCTCGCCGATCACGATTTCGCACGGCGACATTCGCGTGACGGTCACGACCGAATACTCGGCGTCGCAACCCGAGCAGATCGGCATTGCGGGCCGCGGTGTGCGCAGCCTCGTGATCGGCAACAGCGATCTTTCCGTCGACGAACCCGGCCAGACCGTCGCCGCAACGTTCCCCTACGGCTCGGTCGGCGAACTCGTGCAAGCGAAGCGCTCTCGCGCAGTCGTGTCAGCACCCGCGACGTGATCGCGATTCTCGAAGCCATCAAGGCGGCGGGCGCGTTGCACGCCGACATCATCGTTCAATAACAGGAGGAACCGCTATGACGCTCAACCTCGTCGCCGCCATCGCCGGCAAGGCCCTCGACGGGCTGTTCGCACGGCAAACGGCCACCGCGCAGAACGTGGCCAACGCCGGCTCGGCGAATTTCACGCCGCTGCGGGTGTCGTTCGAGGATGCCTTGCGCGACGCCGCCGCGTTGCACCCCGGCGACACGCCGGCCAGCGTGCTCGCGCGTGTCGCGGGTGTCGCGCCTCGCATCGACGCGCCGCTGCCGCTCGCCTCGAATACCGTGCGAATCGACGACGAAATTGCTACGGCATCTGAAACCTCGGCACGCTACGCGATGCTGGCCGGCATGCTCGATCGCACGATGCAGATCGAGAAACTCGCGATAGGCGGAGGCTGAACCGATGACCGATTCCATCTTCGCGATTGCGCGCTCCGGACTCGACGTCGAGCGCCAACGCATGGAAGTCATTGCGCAGAACCTGGCCAATGCGGGCACGACGCGCACGGCAAGCGGCGCGTCTTATCAGCCGCTGCGGCTCGTGTCGGGGCCGCGCCTGGCCGCAGGGGACTTCCCCAGTCTGCTCGGCAACGGCGGCACGCCCGGTGCGCACAGCGCCGCGGGACTTCCCACCACGCATGGGCTCGGGGGCGTGCAGACGTATGGCATCGAGACGGTCGACGCGCCGCCGCGCCTCGTCTACGACCCGTCGCATCCGCACGCGGACGCGAAAGGCTTCGTGTCCTACGCCGGTCTCGATCATGCCGGCGAGATGGCGCTCATGGTGCAGACGTTGCGCGTGTACGAAGCCAACACGGTGATGTTCAACGCGGCACGCTCGATGTATATGCGTGCCCTCGAAATGGGGAGCCACTGATGAGCATCGCCGTCATCTCCGCGCTCGAACCGGGCTTTCTCGCGCCGACGTGGCAAACCGGCCTGGCGCCGTCGCTCGCGTCGCAAGTGGAGCAAGGCCTCGGCGCGACCACTCAACCCGGCTTCGGCGCTCTACTCGTCGATGGCCTGCAATCGGTCGACACGCAGGTCAGCACCGCCAATGCAGCGATTGCCGACTTCGCGCTCGGCGCGGACCTGCCGCCGCATCAAGTGATGATGGCGCTCGAACAGGCCCGCATATCGCTGCAATTCGCGTTGCAGATCCGCTCGCGCCTCGTCGAGGGCTACCAGGAACTGATGCGGATGCAACTCTGAAATGGAAGCCAGCATGTCCCGCTTCAAGTCGTTTTTTGCCGATGCGCCGCGCGAGCGGCAATTCTTGATGGTCGGCGCGCTATCACTGCTGCTGTGCGGCGCGATGGCAGCCGCGTTCTTCCTGTCACGGCCCGGCTATCAGGTCCTGTTCCGCGATCTGAAGCCGCAGGACGCGTCCGCACTCGTGGCCGAACTCGACAAACAGAAGGTACCCTACCGGATCGACGACGAGACCTCCGCGATTCTGGTGCCCGCCGGCGATACGCGCGCACTGCGTCTGAAGCTGATGAGCAGCGATCTGCGCCTGCACGGCGCGGTCGGCTTCGAGCTGTTCAATAACTCAGATCTCGGCCTCACCGAGTTCGCGCAGAAGGTCAACTATCAGCGCGCGTTGCAAGGCGAACTCGCGCGCACGATCATGACGCTCGACGAGATCGACCTCGCGCGCGTGCATCTGACGCTGCCCGAGTCGTCGCTGTTCCGGCGCGATGCGGCGCGGCCCAAGGCCTCGGTCGCGCTGTTCATGCGCGACGGCCAGGCGCTCGCTCCCGAAACGGTGCGCGGCATCCAGCGGCTCGTGGCCGCAGCGGTGCCCGAGCTGTCCGCCAACGACGTCACTGTGCTCGATCAACGCGGCGGCGTCGCGGGCACGAAAGCCGGCGAAAACGCGATGACCGACGACCCGCACTTCACGTTGAAGCAGGCGATCGAGCAACGCTACGAACGTAAGATCCTTACGCAGATTGCGCCGCTGGTCGGCGACGGTCATGTGAGCGTCAGCGTCGACGCGGCGCTTGACTTCGCGCAGACGCGCACGACGCGCGAGTCGGGTGTCACCCGGCCCATCGTCAACGCCGACGGCGCGGCCAGCGCCACGCCGCCGCTACCGTCAACGAAAAACGCAAATGCGTTGCCGCCCGCTGGCACGCCACCGCTGCCCGCAATGCCCTCCGTGGAGGGGACAAAGACCGATCGCCGTCTCGAGCAGATCGTGTCGGAACCCGGTTCGATCCGCCGGCTATCAGTCGGCATCGTGCTCGACTATGCCTTGCCGCAAGACGATATGGCACGCATAAACGCGATGCTGGGCGCGTCGATCGGTTTCGACGCGGCGCGCGGTGATGTGCTGTCTATCTATGTGCGTCACTCCGGCGACGTAGCGACGAGTGTGGTTGCGCAAACGACGCCCGCGAACGCCGGCGTTGCGGCACCAGTCGAGCCCGACGCGAGCGCGGATCTGGAGGCCGGCGCCACGATTCGCGACGCATCCGAACCCGTCGCATTGGCCGTCGCAAATTCCGCTGCACGCGACGCCGACGCACGGCACGTGGAGGCTGTGGTCGAACACCTCGCGCAATGGATGGCCAGTCATCCGACCGCCGGCGTTTGCTCTGCCCTGTTGCTCGTCGGCATCATTGGTGCGTTGCTCGCGATGCGCCGGCGTCGTGCTTCCCGCCGCTCGTCGTCACGTGCTTTGAGTCTGCATCAGCGCGAAGCCTACGTGCTGCGCTTGCGTGCGCTGCTCGCCGAAGAAGGAGAGCAGCATGGCCACGCCTGAGCGCGACGCATCGCGCGAACGCCGTCTGAGGCGCGCGGTTGCCGATCTGAGCGGGCTTGCGATCGACGATATCGAGGCGATCTGGAGCGCGCTCTCGCACGACGAGCGCGCGCGCTTGCGACCACTGCTCGCTGACGCGGCGCGCGTCGCACCCGGAAATCTGGTGGCGGCGATGACGGCCCCGGCGACGGATGACCGCGTTGCGATTGCCAGCGACGGCCATTCGCCTGAAGACGCGCGACTCTCCGCATCACGGCTTGCGCGTTTCGCCGAGACCTTGCCGCATGAACTGCTTTGCCGGTTGATGTCTTGCGTGAACGCACCGACCCGCGAGGCCGTGATCATTGCGTTGCCGCCCGAGCGCCGCGCAATGCTCGCGCCACATGGGCGTGCATATGACATCACGGAGCGCGCGCGTACGGCGCTGCAGGCCGCGGCGCTCACAGCCAGCGCGCAACTCGGCGATATCTCTCATGATGACGGCAAGCCGCCGCAGGTCGAACCATTGCGGCTCCACCAGAAGCTTCGCCGCTGGATGGGGCGGTCCGCATGAGTCTGCTGCTGAAAGCCGCGCAGGTCACGCTGGGCAGCGGACGCAAGACGCTCGGTCGAGCCACGCTGGTTGCCGTAGCCGCCGAGCCGTCCGAACACGTGCCGGTGCAAGTTCAGCATGCTTTCCAAACCAACGCACAGATCGACGAACTCAGACGCGAGCTGGCGGAACTCGCGCAAACGCATGCCGAGCAAATCCGCGACTTCGAGGAACGGGAACGCGCCGCCTATCAGCGAGGCATCGAAGAAGGCATCGAAAAGGGGGTAGCGCGCGTCAAGCTCGATCACGTGCAGCGGATCGAAGCACTCGTCGCCGGCATCGACGCGGCGCTCGCTGCGTTGCGCGACCGCCTGCAAGCAGTCGAAAGCCTCGCGCTCGATGTCGCACAAGCCGCGCTGCGGAAAACCCTCGGCGACACCACTGCGTGTGCGGCGCTCGTCGTGCAAACCGCGCGCCATCATCTCGCGCAGATCGCGGCGGGGTCGGCGATCGGCGTGCGCGTGTCCGCGAAGGACTTTCCTGACGCCGATGCGCTGCGCGACGCATTCGCCACGCTCACGCGCGATACCGCACTGACGGTCGACGCCGATCCGCAATTGGCTGCCGGCGCGTGCCTGATCGATCTGACACTCGGCCGCCTCGACGTGAGCCTGCCGCGGCAGCTCTCGCATTTCAATCGCACGCTCGACGAACTTCGCGCCGATGACTGACCGTCCCTCGCTCCACCGCTATCTTGCCGCAATGCGTCAGGTCGATCCGGCGACCCGGGTCGGCGCGATCACGCGCGTAATGCCGACGTTCGTCGAAGCGGACGGACCCGGCGTGCCGCTCGGCTCGCGCTGCTCACTCGGCGCGCCGGGTCCGCAGCAATGCGAGGCGGAAGTCGTCAAGGTCGAGGTGGGCCGCGTCACGCTGGCGCCGTACACGTCGACGGCAGGGATCTGCGTTGGCGACCCGGTATGCGCGATGCGAGTGGGAGCAACGATCCCCGTTGGGCCACGCTGGCTCGGACGCGTCGTCAATCCCCTGGGCCGGCCGCTCGACGGCGGTGCACCGCTTCCCGCGAACGACGCCTCATGGCCGCTCGCCGGCGTCTGCACGCCGCCGCTCGATCGCCTGTCGCCGGTCGAGCCGCTGGAGACCGGCATTCGCGCGCTCGACGGCCTGCTAACGCTTGGCGTCGGCCAGCGCGTGGGCATTTTTGCGGGCAGCGGCGTCGGCAAAACGACCCTGCTCGCGAGCCTCGCGCGCCACGTCGAAGCCGACGTCTGCGTGCTGTGCCTCGTCGGCGAGCGGGGCCGCGAAGCGGAGGAGTTCTGGCAGCGTGCGCTGTCCGACAGCGCGCGCGCCCGCTCCACGATGGTGGTCGCAACCTCCGACCAGCCTGCCGTGATGCGCGCCCGCAGCGTGCAGGTGGCGCTGTCGCTCGCCGAGTATTTTCGTGCGCAGGGCGCGCACGTGCTGCTGCTTCTCGATTCGGTCACGCGCTATGCGCTCGCGCTGCGCGAGATCGGCCTCGCCGCCGGCGAGCCGCCGACCGTTCGCGCGTACACACCGGGCGTGTTCGCCGCGCTGCCGAAAATCGTCGAGCGGTGCGGCGCAATCAGGAACAGTGGCGCGATCACCGCGCTGATGACCGTGCTCACCGAGACCGACGACATCGACGATCCGATGGCCGAGACGATGCGCGCGCTGCTGGACGGCCATATCGTGTTGACGCGCGAACTCGCCGAACAGGGTCACTACCCGGCGATTCAGGTGCCGAGAAGCATTAGCCGCGTGATGCAGTACGTCGCTGAGCCCAACGAACGGCGGCTCGCCGCCGAAGCCGTCGCGCAGCTTGCAGCGTACGAAGCGTCGCGCACGCTCGTCGAATCGGGGCTTTACGCGCCAGGCAGCAACCCGGCGCTCGATCGCGCGCTGCAACAGCGCGCCGCGCTAATCGATTTTCTGCGTCAGGCCCCTGATGCGACGACGCCGCGCGCGACGACCATCAACGCGCTCGCTGCTTTGCTTCGGGAAGTTGCATGACGAGTCATTCATGAAAAAACGCCACCAGTTTGAAACGGCACGAGAGATCGCCGACTTGCGTCGACTGCAACTGGAACGCGCGCGCCTGGATACCGTGCGAGTCATTCAACTCCATCAGCGCAGCCACGCACGCGAACAATCGCTTTGTGCGAGCCTCGACGCCCATGTCGCGCAATGGCGCGACGCGTTGCAGGCGCCGGACGGCTTGTCGCCTGCGCTCGCGGCCAATTGGGCAGGCGCGCTCGCCTCGGCTCGCGCCGCCCATCTGCACGCGCAACAGGACACACGCGATGCCGCAAGCCGTGTCGAACGACAGCGCGCAGTGCTGGCGCGCCACGAACAGCAAACCGAGCACGCTTGCGGCGTGGCCGCCAGAGTCGAGCGGCAATTCGAACTTCAGCGCGACGAGCAGCGTGCGAGCCGGATCGAGGACATGTATCTGTCGCGGGAGGAGCGCCAATGAAGCTCACCGTATTTCCAACGTGGCGCAATGCGCCGGTGTCCACAGCAAGTTCGCCCAAGCCCGATGCCAGGCATGCGGCGTTCGATCAGGTATTGCGGGTGATGGAGAAAGTCATGTGGTCGGGCGCGAAGGCCGGCGCGTTGAACGAAGATCCTACGCCCGCACGACAGCAACGCACGCCAGCGGAACGTTACGACAACGCGCCGGCATTCGACGCCCGCTCCTATGCTCGCGATAGGTCCGTTGACCATGCGAGCGAGCCGCGCGGCTGTGCATCGGCGAGATCCGCTCGCATCGATGTCGAATCGCATGCGCGCGACACCGAGCCTGCGCTCCCTGACCACGATGGCGCTCACGCCGGGCACGTCACCAGGTCGCCGATCACGGTCGCCAGTTCGTCTTTCTCAGCATCGGGCAGCACTGTTCACGACGCACTGTCGCGCGAACAGGCCGTACCGTACCGGGCCGCTCGTATCACTTCGTCCGCCGCATCGATCGCCTCACGAGCCGCTAAGGCCGCTAATACCGAGAGCGGCGCCAGCGCCGGGAGCGCGCCAACGCCCTATCGTCTGACCGTGATGACCGGCGAAGCCGGCGTGTCGATCGCACTATGCATCAACCATGCGATCACGAACGCGGACGAACCCGACGCCCGCGCCCAGCGCGCCCTCGACGAGCTGCGCCGCGCCGTACCGCGCGCCGTGCGAGTCGTCGTCAACGGCGTCGAACACATTCCGACTACATCGCAAGGCATCGCTCATGGCCACTAATCCGATCAGCTCGAGCAGCGACGTCGGCAACCGCATCGATTCGATCGGTCTCGACATGCAATCGCTGCTGCAGATCATCCTGACGCAGCTCACCTATCAGGACCCGCTAAAGCCGGTCGACAACTTCGAGTTCGTGTCGCAGCTCGCGCAGTTCACGTCGCTCGAACAGACACGCCAGATCACGGACAAGATCAACGACCTGCTGTCGGTTCAGTCAGCCACGCAGACGCTCGGCCTGCTCGGCCGCAACGTCGACGTGCAGACCGACACGGCGCTGCTGAGCGGCATCGTGAAGAGCGTGTCGTTCAAGGATTCTCAGCCGCAATTGACGATCGAAACCGAGAGCGGCGAATTCCTGACGAACGCCAATATTTCGCAGATCGTCGCAGTGCGCCAGACGAGTGGTTCTTAAAGGAGAGTTTCCATGCTGGAAAGCATTTACATCGGCATGAGCGGGTTGACGGCGTACGCGAAGGGCCTGCAAACCATCAGCAATAACGTCGCGAACCTGAACACCGCGGGCTTCAAGACCTCGACGCCGGGGTTCGCCGATCTGTATTACGGCCAGCAGTTTGCGCGGGGCGAACCAGGCGCGATGAACACGACGCAATTCGGCAGCGGCGTCGAGTACGGTTACTCGTCGTTGAATTTCGCGCAGGGTGATCTGCGCGTGAGTAACGGCCAGCTCGATCTTGCAATTCAGGGCAAGGGCTTTCTGACGCTGCTCGACGGTGACACCGCACGTTACGCCCGCACCGGTCAGTTCGCGGTCGGCAACGACGGCTTTATCGAGGACAAGGCGACGGGTTTGAAACTCGCGGCCTTGAGCGCATCGGGCAGCCTCGGTCCGATTTCGCTCGCCGGCAAACAGATCAGCCCACCGCAAGCGACGACGGTGATCAGGTTTTCCGACAATCTGTCGACGGGTTCGACCAGCTTCTCGATTCCGGACGTTGACGTCTTTGACGCGAACGGCGGCAAGCACACGCTGACAATCGCGTTCGCGCCCGATTCGAGCATCGTTCCCGGGCGCTGGCAGGTGACCGTCTCCGACGAAAACAACATACCGGTCCAGCAGGGCACGCTGCAGTTCAACGGTGGTATTCCCGAGCCCGGACGCGACCGGATCGACTTCACGCTGACTTCCGCCGACGCGCTGCCGCTCACCGTCACACTCGATTTCTCGACCGGCGTCACCGGCTTCTCCGCCGGCAGCTTCTCGAGCCTGCGTGTGTCGGACAAGGACGGCTACGGGACCGGTACGTTGTCGTCGATGAACGTCGACGTCGATGGGCGACTGGTGCTGCAATACTCGAACGGACAAACCGATGAGCTCGGCACGATCGCGCTCGCGAGCTTTGCGAATCCGCAGCAACTGGTGCAACAGGGGAATGGTCTATTCGATGCGTCGCACGCGTCGCCGCCGCAATATCGCACCAGCAATGGCGCGGGCGTTGGGCAACTGCTCGCGGGCGCGACCGAGGCGTCGAACGTCGATCTATCGACGGAGTTTGGTCAACTGATCCTGATTCAGCGCGGCTTCCAGGCGTCGTCGCAGGTTATCAGTACCGCCAACGAAATGATCATGCAGCTGTTCCAGATGCGAGGTCAGGGATGAGCGTCGTGCCAATCCGCTGGCGGCCGCTCGGCGCGCGCGATCTCGCAGCCGGCGCGGCGTGGTTTGCGCGCGCAATCGATCCGTGGCGGCAGGCGTGGCTAGCCGCGCCCGAGCTCACTGTCGAAGCCGTGGACTTGCTCGATCCGTTCGACAGCGCGCCGCCTTCGGGCCAATGCGAGTCGTGGTCAATCGGCGACAACGTCTGGCTATTCACCGAGTCTCGGCAGATCGACATGCTGGTCAACGAGACGCTCGATCTGCCGAAGACGTTCGCCCTGACCGACGACGCCCGCGCGCCCCTGCTCGCGGACGTCGGCAAGCAGCTTGTCGACGAACTGCTCGATGCGATCGGTGCGGCGTTATCTCCAGGGCAACAGTCCGCTGCCCGCGTCCGTACGACAGGAAACACCGATACACCGCGTCTTCGTTTTGGCGGCGCCTGCTTCCGAATACGGAACACGAGCGGCGAGACCGTCTTGACGCTCGTCTGCGGCGCGCCGGCGCTGTGGTCGTGTTTGCCCGTCAGCAAGTCGACGGTTCATGGAGCGAACTCACCGGCCACCACGCGTCGCAGCACGGCCGTCGAATCGAGCCGCGTATCGCTCTGGGCGATGCTCGGGCAGTGCGAACTGAGCGTGCCGCAACTGGCCACGCTCGCCGTTGGCGACGTCATCCGACTCGACCAGACGATTTCCGAGCCGATCCCGTTGCTGTTGGCGCAGTCCGATTGCGGACGACTCCCCCCCATCGCCGCCGGCACGCCTGGACAACACGGCGGCAAATTATCCATTCAACTGACTTCGATAGCCGGGCCCGATACCCCATGACTCTGAGTACCCCACCCACCCGACCGCTCGTCATGCGTGTCGACCTTCCCGAACAAGAACCCGTCTACGACGACCGCAACACGACACGCCCGCAGCTGGCGCTGCTCGAAGAAGTGAAGGTCACCGTCGACATCCGCCTCGGCTCAGCCGAGATGTCGATCAAGGAACTGCTGGCGCTGCAATCCGGCGCTGTGGTCGAACTCGATCGTCATCTCGGCGATGCCGTCGACGTGTTGCTCAACGACAAGAGCGTTGCGCGCGCCGAGATCGTCGCGCTTGGTGAGCAGTTCGGCATTCGAATCACTGAAATCTCGACGCACCCATGACCGTTTCAACCCCGGCCTCATGGCTGCAAGGCGCAAGCGACGCAACCGCAGGCCAACATGCGTTATCGGCAACCGGCCTCGCACTCGCGGGGGTCGACGTCATGCGCGTCGGCATCACACTCGTGTGTTGCATCGCGCTTGGTATCGTTGCGATTCTGCTTTTGCGGCGAAGCCATCGGGTCGGCGCGTGCGGTTCGTCGTCGAGCCGCACGCCGCGGATCACCGCAGCCGCATCGCTGCGTCTGGGCCCGCGCACGACGCTTCATCTGATCGAATACGATAGCCGCGTCGTCCTGCTCGCCTCGGATGCAACCGGTGTCAAGCTGCTGGACGCGCGCGATCGACCTGACGGAGCGCGCGAAGCATGATGCAACGAAGTCGGTTTCACGCGTGGCGCTGGCTGATCGCGCTGCTGCCAGGAGTCTTCTGCCTGTATGCCGGATTCGCCGACGCTGCGCCCATCGCGCCAATCGCGCACAGCGGTGACGCAGGCATGCTGTCGCTCTCCGGTTCCGCATCCGGAGTCATCGCGGACAGTAAGGGCGTATCTGAAGCGGTACGCATTGCGACGCTGCTCACGCTACTCAGTGTCGCCCCTGCACTGATCGTGTCGATGACGGCATTCATCCGCATCGCGATCGTGCTGTCGATGATCCGGCACGCGTTTGGCATGCCGGAAACGCCGCCGACACCCGTGCTGATCAGCCTCGCGCTGTTCCTGACGGCATTCGCCATGCTGCCGACACTGCAGGTGATCAATCACGACGCGCTGCAGCCATTCATGCACGGCCAGATCGACCTCGCTCACGCGCTCGACAGCAGTACCGCGCCGATTCGCGATTTCATGCTGCGCCAGGTGCGCGAGGATGAGCTAAGGCTGATGTACGAGATGTCGCAACAGGCGCTGCCGCAGACGCCGGCCGACGTCAGCCTGGTGCAGTTGACGCCCGCGTTCATCCTCAACGAATTACGCGTTGCGTTTCAGATCGGCTTCGTGATCCTGCTGCCGTTCCTGCTGATCGACCTCGTCGTGTCGAGCGTGCTGCTGTCGCTCGGTATGCTGATGGTGCCGCCCGCAACGATCTCATTGCCGCTCAAAGTGCTGATGTTCGTGCTGGTGGACGGCTGGAGCCTCGTGTTGCGCGGCGTGCTGGGTAGCTTCAAATGAACTTGCCGGCGGAGTATGCGAATGCCGACGAGACCCACGGTGACGCCGCGGCGTCCGCATTGGAGAAGAGCCTATGGGCAGCGCTACGCGACGAAAGCGGTCCGCAAGCGCGCGAAGCCGTATTCGCGCACTTTCTGCCCTACGCACAGGCGCTCGCGGCGCAACTATACGCAGGCCGGCACCGCGACGACGTCGAGTTCAAGGACTTTCTGCAACTTGCCTGCGTCGGTCTGCTCGAAGCAATCGACCGCTTCGAATCCGGGCGCGGCGTGTCGTTTCGCACCTTCTGCACCCCACGCCTCAGAGGCAACGTTTTGACCGGCGTACAGCGTCTGAGCGATGCGCAGGAACAAATCGCGCTGCGCAAACGGATACGGCGCGAGCGTGTTGCATCACTAGAAACGCCCGCTCGCACGAGCAAGCAGTCCGATACGTTCCAGGCTCTCGCGACGCTCGCCGCGGGCCTCGCGATCGGCTTCATGCTCGACGATACCGGCATCGTCGAGGAATCCGCCGCGCAGGCCGCGCCGTATGCAACCGCTTATCAAATCATCGCCTGGAGGCAGACAACGGAGCAACTGCATTCGGCCGTCGCACGATTATCGACGCGCGAGCAGAAGATTATCCGCTACCATTATTTTCATGGACTGGGATTCGAGCAAATCGCCGACATTTTCGGCGTAACCAAGGGCCGCATCTCACAGTTGCATCGCGGTGCGCTGCTCGATCTGCGCAACCTGCTCGGCAATACCGAGCATCTGCATATCACTGGCTAGAACTATGACTCATGAACACGATTCTCCTACGCACTGCAACGATGGCGTCATGTCGTCCGTCCTCTCCGCGATGCAGGGCACCGATGAACATGCGCTCGATGTGCTGAACGAGACGCTCGCTGGCTGGCCGCTCGATGCACGCCTGTGGTTCCTGCGCGGCTCGGTGTACGCCAACCAGGGTCGACACGGCGAAGCGCGTACTGATTTCGTTCAGGCGTTGACGCTCGTGCCGGATCTTCACGTCGCCCGCTTCATGCTGGGGCTTCTCGAACTGCAAAACGGGCTCGTCGCGCAGGCGTCGCGAAGCTGGTTGCCACTCGATCGCCTGGCTGAGTACGACGCACTGCGCGTGCTCAAGGATGGGCTGCTGAGGCTTGCCGACGATCAGTTCGATGACGCGCTCGACAAGCTCAATCGCGGCATGGAGCTCAATCGGCAGTATCCGTTGATCAACGCCTATGTCCGCGCGCTGATCGCGACATTGACCGCCGGGGCCGAGCCCGCGGATCAGGCGAAAGAAAGCTCCGCGGCGCAACACGACCATCTGCTGCTGTCGGGCTATCAGAACAATCAGACCCGTCACTGATTCGCGGCCGCGCCATGGACCCCATTTCGACGCTCAATCAGGCAATGCAGGTGCTACGGCAACAACTCGCCGAAAAGGAGCAGCGGGGCGAACGGACGGCCTCCGGCCGCAAGGGGGCATCTTCCATGCAGCCTGGCGGACCGCCGTCGACTGCCGAAGGTCTGCCTGATGCGATTCGAACGCGGATCGACACGTTACGCGCGGCAGGTGTCGACGACGAGCGGCAGTTCTTTCGTGCCGTGGTCGAGCTGCTGTTGCTGCGCGAGTTCGGCGAAGAAATGGCCAACGATCCCTCTTTCCAGCAGATGAGCGAATGGGTCAGCGAGTGCCTGTCCGAACAGCTCGACGCGCGTCATGTGCTGCGCGAGGTCATCCGTGATTAACGACGTGCATCGCTGACGCTGAGTTTCTGGGTGCCATTGCCGAGGACGACACTGTCGACGTGGTGGCACAAGACGGCTGGACTGAATCTTGCGCCTCCTCAATGATTGGAGGAAAACGATCATGATCAGACTACTCTTTGCAATCATCATATCGGCCGGCCTGGCGGGCTGCGTCGTCGCCCCGCCGCCGCCCAGCTATGGCTACGGTTATGAGCCAGCGCCCGCCTATGGCTATGCCCCCGGGTATTACGTCGCGCCCTCCGTGAGCCTCGGCATCGGCATTGGCGGCTACTGGGGTGGCCATGGGGGCCATTCGCACGGTCATTGAAACAGCCGTTCCCGAAAGTCCACGAGCGCTCTACCGAACCAGGGTAAACATCCATCCTCCCACGAAGCACTTCAAAATGGTTTGGGTACGGAGTATATTCGCGTTCAGCAGATATCTACTGAACGGAGGAGGACGTCATGCAATTTCATCTCAACGGTTTCCGGGTCGGCGATCCGACGATCGAGCCAGTCATCAGCAATGCGCATGCTGCGCAGATGCCCGAGACGGTCGACGTGCTGATCGTCGGCAGCGGCCCTGCCGGCCTCGTACTGGCGGCGCAGCTGTCGCAATTCCCGTCGATCGGCACGCGCGTCGTCGAGCGTCGCGACGGACCGTTGCAGATGGGTCAGGCCGATGGCGTGGCGTGCCGTACCGTCGAGATGTTCAATGCGTTCGGCCTCAGTGACCGCCTGCTGCAAGAAGCCTATTGGGTCAATGAAACAGTATTCTGGCGACCCGATGCAAATGACCGCGGCGCGATCAGTCGTACCGGCCGAGTTCAGGATACCGAAACAGGCGTTTCGGAATTTCCGCACGTCATCGTCAATCAGGCCCGCATCCAGGAATATCTGCTCGACGTGATGCGCCGCTCCGCGCGACGGATCGAACCGGACTACGGCCTCGAAGTGGTCGACGTTCAGCGCGACGATACGCACGAATACCCGGTGCTGGTCACGCTGCGCCATACCGATCCCGCGCGGCTCGACGAGACGATGTCCGTGCGTGCGCGCTATGTCGTCGGTTGCGACGGCGCTCGCAGCCGCGTACGCACCGCCATCGGACAAACGCTGCGCGGTGACGCGGCCAACCATGCGTGGGGCGTGATGGATGCGCTGGCGGTCAGCGACTTTCCGGACATCCGGCTGAAAGCGGCGATTCAGTCCGCGAGCAGGGGCAACCTGCTGATCATTCCGCGTGAAGGCGGATATCTGGTCCGCTTCTACGTGGACCTCGGCGATGTCACCCCGGAGAACCGCGACAGCATCAAGCAGATCACGGTCGATCGCATCATCGAGACGGCGCAGCGCATCCTCCATCCCTATACGCTCGACGTAAAAGAAGTGGCGTGGTTCTCGGTCTATGAGGTCGGGCAGCGCCTCACCGACCGCTTCGACGATGCCATCGCCGCCGACGGCACTTCGCGCGAGCCTCGCGTGTTCATCGCGGGCGACGCCTGCCACACGCATAGCGCCAAAGCGGGTCAGGGCATGAACGTGTCGATGCAGGACGGCTTCAATCTCGGCTGGAAGCTCGGCGCGGTGCTGGAGGGGCGCAGCGACGCCGCTCTGTTGCGCACGTATTCGGACGAGCGCCAACCTATTGCGCAGGAGCTGATCGATTTCGACAAGGAATGGTCGGCGATGATGGCCGCGCCGCCGAAGGATCCGAACCGGCCCGAGGCGGGCGGCGTCGATCCCGCGGAGCTTCAGGCGTACTTCGTTCGTGCTGGCCGCTACACGGCTGGCGTCGCAACGCGTTACCGGCCGGCCACCCTGACCGGTGAAGCGACGCATCAGGCGCTCGCCAAAGGCTTTGCGATCGGTACGCGCTTTCACTCGTCGCCTGTCGTTCGCCTCGCTGATGCAAAACCGTTCCATCTAGGGCATGCCGCGCAAGCGGACGGCCGCTGGCGCCTGTACGCTTTCGCGGACGCGTCGCGTCGTGCGCTGGATGCGCTGTGCGAGCATCTCGACAAGTCGCCCGATTCCGTTTTGAGGCTCTTCACGCCGAAGGACGCCGACGTGGACAGCGTTCTCGATCTGCGCGCGGTGCTGCAACAGCCGCATCGCGAAGTCCGCCTCGAAGACGTCCCCGCCGTCCTGATGCCGCGCAAGGGTCGCTACGGCCTCATCGACTACGAAAAGGCATTTACGAGCGACGCGACGACTGATATCTTCGACGAGCGCGGCATCGATCGCGAACAAGGTGCACTCGTCGTGGTACGTCCCGATCAATACGTGGCCCATGTTCTTCCATTGAATGCGTATGCGGAGTTGAACGCCTTCTTTCGGCCCATCTTTCGCGTGCGTTAAACCACAACGAAACCCAAACCTCCGAAATTGCCGATCAAACCCGAAGACGCCGGCGCGCTCCCCAAATTTACTGGCAGCCTGGTGCGCCGTGCCCAACAGCGCCATGCAGCGGTCTGGCTGAGCGAGGTTTCCGCGGAGATCACAAGCGTGCAGTACGCGGCGCTCGAGGTCTTGCACGAGACGCCTGGCGTCAGTCAGCGGCAACTCGGAGACAAACTCGACGTGGATCGTTCGACGATTGCCGATCTCGTTGCACGCATGGTGCGCAATGGCCAGATCGAGCGCGCGGACGATCCTGTCGACAAGCGCAGTTATGTGCTGTTTCTCACCACTGCCGGTAAGAAGCAGCTCTCGGCCTTGCGTCCGCGCGTCGAGCAGGTCGAGCGCGTTCTCACTGAAAGGCTGACGGCAAGCGAATTGGCGCAGTTGCGCCGGCTGCTTTCGGCACTGTTGCCGCCGCGAGCTTGATGCGCTTGCTCCTGAAGACCGCCTGCCGTCGCGGTCTGCCAGACAGCGCCTCCATTTCGGCTCCCATAGCCCCCTCCCCGCCGCCGCCTGGTTAGAACCGGGTGCCTTTCCAGAACAAATGACGGACGACGCACGCGAGCCCGCACATTTGTTCCGGCACGCAACCTGAACTTCGCCGCGGTGGAGCAATCGCTCAGCGCTCGCGTGATTGCCGATGCAAGCGGCGTAGTCGGCAATCGGGCGTTCTACTTCTCGTCGCAGAGTTATGCGGCGAACAATCCCGACGTGGTCCGGATCCTGATCGAAGAACTCGACAAGGTCGATCAGTGGGGCAAGCAGAACAAGGATCAGCTCGCCAGCGAACTCGCGCAGCTAAGGGGTCTGCCGAAGCAGGTCGTGGACGTGGCGGTGCAGCGCCAGCAGTTCGGCACGCAGCCGATTACCCGCGCGATTCTCGGCGAGCAGCAACAGATCGCCGAGACGTTCCTCGATCTCGGCCTGATTCCGAAGCACGTCGACGTGCTGAAGGCGGCGCCTTCGAATCTCGCGTAGGCGTATGGGCGGCGGAACGACGCCGCACCCGCGTCAACGCTCGGAGAGCGGTCGCGTTGGCGTAGCCTGTTGTTCCTGCGGGGCGTCGCTGTGCTCCGTCATACGCCGCACCGAACTCACGCTGGCCGCGATCAACGCGAGCGCCGCGGCAATGCCGGCAATCAACGTGAGGTGCTGGCCATGCACGAGTCCGAACACGATGGACACCGCCACCGCGCCGCTCGACTGGCCGAGCAGACGACCCATCGATTGCAGGCCGGACGCGCCGCCGCTGCGATGCCGCGGCGCACTGCCGATGATCACGCGGTTGTTCGGCGACTGAAAGATACCGAAGCCGAGGCCGCAGACCGCGAGCCGCCACACGATGTCGAAGCGCGTCGCCGTCTCGCCGAGCTGGCAGAGCATCGCGAGTCCGCACCCGAACACGACGAGCCCGACGCTGCTGATGCGTCCCGGCGCCCACCGATCGGACAGCCGGCCCGCGACCGGTGCGATCAACGCGGTCACGAGCGGCCACGGCGTCATCAGAATGCCGGTCTGTGTTTCCGACAGCTTCAGCGTCTGCTCGAAGTAGAACGGCAGCACGATGTACGCCATCGTCTGCGCCGCGAACGAGCAGATCGACGTCGCCATCGACAGTGAAAACACCGGCATGCGCAGCAGGTCGATGGGCAGCATCGGTGTCGCGAGCCGGCTTTCGCGTCGCACGAACAGCACGCCGGCCACCAAGGCGATCGCGACCATCACGGCGCCCCGCTGCGTCGCGCCCGCCTGGTTGAATGCCGCGAGACCGGAGATCAGCAGGCCGAATGTGAGCGCGTTGAGCAGGACGCTCAGGCCGCTCAGGCGAGCCCCCGAGGTCGGCGTCGCGGGCAACGTGCGCGCGCCGATCGACAGCGCCAGCACGCCGAGCGGCACGTTGACGAGGAACAGCCACTGCCAGTGCGCGACCGCCAGAATCGCCGACGCGATACTCGGCCCCGCCGCCGACGAAACGGCCACCACCAGCGACGAATAGCCGACGCCGACGCCTAGCCGCGCCTTCGGGAAAACGAAGCGCACCAGCGCGATATTCACGCTCATGATGCCGGCCGCGCCGAAGCCCTGAAACACGCGAGCGACCGCAAGCGCCAGCAGCGTGTGCGCATTCGCGCAGGCGAACGACGCCAGCGTGAAAAGCGCGAGTCCGTAGCAGTAGACCCGCTTGTAGCCGAGGCTGTCCCCTAGCACCGCGAGCGGCAGCAAGGACACCGTTATCGCCAGCTGATACGCGTTGACGACCCAGATCGCGTTTGCGGGCGATACCGCGAGGTCGTTGCTGATGGTGGGCAGCGCGACGTTGACGATCGAAGTGTCGAGCACCGACATCGTCATCGCGATGGCGATCGCGATGTACGCAAACGCACGTTGGGGATTGGGCAGGCCGTCGGTCATGGTGCAAGCGGGTCGAAAGAAAATGCGCGGGCGACTGCGTGCGGCGCGGGCGCCGTCGCGGGTGCATTGTTGCAACTCCGACTCGCGGGAGCAAGGTTGCACTCGATACCGGAATGATGGCTACCCGGCTTGTCTCCCCGGGGTCTTGCGATTCGCGAGCGCGTGCATACGCGCGCTCGTCAGGCATGACACGTGCAACACCTGAATCGAAACAAAGTTGACGTTACTGCGCCACACGTTGTAAGTCTGTAGGGATCGTCGCCGCTATCGGCGCCGGCGAAGCGCGCATGGAAACGAAACGCCCTTTTTTCACGATCGGCCACTCGACGCGTCCGTTGCAGGAATTCGTCGACTTACTGAAAGGCGAGCAGATCGCCCTGCTCGTCGACGTGCGCAGCATGCCGCGCTCGCGGACCAACCCGCAGTTCAATCGCGACACGCTGCCCGCCTCGCTCGCGCCGGAACATATCGACTACATGCATCTCGCCGCGCTCGGCGGACGCCGCAGCAGGCGCAAGGATGACGCGCCGTCGCCGAATGCGTACTGGACGCATCCGGCCTTTCGCAACTATGCCGACTATGCAATGAGCGACGCGTTCCGCGAGGGACTGGCGCAACTTCTGACGCTCGGTCATCGGCAGCGCTGCACGATCATGTGCTCGGAGGCGGTCTGGTGGCGCTGCCACCGGCGTATCATTACGGACTATCTGCTGATGCACGATGAAACCGTGCTGCACATCATGGACGCTCATCACACGAACGCCGCCACGATGACACCGGGCGCCGCGCACCCATCCGCGCGATCAGCCGCTCGTGGTAAACACGCATCCTGACCCGGCGTCCCAATCTTCGGAACGGTTACGGGTATACATGGATTAGGAGTCGCAACCGCACTGCACTAACATTTTTGCGGTACCGCACGGCTCGTATCGAGCGCTTCCGAATCGGGGTTGCACGTCCCACGCCAAACTCTCGCGCTGCCCCGCGAACTCCCGGTGCCGTCCAGCATCTGCACGCAATCGACGCAACGTCGACCACATCGACCAATGAAGACAAGAACCGGAGGATCAGATGGCACAGCAACGGGATGACGATCAGAAAAACAGCGGCAACGGTTTCAGCACGGCGCGGCGGGGGCTGATGCAGGGCGCGGGACTCGGCGCAGCGCTTTCGCTGATGGGCGCGCTAGGCGGCGCGGGCGGTCTGATCGGCACCGCGCAGGCAGCGCAGACGGCTTTTCCGTCGCACAAGAAGTGGAGGATCGTGTTCGTCAATCACGTCACCACCAACCCGTTCTTCGTGCCCACGCAGTACGGCATTCAGGATGCCTGCTCACTACTCGACATGGATTATCAGTGGACCGGCTCGGCCACGTCCGATGCCGGCGAAATGGTCCGCGCCGTGAACTCGGCGATTGCCGCGAAGGCCGACGCCATCGCGGTGCCGATCGTCGATCCGAGCGCTTTCGACAAGCCCATCCTGGCCGCGCTCGACGCCGGAATTCCGGTGTTCGCGTACAACGCCGACGCGCCGCGCGGCAAGAAGAATCCGCGCCTCGCGTATATCGGCCAGGACCTGTATCTGTCGGGCTACCAGATGGGCGAGCGCATCGTCAGTCTGATCGACAGCGGCATGGTCGGGCTGTTCATCGCCACGCCGGGGCAGCTCAACATCCAGCCGCGTCTGGACGGTGCGAGCGACGCCATCAAGAAGTCCGGCAAGAAGATCGACATCCAGACCGTGGCCACGGGCGCGACCGTCAACGAGGAGCTGTCGAAGATCAAGGCGTTCTACCTGGGCCACCAGGACCTGAAGGGCATGTTCGCGGTGGATGCGGGCAGCACGCAGGGCGTCGCGCAGGTGATGAAAGAGTCGAACCTGCCGTCCAAAGGCGTGCACGGCGGCGGCTTCGACCTGCTGCCGACCACGATCCAGCTGATCCACGAAGGTTTCCTCGACTTCACCATCGATCAGCAGCCCTACGTCCAGGGTTTCTATACGGTGATGGAGGCGTTCGTGTTCCTCAGCTCCGGCGGCCTCGTCGGCCCGGCCGAAATCAACACCGGCCTGAAATTCGTGACCAAGGATAACGTCGAGCCGTACCTGAATACCTCGACGCGCTTTGAAGGCAAGACCGACAAGGAGCAAATCGTTCCGAGATCCGGCCCAATCAAGTCCTGATGAATACAGTGAACGAAACCAGCAAAGCGGTCCGCGCGCCCCGGCGCGCGGGCGTTTCCTTCGCGTCTCAATGGGCGGCCGAGCTGCGCATCCTGCTCGTGGCCGTGCTGCTGGCCGCCTACTTCGAATTCGCAAACCACGATTTCCTGCTTACCAACGCGAGCCTCGTCAACCTGTCGCAGTTCATCGCGCCGGTGGCGATCATCGCGTTCGGCGAAATCATGTTGATGATCGGCGGCGACATCGATCTGTCGGCGGGCATGGTGTTCGCGTTCGCGCCATTCATGATGGTGTTCGCGAATGACGCGGGCGCGCCGATGTGGCTCGCCGTGATCGCGGGGCTCGTGGCCGCGGGAATCGTCGGCTTCGTGAACGGGGCGGTGTCGGTTTGGCTGCGGCTGCCCTCGTTCGTTACGACGCTCGGCACGCTCTTTCTGATCAACGGTATCACGCTCACGATCTCGCGCGGCACGCCCGCCGCCACGCCGGGATCGCCCACCTTCGCCGGGTTCATGGGCGCGTGGGGCTACAGCGAGATCATCTGGACCCTGGTGATCGCGGCCGCGATGCACGTGCTGTTGCGACATACACGCTGGGGCCTGCATACGCAGGCCGCGGGTGCGAATCCGCTCGGCGCGAGCGAGGCCGGCATACATGTGAAGCGACTGCGCCTCGGCAACTTCGTCCTCGCCGCGGTGCTGGCGGGCTTCACTGGCATGCTCGAAGCCTTTCGCATTACCTCGATCGACCCGCAGGCCGGCGGCAACCAGATCATGTTCCTTGCCGTGGCCGCCGCCGTGATCGGCGGCACGCCGCTCACGGGCGGCTCGGGCACCATCGTGGGCGGGCTCATCGGCGCAGCGGTGCTCGGTATTCTGAACGACGGCTTTACACTGATCGGTATCAACGCGTTTACGTTCAACATCATTCTTGGCGCCGCGATTCTGGCGGCGATGATCTTCAACATCCACGTCGGGCGCATTCGCCGCAAGGGTGGACGATGATGGACCAATCGCAAACCTCCTCCGCGGGCGCCAATGCCACGGCCGCTGCGCGCAGCGCGCCGAACGCCCCGCTCGCGCTGCGCGGCGACGGCCTCGTCAAACGCTTCGGCGCGGTCACGGCGCTCGATGGCGTCTCGCTCACGCTCGGCAAGGGCGAGATCCTCGGCATACTCGGCGACAACGGTGCGGGCAAGTCCACGCTCGTGAAGATCCTCACGGGCTTTCATCAGCAAACGAGCGGCACGCTCCACATCGACGGCGAGGAGACGCTGTTGCGCTCGGTCGATCATGCGCGTTCGCTCGGCATCGAATGCGTGTATCAGGATCTCGCGCTCGCGAATTCGCTGAGTATTTACCACAACATGTTCCTGAACCGCGAAATCGTGCGGCGCGGGCCGTTCAGGCTGCTCGACCACAAACGGATGCGCGAGCGCGCGGCGCAATGCCTCGACGATATCGGCGTGCACGTGCCTTCGGTGGATTTGCCCGTGGAGCGTCTTTCGGGCGGCCAGCGCCAGGCGATCGCCGTGGCGCGCGCCGTGCATTCGAACGCGAAAATCCTGTTGCTCGACGAACCGCTCGCCGCGATGGGCGCGCGCGAGGCGGGACTCATCATCGACCTACTGATGCGCTTGAAGGAAAAAGGCGGCCTCTCGATCATCATGATCATGCACAACTATGCGCAGACGCTCGATATCGCGGATCGCATCATGTTGATGCAGCGAGGGCGCGTGACCTACGAGCAACAGAGCGCGCTGACTTCGGTGGCGGAGCTGATGGACATCGTGCAGCGGGAATACCGGGCCATGCGCGCCGGCGGCGCACAGTGAGGCCGCCACGGCCCGCGACACCGCGCAACTCAGATCAGAAATCGATCTTCGCGTTCACGCTGACCATGCGCGGATCACCCGGCGCGATGTAGTCCGAGTACTGGAACATCCAGTAGCGGCGATTCGTGATGTTGTCGATCGCCGCGCGCAGCGTCAAGTCGTGCCCACCGATGCGCGTCGGATAGTTCGCCCCGATGTTTACGATCATGTGCTTCATCGACGGCCTACTGAATCAGCGGACCGTCATTGCGATTCAGGAGGGGCTGCGATGCTTCGACAATGTGGACTGGTGACGGGCGCCGTCGTTCACTCGCGACGCACTCTGCGCCGATACCGTTATATGTTCATCGTATGGGAGCCGCAGGACGAGAAACATTATCATCGGCGACACCGGCGAAAGATGCCGCAGAAATGACCCGTAGTCCGGCTCGAAAATAGCTTGCGTTGACAGGAAACTGACCAGAAAACAAAAACAAAGTGTCTCGAATCGACCCACCGGAAATAGCGCCGCCGCGGAGCGATAACGCACAAACACAGTCGCAAAAGTGAAAAACACGCCAATGCCGCCCAGCATTTGCAGCGGAGAACCCGACGTAATCAACCGCACCGGCAAAACGAAGGTCGCCAGCGTGATGGCGACGTTCGCCACGCCAATGAACATACCACTGCCTGGAATGAACTGTACGATCATCGACCCCACTTCCTCCGGGTCCCGCCACTCATTGGCATTCTGCCTTGCGAAATCCAGTGATTCGCCATAGGCCTTCTGGAACACGAAGGCGACCATCACAAACATGGCCAGCGCGAAAAAGATCAATGAAATCGGCCTTCTGAAGCCGTTTGGCGCGAAATAAAGAAACACGGTTGCGGCCAGTGTAATGCCCCAATACGATCTGAAGTACACGGCTACCACCGCTGCCAGGACGACAAACAAAACCAATATCGCACGCGACGAGTTGTAAAAGAGCATCAAAAGAACCAGAATCGAAATGATGATTTCTTTCGATGGAACGCCGATGTAGACGGTCTGATTGGCGAGCCAGAAGGCAACCAGAAAGAACTCGGCCGGCTTTAGCGAAGTGACACCGGAACGCCAGATGGCGACAAACATGCCGATTGTCGATGCGAGAAATCCTATCAAAGAAATGGAGAAACTCTGGAGACCGAAAAAGTTGAACAGCCACGCGAGATTGTCAAATGAGTCGCCAAACGCCCTGAAAGCCGTGACGGTCTTCATCCGGTCGAAAATCACCAGTTCATCCAACAGAAAACGCGCCGGCAACGTGCTGTCGTGAAACGCGGAGATCGCATAAAGCGCGATGAACAGAATGAACCAGACCGCGGCCGACACGCCTGGACTCGCATTCCTGCCGATGATGCCGGGGAGTTTTACAATGCGCATTCTCTTTCCCTGAACAAGTGAGCGACTCGCCTCGCGGTGGAGGAGCTAAACTTGCAGCGTCGCTGATTTTTGAGCGCAGAGATCACGGCGCTTCAAAACTAGGTTGGCGATTCAAATAAGCGTCCGGCTCCTTGCCGATCTTGAGCGCCTGGTAAGTACCCACACTTGCCACGATCGTTCCACAGACGCTGAGCAGAAGAAGCGAGTGGATGAACCCGACGCCGAGGAATTGAGCCGTCGCAAAGATCAGGAAGATCGATACGGCATTGACTGCTTGAATCATCAAGTCGATCTTCAGCCGGTTCGCGACAATGAATACCTGAGCCATCGAGCCATAGATCGCCATCGTGATGAAATAGGGAACAAAGATCAGGTACACGGACATCGACGGTTCCCATTCGTCGCCCATCTTCATGTGGATAATGAGGCTAAGGCCTGCATAGCACGCTGCCACCAGAGAAATGCTGATAAACGTCAGCATAGTAAAAAACTGTTTCGAGGGATTCACTCTGTCTTTTCTGTGGCCGTCGAAATAATCGATCAGATCGCGGCGGAAGACAGCGCCCAAACTTTGCGACAAGAGGGATGCAGGGAAGTACCCCACACGATACGCCAGCGCAAAGATGCCGGCTTCACGATGATCGAAGATCATCGGCATCAAAATGGCGGACGCATAGATCACGAATGAATTCAGCGTAGTGGTCGGCACACCAAATTTTGCATACTGGATCTGAAGCGCGGAGAACCTGATGAAGGCCAACGGGATCATCCGGCGCGCCGAGTAAAGGCAGATCGCGGCGGGCACAACGGTCGAGGCCAGAAAAATCCAGCTATAGATGTTGAATACGGTGGTGCCTGTGCACTCCCCTTTCGAAAACATCATCATGCAGACAAAGTAGACGGCGAACGCGGCATTAGGGAAGAACCGGATCGTCGCGATTTGCGCGTACTTTCTTTCGGTGGTGAGTGCTCCGCACAACGCCTGTTGCAGGAACACGCCAAGTGCCAGACCGATAACAGGTATGTATTCCGTATGCCCGGCCGCTGCCGTGGCCGCCACGAGCGCCACGCCGATCCCTATGGCGACCGCACTGGAACTCGTCATTGCGCGCACGGCCTGGGCCTTGTCCGCCGCCATGCACGCAACCTCCAGACGCAAGCCGATCACCGACCCGATAAAAAGACCACCGGCCATGAGCTGGCTGAAATACCCGAGAGCCGTCGGCCCGCAGAACTTCCCGATCAATAGAATCGAAACGAAATTGAGCGCCTGACTCAGTACGACTCCAGCGATACTGACGATCGAATGTTTGATATTCACAATTTATCTACGTCGAGGTCCGGGTGAATTTTTCATCGCTCTACACGACGATGGTTGTCGTCTGAAGGCTAGCCTTTCTGCGTCTTGCCGCTGCCGGGCAATGCGTCGAGATAGGCAGCACTGCGATAGAGGCCTGCGCGCGCGCCCAGACTATAGCGATAGACATCCGTATCGATCGCGTTGAAGATCACGCCCTTCACCCGGGCATTCGCCTGCTTGAGCTGCTTGGTGGCCTCCACCACCTGCGCAATGGAAGTGGTCTCGAAGCGGGTCACCAGCAACACGGTGCCGCAGCTATCCGCAAGCGCGGTCGCGTCGGATACGGCGAGCACCGGCGGCGTGTCGATCAGCACGATGTCGTATTCGCTCGTCTTCGCGAGGAATTGCTGCATGCGTTCGCTCACCAGAAGCTCGGCCGGGTTCTCCGGTATCGCTCCGCGCGCAACGAAGTCGAGGCCCGGACGCACGTCACGCGTGATCACCGGGTCGGACGTCACGTCCGACGACAGATAGTCAGCCAGGCCGGGGGTCGAGTCGAGACCAAAGTATTGCTCGAGATGACCTTTGCGCAGGTCCGCGTCGATCAGCAACACCCGCTTGCCGGCCGCCGATACGACCGCCGCCAGATTCGCCGAAAGGAACGACTTGCCCACCTGTTCCGTCGGCCCCGTCAGCAGCACGCGATTGTCGCCCGATTCCGATTCCAGCATGGCAAAATGAAGCGCGGTTCTGAGTCGGCGCAGGCTTTCAATCGACGGGTCGCGCGGAAACTCGCTCGCCAGCAGGAACTTCTCGCCGGCGGGCAGCTTCGGCGTCTTGCCGATTCGCGCGACTTTCGCCTGCGACAGCGGCACGCTCGCATAGACGTTCAGGCCCGTTTGCTCCTCGATCTCCTGCGCGTCGGTCACGCCCCGATACAGCGCCGTACGCCCGAACGCAGCACCCACGCCCAGAATCAGGCCGCCCAACGCAGCATAGATAATCACCAGAAGCTTGTTCGGCTTGATCGGCTCCTTCGGCACCACCGGGTTATCGATCAACCGCACCGTTCCAACCTTGCCGGCGCGAACCAGTCTGAGCTGTTGCATGTTGTTCAGCATGCCGACGTAAAGCTCGTTGTTCACGTTCATGTCACGGGTCAGGCGCACCGCATTCTGCTCCAGGTCCGGCAACGCCTGTTCCTGCTGCGACAAGCTTCCGATCCTGCTGCTCAGCATGCCGATCTGCTGATCGATCGCCTGGATCGCGGGGTGACCCGGCGCGTAGATCGCGCCCATCTCCGCGCGCTTCTGCTTCAGTTCGAGCAGGCTGCGCTGCGTGGCTACGCTTTGATCCAGATAGGCCTTGCCCTGCTCACTCAGATTGAACACGCCCATGCGGTTGCGCATGTCGTTATAGCGTCCCTCGGCGCGCTCCAGGTCGCTCTTGAGTTGCGGCAGCTGCTCGCTCAGGAACGCAAGCGACTTCTCGGCTTCCGCCGCCTTGCGCTTCAGATTCTGGTCAACATACGCATTGCCGATTTCGGCGAGCGTGCTGGCCGTCAGCAGCCGCTCAGAGCCCGTCAGCGACGCGCCGATGATGCCGCTGTCTTTACCCTTCTGCGACACGGTCAGCCGGTTTTGCAGGCTTTCCACCGTCTTGTCGCGCGACTGTCTCTCCAGAATGAATTGCGTGCCCGGCTTTGCGTTCAGCGAATCGACCTGCAGCGTGATCGCGCCATCGGGCAGTTTCGTGTCGAGCTTTTCGCCCACGCGACCCTCGATCGGCTCGCTGAGATCCGACTGCGCCAGCCGGTAGCGTTCGCCCTCCAGAACCGTCAGAACGAACTTCTCGCCTTCGAATGCTTCCGGGACGTCGAAGCTGGACACCTTGATCGCTTCATCGCCCCATGCATATCCGCCAAATCCAAAGATACCTGGCTCGGAAAGACTCCGGGCTTGCCGGCCCAACCAGTCTCCGATCAATGGAAAGCGCCTGGGCTTTGCGCTGACGTCGAGGTGCAGATCGTCGACCGCTTTTCCGACCACCATTCTCGACTGCAGGATTTCCATTTCAGCCGTCGCCTCTGTTTTGACGTCGAACATGCTGGAGACGTCGCCCAGCGGGCTTTTTGAATTGCTGGTCGGAATGCTGTCTTCCACCTGCACGAGAATATCGGCCTGGTACACCGACGGCGCGATAAACGCGTAGGCCACGCCCACGGCGAGCACGCCGCCGGCGATTCCACCGACCAGCCAACGGTTGGCCATTAGAACGTCGAAATAACGCGAAAGACTTACATCGTTATTCCGGAGCACGGCAGCATTCGTAAGCAGAGAGTTCTGATTCATCGAAACCCCAGGGCGGGTGTACGAAAAGGATGAAAGCTCGATTTAATGTGCAGGCGATGCGGCGTTGCCAGATCTCGCTTTTTGTCACGGGACGGCAACATTTTGGGTGCGGGCGCTGCGCGCGTCAGTTCGGTGTGCAACGCAATCTGTCAACAATTCCTCTGCTTTGCGCGCCACCAACTTCAGAATAATCGTCTTACCGTACAAAGATAAGACTGCCTAAATCTCCGCTGAACCACTGTTTCCCCGCAGTAGATTCTTCGGTGGAAAATTAGCGTATATTTCACACTAACTAGTATCCCAGACTATCTGAAGACGGTCATCACCTCCGTACGCTAACGCACATCGCTTTTGTGACCGTGACGGCACAATCCCGTTTAACGCCGTTAGCTTGGGATGCATATGAAACAATTGATGCGTGAGATATTCACACGCGCGCTGCTTTTCAGTGGAACCCCCGCGGCGATTCGAGCCTTTCTCTGGCGCGATCGCACCGCGATTCTGCTCTATCACGATCCGTCGCCCGCCACGCTCGAGGCTCATTTTGAGTACCTGAAAGACAAGGTCGAGTTCGTGCCGTTGTCGCAGGCAAATTCGCGAGGTAGTGGTCGCCCGCGCGTGGCCGTCACGTTTGACGACGGCCATATCGGCAATGCAAATCTGCTGCCCGTATTCATCAAGTACGGGGTGTACCCGACCATTTACATCTGCAGCAGTGTCGTGGCGCACGATCGTACTCACTGGTTCCTGCATCCTGTCGCGAGGGATGCAGGTGTGAAGCGGCTGATTCGCATGAAAAACCACGAGCGCCTGGCTGAACTCGACGCGCGAGGCTTTCGTCAGGACTTGCCAGACCCAGCGGCGACGATTAGTGGCCTCAGCGCCGCCCATATTGAAGAGATGCGCCCCTATGTCGACTTTCAGTCTCACACACGCTATCACCCGACACTAACCTTCTGTGACGATGACGAATGCTTTGAAGAGCTTGCGCTGTCAAAGTCGGAGGTAGAACGGATCGTCGGTAAGCCTTGCGAGCATTTCGCGTATCCCTATGGCATTTATGGTCCGCGCGAAGTCGAGCTGCTGAAGGCCGCCGGCTACAAGACCGCACGCACGACCGACGTGGGCTGGAATGACGAAGGAAGCGACCCGTTCCGACTCAAGGCGTTCGACATTGACGATGACTCTTCCGTGTCGTGGTTCGCCGCGCAGCTCACGGGCCTGACGTTGGTGCCGCGCTATCTGCGACTGGGACGCGTCAGGCGCCTGGCTCAGCGCATCTTTAGCAGACCACGTGCATTGAACCAGGCGTAGAAAGCACAGCGCCGCCGCGACAGCTCGCGCAGCGGCGTACGACACCGTCGTGCGCCGCGCTGCATCCAACCCAGGGCGGCGAATCGTCACGATAAGGTATTCGCTAATAAAAATACTATCGCGCGCGATCTCGGCTTCGAGCAAAACAAGCGGTCAACGTTCGAGCACCTGTCAATCAAAGGCGCAACCGGACCACCAGTGCATTATTCGTAACGGCCTTATTGTTCCTTATCTCCACGGTTAAAAAGGAAGGCGGCATGCGTAAAATCTTCATCACGTCTCCGGGTACCGCCAATTATCCGGAAATTACTGCCTATCAAAACTATTTTAAAGCGCGCGGCGTGGATGTGGTGGTCGGAACAATCAGCGATTACCGCGCGCTCGATAACAAACGAAATTTCGTGTTGTGGGAAATCATGGGTTTCTATCCGAACCGGTTTGAATCGGACTTTGTCATCCATGACTACCGTTCTCTCTCCGTTGGCGGCTGGCCGGCGATGAAAGACGTCGCGAAGCGGTATTTCAATTGCCAGCCGAATCTGCGGATATTTCAGAACAAACGGCAACAGGAGATCATGGGTTTCGGTCACGGCGTACCCAGTGTGATCCTGCCCATGGGCGTGCCGAACTGGATCTTCGAGGTACAGGATGGCGGTCAGACCAAAAAGAAAGCTGATTTCTGTTATATCGGCGAAATGAGCGTCGAGCGGGGCTTCGATCGCGTGCTGGAAGCATTTATAAACAACTTTCAGAAGCGCGACGTCTCCCTCCTCCTGGTGGGAAAACCGGACCCGCGCATCTACGAAAGATTTTCGAATGCAAAAAATATCATTTTCACTGGGCCGTTGCCGCAGCGTGAGGCGCTGAAGCACGTGGTCGAATCCGATGTTGCGGTGTGCTATTTCCCCTATCACCGGCCGCACTGCTATCAAACGCCGACCAAGCTGCTCGAGTATGCTGCGCTCGGCAAGAAAATCGTGTGCAACGACTCGCCGTCGAATATCAGATGCTGTGAAGAGATGGGCATCCATAGTGTGATCACCACGGCGAACATCTTTGACGGAATCGATGAAGACGCCGCGCGCGGTGCGACAGCGAATCGTCGGACGGACTTCGCAGACCTCATTTGGGACCGGGTGATAGAGCAGTCCAACGTCGCGACATTTCTGCCAACGGATATCAAGCTAACCAACGCTTGACCAATCCATTGACGTGCGACATTTCAACGAATGCGACTCGAACTGCCCTTGGTAGCACTGAGTCAGCCGAAGAGACGACATTTGAACGGTGGCAATGACATGCAGATATTCATTCTTCACCCCGGCAAGGCGAATTATCCTGAGATCGACGCCTACACGAAGTATTTTGTGAGAAACGACTGTAAGGTAACGTCAGGGACACTGGATGATTACAAAAAAGTCAAGAATCCGGAGGAGTACATTCTCTGGTGCATCATGGGCTTTTACCCCAAGATCCCTGCTGCAAAATACGTTATCCACGATTACCGCTCGCTGTCTGTCGGGCGTAACAGTGCGCTAAAGGACAGCATCAAGAAAACGTTTCAACCACGGCCCGATCTTCGAATATTTCAGAACGACTCAATGAGTGCAGTCATGGGCTTCCGCGACGGCGTAGATACCGTTTTCCTGCCGATGGGCGTACCAGATTGGATTTTCACGACGGATGCTGACCGCAACCAGGCGCTTCCGTCGGGAACGTATTGTTATCTGGGCGAGATAACGCGGGAACGCGGCTTTGTCGGCTTCATCAGCGACTTCCTGGCCGCCAAGCGCGACTCGGATACCCTCGTTCTGATTGGGCCTGTTGAAAAGGAAATCTCCGACGCATATCTTCGATCGCCCGGCATCCTGTTCACGGGACGTCTTGCGCAACGCGATGCCCTCGCGGTGGTTCGCAACTGCGAGATTGCTATTTCAACCATCCCGTACAAGCGTCCGTACGACGTGCAGACGCCGACCAAGCTTCTGGAATATGCTGCGCTCGGCAAAAGAATCATCTGCAATGACTCGCCTTCGAATCTGAACGCCGCCGCCAAGTTTGGAATTCAATGTAAAGTAACGGGCCCAGACGTATTCTCTAGCATCTGCAATTTCCACGGCGATATGGTGCCGAAAAATGACCCCTCCACGCTGCTGCATTTGCGGTGGACAGATATAATCGCCGCCTCGGGCGTGGAGCGATATCTCGCGCGGCTCTAAAAATTAAAATGGTTTGCGCGATGACACGCGCAAACCATTTCTTAAAAGTCAGTCTCGTCGCGATCGGCGTTCCGTGAACGTTGGTTACGGAGTGGTGCTTCGATTCTTGCCGCGCCCCATCGGCACGTTCGGGCCAGTTCTTCGCCCGTCCCGACTGCGCGAATCGATGAAGAGTTGATGGTCACGCGCGTGAAGCGGCTTTTGTCCGCTACTCTTCACTTCGGCAAGAGCACTGTATGCAATCGGTCCCAGACGACGGCTTGCTGCAAATCGCTCAGTAGTCACTCGCTCAGCACCGAACGGCCCTGGCGAATGCTTCTCAACTGGGCCGAATAAAGCAGCGCGATGTTGTTGAAGAAACGATCTTCACTGAATCTGTTGCGCGCTTCCTCCTGCGCGCGCCGCAATAAACCTTCACGAAATTTATGCTCGGCTATCATCTTCCGGATCAGCGAAGTCGCTTCCGCAGCCGTCCGATAAAGAACGCCGGTCGAATTGTGACGAATGGTGTCTATATTGCCGGGACAATCTGACGCCACAACGGGTGTGCCGAGCGTCATTGCTTCAATCAGAGAAATCGGCATTCCCTCCCAGGAAGCTGTCGACAAATAGATATCCGCTTGCGCCACAGCCGCGATTACGTCAGCACGCGTAAGCCAACCGGTCACACGCACGCCGGCGTCCTCGAGCGTCCTCCTGAGATCTGCGTCGCCGTCGCCGATCCATACGAACTCGACGCCGTCCCGATCAAACGAGCGTGCAATCTCCGCGAACAATCGCGGATTCTTTTGGACACGAATGCCGCCGACGGTCACAATTTTTCGCCGTTTCGTCGATCCGACTTTTCCGGCGCTTTCCAAACGATTGTTGCCCTGGACACTAACAGCCCGATCGATCGCGTTCTCGACCAGTACTGCATCTCGCCGAAGATAGCGGCGAATAGCGGCGCATTCACTCTCGGAGCAGCCAACGTATGTGCAGTTCTTCACACACGCAAGCAACTCCAATGCGGCGAAACAGTATCGCTTCAACCCGCCTATGTCTCGCCGTACGAAAGAGATGCAGTGCGGGCTATAAAGAAGCGCCGTTGACGGCAACGCAAACAAGGTCGACATTCGTCCCAGGAAACCTGCGAATGACGAGTGCAGATGGACGATATCCGGGTTCAATTCGATGAGTTGTTGGCGCAAGACAGACATGATCCGTGCCAATGATGGCCCTTTCATCTGCAGATGCCGCAGGACGACGTCAGAGTGAAACATCGCGCGCAAATTCTTCGGTGTTTCCTCGCGCTCTGAATAGATCACATACACCTCGTGACCTTCCTTGGCGAGGCGCGTCGCAAGCGTGCTCACAACTGCAAGCGTTCCTGTAGCAGTCGATTCGATTACGTGGACCACTCTCATAACATGTTTCTCGTGAATTGCGCAGCAATAGCGGAACACATCCCCGATCGGTCACGGCGATCGGAACGACATGCAATCTACGACAGGGAAAGGACCTCAGCCGGCTCAGTAGGCGCCGTCTTTCGCGAACACCACTTTGACGGTTCTCAGAAGAATCGACATATCGAATGTCAGCGAGCGGTTCATTGCGTATTTAACATCGAGCGAAACCCGCGTCGGATAGTCCACATCGTTCCGGCCGCTGACCTGCCATAAGCCTGTCATTCCCGGCTTTAGCGCGAGGTAGTAACGAACATCGCGGCCATATCGCACCAGCTCCTTCTGCACGATAGGACGGGGTCCCACCAGGCTCATATCGCCGCGCAGCACGTTCCATAGTTGCGGCAACTCATCGAGGCTCGTCTTGCGCAGAATGCGGCCAACCGGCGTCACACGAATATCGTTTTTAAGCTTGAAATCGCGGTCCCATTCCGCACGAGCCTGCGGATCGGTTGCGAGCAGTTTGGCGAGAACTTCATCCGAGTTCTTCACCATGGAGCGGAACTTCAGGCACTTGAAAGTACGTCCTCCTCGGCCAATTCTTGGATGACCATATACGGCGTTTCCGTGATCGCTCATGACTGCCAGCGCAATTATCAGAAGAACCGGGAAGAGCAGGATGAGTAGAACCGACGCCCCGCAAACGTCCATCGTTCTCTTCACTGCGTCGTCCCACCTTGCGACGAAGATGTTCTCGCTTTGCGGGTTCGAGTCATCCAGGGCGACCTGTTTTGAATTCGCCTCAAGGCACGCCTCTTCCAGTTTCGGATCCGCGGTGGCGTTGGATTCGAACATACTATCTCCTCAGTTCGGAAACTCGTGGGAAACGATGCCGGCGTAGGCACCCTGCGCTTGCAAAACAGATTTTGGTGTGGAAGTGAATCGTTTAGTGAAGCTAATTTCATTGATTCACTGACGAGTCACGACGAGCGTAACATCTCACTCAAAGACCGAATGTTAGCAATAGCGCATAAAGTCGCCATCGTACAGTTCGATCGCGACACGTCGCCTTCATCAGGTGCACCAACAGTTCTTCTGACAATCAAATACGCAGAATTCGAATCATGGCTTCGTTCTTTGATTGGTCTTATCGCCATGTATCACTCGTAAATATCATGACAAAGCGTTCAGGTCAGACGCATACTTTTATCAGACGTGTAACCGTTCTTTCGAAAGCTCGTGATTTCGAATTTGTCTAAAGAGAGACGACAGTTTTCATCTTTAGGAAAAAGAAAATTTGATGAAGGAACAACTTGTGTAATGACTGAGCGCGGCAAGGTCTTCTATGCGATGACTCGCGCTGCACATCGAAGTCGCAAGTATCCCGGCTCGGCACTACGAATCGATGTGCGTTCCCGTACATGATGGGACGATTCGCTCATTGCGGAGTTCGACGCGAAGACTTCGTGATATGCCGACAAGCGTGGCGCAACCGGCGTCGGAAATCTGATAGTGAGGCATTGCGTCACACAACAGACTTCAGCTGGGACTGATGCCGAACAAGGGGGCGCATCCTTAGGAAGATTGAGTCGCTCTGTTCTGAAGTGTAGTGTCTGTGCGGGACTCTGACGTCGACACGGTATTCGACGCGCGTGTTCGACATATCCGTGCCGTCAATGCGGTCGCTTCAACAATTGATGTTCATCGGCACACTTAACTCTGACGTTTTCGGACCAATTCCAGGCGACAGCATTTATAGTTGAGAAATGAAACTCACACTTTTCTTATTATTCGTTGTCTTAACACTTTTGTGTGGGCAGCCGATGTCGGCCTTCGCGAAGAACGGTCGCGCCAAGACAACGAACGCGACTACCGCCACTGCTCAGCAACTCGCGGCGCTGCAGCCCCCGCCCACCGGAAGCGGAAACGACCGTTTTGCAATGGACGTGAACTGCAATCTCTGGAGTGCGGATCAGACGGCGCTGAACGAATGCTCAAAGGACCTCGATCTGATTGCCGGATTGGGCGTCGGTACGGTTCGCCTCGGCGTTTCGTGGGACTTCATGACGCTGGCCGACGGCAGCACGCTGGACCCCAACAAAGTGGCCTTTCTGAAGTCGCTTCTGAACGCCGCACGCACGCGCGGCATGAAGATTCTTTTCCAGGTGGGCATGTACGCGCCGTCTAGCGCATACCAATGCCCGGCCACCAAAAATCCGCCGACCGCATCGTCACCGCGACTCGACTTCTGCGACGCGACGTTCACGAAGTATCTCGGCTCGCTCATGGACGTCGTTCTGCCCTTTACGGCTGACATCGAACTGTTCAATGAGACCAACTGGTCGTTCTCCGCTTCGGACCCGTCTTACGGCGATCCGAACGGTATCTCCGGATACATTCTGAATCGCAGCAAGACGCTCTATTCGGAAGCCCGGCAGATCCTGAACACGAAAAGCCAGTCGGGCTACAAAACGGTTCTGCACACTCAGGGCATCTCGTACTTCTACAACTCGGCGTACCCGAATAACGGCTGGAAACCGCCCGCGGGCAGCGAGCTGATCCAGGCGACCGACTACATCAAGGCAATGGGTAACAACACCAAGAGTGCTTCCAGCCCGTTGAACGTCGAGATCGACGTCGTCGACGTTCATCCGTACTTCAGCAGCGCCGACTACCAAACGCTGATGCAGTCGTTCAAGACGACCGTTTCGAATCTGGTCGCTAGCGGTCCCAAGCCGATCTGGATCACGGAAACCAACAACGGGACGACCCGTACGGACGCCGGACAACTCGCGGCATTCAATCAGTTGAAGGTGCTGATGGACAACGGTTCGGTGGCAAAGGCGTTCTGGTATGTCGTGCGTAACGGCGATCCGAGCAATGGCGAAGGCGACGGCTATTCGATCTACGATTACAACCGTAACCTGATTTGTCCGCAGCTTGCTGCCGCTATTCGGGCCTACACCGCGAGCATCCCGCGAGCGCAGCGATTCCTATCGGGTCCCTACCTGACCCCGCTCCAGTGAAGGCGTCTAATTGCAATCGATGACATGAACGCGAACGCCGACTCCGCCGTTTGCGTCATTTTGCTATTCTGCCCTGCTCCAACGTGCTTGATGGTGTTGCAAAGAGGAAGCAGCGGACATCCGCAATGACGGATGAATCATAAGAGGGCGATGAGACTAATTCTCCTCCTTTGATCCTCTCGCGCGCGCAACGCAAAGCGCACACGCGAAGACCCCAATCGCCACGCCGATCAGCAGACAGGCGGCATGCGTCAAGAAAGTTACCATCTTCCACTCCCTTTACGACCACATCGAATTTTTGAGAAGTTGAACAGCACGATGTCATCGGTGGCGTAGCTATGGCTTGAGATCTTCCCTAGCGGCACCGGACAGTGTGATGAAGGCGATCCAAAGTCCGGCAGAGATTGACAAGGGCGCAATGTCCCGCTTGCGGATGGATGCCGACCTAATAATCGAACTCACTATACCACGGGTTTAGCCACGCTTTCGGCGCCAAACTTCAGAATGGCAAGCGCATTGTATCGCCGGCGGCGCGCGGGTTCAGAAGAACGTGACGTACGAAAATAGCCGACGCGGTAGGCGACCGCGAAGCTGCCGGCGTCGCGATGGACGAATATCATCAGCATCAAAATGGCAGACGCCGGCCGGCACAAACAGAGAGGTCGGAAAGATCCCGCCATAGATGAAGACGCCGGTGCCCGCGCGCTCAGCTTTCAAAAAGCGCCATCAGGCAGATGAAGTGCCCGGCGAACGCAGTGATCGATAAGAAACGGACCGTGGCGATCTTCGTGTACTCCCTTTCGCTGGTCAGCGCTTCACCCAGCGTCTGTTGCAGAAACACGCCGAATGCGAGGGCGATCACCGGAATCGAATCGGAGGGGCCGGAAATGATCGTGGCCACCAAGCGCGGGCCGATCGGTATGGCGACGGCGCTGGAACTCGTCATTGCACGCACGGCCTGGGCCTTGTCCGCCGCCATGCACGCAACCTCCAGACGCAAGCCGATTAACGAGCGGATAAAAAGTACCCGAGAGCCATCGGCCCGCAGAACTTCCCGATCAATAGAATCGAAACGAAATTGAGCGCCTGACTCAGTACAACTCCAGCGACACTGACAAATGAGTCTTTGATATCCGCCAATCATCCAAGCCGAAAGTCGGCTGATTCTTCATCGTCATTCGTGACGACGGCCCTCGCGCCGTGAAGGCTAGCCTTGCTTTGTCTCTCCACTGGCCGGCAGTGCATCGAGATAGGAAGCACTGCGATAGAGGTCTGCGCGCGCACCCAGACTATAGCGATAGACATCCGTATCGATCCCGTTGAAGATCACACCCTTCACCCGGGCATTCGCCTGCTTGAGCTGCGCGGTCGCCTCCACCACCTGCGCAATGGAAGTGGTCTCGAAGCGGGTCACCAGCAACACGGTGCCGCAGCTATCCGCAAGCGCGGTCGCGTCGGATACGGCGAGCACCGGCGGCGTGTCGATCAGCACGACGTCGTATTCGCTCGTCTTCGCGAGGAATTGCTGCATGCGTTCGCTCACCAGAAGCTCGGCCGGGTTCTCCGGTATCGCTCCGCGCGCAACGAAGTCGAGGCCCGGACGCACGTCACGCGTGATCACCGGGTCGGACGTCACGTCCGACGACAGATAGTCAGCCAGGCCGGGGGTCGAGTCGAGACCAAAGTATTGCTCGAGATGACCTTTGCGCAGGTCCGCGTCGATCAGCAACACCCGCTTGCCGGCCGCCGATACGACCGCCGCCAGATTCGCCGAAAGGAACGACTTGCCCACCTGTTCCGTCGGCCCCGTCAGCAGCACGCGATTGTCGCCCGATTCCGATTCCAGCATGGCAAAATGAAGCGCGGTTCTGAGTCGGCGCAGGCTTTCAATCGACGGGTCGCGCGGAAACTCGCTCGCCAGCAGGAACTTCTCGCCGGCGGGCAGCTTCGGCGTCTTGCCGATTCGCGCGACTTTCGCCTGCGACAGCGGCACGCTCGCATAGACGTTCAGGCCCGTTTGCTCCTCGATCTCCTGCGCGTCGGTCACGCCCCGATACAGCGCCGTACGCCCGAACGCAGCACCCACGCCCAGAATCAGGCCGCCCAACGCAGCATAGACAATCACCAGAAGCTTGTTCGGCTTGATCGGCTCTTTCGGCACCACCGGGTTATCGATCAACCGCACCGTTCCAACCTTGCCGGCGCGAACCAGTCTGAGCTGTTGCATGTTGTTCAGCATGCCGACGTAAAGCTCGTTGTTCACGTTCATGTCACGGGTCAGGCGCACCGCATTCTGCTCCAGGTCCGGCAACGCCTGTTCCTGCTGCGACAAGCTTCCGATCCTGCTGCTCAGCATGCCGATCTGCTGATCGATCGCCTGGATCGCGGGGTGACCCGGCGCGTAGATCGCGCCCATCTCCGCGCGCTTCTGCTTCAGTTCGAGCAGGCTGCGCTGCGCGGCTACGCTTTGATCCAGATAGGCCTTGCCCTGCTCACTCAGATTGAACACGCCCATGCGGTTGCGCATGTCGTTATAGCGTCCCTCGGCGCGCTCCAGGTCGCTCTTGAGTTGCGGCAGCTGCTCGCTCAGGAACGCAAGCGACTTCTCGGCTTCCGCCGCCTTGCGCTTCAGATTCTGGTCAACATACGCATTGCCGATTTCGGCGAGCGTGCTGGCCGTCAGCAGCCGCTCAGAGCCCATCAGCGACGCGCCGATGATGCCGCTGTCTTTACCCTTCTGCGACACGGTCAGCCGGTTTTGCAGGCTTTCCACCGTCTTTTCGCGCGACTGTCTCTCCAGAATGAATTGCGTGCCCGGCTTTGCGTTCAGCGAATCGACCTGCAGCGTGATCGCGCCATCGGCCAGTTTCGTGTCGAGCTTTTCGCCCACGCGACCCTCGATCGGCTCGCTGAGATCCGACTGCTCCAGCCGGTAGCGTTCGCCCTCCAGAACCGTCAGAACGAACTTCTCGCCTTCGAATGCTTCCGGGACGTCGAAGCTGGACACCTTGATCGCTTCATCGCCCCATGCATATCCGCCAAATCCAAAGATACCTGGCTCGGAAAGACTCCGGGCTTGCAGGCCCAACCAGTCTCCGATCAATGGAAAGCGCCTGGGCTTTGCGCTGACGTCGAGGTGCAGATCGTCGACCGCTTTTCCGACCACCATTCTCGACTGCAGGATTTCCATTTCAGCCGTCGCCTCTGTTTTGACGTCGAACATGCTGGAGACGTCGCCCAGCGGGCTTTTTGAATTGCTGGTCGGAATGCTGTCTTCCACCTGCACGAGAATATCGGCCTGGTACACCGACGGCGCGATAAACGCGTAGGCCACGCCCACGGCGAGCACGCCGCCGGCGATTCCACCGACCAGCCAACGGTTGGCCATTAGAACGTCGAAATAACGCGAAAGACTTACATCGTTATTCCGGAGCACGGCAGCATTCGTAAGCAGAGAGTTCTGATTCATCGAAACCCCAGGGCGGGTGTACGAAAAGGGTGGAAGCTCGATTTAATGTGCAGGCGATGCGGCGTTGCCAGATCTCGCTTTTTGTCACGGGACAGCTGAAATCGGACGCACAGGCCGAGTACGTCAGTCCTGCTCGCAAGCGTGCTCGAAATGAATCGTCTTATGGTCTAAAAGAGACTTCCGCCAGATCTGGCGCAGACTTCTAATTTTTCCGCATCCTATGTATTGCGCCAGCAAACAGAAATCGAGTTATTCATAGCAGAAGTCATCGCAGCCTATCTGACGGCTTGCCGCACCTCCGTACGCTGCCGCACATTCGCATTTTTCGCACCAACGGGGTCGTGCGCAATTGCGATGTCACTATTTCGATCATTTCGAACAAGCGCCCGTATAGCGTGAAAACACCGACAAAAGCTGATGGAGCAAATGGCGCCGAATTCGCGCAACCGCACGCAAAGGTGCTAGCGCTTCGTCACGAAATGCCAGAGCGCCGCACACTCTGTCTCGGATATCCGGTAGTGAGGCATGGCTTTGCGCAACATTACGTTGACCGGGTCGATGCCTTCCCTCAGCGCCCTGCAGAACGTTGCCTGATCGTAACTGCTCGCCGGACCGTCCCTTCGACTCTTCGCAGGAAACAGGTTGCCGGCGGTCAAGGGTGGTGCGAATGCGTCGCCCGAGCCGGTTTGCGAATGGCAGTTCGCACAACGGGTGGTCGAGCCGGGCAACAGACGATCGTCGTCGCGCAATTGCGCCTCAACCGAATGCTGCCCGTTGAAGATCGAACACCCGAGATCGTTCGACTCACAAGGCGGCGCGCCATGCGCGACATACGTGATGTTCGCCAGCGCCAGCGCCAGCGCACGCGCCGCGGTTCGCCGTGACCGTAACGCCATCACTGGATCTGCACCGTGCGCGAAACGCTCGGCACGCCCTTCGCGTTCAGGCCAAACAGCATGTAGTAGCCAGGCACGACGACACCCGGATCGGAAGGAATATTGATCAGATATTCGCCCGCCGTTCCTACCGTGAAAGTCACGGGTACCCGCCGCTGCTCGTTGTTGACCGCGTGGGTCGACGAAGACATGCGCATCAACGCAAAGGCCGTGATGCCACTGCTGCCCGTTACGGCGATCGATGTCCCGAGCTGTGCCGTAGTGGGCGCGGCTGTGAGGCTCGGTCGTGTTGCCGCCGAGCCGTCCGCGTTGAGCAGGTACGGCGGCGTCAGTATTTCGAGGTTCGTATGGTTTGTCGAGCAGCTTCCGCACAGTCCACCGCCACCACTCAGTACGCGACCGTCCGACAACAGCAGTGCGATGCTGTGATAGTTACGCGGCACGGCTTGCGGCGGGAGCACCGAGAAAGTCTTGGTGGTAGGGTCCCACAACTCTGGCGCCAGCACGGCGGTGTCGTCCGAAAACGTTACCGGGTACGCCTCTCCACCCAGGACTACCACCTGACCGTTCGGCAAGACCACGCTGGTGTTGAAGGCGCGGCGGTAATTCATCGGCGTAAGCGTTTGCGTCACCGCGGTGCCGCTGCTGATGTCGATTAGCGTGGCGTCCGCAGTCGCGTTGGCATACTCGTAGCTCGGCGCACCGCCTACAGCCAGGATCTTGCCGATATCGTACATAACGGCGTTGCCGTTCATCGCATCGGCATCGCTGCCCCGGTTGCCGGCAGGCGTCACGCTGCCCGCGCCGGCGGTATCGAACCAGTGCATGGCAACGCTCGGACCGGCGTGGAAGACTCGCCCATTTGCCACCGCAAACAGCCATGCATGATTGTCGGAGCGGAAAATGCCAGCCGCGTCATTCGTGAGGATGTAGTCGGCGAGAATGGCGCTATTGAGCTGCCAACCCGTACTCGGTGACCAGGTTTCGCCGGTCTTGCCGCCCTCGCCTCCGTTCCACGAGCCGCCCACCAGGAATACGTTGCCATTGCTCAACGTTACGCTGCCGTGGTAGGCGCGCGGAATATTCATTAGAGGACCCGACGTCCATTTTCCAGTCGAAGGCGTGTAGAAACTCGTCGCGTCGCTGCTCGAGCCACCAGTGACGTAAATACGGCCATCCGGAAGATTGACGATGCCCGGGCAGAACATATCGTGGCCGGTATTCGTCACGAGAACCTGTTTGCTCGTGCCTGTAGTCGGGTTAAAGATTGCGGTGTATGTGTTGCCGGGGGTGACTTCGCCAGCCGTAAAGTCCAGCTTCTGGTCGGCGGACCACACTACCACGGTGCCATCGGGCAGATTCGCCGCGGCTGCCGGCACGATCGACAGGTTATAGGGTGTAGTCCACTTTGCCGGCAATGTTTTCGCGGTCATGCCGCTGATCTGCCACGTCTGCAGAGCGGTTCCGCTGCAAGGCTGCTGCGTGATCTGCGAGCCCTTCGCCGTGAGGCTGGCAACAGCCAGACACAGGTGACTCTGCGACGCGACGATTGCAAAGCCGCCACCTTGCGGGATCAGCTGAAAGCTTTGATTCGCCTGGCCATTGCAGGTCCACTGGTCCGCCCCAGCGCCGGCGTCCGTGCTGACACCGTAGATGTCGAGGCAAAGGTTGCTGTTGACGTTGACGAACTGATAAAGCCCGTTGTTCTGCGTCAGTGTCCAGTGCTGGTTATTCCCGCCATTGCACGTCCACTCGATAACCGAGGCGCCAGGCGTCTTCGATTCGGCGTTCACATCGGCGCACAAGGTCGTGCCGTTGACGGTGAGCGTGCTCGATGTCTGCGCGTCGGCAGTTGTGGAGAACATCGAAAGCGCCGCCATGAATGTGATTGGCAGCAACGCTTTCACGCACCTGTCGAACAATTGCAAGAGGATTCCAAACGATCGGTTTTGTGACATAGCCTCAGTCCAATAGGTTACACACGCCCTAATGCGCCCAGTACATCGCAAACTTGATCCGCGCGAGGCAGGTCATCACTTCGCCAGCGCAACATTGCGTTCGCGTCGAAGCAGTAGATTTGGGTCGAGTGATCGGCAATGTTGCCGAGTGGCAGGGTGCTGCCCGAAAGCGCTTTGCGCATCCGGTCGACGTCCTGCAACGTCGGCGTGGCCGCCCGCCATTCGGGTCCGGCCTGGAAGCGCATGAGCCATGCGTGCAGCGCGGGCGGCGAGTCGGAAAGCGGATCGATTCCGATCGACACCAACTGAACGGGGTAGCGGTGCTGCAACTGCGATATCCGTTGCTGAACGGTGCTGAACAGCGCACCCTGCAAAGGACAAACTGAAGTGCATCCTGTGTAAATCGTCTGCAACGCAGTCACTTTCTGACGCAACAGATCGGTTAGCAACCGTTTCTGGCCGCTTTGATCGACCAGCCAGAAGTCGTCGAGACGAATGGGCGGCGTGACGAGTCCTACGCTTGCGTGCTGCGCGTATAGCGGAAAAGAAACGCCTGCTAACGCCGCGGCCGATACGCCACGCAGCAGCGCGCGGCGCCTCGGACTTCGGACCGGCGCGCACGCACGCAATGCCGCGCGAGTCGGCGCGTGTTGATGGAACATGACTATGATCTCCCGCAACGTGTAATGGCTCGCAGAACCATTTGTCGCCATCTTTTATTGCGTGTTACCCGCGCGATAATGCGCACGAGTCGCGCGACGGCTACGTTCGCTTTCTAATTGCGAATCAACGGCATTCGGGAGCGTAGCAGAGAACCTTCCGGAAAATGACAGCGTCAGGCCCCCGACTTGCTCCGCTTTGTGAGGTCGGCCACATAACAATGAAACTTCAAAAACTGGGTGTTTTAGAAAGCCCGAGCAAAACCCTATGCCGTCCTGAGATTCGTCGTGAGGCGGCGGAAATGGCGAAGTCGCGAAAATGGATTGCGCGCTCAAACGTGGCGGCAAGACGCGTCAGGCAGGCGGACCAGGTCGGCCTGGCCGAAGAGACTCGGCTGACCGTTACCGAACTGCCAAGCCCTGCTCCTACAACGAAGGGGTTGCCCAACAAGGTCTCAGCATCGGCACGATGGCAAGTCCGCGATGGCGAATAGCAAGCAGCGCCGGTGTTCCGGCGGCTTCGAGTTTCGCCGCGACCACGGCGAGCCATTGCGCGTGTTTCGCTGGCGATGATATGCAGGTTCCGCGCCCCTGGCTCCCGGCTGTCTCCTTGTTCCAAAGCCCAAAGTCAAACCGTGGCAAAATTCGCATTCCGCGATTTATTTGGTGCGAGCGGTGCGGCGCATATAAATGCCTCGGCAACATTATTTTTCTTTCTAAAACCATACCGAAACATTTAATTGTCATTTAATTAGGTCCCGAGCCATCCGATAAGAACCATACATTGACGGAAATTAAAGCACCCCGACTGTCTAAAAGCGACAAGTAACAATTTTGTAACGGGTTTTTTGTTGTTTTGTGAATCTCGAACTCGGGCGTGAGAACGCGTCTGGATAAGCGTGGGAAGGGAGGAGGGACACGTTACCGATAGGATCACATAGCACAAATTTCGTTGTTACGCTTAGTTACGTCCGATGGGGAAAGAATTGTTCCAATTCTGTATCATTCGTATTCATCAGATCACTCAGGGAAAACCTTGTCGATTTTAATTCAATTGGAAAAACTTCGCAATTTGCGACGAATTACCGAATCTTCCGATTGAAAATGATGAAAGCGGGTTTTCAGTAGGATGAAATCTGAAGATTAAAACGTGATTAATGCCCCACGCGAGTGCGGCAGCGGGCGGCTCTTGACAAAAGCCGATCATTATTCAGTTGTACTTCGTGTTGTTGCGTATTTTTTCGTGGCGACGTCCTTCTCACGCGAACGTTGTTCGTTTTAGCGGCCAGGTTCCATCGGCCTTGATAGACAGATGTCCTTCTCCAGCAGACTCTCTCCAAGACTGAAACCGTCATTTCGTCGGCTTCCCCAGATCGCAAAAACTGCTTCGGCGCTTGCATTTATCGCAGGCGTACTAAGCCTTGCAGGTTGTGGCGGTGAAACAAGCGATGATGGCAGCACCGCGTCCGTGACCGCCAACTCCCTGCCTGCCGACACAGTCGCGAACGCCGCTACAGATCCATACAGCAACGGCGTAGTGCCCCCCGACAATGGCTCTCCGCCGGTTCAGGCGAACGGTCAGCCTTATAACCGCGCCCTGGTGCAACGGGCGGGACAAGGCGATTGAACCGTTTCGCGACGATCGATACGAAACCCGCATATCCCGTGCAAGAGCATTTTCAATCGTGATGTCAGCGACCGTTGACTCACGCGTTTGACGTGTTTGCGTTACGTATGCCATCGCTTCAGGCACTGATGGTCATCGGCAAACGTAATTCCAACGTTCTCGGCCCATCCCCGGTCAGTAGCAATTTATAGCTAAGCCATGAAACTCAGACTCTACTCACTATTCGCCGTTTTAGCCCTGTTGTGCGGGCAATCGATGCCAGCGTTCTCCCAGACGAGTTCGACCGCCGCCACCGCCCAGCAACTCGCGGCGCTGCAGCCCCCGCCCACCGGAAGCGGAAACGACCGTTTTGCAATGGACGTGAACTGCAATCTCTGGAGTGCGGATCAGACGGCGCTGAACGAATGCTCAAAGGACCTCGATCTGATTGCCGGATTGGGCGTCGGTACGGTTCGCCTCGGCGTTTCGTGGGACTTCATGACGCTGGCCGACGGCAGCACGCTGGACCCCAACAAAGTGGCCTTTCTGAAGTCGCTTCTGAACGCCGCGCGCACGCGCGGCATGAAGATTCTTTTCCAGGTGGGCATGTACGCGCCGTCTAGCGCATACCAATGCCCGGCCACCAAAAATCCGCCGACCGCATCGTCACCGCGACTCGACTTCTGCGACGCGACGTTCACGAAGTATCTCGGCTCGCTCATGGACGTCGTTCTGCCCTTTACGGCTGACATCGAACTGTTCAATGAGACCAACTGGTCGTTCTCCGCTTCGGACCCGTCTTACGGCGATCCGAACGGTATCTCCGGATACATTCTGAATCGCAGCAAGACGCTCTATTCGGAAGCCCGGCAGATCCTGAACACGAAAAGCCAGTCGGGCTACAAAACGGTTCTGCACACTCAGGGCATCTCGTACTTCTACAACTCGGCGTACCCGAATAACGGCTGGAAACCGCCCGCGGGCAGCGAGCTGATCCAGGCGACCGACTACATCAAGGCAATGGGTAACAACACCAAGAGTGCTTCCAGCCCGTTGAACACCACGATCGATGTCGTCGACGTTCACCCCTACTTCGGCAGCGCCGAATACGACATGATGGTGCAGGCATTCATGACCACGGTGTCGAACCTCGTCAGCAGTGGCGCGAAGCCGATCTGGCTGACCGAGACCAACAATGGCACCAACGGTACGGACGCCGGACAAACGGCCGCATTCAACCAGTTGAAGGTTCTGATGAACAACGGTTCGGTGGCAAAGGCGTTCTGGTATGTCGTGCGTAACGGCGATCCGAGCAATGGCGAAGGCGACGGCTATTCGATCTACGACTACAACCGTAACCTGATTCGTCCGCAGCTTGCCGCCGCGATTCAGGCCTACACGGCGACCATTCCGCGTTCGCAACGCTTCCTGTCCGGCTCTTACCTGACTGCGATCAAGTAAGCCTGCCTGCTGTAACCCATGAATGAACGGAGCGCCGACTATGGCGCTCCTTCGTTTTTCCGTTTTGGCCGGGTTGACAGGACCGCATCCAGTTTGAGCGCGCAGCGAAATTCCCGAGGCCGAGCTTCGCGAGGATGAACTGGCACTGTGCCAATGCGTTGCGTCAAACTCGTCGCTGCCGTAATCGAAGGAGCAGACACGGCAAACAACGCCGCGCCACCCGAGAGTCGAGAAACGCCCGATCCAGATACGCCGTGCGTCCGGTCGCGCACGCCAGCCGGCATATTCGCCCGACAGCGGACGAGTCCGCTCAGCGGCGCGTCTTTCTGCTTTTCTTCGGCTTCGGTGAGGTGAGTGCGGCGCTCCAGAATGCGGAGGTCGCGCGTTTGGCTGCCGCTGTCGTTCTTACCCGCGCTGAGTTGGCGACGGTATTGGCGCCGCTTAACCACATGCTCAGGAACGGGTTCTTCTTCGTCCACGGATTCTTCATGTCGGCCTCGATTGAATGGACGTCGAGCGGGCGCGCTACCGATAGGTCGACGCGCTCGTTCTGCGCGTCGGTGTCGCGGCGAAAGCGGGCACGCAATGGCTATTCCCGAACATTCGTAGCCTCTTCGCGCCATCTACCGCATCGCTCGCCCAGCAGGACGTTGCGGTAAGAAAATCACGCAGAGCGCCATGAACGAACACAGAATCACCGACGCATAGAGTCGGCTGATCTCGAGCCCACCTTGGGAAATGGGTTTGTCGAGCAGGTCCCCCAAGGTCGCGCCGAGCGGACGCGTCAGGATGAACGCCGCCCAGAATATAGCGGTCCGTGACAGCCGCGACCAGTAATAAAGCGCACCGACGATCAGCAGCCCCCCACCGAAGATCAAAGCGCCGTACTCATAGCCAAGCCCCAGACCGCCTCGGTCCGATCCCGCCACCCAATCGCCCAAGGCCGTACCCAGTGTCTGCGAAAAGAGGATCGTCACCCAATAGAACCACTCGGCTTTGGGCGTGGTTACGCTCTGCACCGCCACCGTACCTTCCGATTTGTACCAGACGCCCACGCTCGCAAGCAGAAGCGCGAAGACGATGACTACACCGCCCGGATAGCCGACTCCCACCGAACGATCGAAGAAGTCGGCCAGCGTGGTACCGAGCGTGGTCGTTGCAACGATGGTCGCCCAATAGAGCGAGGCATTGAACCGCTCCGCCCTGATCTGCCCTGCGACCAGCCCAATAAAAATAACCGCAAAAATCGCGGTGCCGATCAGATAACCCAATTTGAGCGACATGGTCACCCAATCGCCGCCCGTTTCGCCAAGCGTCGTGGCGGCGATTTTGATGATCCAGAAGCCCAGCGTGATCTGCGGGACTTTACTGACTGCATGCGCGCGAGTTTGCGACGGGTTGCTATTCATGTGACGTGCTCACTATTCTCATGGCTTGAACATAGGCTCAACCATCGCAGAGCAACCCTTAACAGCACCTTAAGCATCCCGCCGAATCACGCGGTCAGATTTTCCTGCGCCAATAACGGGGCGGTAACGCCGAGTCCCTTCAACGCAGTTCCAGCCACATCGGCTGATGATCGGACGAGCGGCTGTGCTGATCGACATCGCACGATGCAATGCGTGCGCTCAGGTCTTCCGTGACGAAAACGAAATCGCACGCGAATGCTCCGTCGGGCCATTGCTCGCGATCGTATAGGCCGACCGTCGCGGCACGCGGCTCGCCGGGGTGCGCGCGGGCCCACGCATCGACGAACGCCGGAGCGTCGGTGATCGGTTCGAGCATTCGGCAAAAGGCGGTGTCTTCGAGTGCGCTGTTGAAGTCTCCGCAGACAATCGCGCTGACCGGGCGCGCCGTATCGGCAAACGGACTGTCCGGCTTCTCGCCACGCGCGGGAGCGCGCGCGTGAGCGCACGCCTCCTGATGCAACTCGCGCAGTCTCGCCACTTGTGCGAGCCGCTGTTTCTCCGAATAGAACTCGAGGTGCGTGGTGATGACACGAAGCGGACCGACGTCGGCTTCGAGCACCGCTTCGAGCGCGACGCGCAGCATCGACGGCTTGGCGGGGTCCGCGGGCCACGGCAGAGAATGGCGCAGCACCTGACGAACCGGCAAACGGGTCACGATGGCATTACCGAACTGCCGCCGATGACGGCTCGCGCCCAACGAGGGCAGATCGGAGCCGATCGCATCGAGCACGGTCATCTCCGGCAGCAGAGCGGCAAGTTCGGCGAACTGATCGGACGATGGCGCGCCTTTCAGCCCGCCGGCCGCCGGTTCTTCGTTGAAGCCGCGCGTGACTTCCTGCAGACACAGGACGTCGAAGTCGCACAACGCGCGTGCTTCCCGCACGATCCGTCCGAGGTCGACGCGGCCGTCGACGCCGCATCCCCACTGAATGTTCCAGTCGACCAGTTTCATGACGGCCTCCTTGAAAGATCCGGCTACAGTGTATCGCCGCATCCTGCGCGGTGACTCAGCGCTGGACAGGACGGGCGCATTTCAATCACACGCCTCCCCTTGTTATGAGCGTCCACAGGGTCACTGAAAGTTAGCGATGAAATTTCGCGGTAAAAATTGTCAGTGAAAGTAAGCGCCAAAAAATGCCGTGCATGCGATGAATTATGCTGACCCTCATCCGCGACCGGCTCAATTTCTTTAGAAAACAATGAATAGCTTCGATTTGTCCATCGAAACATATCTGTCCAACATACACTTCGGCCATTTCGCGACTCTATCCATCCAGGCCATCGACAACCTGTACACCTTCAAAGGCCTCGTACTCATTCCCGTGCTGTGGTGGATGTGGTTTCAGCAAGACGAGTGCCGCGAATGGCGGCGAGAAATGGTTCTCGCGACGCTTGTCAGCGGCATCGTGGCGCTCGTCGTCGGAAGACTGCTGACTCACTGGTTGCCATTCAGGGTGCGCCCCGTCTACGACACCGAACTGCATCTGCGCTTTGCCAGCGGCGAAATCAAGGACGCAGTGCTGACCAACTGGAGTTCCTTCCCGAGCGATCACGCGATGCTATGGATGGCGGTCGCCACCGGCATCTTCCTGATGTCGCGGCGCGTCGGCGTGCTGGCGCTTCTCTATACTGCGCTGTTCATTTGCCTTCCGCGCGCCTATCTCGGCTTTCACTATCCGACCGATTTGCTGGTGGGCGCCGCGGTGGGAATCGTGATTACATCGGTGATGACGCGGGATGCGATCCGCGTACGCTACGCGACGCCGGTGCTGCGATGGACCGAACGCCACCCGGCGCCCGCAGCGACGCTGGCCTTTATTCTGTGCCTCCAGCTCGTCACGCAGTTCGACGAATTGCGCAAGCTGGCGAGTGGCGTAATGAAACACCTATGATGGCGGCGATGGTTGCTCCAGGTTTGTTCTCGTGCGACGGCGGCTGACAGCGAAAGCTACGCGGACACCTGAACGTAACGCGCTTCGTTCAGATCCGCGAGAAGCGTCGGACCTGTCGGTCGCCAGCCCAAACGCGCCTGCGTCTGCGCGCTCGATGCCGGCATATCGAGCGCGGCGAACATCGCCATCCATCCGAAGTACGCCTGCGCCTCGTCGCGCGCGATCGAGACGACCGGCAACTTCAGGCCGTGTCCGAGCGCCTCGGCGATCTCGCGGGCGCTAACACCTTCTTCGCCGACCGCGTGATAGCGCGCACCGCGTTCGCCCTTCTCGATCGCGAGCCGGTACAGCCGCACGACATCCGACAGATGCCCCGCCGGCCAGCGGTTGCGTCCCTCCTCCACATATGCGCACACGCCTTTGTCCCGCGCGATCTGGATGAGCGGCGTGATGAGGCCTTGCCGGTACGGGTTATGCACTTGCGGCAAGCGCATCACCGACACGTTGACGCCCGCCTCCAGCTGCACGTTGCCGGCCAGCTCCGAGCCGATGCGCGGGTTCGGGTGACTGGTGTTGAACACGTCTTCGGTGGCCGGCTGCCCGTTATCGCGGCTGCCGACGCCCGTGCCCGACGTGATCAGAAGCGGCCGATCCGAGCCGGCCAGCGCCGTGCCCAGTGCAGCGATAGCACGCTTGTCCTTCTCGCAGTTCTCCACGAAGTGCGAGAAATCGTGGTCGAAAGCAAGGTGAACGACGGCGTCCGCCTTCGCGGCGCCGCTGCGCAAGCTGTCGGTGTCTTCTAGCGTGCCGCGATGGACCTCCGCACCAGCTGCGCTGAGAGCCTGCGCGCCCTGATCGGACCGGGTCATGCCGATGACCTGATGCCCGGCGTGGATAAGTTCGGGCACCAAAGCCGAGCCGATAAACCCGGTTGCGCCCGTCAGAAAGATTCGCATGGTCAAGTCTCCAGAATAGCCGCCGACGCACTATGCGATCATTCACTATGCTATTGAAGTAGTGAGCTTATCCCGGTAAAGCGACTAACAGGTTAATCATCCCAGTGAACACCGCCCAAACCCTCGGGGACTTTCTGCGCAGCCGCCGCACGCGGCTCGAGCCGGCCAGCTTCGGCTTCTCGGGCCGCAGGCGCACGCCCGGATTGCGCCGGGAAGAAGTGGCGCAGCGCGCGAATATCAGCTCGACGTGGTACACGTGGCTCGAGCAGGGCCGCGGCGGCGCGCCATCCGTCGCGGTGCTCGAGCGGATCTGCGCGGCGCTGATGCTGACGAATACCGAGCGCGAACATCTTTTCATGCTGGGTCTCGGACGCCCCCCGGAAGTGCGCTACCGGTCCACCGACGCAGTGGACCCGCGCTTGCAGCGCGTGCTCGATTCACTCGATGCCAGCCCGTCGATCATCAAGACCGCGACGTGGGACGTCGTCGCGTGGAATCGCGCCGCAGCCGTGGTGCTGACCGACTACAGCGCGCTGCCGCCGGGCCAGCGCAACATCCTGCGCTTCCTGTTCGGCGATCCGGCCGTCCGGGCAAAACAGCACGACTGGGAGAGTGTCGCGCGCTTCGTCGTGGGGACGTTCCGAGCGGACGTTGCTCGCGCGAGGCTCGCTTCCGAGGTGGGCGATCTGGTCGACGATCTGTGTCGCGCGAGCCCGGACTTCGAACGCATGTGGCGCGAAAACCAGGTATTCGGCCACAGCGAAGGACAGCACGTTAAGCGCCTGCTGCATCCTGCGTTCGGGACCATCGAAATGGAGTATTCGCTGTTCGCCGTCGATGGTCGGCCAGACCTGAGCATGCTCGTGTACACGCCGCTCGACGCGCGAATCGCGGCGCGCATCCGCAGTACCGTTTCATCGATGGATGAGAGTGCCAGCGCCGCGCCTTTGACCGCTGCGTGATCGGCTTTGACGCTCGAGCGCGAGCGCGGCCGCCGGATCGCACTCGGGCGACTCCGCAATTGCTCGTGGAACGACTACCGAACTGCATCGTTCGGCCCATTAATTGGCCGCACGGCATCGCACACGATGACCGCCTCGCTGGCGGCAAGCAAATTGGCGCCCTGCACGAAGGTTTCGCCGATGCGCGTACTCACCGTCGATAGCAACACCATGCCCGGGCGCGACTGCACGGTGGCATCTTCGACCCCCATGTTCAGCGCGATGAAAAGGCGTTGATTGCCGTATCGCCGCTCATAGGTCAGCACGTCGCCGTCAGCAACGACGTTCTCGATCGTGCCCCGCACGAGCGCGGCGTTGCTGCGGCGCAGGCTCAGCAGGCGCCGATAGAGCGACAACACGCTCGACATGTCGCCGTCCTGTTCGCGCACGCTCGTCGCCGTCGCTATCGGCAACCACGGTTTGCCGTCCGTAAAGCCCGCATTCGCCAGCGAGCCATCCCATTGCATAGGCGTGCGCTCGGGATCGCGCCCTTGGCAAATGCCCGGTTGCCGGAGTTCCGCCGGGTCCTGGATCTCATCTGACGCGATATAGCCATCCGTCATGCCGATCTCATCGCCGTAGTAGAGCGTCGGCGTCCCTCGGAGCGTCAACAGCAGCACAGCGGCCACCCGCGCCTGCGCCGCGCCGACGCGCGATGCAACGCGCGGATTGTCGTGGTTTCCCAGCACCCAGTTCGGCCACCCGTATTCGGGCAACGCGATGTCGTAATCCCGGATCATGCGGGCGATGTTCTGCGCGTCCCATCTCGCGTTGAGCAGCTGGAAATTGAACGGCATGTGCACACCTTCGCCGTTCACGCCGTAATACTTCACCAGTTGCGGGACAGTCAGATAGATTTCGCCGATCAGCACGCGCTCGCCGTACTCGTCCAGGGTGGCTCGCATCGAGCGGACGATTTCATGCACTTCCGGCTGATCCTCCGTGTAACTTTGCAAGAACCGATGATGTTCCGGCTCGCCGGGCCGATAGCCGGGATTGGGCGGATTGTCGCGAAACTGCGCGTCCTTGATCAACAGCCACAGCACGTCCACGCGGAAGCCGTCCACCCCGCGTTCCAGCCAGAATCGCAGCACTTGATCCATCGCGCGGCGTACTTGCGGGTTTCTCCAGTTCAGATCAGGCTGCTCCCGCAGAAACGCGTGATAGTAGTACTGTCCCGTCACCTCGTCCCACTCCCACGCCGAGCCTCCCATGCGGCTCAACCAGTTGTTCGGCGGGCCGCCATCAGGCGCGGGATCGCGCCACAGATACCAGTCGCGTCTCGGATCGTCCCGTGACGAGCGGCTTTCCTCGAACCACGGATGCCGGCTCGACGAATGATTCGGCACGAAATCGAGCAGCACCTTGAGCCCAAGCCGATGTGCGTGGCCCATCAATTGCTGGAACCCGTCCAGAGTGCCGAATATCGGATCGATGTTGCAGTAGTCCGCGACGTCATAGCCAAAGTCGGCCATGGGCGACGGGTAGATGGGGGAGATCCACACCGCATCGACGCCTAGCGCCGCGACATATTCAAGCCGCGCGCTGATGCCGGGTAGATCGCCGATGCCATCGCCGTTACTGTCCTGAAACGAGCGCGGATAGATCTGATAGATCACGCCGCGTTGCCACCACGCAAGCTCCGACATTGCAATTCCTCTTGGCGATCGATCGTTTTGGCGCTACGCGCGGAACCTATGCTCAATGACCTCTGGTACAAGAACGCGATCATTTATTGCCTCTCGGTAGGCACCTTCATGGATGCGAATGGCGACGGCGTCGGCGACTTCCAGGGCCTGATGCGCAGGCTCGATTACCTGCAAGGGCTTGGCATGACGACGATCTGGCTGATGCCCTTCCACCCTTCGCCCGGACGCGATAACGGTTACGACGTTTGCGACTATTACAACGTCGACCCGAAGTACGGCACGCTCGGCGATTTCGCCGAGCTTACGCATGCGTGCGCCGAGCGGGGCTTGCGCGTCATCATCGATCTGGTGGTCAATCACACGTCCGATCAGCATCCGTGGTTCCTGGAAGCACGCAGCAATCCCGCTTCGAAGTATCGCGACTGGTATGTCTGGTCGGACGACAAACCGCCCGATGCGCAACGTGGCGTCGCGTTTCCGGGCGTGCAGAAGTCGACCTGGAGTTTCGACAAGCGGGCGAGACGCTGGTACTTTCATCGTTTCTATGATTTTCAACCGGACCTGAATACATCGAATCCGCATGTGCAGGCGGAATTGCTGAAGATCATGGGCTTCTGGATCCAGCTGGGGGTTTCCGGATTCCGCATGGACGCGGTGCCCTTCGTCATCGCGACGAAGGGCCCGAAGGTGCGCCGCCCCGTCGAGCAATATGACATGTTGCGAACGTTTCGCGAGTTTCTGCAGTGGCGCGAGGGCGATGCGATCATTCTGGCCGAAGCCAACGTGCCGCCCAAAACCGACCTCCACTACTTCGGCGACGAGGGCGAGCGCCTGCCGATGATGTTCAACTTCCGGGTCAATCAAAACACGTTCTACACGCTCGCGACGGGCAACACGAAGCCGTTGAAGGACGCGCTCCTTGCGACGAAGCCACGGCCGCCGAGCGCGCAATGGGGGGTGTTTCTGCGCAATCACGACGAACTCGATCTGGGCCGGCTGACGCCCGCTCAGCGCGCGGCAGTGTTCGCCGCGTTCGCTCCGGACCCCGACATGCAGCTGTATGGGCGCGGCATCCGCCGCAGACTTGCGCCAATGCTGTCGGGCGACAGACGCCGCCTTGAACTTGCCTACAGCCTCATGTTGAGTTTGCCCGGCACGCCCGTGTTCCGGTACGGCGATGAAATCGGCATGGGCGACGACCTGCGCCTGCCCGAGCGCCAATGTGCGCGCACGCCGATGCAATGGTCGGGCGAGCCGCAAGGCGGCTTTACCAGTCATTCAAACCCGCCCGTCCCGACGATCTGCAGCGGGGCTTATGGCTTCGAGCGGGTCAACGTGGCGAAGCAGCGACGCGATCCCGATTCGTTTCTCAACTGGACGGAGCGGATGATTCGCATGCGCAAGGAAGTGCCGGAAATCAGCTGGGGGGACTTCGAAGTGCTGCCTACCTCGCGAATCAATGTGCTCGCGCTCAGTTATCAGTGGCGTAACAACTCCGTGCTGTTTCTGCATAATTTCCGCGCCGAAGCGTGTACCGTCGAATTCCGCCTAAGCTCCGACGAACCGGGTAGACAGTCGCTGATCAATCTTCTGTCCGACGACCACAGCGAGTCCGACGATGGCGGCCGCCACGCGGTGGTGCTCGAGCCGTTCGGCTACCGATGGTATCGGGTGGGCGGCCTCGGCTATCTGCTCAGGCGGACCGAGGTCTAGCTGACGAGTCGCGATCGTGCCTTCGGTCGGACCGGGTATCGGGTATCGCGGGGCGACACGGTTAAACTGATACGATCGCGTGCTTCTGGTCGTTCGCGGACTCACGCGACTTGTCGACTCACGCGAATGTTCCGCCTGCTCGACTCATCGGATACGCAATCGAATGAAGGGATGTCATGGCAAAGGATGAAATAGTCTGGGGAATTTTGGGCGCCGCAAAGATCAACGACAAGGTGGTCGTGCCCATGCACAACGCGCCGAAGTGTCGGGTGAAAGGCATCGCGTCACGCTCTCCGGAGAAGGCGCGGGAAGCCGCGGCCAGGTATGGTCTGGCTGTCGCATACGATAGTTACGAGGCGCTCCTCGCGGACCCGGAAATCGACGCGGTCTATATTCCATTACCCAATCATCTCCACGTGGAATGGACGATCAAATCGGTCGAGGCGGGCAAGCACGTCCTGTGTGAGAAGCCGATCAGCCTGGACGCTCAACAGGTTGAACGGCTGATCGCCGCGCGCGACAAGAACGGCCGATACATCCAGGAAGCGTTCATGGTTCGCACGCATCCGCAATGGTTGAAGGTGCGGACCTTGATCGACGAAGGCGCGATCGGCGAATTGCGGGCAGTGACCGGCGGTTTCACCTATCACAACACGAACGAACACAATATCCGCAACAAGAGCGAGCTAGGCGGCGGCGGTCTGCTCGATATTGGTTGTTATCCGATCACGACGTCGCGCTTCACTATCGGGCGTGAGCCACGGCGCGTAGTTGCACTGGTGGAGCAGGATCCCACCTTCAAAGTGGACCGGCTCGGCTCCGTGCTGATGGACTTCGATGGCGTGCAGGCGAGTTTCTTTTACTCGACTCAGACCTATCCGTACCAGCGGATGCAATTTCACGGTACCAAGGGGCGAATCGAAGTCGAAATTCCATTCAATGCACCAAACGATCGACCGACGCGCCTGCTAATCAGTGAGCACAATAGCGACGGTGTCGCGACTGATCGCTGGCTGGAGCTTGCGGTGTGCGATCAATATGGCGTAGCCGCCGCCACGTTCGCGGAGGCGATCCTGAGTGGGGGCTCGCAGGCTATTCCGCTAGAAGATGCGCGCGCGAATATGCGGGTGATCGATGCCGTGTTCCGCTCGGCTCAATCGGGCGCGTGGGAGAGCATCGCCCAAGGTTGACGTGCAACGCTTGCACTTGCCGCGCTGTTCGACGCGCGGCAAGTGCCCAGTTGTCCGCTTTCGCAAAGCCATAGACTATGGCGAGCGAAAGTGGTCTTTACCTGCCCGGCGCGGTGACATCGCAGTCGCCGCCGTGGGCACCGCTGACGGTGTTTTTCAGCGTAAGCACGAGTCTGCTACCCCTGTTTGCCGTCATGATCTGACCATAGCTAACCGTGGGAATGAACTGGATATCCGGTGCCACCGCCACCGGGGGATTTCTCGCTCCGTCGACGGTCAGGTCGAGTTCCACGGTGATAGAGTCGATTGCAGCGCCCAGATCCTGCTTCCGGCCGGCCTGATCTTTGCGGAAATTGCACAGGCCCTGGAGAACCTGCTCGAGGGCAGTCGGGATATCGACCGGCTTGCCCGGTGCGATCGGAGGCGTGTTACAGCCGACGATCATGAACGGCAAGGTGCAAAGCGCTACGTATCGGCAGGCTCGCATCAGCTTCCCCGCTTGATCTGGTGGACGTGGTGTCTGCCATCCCCTGCTGTCGCTGGTTCAGTGCCCAGCTGGCGCACGCGAATGCAAACGCTCAATACTTGATATTCCTGGCCGCCTGACGGCCGTTCTGCTTGGTTTGCCGCTTGTCCTGCCGGCATTGCGAATTGCTCTTCTGGTCCGTGGCCCGGCACTCCTGCTTCGTGTGGCGGGAACCCTGGCGTGTCTCCTGGCGAACGTCACGTCCGGCGCGACGCTGCTGAGCCTGTTCGGTTGCCCAGGAGCTTCCCGCGCAAGCCATCACGAACACAGCCGTGACCGCGACCGCGAACTCCCGGCTCCATGAAAACATGGCGACCTCCCTGACAGGTTGAATATGAGTATTCCGGCTTTGTACAAGGGTGCCACGCGTGGCTGTCGCGTCAATCGGACCAAGGTCTTAGGGCCTTCGCGTCGTGCGCGATCCACATGCGGCGCGCTTCGTTTTCCCAGGCGGGTCCGAACAGCCGCCGTGCTTCCGGTTCGATGAACATGAAAACGAGGATGTTGCGGTCCGCTCAACGAAGCGGTATCCCACGCGGCCGCGAACGGCGGTCCATTCAGAATGACCGTGAACCAGCCGTAGCCAGCGATTCAGCGAACGCTCACTCGTCCGCCAAAAAATTCGGATGACTTGTGCGGATCTGATCGATCTGACTCAGCGTCCCCGACAGATGCTTGCGTAGCGCTGCCTGCGCCGCCTCGACATCGCCTTTGTCGATCGCATCGACGATCTCGGTGTGATCGCGCACGACCGCTATCGTCTTGCCCTCCACCGGCAGATTCAGGCGCCGCAGCCGGTCGATATGGCCGCTCAACCTACGCACCAGATCCCATAGCTGCGGCACGCCGGCCGCCTCGTACATCTGCCGATGAAACGCCTGATCGAGCAGCGAGAACTGCTCGTAGTTCTTCAGGTCGAGCACTTCCGTTTGCCGCGCGATCGTCAGGCGCAGTTCAGCGATCAGCGTGGCGTCGCGCTGCTGCGCGAGCGTGCGCACCACTTCGAGTTCAATCGAGCGGCGCAGGAAATGCGCCTGCAGTGCGGACGTCACGTTGATCTGACTGACGACCGTCGCGTGCTGCGGATAGATGTCGACGAGACCTTCCTCGCCGAGCTTCATCAGCGCGTCGCGCACGGGCGTCTGGCTGAGCCCGTAGCGGTTCGCCAGCTCGGTGCGCGACAGCACCGTACCCGGCGTGAGTTCGAGGGAAAGGATCATTTCGCGCAGTCGTTCGAATACTTGCGGCGCGGCGTGGCGGGAGCGGTCGAGCCGGGTTACCGTCGACGAATGAGCGTGGTTTTTCATGGCAGAAACTGAAGCATGGAAGCAGGCGTGACCCGGCATGGCGGTCCGCTGAGGCACTAGTACTATAGCCGACGCACGCCCTTGCCAGCGGGCTTGCGAGCGGAATTCCGCGAACAGTGCACATGGGTACTTACCCCAGTAACGCACTAATACATTAGTGCTTTACCATCCGTCCCATCAAACTCCTCTTATGCCGATTGCCATCATGACTCGCGACATCACCATCACGCAGGTGCGCATCACCCCGATCGCCTTCCGCGACGGCCCGCTGCTCAACGCCGCCGGAATCCACGAACCTTGGGCACTGCGCGCCATCGTCGAACTGGAGACGAGCGACGGCCGCGTCGGCATCTCCGAGACCTATGGCGACGAACCGATGCTGCGCGTGCTCGAACAGGCGAAGTCGCTGGTGACCGGCCTGTCGCCGTTCGACCTCAATCGGATGGAAGAGCGCGTGCGAGCGTCGATCAAGGCGAGCCCGGGCGCGGTCGAATTCGAACTCGCGCCGGGCTCGCACTCGGCGAAGAACGCGCCGAAGGTCATCAGCACGCTCGAAGTCGCGATGCTCGATCTGCAAGGGCAGATCGTCGGCGCGCCGGTCGTCGACCTGCTCGGCGGCAAGGTGCGCGACGCCGTGCCCTACAGCGCCTATCTGTTCTTCAAATACGCCGAGCACGTCGACAAGCCCTATGCACCCGATGCCTGGGGCGAAGGTCTGAGCCCCGAGCAGATCGTCGCGCAGGCGCGGCGAATGATCGAGCTGTATGGCTTCCAGAGCATCAAGCTGAAGGGCGGCGTGTTCGAACCGGCACACGAAATCGCGTGCATGCGCGCGCTGCATCGGGCGTTCCCCGGCGTGCCGCTGCGCCTCGACCCGAACGCCAACTGGACGCTCGAAACGAGCATCGCCGCCGCCCCTGAACTCGACGAGCTGCTCGAGTACTACGAAGACCCGTGCCCGGGTCTCGAAGGGATGGCCGAACTGGCGAAGCACACGCGCCTGCCGCTCGCGACCAACATGGTCATCACGACGATGGATGATTTCCGGCGCGGCGCCGAGATGGGTTCGGTCAAGGTCCTGCTGTCGGATCACCACTACTGGGGCGGCCTGCGCGCGACGCAGACGCTCGCGCGCATGTGCAAGCTGTGGGATCTCGGCATGTCGATGCACTCGAACTCGCACCTCGGCATCAGCCTGATGGCGATGACGCACGTCGCGGCAAGCATCCCCAACCTGACCTATGCGTGCGACACGCATTATCCGTGGCAGGAGGAAGAAGTCATCAAGGGCGGCCGCGTGGAGTTCGACAACGGCTCGGTGCGCGTGCCCACCACGCCGGGCCTCGGCGTCGAGCTCGACCGCGAGCGGCTCGCCGAACTGCATGCGCAGTATCTGTCGTGCGGCGTGCGCAATCGCGATGACCTCTCGCAGATGCGCAAGTACGAGCCGGGCTTCACCGGCAAGAATCCGCGCTTTTAGCTCCCGCTTCCAATCCGCGCCTACGAGCCCTGCGACGCGCAACGCGCGTCGCCATCGAAGGAGACAACTCCCATGAGTAGCCCGATTGCCGACACGGCGCGGCCCGCGCTCGCCGGCGCGCTGGCGAGCGCGGTGCGCAAGATCAAATGGCGCGTGCTGCCGCTGTTCGTCGTGATGTTCATCGTCAACTACATCGACCGCGTGAACATCGGCTTCGTGCGCCAGCATCTGAGCGCCGATCTGGGCATCGGGGCGGCGGCCTATGGGCTCGGCGCGGGGCTCTTTTTCATCAGCTACGCGATCTTCGAAGTGCCGTCGAACATCCTGCTGCAGCGCTACGGCGCGAAGCTGTGGCTCGCGCGCATCATGCTCACGTGGGGGCTGGCCGCGGCCGGCATGGCGTTCGTGCGCGGCGAGACGTCGTTCTACGCGATGCGGCTCCTGCTCGGCGCGGCCGAAGCGGGCTTCTTTCCCGGCGTCATCTACTACTTCACGCAATGGCTGCCGAGCAGCGAGCGCGGCAAGGCGATGGCGATCTTCCTGAGCGGCTCGGCGCTCGCGTCGGTGCTGTCCGGGCCGATCTCCGGCGGGCTGATGCTGATCGAAGGCGCGGGGCTGCGCGGCTGGCAGTGGATGTTCATCATCGAAGGCATGTTCTCGGTGGTGCTCGCGGGCTTCATCCTGCTGTGGCTCGACTCGAAGCCGCGCGACGCCGCCTGGCTCACCCGCGCCGAGCAGGACGCCTTGCTCGATGCGGTCGGCGAAGAGCAACGCCAGCGCGCTGCCGCGCACCCGGTCAAGCCATCGATAGGCGCGCTGCTGCGCGATCCGCAAATCCTGATCTTTTGCCTGATCTATTTCGCGGTATCGCTGACCATCTACGGCGCGACCTTCTGGCTGCCCAGCATCATCCGCAAGATGGGCCATTTCAACGATTTCCAGGTCGGCCTGTACAACTCGATTCCGTGGCTGATCTCGATCGCGGCGATGTATCTGTTCGCGATGCTCGCGGCGCGCTTCAAGTTCCAGCAGGCGTGGGTCGCGTGCGCGCTGCTGATCGCCGCGCTCGGCATGTATGCGGCCGGCCAGGGCGGCCCGGTGTTTTCGTTCGTCGCGATCTGCTTTGCGGCGATCGGCTTCAAGGCCGCCTCGTCACTGTTCTGGGTGATCCCGCAGGGTTATCTCGACGCGCGGATTTCCGCCGCGGTGCTGGCGCTGATCAACTCGATCGGCAACCTCGGCGGCTTCGTCGCGCCAGCGGCCTTCGGCTTCCTCGAACAGAAAACCGGCTCGATCGAGGGCGGCCTCACTGGACTCGCGGTGATGTCGGTGGTGGCCGCCGGGGTCGTGTTCTTCTCCCGCATGAGCCCGCGCGAAGGAATGCCCGCCTCCGCGCATTAACTGCATCGAACAACCGTATAGACACTATTTCCAGAAACCTTAGGAGACACGATGAAAACGATAGAAGCCACGACGGCCGTCGCACGCACGGCCGTCGGACGATACCGATGGACCATCTGCGCGATGATCTTCGCCGCGACGACGATCAACTACATGGATCGTCAGATGCTCGGGCTGCTCGCGCCGCTGCTGCAAAAGGATATCGGCTGGAGCCAGGTGCAGTATGCACAGACCGTGATGGTGTTTACGGTCGCCTATGCGGTGGGTCTCGCGATCTTCGGCCGCATCGCGGATCGCGTCAGCACCAAGAAGGTCTACGGCAGCGCGATGGCGCTGTGGAGTCTCGCGGCGATGCTCCACGCGGTGGCATCGACCGTGCCGGGCTTCGCGGCGGTGCGCGGTCTGCTCGGCTTCAGCGAGGCGGCCAATTTTCCGGTTGCGATCCGCACTACCGCCACGTGGTTTCCGAAGAAGGAACGCGCGCTAGCGACGGGCTTCTGGAACATGGGCGCGACGATCGGCGGCATCGTGGCGCCGGCCTTCGTGCCGATCGCTGCCGTGATGTGGGGCTGGCGCGCGACGTTCATCGCGGGCGGCGCGACCGGTTTCATCTGGCTGGCGGTGTGGATGCTCGTTTATCGGCAGCCTTCGGAGCATCCATCGGTGTCGAAGGAAGAACTCGACTACATCAATGCGGATCGCGAGGAAGTTATCGAGCAGAAAGTCGGCTGGTTGTCGGTGCTCAAGTACCGCGAAACGTGGGCGTTTGTCTTCGGCAAGCTGCTGACCGATCCGGTGTGGTGGTTCTATCTGTTCTGGCTGCCCAAGTGGCTCAATGAGTCGCGCCATATCGACATCGGCAACATGGGCCTGCCGCTGATCGCTATCTATACGATGTCATCGGTCGGCAGCGTGGCGGGCGGCTGGCTGTCGTCGCGTTTGATGGCCCGCACCAACAGGCCGAATTTCGCGCGCAAGCTCACGATGCTCATTTGTGCATTGTGCGTGGTGCCGATCGCAACGTTGTCGTATTTCCAGAGCCTGTGGTGGGCGGTCTTCGCCGTTGGTCTCGCGGCAGCGGCGCACCAGGGCTGGTCGGCGAACCTCGTCACGACCGTCGGCGACGTGTTTCCGAAGCGGCTGGTCGGCACGGTGGTCGGTATCGGCGGCGTGGCGGGGATGGTCGGTTCGTTCTTCTTTTCCGGCGTGATCGGCGAGACCTTGCAGCGCACGGGGCAGTATTGGGCGCTCTTTACGGTCGGCGCGTCGGCGTATCTGGTTGCGCTGGGCATCATTCATCTGTTGATGCCGCGGATGACGGCGGTTAAGTTGCGCGATTGAAGTAACGCTGGCGGGTGAAAGGGTGAGGGGACGTGGCACGGATAACTGGCGTCCCCTGCCCTTGCAGGCACGACCCCGCAGGCGCGGGGCCGCTTCTTGTCATTCGTCAGCGTCCGGCCTGGTCAATTCGTCAAGCCTGTTCTTTGTCATTCGGGTCATGCAGTCCCAAAAGTATACAAAGTGCAATGATGCTTGCCCAACCTGATAAACCTCTGAGTAACAATTATTGTCCCTGTAACGTTGCCAGTTCGCTTGCGCCTTTTCGAAAAAAGGAAGTGCCTCAGGTTCTCCGTTTGCTCGATGCTCGCGATCATAGTCTTTCGTTACCTTTTCTATTTCGGCAATCTTCTTGTTCAGGGTCTTAGCTTCCATTTCGTAATCGAATTGCGCACAAGCCGATATATCCGTCGCCCCAAGATATTCCTTCTTGCAATACGACGCAATCTCCGCGGGGCTTTTTCCCGTGAAATATATGCTTGTGGGCTGAGCCTTTTTATAGTCGAAGGCGGACCCGTAGATCGATGTGGATGCATAAGTCAGCTGCGCGGTCAAGCAGAGCAACGCGAATATACTAGTGGCGCGCATCATAAACCCCCGTTACAAACAGTTGCGCTTCCAGGCGACGACGCCACGGCACTCGATGCGCGACGAACGAGCGAATTACATCGCGCATTCTGTCATATTCACCGCGGTTTAGATAATCCGCGAGATACTTGCAGCGAGATTTCGGATACCACGCATCGCCATCACGTGGATACGGCCCCGAGTTATAAAGGATCGACACAAGCGCGTCATACTCGTATTGATAGATTGGCACCCGCACGTCGTTATTTATGGCTTTCTCGATTGGCTGCAAATTTACTTCAAAAAAAGACTGTGCTCGCTCCACGGGTATTACATCGCCAATTCTGAGATTGTCCTGTGGGAGCACTTTATGCCCCAAACCAACTGTCGGAATTCCGTAACCGTCGTCATAGACCTTCACAATAAAGCCGTTTACGACGGGTTTGCCAAGATAGGTTCCATTTACTACGCCACTTTCGAGGACGGCCATAAACTGATACCCGTCTGTCGAAAAACGCCAAGGCTTGCCGAGCCTGTCCGATCGGACTGTTACGCTCGAATTCGGGTCGGTATTTGTTAGTGCTGTGCCAAGCGCATCAGGCATTACGCCCCCTATGACCAAGATAAATGTGAATGGACCGCACGCCGTCTGTCCTATAGCGCCTGGTGCGTCCCTGCGAATCGGTGATACCGTGAACAAGTGCGCCCGATGGAAGCCGGGCCGTGTAATTGGTATCGGCGAGCGCGTTACCGCCTGCATCCTTCAGCGTGAATTGCTGGTCATGGAATAGTCTCGACAGGAGACGTAAACAAAGAGGTAGACGTGTTGGACCGTGCGACGATCCGGTCGGCGGCACCGCTATCGTGGATCATTCATCGACGCCCATGCACTGCAATGATTCGCGGTGGTTCGCTGCATTTGCAGAGAACGATGTCACCGCCCACCGCCTGACGTCGCCCGCCGTTTGCAAGATCAATCATGCGGCGCATGTCGTCCACACCCGCACCACAGGTGATCGGGCCCGTGTTCTTGCACTTTCCGCAATATGCGTGATCGCCGATAAATGCCATGCGGCGTTGTCTACCGCTTTGGTCTGCGATAGTTCCAACCCTCTCGCTTGCAAACACGCGACTACCGTCGCCGCTCGTCAGCGGATCGCCTTCGACCGCTGCGTAATAGACGCTCGGCATCAAGCCTCCCTATGTCCAGGGTACACGGCCAGATTTCGCCCGCCGTCTGTTGCGTATCTGGTTGTACCTCCCGCTTGATCGGTGACGCTATGCTTTAGCTCGCCCGGTCGGAAACGGACCGCATGGAGCGTCTCAAGAAGCGCACGGCCGTTGCCATCGCGAAGCGCGAACCGCTGGTCGAAGTTGCCCGCAATGCTGATCGCTGATGTCGCGTGTGCGACGCTGCTGGCCGACCCGCTACCTATGTCCATCACATTCCGTCGTTCGGGCTTGCGATAACGCCCCCCTGCGACCAACCGATATAACTTGCTATTACGTTGTCGCGTGTCCGGCATTTTGCAGTGTTCCTTAATGAAAAATGCGCCAGTGACGCAAGTCAGGCGCCTATTGAGAATGATGGCAATGATTCCGCCGCATCCGCTTCGATCGTTCGTCAGATTTGTGCGGACCGCAATCAACCAACTCTGAAAATTGATCACAGTCCATGTGCATCAGATAGATTTATCAATAATTGACCTTCAGGCTTGAGATCGACCATCTGCCGAACTCTTGGAGCGCGAGCGCAACGAAGAAGTGTCAGAAGCAACGCGCGAGCATCTGCTGCATACTCTCAACGCGCTATCCCGCATCAGCGAAATCCTCGAACCCTGAGACTTCGCTCGCCCCAACGCCGTCGCCACGAGAACCGTTATGACCATCGATCCCTCCGTCGTCGCCGCATTCACGCCCACGGGCAAGCTGCGCGCGTCGATCAATCTCGGCAATCCAATCCTGGCCAATCGTCACGCCGACTCCGGCGAGCCGTTCGGCGTATCGATCGATCTCGCGCGCGCGTTCGCCGCGAAACTGGGCGTCGAACTGGAGCTGGTGGTCTTCGATACGGCCGGCAAATCGGTGCAGGCCGTCGGCGAGGAGCGCGCGGATTTCGGCTTCTTCGCGATCGATCCGTTGCGCGGCGAGACGATCGCGTTCACGGCGCCGTATGTGTTGATCGAAGGCTTCTACCTGGTGCGCGACGACTCGCCGGTGCGCTCGAATCAGGATGTGGATCAGGCGCACAACCGGGTCGTCGTTGGCCAAGGCAGTGCGTACGATCTGTTTCTGACGCGCGAGCTGAAATCCGCGCAAATCGTGCGCGCGCCGAGCTCGCCGAGCGTCGTGCCGACGTTTATCGAGCAGCATCTGGAAGTGGCGGCAGGCGTGAAGCAGCAACTCGAGGCCGATGCGAAGCAAACTCCCGGTCTGCGGCTGCTAGACGAGCGCTTCATGGTGATCCGGCAGGCGATGGGTGTGCCGAAGAGCCGCGGCGAAGCGGCGGCTCACGCGCTGCGTTCGTTTGTCGAAGAGATGAAGGCCTCGGGTTTTGTGGCGCAATCGCTCGCGCGGCACAAGATCGCGGGAGCGTCGGTTGCGCCTGCGGCGTAGCGGGCCGCTCGAACCCGACACCGCGTAGCTTTCGAAGCTGCTGGCATAGCAGATACGCGGGGCCGCGCGATGCTTCGGCGCGGCCCCGCCACCACCTTCAGCGACGCTCAAACGAGCGTAGTCTGCACATCCACATTACCGCGCAACGCCTTCGAATACGGGCAGGTCAGATGCGCTCGCTCGATCAACCCCTGCGCCACGTCACGCTCGACACCGGGAAGACTGACGAACAGCCGCGCCTGAAGGAAATAGGCGCCATCGGTGGTGCCGAGATCGATCTCCGCATCGACGCTGGTATCGGCCGGCAACGACAGGTGCAACGCGCGCGCCGATCAGCAGGAACCAGACCGGTTCGTCCTTCATGGCGGAATCGCGAGCCCGCGCGGCGACGGTGGCAGCCGGGCCGCGTGTTCATGGTTCGCCTGGTCGCGGCTCAGCTCGCCGGGCGCCTTGCGCGCAGACGACGCCACTGGCAACACCCAACTTCGCGGCGATGGCAAGGCGCTGTACAACCTTGTTCATGAGCGACCCCTCGGTTCGGACCAGCTGGAATGCCCTGTCCGTTCCGTTGCAAGCCGCGTTCCTCGCCTGAGGCGTGAGCGTGCCGACCGCCCTCACACACCGAACGGAAAAGTCTCCGCCGCGTGGTTCTTTTCGTCGGCGGAAACGGGCAGCGCGCTCACCGCGCTCGTGCGATCGAACCACACGAACGCATCGAACTGCTCGGCCAGCGACGCTTCCGCATAATGGCTATACCGCTCGGTCCCGGGACGGTAGATGACGCCGATGAAGCGCTCCAATAGCGGCGCGCGCAGCCGTTCGCGCAGCGTGTCGTGCATGCCGGGCCGCAGGTCGAGCAGGAAGCGCGGGAGACCCGTGCCGTGCATGCTGAATTCGACGCTGCCCTCGAGCGATGGCTGCACGGTTTTGACCTCCATCGGTCCGCCCCAATCGCTCGCCGCGGCGACCGTGCCGCTGTGCGTGCCAAACCCGATCAGCGCCGCGGCGTCGCCGAACTGCGCGCGGCACAGCTGGCCGAGATTGATCTCGTCCTGCATGCGGCCCATCTGCGTGGCGCTCGCGTCGCCGATATGCGAGTTGTGCGCCCACACGACCAGACGCGCCTGCGGCCCGCGGCTGTCGAGCGTATGACGCAGCGTGTCGAACATATGCGTGTCGCGCAGATTCCAGCTTTGCGGCCCGCCGTAGTACATCGCGCGATAGTAGTGCTCGGCGACCGCCACGAGCCGCGCGTTCTGCGCCGCGTCGAGGAAGCGCTCGCCGTCTTCGCGCGCATAGTCGAGCCGGCTTTTTAGCAGATCGCCGAGTTGCGCGACCACGTGTTCTTCGCACTGCGCGTAGCCGCCGCTCAACGCGGCGCGTCCATACACGGCCGGATCTTTCTGCCACGGACTGAGGCACCCATAACGCTCGCGAGCGATGCGCGCCGCGGCAGGGTCGACGCTGTCGAGATAGCGCAATACCGCGTCGATCGATTCGGAAAGGCTGTAGATATCGAGCCCGTAAAAGCGCGTTTCGCGCTCGGGGTGCGCGGCGTTGTGCGAGCGCAGCCACGCGACCAAGCCCATGAAGTCGGTGTTGCGCCACATCCAGGTCGGAAAGCGGCGAAACGGTCGGGACCGCCCGCCGGGCATCGGCCGATCGCGCACATGCCGGTCGACGATCGCGGCGTCGGGCCAGTCGGCCTCGACCGCGATCATCGAAAAGCCGTGCTGCTCGACGAGGCGCCGCGTGATCGCCGCGCGCGCACGGTAGAACTCCGACGTGCCGTGACTGGCCTCGCCGAGCAGCACGACGCGATGCCCGGCGAAGCGGTCGAAAAATGCCGCGAATTCCGCGGAATCGATGTCGGGCAACGGTTCGGCCGCGTCGCGAATCGCGAGTTCGAGCGCGGCCGGCATAGGTGCGGCCGGCGTAGGCGTGAGCGGGATGGGCGTGGATGCGGGCCGCAAATCCGCGCGCGGCGCGCCGCCTGGCTCCGGCCAGCCATCGTCGCCGACGAGCGGCACGAAGCGCACGTCGCCGAACGCATGTTCGTCGTAGTCGTGTTCATCGCGCCGCACGATCTTCACGAGCCGCTGACGGCTCTGACTGCTGCCGACCGGCATCACGAGCCGTCCGCCCACGGCGAGTTGCATGCGCAGCGCTCGCGGCACACGCGGTCCGCCCGCCGCCGCGATGATCGCGTTATAGGGCGCATGCGCGGCAAGACCTGCGGTGCCGTCGCCGACATGCACTTCGACGTTCTCGTAGCCGAGCCGCTGCAAGCGCTCGCGCGCGCCCTCGGCGAGGCTCGGGTCGCGTTCGATGGAATCCACCCGGCCGGCGATCTCCGCGGCGATCGCGGCCGCATAGCCGGAGCCCGTGCCAATGTCGAGCACGCGATCGCCGGGCTGCAACTCGGCGGCCGCGAGCATCTTCGCGACGATGTACGGCTGCGAGATCGACTGCTCGCCGCCGATCGGCAGCGGCGTATCGTCATACGCGAATTCGCGCAGTTCGGATGGTACGAATGCCTCGCGCGGCACGCGCCGCATCGCCTCGATCACGTAGTCGTCGCGCACGCCGCGTTGCACGATCTGCCGTTCGACCATCCATGCGCGCGCTTCGTCGAAATCGCTCATCGCCGCCTCCTCGCGAATGCGCGGCGCGGCGCGCGCCACGCATTGCGACGAGGCCGCGCGCGAGTCCGCTGCTCTTTCACGCTTCAGCAATGAGCATACCGCCGGCAGGTGCTCGTGGCGATGCGCGAAACGTGAAGCGCGCCCGGACCGATCTTTGCTGCGCGCTTCTCGGGAGCGATTGCACGAACAAAATGCCGTCCGAATCCGTCGCACAACCAAAGCGAAAATCATGAACATTCCCATGCAGGTCGTGTCCTTCCTCAGCTCGCGAGGTCTGAAGCTCGCGACCGCCGAATCCTGCACCGGCGGCCAGATCGCGTCGTATCTGGCGAGCGTGCCGGGTAGCGGCGCGTGTCTCGATGTCGGCTTCGTCAGCTACTCGCCATCGGCAAAGCACGATGAAGCAATACGGGCTTACCAGCGAAGCGGTCGCGCGCGAAATGGCCGAGGGCGCGCTGCGCCAGGAAGGCTGCTGCGCGGACATCGCGGTATCGAACACGGGGCTCGCCGATAGCTGCGCGCATGGCGGCTCCGATGACGATCCGCCACCAGGCACGCAATGCTTCGCGTGGTCGTTCCGACGGCTCGGCAATGAGTTCACCACCTTCGCCGAGACGCGGCGCTTTTCGGGCGACCGCAACGACGTGCGGTCGGCCGCCGCGCTGTATGCGCTGTCGCGCGTCGAGCATTACTTCGATCAACTCCAGCGCGTCGAGCGGGACCACCGATGAGAGACCGCGACGCGCCACCAACGCGCATGGCCGGTGGCACCGACGCCATCGTCGGCGTCGGTGTAAAGGGGCGGCGCTCGCTTATCCGGCGCGCGGCCGCGTGGCGCGCTTCGGCGGTTCCATGTCATCGTCCGACATTTCCTGCAGTTGCTCTTCGGGCGCGATGCGCGAGCCGCGCTCGCGCTCCGCGGACTGATCGGTCGGCTCCTGCGGCACGGCAGCGTCGTCGGCCGCGCCTTCCGCCTCGATCTGCCGGCGCGCTTCTTCCCAATGGTCGTCGGCTCTCCCTTCCGGCGACGGATCGTTTTCCCAGATCTGGTACGCCCGCGTGCGAATGCGGGCTTCGAGTTCCTTGTCCATAAGTGCTTCTCCGTGAACGTGAGCGATGCCGCGGTACGGCGCCACATGCACCGTGCCCGAATGACGGCGAGCCACAGGCTAGCAAGCGTTGTTCCGCGCGGCGCGCGTTCGTTCGATGTCACGCCGCTATTCGACGAGCCAATCAAATCAGCGCGCCGCCGGACTGGTGCTCGAGGAAGGCGACGTCGACGACGTCAGAACGAAAACGGCGGGCGTACAGATCCACCGCGTGCCGGTCGTGAACCAGGGCAAGCGTTTGAAGGGGATCGTGTCGCCAGGCGATATCGCGGCGGGCCGCGCGCTCACGCCTCGGGACAGGCAAGGTCGGCCGCGACGATTCGCGCACCGTACTCCTCGGCGGCGAGCCGCGCTTCCTCGATACTGTTGAACGGACCGACTTCGGGCGCGCCATCGAACGGGAACAGACGGCGGCCATCCACTTTACGGCTCACCAGCAGATCGGCATAGAATCGCCCATCGGCGCTGCGGCGCGCGGTGACGTAGATGGAAAAGTCGTCGCGCGAGGCGACCCCTGCCGCCAGATACTGCGTCAGTTTCAGCTTTCTCCTTGACATGGCTCTCCCCTGCTGCATCAGGCGATCCTGTTGTACCCTCCTGAAATCGATGTTAATGGACATGTAACAGGGAGCGGACGTCCGTAAGTGTCGACTTATAGACAAGACTGTCGCAGCGACGTTTTAAACGAATCAGTGCGAGCGCCGCGCGCAAATTCAAGGCTCCCATCAGGTCTTGTCGCCGACCGCGCGACTGCCCGCCTGATCCAGCCTGGCTTGCAGCGTTTGCTTGCGCGCCGCGATCTTTTCACCGAGCGCGGCGAGATCGCAGCCGGTGCGCCGCAATGCCGGAAAGAGTTCGCCTTCCTCTTCCTCGACGTGATGCCGCACGAGCTCGGACATGACCTTGAACGTCGCGTCGAAGCCTTTGTCGCCCGGCTTCAGCGTCGGCTTCATCGACATCGAGCTTGTCGTCGTCGGGCAGCGCCTGTTGCGCGGCCGGATACAACAGATCTTCCTCGATGATTGTATGCGTCGTCAGCTCTTCGCACGCGCGCTGCGCCAGCGAGTTTTTCCACGGCGCGGTGATCGGCCTCGGTCATGCCCACTCGGGCGCATCGCTCGACGACGGCCGCAAGGTCGATGCCGGGGACTCGTTGCGCAAGGCGCTGCGTGCGCTGCGCGAGCGCGAAATGTTCAGCCTGGAGCTTGGCCAATTTCGCCAGGACAGGAGACACCGCGGCGCAACAGCGCGAGGAGGACAACGCGCGGCGCGCGGGGCCACGCGGCCGAACTCCTGCATTCCATGCTGCTGGAAATATAAGTCCAATGCGAGATAATGGGTGTCTGGCCCAGCAGGAAATGGGCTCGTTGCCCTATAAAAATCCACCGCTGGACTATCCTTTTCCAAGAAGGGACGCGCAGCCATGTCAAAAAAGCGAGGGCAGTCTCTGCCTAGCCAGGCACACTATCCGATCGTCGGTATCGGCGCATCGGCGGGAGGGCTCAACGCGCTGACGGAATTCTTCGAGGCGCTGCCCGCGCACACGTCGATGGCCTTCGTAGTGGTCGTTCACCTGTCGCCGGATCACGAAAGCAATCTGGCCTCGCTGCTGCAGAAAGTCACCAGCATGCCGGTGCAGCAGGTCACGGGCCCCACGCCAATCGAATCGGATCACGTTTATCTGGTCGCGCCCTCGTTCGAGATGATCATGGTCGACGGCTACCTGCGCGTCACGCAGAAGCAGTCCGAGGAAGGACGCCGGGCGAGCATCGATCTGTTCTTCCGCACGCTCGCGGAGGCGCACCGCGAACGCGCGATCGGCATCGTGATGTCGGGCGCGGGCTCGGACGGCTCGGTCGGCCTGTCGCGTATCAAGGAAATGGGCGGCATTACGCTCGTGCAGGACCCTTCCGAGGCCGAATACGACAGCATGCCGCGCAGCGCGATCGCGACCGGCATGGCCGACTTCGTGATGACCGCGGCCGAGATGCCGCAACGGCTGATGGATCTGTGGTCCACCGCGCGGGAAATCCATTTGCCGGCCGCGCAGGCGGAAGAGCCCGACGAAGACACGGTCAACGAGTCGGCGGAACGCGCGTTGCGCGAGATCATGGTGATCCTGCGCACCCGCACCGCGCACGACTTCCGCCATTACAAGCGGGCTACGGTCCTGCGCCGCATCGAACGCCGGCTACAGGTCAACGGCATCACCGAGCTGCAGGCGTATCGCGACTATTTGCATCTGCATCCCGAAGAAACCCAGGCGCTGCTGCAGGACATGCTGATCAGCGTCACCAATTTCTTCCGTGACAAGGAAGCGTTCGACGTGCTCGAGCGGGAGGTGTTGCCGCCCCTGTTCGAACAGCGCGGCGAGCAGGGCCGTATCCGCGTTTGGTCGGTGGGCTGCGCGACCGGCGAGGAAGCGTATTCGCTGGCCATGCTGATGCAGGAGCGCTCGATAAAATCACACGAGGGCGTGTCGTTTCAGGTATTCGCGACCGACATCGACGAGCGCGCCATTTCGTTCGCACGCACCGGTCTGTACCCGGACTCGGTCTTCGCCGACCTGACGCCGGCACGCATCCGCCAGTTCTTCACGAAGGACGCCGCGCACTTCCGGATCAAGAAGGAACTGCGCGAACGCATGCTGTTCGCGCACCATAACGTGCTGAGCGATCCGCCGTTCTCGCGGCTCGACATGATCTGCTGCCGCAACCTGCTGATCTACCTCGACCGCGAAGCGCAGATGGAAATTCTGCGGATGTTCCACTTCGCGCTGCGGCCCGGCGGCGTGCTGTTTCTCGGCAGCTCGGAATCGGCCGACAGCGTGAGCTCGATGTTCACCGTGGTCGACAAGCGCAACCGCATCTATCGCGCGAACCTGGCCGGGCGCGGCGACACGCCGGTGCCGATCGCGATGTCGGGCACGATGAGATCGCGGCCCGTGGTGACCACGGTGCAGCCGACAGGGCGCCGGCGCTTCTCGTTCGGCGATCTGCATCAGCGGCTCGTCGAGCAATATGCGCCGCCCAGCGTGCTGGTGAGCCGCGAATCCGAAATCGTTCATCTGTCCGATCGCGCCGGGCGTTTTCTGCAATATTCCGGCGGCGAGCCGTCGCATCACATCGTGGCCGCCGTGCGCCCGGAACTGCGGCTCGAACTGCGCACCGCGATCTATCAGGCCTTGCACACGAACCGCAGTGTCGAAGCGCGCCGTGTACACATCGAACGCGATGGCCGTTCGTACTTCGTCAACATGACCGCGCGGCCGGTGCACGATCCGGAAGCGAACGCGGACTTCGTGCTGGTGCTGTTCGACGAGGTCGAGGACAGCATGGCCAACGCGGAAACGGCCTCGGCCGACGTGCAGAAAGACCCGATCGTCAGCCAGCTCGAACGCGAGCTGCAACGCACGAAGGAACAGTTGCAGTCCACGATCGAGCAGTCGGAAACCTCGACCGAGGAGCTGAAGGCGTCGAACGAGGAATTGCAGGCGATCAACGAGGAACTGCGCTCGGCGACCGAGGAACTCGAAACCAGCAAGGAAGAGCTGCAATCGATCAACGAGGAGCTGACCACGGTCAACGCGGAACTGAAGTCGAAGGTCGAGGAAACCGGCAAGATCAACGACGACTTGCACAACCTGATCGCCGCGAACGACATCGGCACGATCTTCGTCGACCGCAACTTCTGCATCAAGCGCTACACGCCGCGCGCAACCGACGTCTTCAGCATCATTCCATCGGACATCGGCCGCTCGCTGCTCGACATCACGCACCGGCTCGAATACGACAGGCTCGCCGACGACGCGGCCGAAGCGTTCGACTCGCTGCGCCTGATCGAACGCGAGCTGAAGAGTAACGACGGGCGCTGGTATCTTGCCCGCTTCGTGCCCTACCGCACGACGGAAGACCGCATCGACGGCGCGGTGCTGTCGTTCATCGACATCACCGATCGCCGTCAGGCGGAAGACCGGCTGCGCGAAGGCGAGCGGCGCATGCGCATCGTCGCGGAGGGCACCAAGGACTACGCGATCATCACGTTCGACGATAACGGCGTGATCACTAGCTGGAACGCGGGCGCGGAACGGATTTTCGGCTATTCGGAAGCCGAAATGATCGGCCGGTCCGCCGACATCCTGTACACCGACGAGGACCGCGCCGGCAACGTCGCGCAACGCGAGTTCGCCGAAGCGCGTCTGAACGGCCGCGCCGAAGAGGAGTGCTGGCATCTGCGCAAGGACGGCACGCGCTTTTTCGCGAGCGGCGTGCTGTCCCGTCTCGACGAACCGGGCATCAGCGGCTTTGCGAAGATCACGCGCGATCTCGGCGAATATGTGCACGAACCGACCTCGGGACGCGGCACCCATGTCGAAACGCTGCGCGCGGCGAGCGAGCGCGACGCGCAGCGGCGCCGCGACGAATTTCTCGCGGTCGTGTCGCACGAGCTCAAGCATCCGCTGAACCTGATTTCGGCCAGTGCCGAGCTGATCGCGCGCGCGCCGGAAGCGCGGCAGAACCTGAACGTGTCGCGCGCGACCGATACGATCCGCCGCACCGTGATGGGCCAGGCGCAAATCATCGACGATCTGCTCGACATTTCGCGCGTGCGCACGGGCAAGCTGTCGGTCGTGCGCACCGTAGTGGACATGCGCGAGATCGTGCAGCGCGTGTGCAACGCGGTGCAGGACGATGCCGCGCAACGCGGCATCACGCTCAGCGTCGAGATGACCGATGCGCCCGTGATCGTTCACGCCGACCTCACGCGGATCGAGCAGATCGTGTGGAATCTGATCAGCAATGCGCTGAAGTTCACGCAGCGCGGTTCGATCCATGTGTCGTTGCAGGTCAACGATCACGCCGAGGCCGTGCTGCGCGTCAGCGATACCGGCATCGGCATCGAGGCGTCGCTGCTGCCGCATATCTTCGAGATGTTCCAGCAGAGCCGCGATCCGGGCTCGCGCCGCGGGGGCCTCGGCATCGGCCTCGCGCTGGTGCGTGATCTGGTCAACCTGCACGGCGGCGCGGTGCGTGCGGAGTCGGACGGCGTCGGCCGCGGCGCGACTTTCACGGTGACCCTGCCCACCCACCGGCTCGCCACCCGCACGAGCGCGGGTATCGACGTCACCGCCGAGCCGTTGAAAGGCACGCGCATTCTGATGGTCGACGACGACGCCGCGACCGTCGAAACCTTCAAGCTGCTGCTGGAAAGCGAGGGCGCCGAAGTGCGGACCGCGACGAGCGGCGAGGAAGCGCTGACGATCATCAACGGCAACGCGCCCGATATCATCCTGTCCGACATCGGCATGCCGGGCATGGACGGTATGGAGTTCATCGGCAAGCTGCGCGGTATGCCGGCGATGAAGTCCGTGATCTGTATCGCGGTCAGCGGCTTCGGCCAGCAGGCGGACGTCAGCGCGGCCGAAGACGCGGGCTTCGACGCGCACCTGAAAAAGCCGGTGGTTCTCGAAGACCTGATGAGTATTTTCGCGCGGCTGCGCGGCTGAACTGGCAGCTTGACGGGGCGCAACGGGTCTATCCGTTGCTTTGCGACGACGACGCGTTGCGCGACGCGACCCTCGCGACGGCCGCGTTGACCTCGATCGGTGGCTGCCTGTCGCCGAACGGCGGTTCCACGACGAAGCGATCTATCACGCCCGGCTCGAACACCAGGCAGCAGGTCGATCCGCCGTACTGGAAAAACCCCAACTCATCGCCCTTTCTGACGCGCTGACCAGGCAACGCCTCGATCCTGCACGACGACACGTCCGCCATGCCAACGAACACGCACGCCACCTGCCCCACCGCCGGATCGTCGCACTCGATCACGATCACCGCGCGCGTGCGTGGCGCCGTGCGCGCACGTTCGCGCGCTTTGGCGACCAGCATGGTCCGGTAGTGCGCGAGCTGCGCTTCCTCGCGCGGCAGCCATCCTCCAAGCCGCCGCCGTTGCGTGCGCGGGCTCGCCACTTCGTCGTTCGTCATGCTTCGCCCTTCTGAAGTGAGTGGCGGATCATTTGGCGCGCGGAGTGCCGAGGCAATCGTCCGGTTCCTTGCGCCCGCCGCGCGAATGTGGTCGGGCGGTTTTACAGGGGGGCTCATAGCTGAAGTGGCAAGCGGGTAGCAGAACCGCAATGGGAGCAAGTGCTATTCCCGCACCGACCCTCCGCGCACCGCGCCGGCGGAATGTAGCTTGCTAATCGCCGGTATGGAATCGAACCAGCGCTTGCTCGTCATCTCACCGCATCTCGACGATGCGGTCCTCAGCTGCGGACTTCTGATCGCCGCGCATCCCGGCACGGTCGTCTGCACGGTTTTCACCGCGCCGCCCGCCTGGAACATGACGACCGATTGGGACCGCGCGGCCGGTTTCGCCGACGCGCTCGAAGCGATGCGCGCACGTCAGGCGGAAGACCGGGAGGCGCTGGGGTTGTTGTCGGCGATTCCCGTGCATCTGCTGTTCCGCGACGCGCAATACCATGCGTCGCCCGGTGCGGATGAGCTGTTCACCGCGTTGAGCCAGACTGTTTCTCACGCAAAACCGACGCGCGTCGTGATGCCGTTGGGCCTGTTCCATTCGGATCACGTTCTCGTGTCCAATGCCTGTCTCGCACTGATGCAGCGTCAGCCAGCCACTCCGTTCATCGCCTATGAAGATGTGCCCTACCGGCGCATGTCCGGCGTCGTGCAAGCGCGCCTGTCCGACCTCGCGAAACGCGGCTATGCCGCCAACACGCCGCATGCGTTGAACGTGCCCGGCACCACGCAACACGAGCGCATGAAGCGCGCGGCACTCGACGCCTATCGCAGCCAATTGCGCGCATTCGGTCCCGAAGGACAGGCAAGCCTTTTTTCGTCCGAACGCTATTGGCAGCTTGGCCGCGACGAATCGTGTCGATCTACGCAAAACGCGTGACGCACGGCACGAGGTTTGCTTCGTCGTCGCAGTCCAACCGTCGAAGCGATTGCACAGCATGCAAACCAAAGCCCCCCACCCGCGCATTTCGGTCGTCGTTCTCACGTATAACCGTGCGGGCGAATTGCTCACCACCCTGGAACGTCTGCTCGCGTTACCCGAAAACCCGCCGATCATCGTCGCCGACAACGGTTCCACCGACAACACGGTCGCACTCGTCGAAGCGCGCTATCCGAGCGTTCGCGTCGTCGAATGCAACGGCAATCTCGGCGCGGCGGGCCGCAACCACGCGGTCGCGTGCGTCGAGACCGACTATGTCGCGTTCTGCGATGACGACACCTGGTGGGGCCCGGGCTCGCTCGAACGCGCGGTGCAATTGCTCGATGCATGGCCGCGCGTCGGCGTGCTGAATGCGCGCGTCGCGGTCGGCGCGGACAACACGACGGATCCGACCTGTGCGTTGATGCGCGCAAGCCCGCTCGGCCGTGTCGGTCTGCCGGGGCCCTCCTTGATCGGCTTGATGGCGGGCGCGTGCGTGTTTCGCGCGGCGCTGTATCGCGAGATCGGCGGCTATGAGCCGCGTCTTTTCATCGGCGGTGAGGAAACACTCGTTTCGCTCGACGTGCTCGCGTCGGGACATGCGATCGTCTACTGCGAGCAGTTGACGCTCCATCACCATCCGTCGCCGGTGCGCGACAGCGCGTTGCGCCGTCGCATGCTCGCGCGCAACGCCGCGTGGGTCGCGTGGCTGCGTCTGCCGTTGGGCGAAGCGTTGAGCGCGACTCTGCGCGCCCTCGACGTATTCGCGCGGGAAGGCACGCTGATGCGCGACGGCACCGAATTACTGGCCGGGCTGGCGTGGACCGTGCGAGAACGCCGGGTGGTCCCCCGGTCGATCCTCGCGATGCGCGACCGCGTGCGCGCGGCCGAGCGCAATCTCGACGCGTCCGCAACGACGACTGTTGGTGGCAAGTTCGACGCGCCGATCTGAGACCTCGCCCAGACCTGAATCGCGCGCATCATGATCGCGGCAACGCCGTGTCCGTGCGCGACGGCGCCTGCGCGAGCCGCCGGATCGCGGCGATCAGTTCTGCGGGCGCCACGGGCTTGTGCAAGTGCGCGTCGAAACCCACGGTGCGCGCACGCTGTTCGTCGAGTGCGTCCGTGTAGCCGGTCAGCGCGATCGCGGGCAGTGGCCCGCCGCGTATCGACGGGCGGCCGCCTTCCAGTGCGCGCAAACGGCTCAGCACGTCATGGCCATCTTCGCCGGCCAGCATCAGATCGCAGAGCAGCACGTGCGGCCATTGCAGCGGGTCCGTCGCGCGCAGCCAGTCCAGCGCTTCGGTGCCCGCTGCACATAGCCGTACGCGTGCGCCGCTCGTGCTCAGCACCGCTTCGAGCGCGTCGCGCGCTTCTTCCTGGTCGTCGATCGCGAGCACGAAGAGGCCATCGAGCGGAGCGGGCTCCGCCGAATCGGACGCCGTGGGCGCCGACGCCAGTGGCGGTTGCGCATCCGCGACCGGCCGCAGCGGCAGCATCGCCACATAGGCGAGCCGCCCGTTCAGCGGCGTCAGCGTGAAGCTGCCGCCCGCGGCCGCCAGCGCGCTTTCTATCTGCCGCGCCGTCGCCTGCGATAGCTCGGCCGGCTTGTCGCCCATGCCGAGCACGCTGAACCACACATGATTGCCGTGCCGCTGCGCGCGCAACGCGATGCGCTGCCCCGGGCTCGCCTGCGCGATCTCATTGCGGCACAACTCGGCGATCAACGGTTGCAGCACGCTCGGATCGCCGGTCAACCGCAGTTCGTGGTCGGACGGCTCCGCGTAGACGACGACGCGCCGCTCGGCGATCTCGTCGTGCAATGCATCGATCACACCCGCCGTCAATGCGCTGACGCTGACCGATCGCGCGGTCAGCCGGCGCTGCGCGTGTTCGAGTTCGCCCTGCTGCCATTGCAGCGACCACATTTTCGCGTACACGCCCTCGCGCGCGAGCAGTTCCCGATGCGTGCCCTGCTCGACCACCTGGCCGTGCTCCATCACCAGAATCCAGTCCGCGTCGACGACGGTAGAAAGTCGATGCGCGATCACGATCGACGTGCGGCCTTGCGCGAGGCGCGTCAGCTCGGTCTGGATCGCGCGCTCGGAGCGCGTGTCGAGCGCCGAGGTCGCCTCGTCGAACACGATGATGCGCGGGTCCTTCAGAATCGCGCGCGCAATCGCGATGCGCTGCCGCTCGCCGCCCGATAGCCGCACGCCCCGCTCGCCGACGCGCGTGTCGTAGTGGTCGGGCAAGCGCTCGATGAACTCGTCGAGCTGCGCGGCCCGCGCCGCCCGCACGACGTCCGCGCGCGTCGCCGACGGACGTCCATAGGCAATGTTGTAGGCGATCGTTTCATTGAACAGCACGGTGTCCTGCGGCACGATGCCGATGGCCTCGCGCAGACTGCGCTGCGTGAGCATGCTGATGTCCTGCCCGTCGATGCGGATCATGCCGCGCTCGGGCCGATAGAGGCGAAACAGCAGCTTCACGAGCGTCGATTTGCCCGAGCCGCTGCCGCCGACCACCGCGAGCGTCTTGCCCGGATACGCGTGAAAGTCGACATCGCGCAGCACCCGACGCGCCGTGTCGTAGCCGAAATCGACATGTTCGAACTCGATCAGCCCCGCGCCGACCTTCAGCGGCTGCGCGTCGCGCGCATCGATATCCTCGCCGACGCGGCCGCGCGCCGCCAGAATCACGAACATGCGCTCGACGTTGACGAGCGCGTCGTTGGTCTCGCGAAACACGAAGCCGAGCGTATTCAGCGGCATGCAGATCTGGATCAGGTAGGCGTTCACCAGAATCAGATCGCCGACGCTCATGCTGCCGGCCACCACGTGCTGCGCGGCGAGCAGCATGACCGCCGCTACCCCGAGCGCGATCACCGCGCTCTGTCCCACGTGCAATGCGGTCAACGCGTTCTGGTTAGCGATGCGCGCGTGCACCCACTTCTCCAGCACGTTGCCGAGCCGTTGCGTCTCGCTCTCTTCGGTCGCGAAGTATTTGACCGTGTCGTAGTTCAGCAGACTGTCGACGAGCCGCCCGTCCGATTGCGCTTCGAGCAGATTGACCGCGCGCTGGAATGCGACGCGCCGCCGCGTGAACACGAACGTGTAGCCCGCATACAGCACGAAGGTCACGACGATCACGAGCATGAATTCGCGCGCGTAGCTATGCACCATGATCGCGACGATCACCGCGATCTCGAAGAAGGTCGGCACGATCGTAAACAGCGCGGTGCCGAGCAGAAAGCCGATGCCGTCGGCGCCTTTCTGCACGTCGCGCACGATCGCGCCAGTCTCGCGCCGCGCATGAAAGCGCGCGCTCAACCGATGCAGATGCGCGAAGGTCCGCTCGGTCAGCGCCGCGACCGTGCGTTGCACGACGATGCTGAACACGACGTCGCGCGCCTCGTTCAGCGCGTCGCCGAAAAATCGTAGCAGCGCATAGGCGAGCACGAGGAACACTGGAAACGCCACATGCGCGAGCGGATGGCTCAGTTCGTCGACGATGTGTTTCAGCGTGAGCGGCATCAGCACGGTCGCGAGCCGCGCGGCGATCATCAGCGCGAGCGCCCCGCTGGTCTGCCAGCGATAACGCCATACCGCATGCGCGAGATCGCCGACGATTCGGCGCGTCAGTTCGGAGCGAGGCGGCGGGGCGGAATTCGGCATGAGGTCGTGGTGGCGGCACCCGGAAGAAACGTCGCACAAGTGTGGCGTCGCGCAAGCGGCGCGCCCGGGCGCAAGCAAAAAAGGCGCTGGCTCCAGCCCTTTTCCGCGCACTTCTTACTTATTAATTGGGCGGGGTCCTTCGCCCATCCTAGTACCGGCACGGCGCGAGCGGTTCGAAGTTACATGACCGTATGTAGAAACAGGGGACGCCACAGCGCTTCTCTACCCACGAAAAAGGGCACGCTACAGCGCTTCGTACGGTTCCGCGCGACGTTTGCGTCGTTTGTCCGCACCGCAGGATGCGAATGGCACACCGCATGCTGTGCGCCGCTTACGAAAGTCAACATCAATAGCCGCGCATCGCAGGAAGGAATGCCAATGAAGATCGCCCTGATCAGCGAACACGCGTCGCCACTTGCTGTCGCCGGTGGCGTCGACAGCGGCGGACAGAACATCTACGTCGCGAACGTCGCGCGTCAACTGGTGGAAATGGGCCATCAGGTCGACGTGTTTACGCGCCGCGATCGCGCACTGCTGCCCGAGCGCGTCGACATGGACGGCGTGCGCGTGATTCATGTGCCCGCGGGACCGCCGCGGCAATTGCCAAAGGAACGACTGCTGCCGTTCATGGACGAGTTCGCCGCGTTTCTGAGCGCGTTCTTTCGCCGCGAACCGCAGTCCTACGACGTGATGCACGCGAACTTCTTCATGTCCGGCCTCGCCGCGCTGCAAGTGAAGGCTGCGCTCGGCGTGCCGCTGGTCACGACCTTTCACGCGCTCGGCCGCGTGCGGCGTATCCATCAGGGAACGGATGACGGCTTCCCCGACGAGCGCTTCGCGATCGAAGACGAACTGGTCGCAGGCTCGGACGTGCTCGTCGCCGAATGTCCGCAGGACCAAGCCGATCTGCTCGAACACTATCGCGCCGATCCAGCGCGCATCCAGATCGTGCCGTGCGGTTTCGATGCCGAGGAGTTCCGGCCCGTCGAGCGCGAAGCCGCCCGCGATGCGCTCGGCTGGCGCCAGCACGACTTCATCGTGCTGCAACTGGGCCGGCTCGTGCAGCGCAAAGGCATCGACAACGTGGTGCGCGGCGTCGGCGTGCTGAAGCACACGTTTAACGCGGCGGCGCGGCTGTACGTAGTCGGCGGCAATTCGGACGCGCCCAACGAAATCGCGACGCCGGAGATCGCGCGCCTGCGCGAGATCGCACGCGAGTGCGGCGTCGCGGAGCAGACGAGCTTCGTCGGCCGGCGTGGTCGCACGCGGCTGCGCTACTTCTACAGCGCCGCCGACGTGTTTGTGACGACGCCCTGGTACGAGCCGTTCGGCATCACGCCGATCGAGGCGATGGCCTGCGCGACGCCGGTGATCGGCGCCGATGTCGGCGGCATCCGCTCTTCGATCCTCGATGGCGTGACCGGCTTTCTCGTGCCGCCGCGCGATCCGCACGCGCTCGCCGCGCGTCTCGACCGCTTGCGGCGCGACCCCGCGCTCGCGCGCCGGATGGGCGAAGCGGGCCTCGACCGGGCGCGGACCGGCTTCACCTGGCGCGGCGTCAGCGATGCGCTCGCGCAAATCTATGCACGCGCGGCAAGGCTCGCACCGACCCAAACATCGCTCGACACCGCGCCCGAGCCGGCGCAGCTACCGCTGCGAGCAGCAGCCGGAGCGTCGTCCCGTTGACGACGGCGCACGCCGCGCGAACCCGCACGGTGTGCGCATTTGGAACACGCCGCGGCCGGTCCAGCGGCTGCGGCGCGCCTTTTTCCAACTTTTGACCGAAGCTCGCGCATACCACGAACCATCATGACGCTACCCGCTGTGTTCATCGACAAGGACGGCACGCTGCTCGAAGACGTGCCCTACAACGCCGATCCCGCGCTGATGCGTTTCGCGCCGGGCGCGCGCGAGGCGCTCGCGCTGCTCGCCGCGTACCCGTACGCGCTGTTCGTGATCAGCAATCAGTCCGGCATCGCGCTCGGCAAGTTCGAAGACGGAGCGCTATTCGACGTCGAACGCCGGCTGCGGCAGATGTTCGCCGAGTGCGGCGCCACGCTCGCCGGCGCGTACTGGTGTCCGCATCATCCCGAGGGCAGCGTCGCGCGTTACGCGATCGTCTGCGACTGCCGCAAGCCCGCGCCCGGCATGCTGCTGCGCGCGGCCGAAGAGCATGAGCTCGATCTCGCCAACAGCTGGTTCATCGGCGACATTCTCGACGACGTCGAAGCGGGCAATCGCGCCGGCTGCCGCACGATCCTGCTCGACAACGGCCACGAGACCGAATGGCGAACCGGCCCGCAGCGCACGCCGAGCGCGCGCGCCGCCGGTCTCCACGAGGCTGCGCAACGCGTCGTATTGCACGGCCTGCCGCCGGACACCGCGGCGCGCCGCAAGGAGGCGCCACGGTGAACGCACCTCTGCCACTTGCGCCGCCCAAGCTGGCTCACGCGCGCGCCCCCGATACGTCGCAGCCGGTGTGCTGGGGCGGCGAGGTCAAACGGATTCTGTGCGTGCGCCTCGACAATCTCGGCGACGTGCTGATGACCACGCCCGCGCTGCACGCGCTGCGCGAGTCCGCCGAAGACCGCCATATCACGCTGCTCGCGTCGCGCAGCGGCGTCGCGCTCGCGCCGTTTCTCGACGACGTCGACGATGTGATCGAATACGACGCGCCGTGGGTCGCGCCCGCGTCGACCGTGACGCGCGATCTGCTCGACGATCACCGCATGCAGCAGCGGCTGCGGCGCGGCGGCTTCGACGCGGCGGTGATTTTCACCGTCTATAGCCAGAGCCCGTTGCCGGCCGCGATGCTGTGCTATCTCGCGGGGATTCCGCGCCGCCTCGCGCATTGCCGTGAAAATCCGTACGCGCTGTTGACCGACTGGCTGCGCGAGCCGGAGCCGCAGCAGCGCACACGGCACGAGGTGCAACGCCAGCTCGATCTGGTGCATCACGTCGGCGCGCAGACGGGCGACACCGGCATGCGCTTTCGCGTGCCGCCGGCCGCGCGCCAGTCGCTCGACGCGAAACTGAGGACGCTCGGCATCTGCCGCCACACCGAGTGCATCGTGCTGCATCCAGGTGCGACCGCTGCGTCGCGCCGCTATCCGCCCGAGCGCTTCGGCGAGGTCGCCACGCAGCTCGCGCGCGAAACCGGCGCCTCGGTGCTCGTGACCGGCGGCGCGAGCGAGCGAGCGCTCGTCGAGACCGTGATGCGCACGGCCGCGCCCGGCGCGCGCGCGCAGCTGTACGACCTGAGCGGTGCGCTGACGCTCGCCGAACTCGCCGCGCTGCTCGAACGCGCGAGCGTGCTCGTGTCCAACAACAGCGGCCCCGTGCATGTCGCGTCCGCGCTCGGCACGCCGGTCGTCGATCTTTACGCGCTGACCAACCCGCAGCACACGCCGTGGCAAACACCGCAACGCGTGCTGTATCGCGACGTCGAATGCCGCTGGTGCTATCGCAGCGTGTGTCCGCACGGGCATCACGCCTGCCTGCTCGGCGTTCCGACCGACGAGGTCGTGCACGCGGCACTCGAATTGCGGCAAGCGCATGCGCATGCGCCACGTCGTGGTGTATCGGAGCGCGCCGGTCGCGCCGATACAACGAGCACGCCGTCGCTGATCGATCAGCCAAGCGTCCCCTGAACCCACTTCCACTGCTAATGCCATGTACACACTCGGAATCAATGCGGTCTATCACGACAGCGCCGCCGCGCTGCTGCGCGACGGCGTGGTGCTCGCCGCCGCCGAAGACGAACGCTTCACGCACGTCAAGCATGCGAAACGTCCGGTGCCGTTCTCGACCTGGCAGCTCCCGTTCGATGCGATCGACTACTGCCTGAAGGCCGCCGGCATTACGCTCGCCGCGATCGCTCACATCGCTTACTCGTACGACCCCACGCTCTTCGGCGGCATGCCGAAGAGGCCGGGCGCGACGATCGAGCTGCCGTTCGATCCGGCCGGCACGCGCCCGAACAACCCGTCCGCGTCGGCGTGGGACCCGCTGTTCCTCAGCTATATCGCCAACGCGAAGGGCCAGTTGCTCGACGGCGCGCCGCATCATCTGCGCAAGCGCTTCCAGGGCGTGGATCGCGAGCACGGCTTCGCATGGCACTTCGTCGAGCACCATCTCGCGCACGAGGCGAGCGCGTTTCTCGCCGCGCCGTTCGACGACACCGCCGTGCTGACGATGGACGGCCGCGGCGAGGGCGTGACGACCAGCATGGGGCAATTCGTCGGCGGCGAGTACAAGCGTCTGAAACAGGTCGAGCTGCCGCACTCGCTCGGGCTGCTCTACGAAGCGGTCACCGACTGGCTCGGCTTCCTGCACTCGTCGGACGAGTACAAGGTGATGGCGCTCGCGTCGTACGGCAAGCCGGCTTATGTCGAGGTGTTCCGCGAGATCGTCCGCTATCGGCAGGACGGCAGCTATACCGTCGACGCCCCGCGGCTGACCGAACGCTTCGGTCCCGCGCGCGAACGCGGCGGGCCGCTCGAACAACGCCACTTCGATATCGCCAATTCGTTGCAGCGCGTGCTCGAGGAGACCGTGCTGGAACTCGCGCACTGGCTGCATCGGCAGACCGGCTTGAGCCGGCTCTGCATGGCGGGCGGCGTCGCGCTGAACTGCGTGATGAACTCGAAGGTGCGCGACGCGGGGCCGTTCAGCGAAGTGTGGGTGCAACCGGCGGCCGGCGACGCTGGCACCGCGCTTGGCGCGGCACTGTGGACCGATTATCGCGAACGTGCCGCGCGCGGCGACCGCGAGCGTCACTGGAAAATGGATCACGCGTACCTGGGGCCCGAATACAGCGAAGCGGAAATCGAGCAGTTTTTGGGCTGGTCGAAAGTACCGTACCGGCGACTCGCCGATATCGCCGGCGAGACCGCCGATCTGCTCGCGCAGGGCAAGGTGATCGGCTGGTATCAGGGGCGCACCGAATTCGGGCCGCGCGCGCTCGGCGCGCGCTCGATCCTCGCGTCGCCGGTCGATCCGCGGATGCAGGCGAAGCTCAACGAGATCAAGGATCGCGAGGACTTTCGCCCGGTCGCGCCGGTCGTGATGGAAGAGGAAGCCAACGAATGGTTCGTGAACGGCCAAACCGCGCCGTTCATGCTGTTCGTGTTCGACGTGCGCGCCGACAAGGCCGCGCGTATTCCGGCCGTGCGGCATGTGGACGGCACCGCGCGCGTGCAGACCATCAACCGCGCGCAGCACCCGCTGTACTACGACTTGCTGGCGGCGTTCAAGCAGCGCACGGGCGTGCCGATTCTCGTCAATACGTCGTTCAACACGCGCGGCGAGCCGATGGTGAATTCGCCGCGCGACGCGGTCGAGTCGTTCTGGACCTCGCCGCTCGACGCGCTCGTGATCGGCCCGTTCCTCGTCGACAAGGCGGGGGGCCGCGCATGAACGCCTCGGTCATGTGTCCGTCGCCCCTGCATGGCGGCGTGGCCGCGCGCTACAGCAGCGAAGATGACGAGGAAACCGGCCGCACGTTGCGCACGCAGTCGAGGCCCGACGTGTCGGTGGTCGTGCCCACCTACCGCCGTCCCGCGATGCTCGCGAACTGTCTTGCCGCGCTATGCGCGCAGCAGTTCGCGCCGCACCGCTACGAGATCGTGGTCTGCGACGACGGTCCCGACGACGCCACGCGCGCCTGCGTCGAACGATTCGCACGCGAGATGGCGCCGCGCGGGCTGGAAGTGCACTACCTCCCGGTCACGCGCACCCAGGGGCCGGCCGGCGCGCGCAACGCGGGCTGGCAGTATGCGCGCGCTTCGCTGATCGCATTCACCGACGACGACACGCTGCCCGATCCGCACTGGCTGACGGCTGGCGTCGCGGCCCTCGCGCAAGGCGCGATGGCGGCCGCCGGCACGATCGTCGTGCCGCTGCCCTCGCCGCCCGATCTGCCGACCGATTACGAAGCCGACGCGAGCGGCCTCGCGCGCGCCGAATTCGCGACCGCGAACGTGTTCGTCACGCGTGCGGCGCTCGTCGCGACCGGCGGCTTCGACGAACGGTTCACGTCGGCGTGGCGCGAGGATTCGGACCTGCAGTTCACGCTGCTTACCGCGGGCGCCCAGATCGTGCGCGCCCGCGACGCGGTGGTCGTGCATCCGGTGCGGCCCGCGCGCTGGGGCGTCAGCATCGCGCAGCAGAAAAAGAGCCAGTTCGATGCGCTGCTTTATCGCAAGCATCCCGAACTGTTTCGAACGCGCATCCGCTCGCGGCCGCCGCTGCTGTACTACGCGATTCTCTGCGCCGCGTTGCTGGCGATCGGCGGTTCGTTTGCGGATCAGCCGATGCTCGCGGGCGCGGGTTTGATCGCGTGGTGCGGGTTGACCGGCTATTTCTGCGCGCGGCGGCTGCGCGGGCGCAACCACGGCTGGCGCCACGTCGCCGAAATGCTCTGGACGTCGATCCCCATTCCGTGTCTATCGATCTACTGGCGGCTCTATGGCGCCATCCGTTTCAAGGTGTTCTTTCCATGACCCCACCCTCGCTGCTGGCGGCGCTCGCGCCGCGCCGTATCGCCGTGTTTCGCGCGCTGCAGCTCGGCGACATGCTGTGCGCGGTGCCCGCCTTGCGCGCACTGCGCGCGGCCGCGCCGGATGCGCATATCGCGCTGATCGGACTGCCGTGGGCACGCGCGTTCGTCGAGCGCTATGCGGCGCTCGTCGACGAGCTGATCGTGTTTCCGGGCGCGGTCGGTTTTCCCGAGCAGCCCGAATCGAACCATGGCTTGCCCGCGTTCTTCGCGCGGATGCGCGAGCGGCGTTTCGATCTGGCGGTCCAGCTGCACGGCAGCGGCGGCATCGCCAACGATCTGCTGCATCAACTCGGCGCATGTGCCGACGCCGGCTTCGTGCAGCCCGACGAGGTACCGCGCGAGGGTTGCTTCATCGATTGGCCCGATGCGCTGCCGGAGCCCGAGCGCTATCTCGCGCTGATGAGCGCACTCGGCGCGCCGTCGCACGACCAGCGTCTGACGTTCCCGCTCACCGAGCTCGACCTCGACGAGTACACCGCGCTGCGCACGTATCACGGCATCGAAGACGGGCGGCTCGTGCTGGTTCACCCCGGTTCGCAATTGCCGTCGCGCCGCTGGCCCGCCGAGCGCTTCGCGGCCGTCGCCGACCACCTCGCCGCCGACGGCTGGCAGATCGCGATCACCGGCACGGCCGCCGAAGCGCCGCTGACCTGCGCGGTGCTCGGCGCGATGAGCGCGCCCGCGCTGCATCTGGCGGGTGCGACGTCGCTCGGCGGACTCGCCGCGCTGGTCGCGCGTGCGCGGCTCGTGGTCTGCAACGACACCGGCATCTCGCACATCGCCACGGCGATGGCGAGCGCGTCGGTTGTGATCGCATGCGGCAGCGACACGCGACGCTGGGCGCCGCTCGATCATGCGCGGCATCGCGTGCTGGCCGACTATCCGGCGTGCCGGCCGTGCATGTTCCGCGACTGCCCGTATGGTCATCCGTGCGCGCTGAACGTGCAGGTCGAACAGGTGGTCGAGACCGCCCGCGAGCAGCTTGCGCGCGCGCCCGGCGCGCGACCAGGCACGCCCGGCAGTCTGCATGAGGGAACCGTTTCGCTGTCTTTCGAGGATCTGGACCATGTTGCGTAATTGCCGCCGGCTGCGCGTGCTGACCTGGCACGTGCACGGCAACTACATGTATTACCTGAGCCAGACGCCGCACGATTTCTATCTGGTCACGAAACCCGGTCATCCGCCCGGCTATGCCGGCAAGGTCGGCGTATTGCCGTGGGGCGACAACGTGCACGAGATCGCAATCGACGACGTGGCCAACCACGAGTTCGACGTGGTGCTGTACCAGCATCGCATCCACTGGGACCACGACCGCGAGCACGTGCTAAGCACCGCGCAGCAACGTCTGCCACGCGTCTATGTCGAGCACGACCCGCCGCAGGAAAACCCGTTCGAGCAATGGCATTGGGTCGACGATCCCGGCACGCTGCTGGTCCACGTCACGCACTTCAACCGGCTGATGTGGGACAGCGGCGTCACGCCGACGCGCGTGATCGAACATGGCGTCGTGGTGCCCGACGGCGTGCGCTACAGCGGCGAACTGCAGCGCGGCATCGTGGTCGTCAATCATCTCGCGCAGCGCGGCCGGCGGCTCGGCGCGGATGTCTTCAGCGAAACGCGCACGCGCGTGCCGCTCGATCTCGTCGGCATGGACGCACAGCGGCTAGACGGCATCGGTGAAATCGGCAACCTCGATCTGGCCTCGTTCAGCGCGCGCTACCGCTTCTTTTTCAATCCGATCCGCTGGACCAGCCTCGGCCTCGCGATCGTCGAGGCGATGACGATCGGCATGCCGATCGTCGGTCTCGCGACGGCCGAGCTCGCCACCGTGATCCGCAACGGCGAAAACGGCTTCGTGCATACCGACCTCGACGCGCTCGTCGACGCCATGCTCGGGCTGCTGCGCGATTCCGGCGAAGCGCGGCGGCTCGGCGAAGGCGCGCGGCGCACGGCGCTCGAACGCTTTCATATCGACCGTTTCGCGCAGGACTGGCACGACGCGCTGCTGCACGTCACGGCGTGATGCCATGCTGATTTTCAACGTTCATGCGGTCCAACCACAGGATCACGCACCATGAAAGAACTTACCCGCAAGCGCATTCTGGTCACCGGCGGCGCCGGCTTTCTCGGCTCGCACCTGTGCGAACGGCTCGTCGCGCAGGGACACGACGTGCTATGCGTCGACAACTTCTATACCGGTACGAAGGACAACATCGCGCATCTGCTGGACTGCGCGAACTTCGAACTGATGCGTCACGACGTGACGTTCCCGTTGTATGTGGAAGTCGATGAAATTTATAACCTCGCGTGCCCCGCGTCACCGATCCACTACCAGCACGATCCGGTGCAGACTACGAAGACCAGCGTGCACGGCGCGATCAATATGATCGGGCTCGCCAAACGCGTGAAAGCGCGGATTTTCCAGGCGTCGACGAGCGAGGTGTATGGCGACGCGCTCGTCCATCCGCAGAAAGAAGACTACTGGGGCCACGTGAATCCCATCGGTCCGCGCTCGTGCTACGACGAAGGCAAGCGCTGCGCGGAAACGCTGTTCATGGACTATCGCCGTCAGCATGGTCTGTCGATCCGCATCGCGCGCATCTTCAACACCTACGGCCCGCGCATGCATCCGGCCGACGGCCGGGTGGTGTCGAACTTCATGATGCAGGCGCTGCGCGGCGAGCCGCTGACCGTCTATGGCGACGGCTCGCAGACGCGTTCGTTCTGCTATGTCGACGACATGATCGACGCCTTCATTCTGCTGATGAACAGCGCCGACGATCCAGGCGGCCCGGTCAACCTGGGCAATCCGCACGAAGTGTCGATGCGCGAGATCGCGCAGCGCATCGTCGCGGTGACCGGCTCCGCGTCGCCGCTCGAAACACGGCCGCTGCCGGCCGACGATCCGTGGCATCGACAGCCGGACATCTCGTTGGCGACACAACTGCTCGGCTGGCAGCCGGGCACGTCGCTTGACGAAGGGCTGCCGCGCACCGCGCGTTATTTCCGCGCACGCATTCAGTGTCGGTCGCCAGCACGGTCATCGGTCCCGAGCTCAACGCGGCCGAGATAATCGCGAGGCGATCCGCAGGGCAATCGACCAGATCGACGCTCAGCGACTCGCGTCCGCCCGCGTTGTTCACGTGGGCGGACCAGCCGCACACTTGCGCACGATGTTCGATCAGGCTTTTCCAGACCTCGACGACTCGCAGTGATCCCGGGCTCCGGCACGCAATTTCTACACGGCTGGCGTGTCCGCGCGAATGCGCATCACGGTCTGACGCGACGTGCCGAAGCGCCGCGCGACCTCGCTGACCGACTGTCCCCTGCCGAGCGATTGCAGCACGCGTTGACGCTGCTGCTCGGAAAGCGACGGCGGCCTGCCCGTATGCTTGCCGCTCGCGCGAACGGCCGCGAGACTGTCGCGGCTGCGCAGGCTGCGGCACGCGGCGTCGAGCCGCACCAGCGCGCGCAATGCCTTCACCGCCGAGGGCTCGGGGCGCCCGGCCAGATCGGTATGGCCGACTTCGACGCAACGCAGCGCCACGCCGGCCTTCCGGCACTGCATCACGGTGGCGAGGATGTCGCGCGCGTTGCAGCCGAGCGCGGCCAGCTCGAGCACGACGAGCGTGTCGCGCGGCGCGATTCGTCGGATCAGACTCTGCAGCTCGGGGCGGTCGCGCGCCTGCGCATAGGTCGGCAGATCTTCGACCACGACCCGCGCGAGCGTGACCATGTAGCCGGCCTTGTCGAGCCGGATCAGCGCCTGCTCGTGCCGAACCGCATCGTGCGCGCCGAACAGATAGATGTGTAGTTTTTCCACTTCGCCTTCGTAGTGACGATCCGCCATTAGCGGCGCTATTACGTCGGGGTTCCCGTTTTTCGAGCGACGACGCCTGGACACGCCGTCACTCATCGCGCTCAGGGCTGCCGCTGGACGCGCTGATGCGTCGGAGGAGTCTGGTTCTGTTGCTGCTGTCCGCTGTCGCGGCCGGGCTGCGCCGGATTCGACGGCTGACGATTCGAATTCTTGTCCGAAGTCATGACGCTCTCCTACGTGAGATTGCGGGTGACCGTGGCTAACCGCGGCCGTCGTGATCAACCCGCAACCAGCGTTCCCGGTCCTGCCCGCGCCAGAGCGTTGCGGCGCGGGCATGCAAGCGCCTGGCTATGACGCTTCCGCTGGCGATGCGAGCAGCCCGGTGAAGGAATTTTCAAAGTGTATCAATCGCGTTGAACGTCCAATACGGTTGGCGTCGGTATTGGCGCGATTGAACTGTCATTGCGTGGGCGGTGGAGGCGCGGCAAGTGACGGCCGCGCATCGGGAACCGCAATCGGGGACGACCGAGGAATCCGTCTGACGGGAAGGCATGTAGCGCCCTGCTCAAAGCTCGGCGCCACAGCGGCCATGCAGATACGAGCCGACGCGAAGAACGCGACGGCTCGCTCGCCTCTTTACTGAAGCCCGCTGCGCATCGTCATCGTTATCCGTTCTATTACTACCATCGAAGCTCCCCGTGCCGGACAACCGGCGGCCGGGCTTACGCCCTTCCCTTGTGGGCTATATGCGGTGACAACATTGGTTCGTTTTACGCATCCAGACCGAGGTGCATGACTTCAGCAGCCCGCATCCCGGTCCTGGCGAGCAACAATATGATTGCTGTGTTCCGCAGCGGCTGAAACGTCGCAGCGTCGACCCGCACTTGATGAGCCGTTCCACATCATCGTTCGTCAGGCTGGCTGGAAGCGTCGCGTGACGCCATCTCCGGATTCGAGGTAGTGCTTCCTCGAGACCGGACGGCACAAGACCCATCACGGTGAGAAACCGCAGCATCGCGCGCAGCGCGACAATTGGCGAATTCGATGGTCGGCGCCTCTGGCTCGAAAGTTCGCGGTGCAGATATCCGCGGAGATCTTCGATTGACGGGTCTTGCCAAGCCAGCCTGACGCGCCACGAAACGTCGGCGTGCCTGGTTCAGTAACCTGGTGGAGGCGCCGTATCGTAGGCCGGCGGCGGAGGCGTCGCTGCGTCGTGCGTCCGGTACACATTGGCGGCGCTGCGCGGGACCGGCACACGCTCGCCATTTGCGTACATGCACTGAACGTACGCCTGGTCGTAGCGTTGTTGAAGGCTGGCGGCCGAGCTTTGCGCCATGCCGGCGCCGATCATGCTGCCGCCGAGCAGACCTGCGCCTGCGCCGACCGCTGCGCCGCGGCGGCCGTTGAACGCCGCACCGGCCGCCGCCCCGAGCGCGGTGCCGACGACCGTACCGCCGAGGGCGCCTGTCGCTGCGGCCTGTTGGGTGCTCACGCCGCCGGTCTGCTGGGAAGCAAATTGCTGGCAAGTCGCGTCGTCGGCGCGGAATTGATCGAAGGACTTGCCCGTGCCGGGCAGGGCCATCACTGTGGGACCTGTCGGCATGCCAGCACAGCCGTCGAGCGCGATGATGCAGCTCAGGCTGACCGCGGCGGTGACTAGCGCGGATACGCCCCGTTTCGTGCGCATTGCCAGAGAGAGGGAATTCATTTTGCTCATGTCATTTCGGCCCGGTTGGCCTCACCGGCACTTCCACCCAGCCGCTCGAACACCCCTTCACGTACGGGTAATATTTTTTTGTCACCGGGCAATACCACCAGGTACCCGACGGCGGACTCGTCTGCGTTTTTTCGACGTAGACGGTGCTCGGGGTTGGCTGGACCGACTGGACGACGACTGGGGCGGGCGCAGCGTAGTAGACGACGGGGGGCGCCATCATCATGGGGGGCGGGATACCCACAAGGACACCGACGCGCACATGCGCTTGCGCGGTGCTATTCAGGCATACGGCCGTAGTCGCGATCAGCGCAAGCAAAACTATCCTGAATCTCACAAACTTTCTCCTATTCGATGAAGCGGGCCTGCCGCGATCCGGCGCAAAACGGTAAGGCCATGGCGCAAAAGACCGAACGGGTTCAACCTGGCGAATTCCGCTGCGCGACAAAAAAGGGAATCTCGTTGGTGCTGGTTGAAGTGAATCCCCGCGTGGCCGAACCTGGTGATTCCGGGGCCGGCCGACCCCGAATGCAGATTCCCGACATCTACGCCTTCCGCTGAACCTCGCGTCCGGAGGGGGTACGCCGACGTCGCTATGGAAAGCCAGACAAGGCTGCGGCTTGCCCCGCCGTGATGTCCAATCAACATTCGTCGTAGATAGAACGATACGAGGCCAGCTGAGCCATTGCCGGTACCCCCGAAACTGCGGAGCCCAGTTTCACGCCACCGTGCTCACTGAACGCCTGCTGTTGAGCCGCCACGCTCGCCAGGGCCGCGTGGATGTTCGCCGGATAGTGTGCGTCACCGTTGGGGTGGTCAGAGCCCGCTAGCTGCAGTCGGATGACTTCTTCGTGCACTAGCTCACGCGTCAGAGGACCATTACCCTGAGCAGAGGTGGCCGTGGGGAGAGCGATGACTGACACGACAGTGAGAACGGGCATGAACGCTTTAGCCATGATGAAGCTTCCAGTCTCGAGCGCCGGGAACAACAGACGCCAGGTTAGCGAAACAACGACCAGGCAAGGTCTTGAAGTCCGTGTGCCCGTTCCGTTGAGGTCCGTCATCTTCTTATCGTTTGATTACAAATAGTTCTCTTCAATACATTGTTTCCGAGCTTGCAACGTCGAGAGGCATCTATCCGCGCGCAGCGGTCGCGAAACGACAGGGCGCCGGACCGAACGGCGATCTCGGGGCGCGGAGCCCTCGTGCTGCGACGTGCATTTGATGAAGGCCGCCCAACCGACGTAATTTGCGAGCGGACGGCGAATGTATAGGCGCGTCAAGAACCGATACGCTTGGATAACTCGGGGTCTACCTTGTCCGGTAAACGATTCGCGAGCCACCCAACCTCCATGTTCATGAAATGGCAACTCACAATTGCGCGCGTCGAATAACGACGCGCTGTCGATATACTGCAACCCACATCTGACACAGCATGTGCTCAGTTTTGCGGTGGATACCGGCTCCGTTATTTACAAAGGATTAGCCAGCGCAACGATTCACGTTCAAGCGCAGACAATCGGACCTCGGCGCAAAATCAGCCGCTACCCTTTCTTTAACCCATAGGAGTCTTCAATGAAAAAGTGGTTTGCCGCGCTGCTGATTTTATTCGCAGCGAGTTCGCATGCAGCCGGCGATTCGTCGATGAGCGCAACGGTTGAAAGCGTCGCAGGTATGAATCAACTCGGCGGACTCGTAGTGCTACGGTCAGCGGACAGCAAGTGCCGTTACTACGGTGTACTGCAGCAGACTGCGCGTGCGCCGCGTGGCATGGCAGAGCGCATCGCTGCAGTGACCCAGGACGGAAAAGTCTATGAATGGATGACAGTTATCAGTTACTCGGAATGCCTGCAAGCGAACGGAACCTACACCAAGGAACGTGTTTCGCTGGATTCGCCCGGCGGAAAGCGGTTCCGCGTGGGCGATAGCGTAGAGCTGCGATCACCGGTGTAACGAGGGCCAGCAAGCCACCGATAACGGCTTTTACCAGTCCCATGAGTGCGAGAAATCACGTCGACGACTATCTATTCTCGCTGATTGCAGACAGGACACGGAGCTCTACCGGACCGGAATTGCGATCGGTGGGTTCCTGGTTCGAGATGATATCGCTCGTACTTCGGACTACAACGGTTCGAGAGATCGACAGCGGTATTTCTGCAGCACGTAGTCGCTTCAGGATTGCAAATAGCAGATCGCTTCTGGTATCCCCGGCGATTCTCGGGCTACCGACATAGCCGGTAACAGTCAATGTCATACCGTCAGGCGTCAACTGGCTAAAGATCACCGATGGCGCGGGACGATCGAGAACCGATGGGTGATCCAGGTAAGCTTGCAGAAGAACATCGCGCACCTGCTCCGGATCGACGTCCAGCGCAAAAGTAAGGGCCAGTGTGACAACCCCCTGCGTTTTGTTTCCCATTGTCACGTTGCGCACATTCTGAGAAATCAGGTGCGAATTGGGAACGATCACCGTTGATCTGTCTGCGAGTTGTATTTCGGTCGCACGCACACTGATGCGCCGGATATCGCCTTCAATGCCGGTGATACTGATCATGTCGCCTACTTTGACCGGCCGTTCAGCAAGCAATATCAGCCCGGAAATGAAGTTTTTAACGATTTCCTGCAGACCAAAGCCGATGCCTACCGACAATGCGCTGACGATCCACGCCAGGTTATGCCATTTCACGCCGAGTACGGACAAGGTTTGCAGCGCGACGAGGACATAGCAGACGTTGGCGAAGACCGTCACCAGCGACGCGCGCATACCCGAACTCATTTGCGTCTTGGGCAGAAACTCGGCGTCCAGCCATTTGCGCATGAGCCCAACCAGATACAGGCACACTGCACAGGTAAAGATAGCGCTGAAGATATGGGCGGGAACAATATTGAGCGCATGTAATCGCTCGCCACCGAATACGCCGAGAATGCTATCGACCAGATCTCGGGGCGTTGTCCCGAGGCCGCCCGTAAGCAGTGCGATGACTGCGGCGAGCATCAATGCGCTGCGCAGGATCGCAGAGAGTACCGTTGCCACCTGTTCGAGATGAACATCTTGCAGCCCGAATAGATGCCTGATTGTTTTGCCGCTGGCGTGGCATGGCGAAAATACGGTTTCGCAAACATCATGAGCGAGCTTCGTCAGCAGATAAACGCTGCTCAGTACGAGATCGAACCAGACCAGTTCGTAAGTCAGGAACCGCGCGAACGAAACATAACCACAGAGCAATGCAATCAGAGAGGCTCCGACGGCAAGGCTGACGGCGGCATGAATAATGCCAGCGAGGGTAGAACGCGCCTCAGGCGATTCTCCGGCAGCGGCGAGCGCAGTGAGTACCCGGTTTGCGCGTAAAAGCGACATCCCGATGGTCAGAGCGACGACCAACGCCACCACGCCGCGAGTAAAGAGCGTAAGTTGCACGCTGGTATCGACGGCCCGGTTGATCTGCTCGATGGCTCCTGAAAACAGCAGCAGTGCGGCCAGTGTCCGTGGGAAAGGGCGTAGCGCGCGAGCGACGGGATCCGCGATGGCCGGCAACCGCCATGACGGATGTCGTGTGCAAAGCAATGCCCGGCCGAGAGCAGCGACCAGCGCGCAGGTCACAACATGTTTGATGATTTCGCTGGCGAAGCTTTGCAGCGCAGGAGGCAGCGCCTGCTGACGGGTCAACGCGAAGTAGAGCAGATCAATGGCACATATGGTGGTCACCAAAGACGCGACGACGGTCGAGATCGCCATCGCGCTGCGCCGTATCCGGCCTTCTGGAAGGCGGCGTAGGTAGAACCGTTCTGATGCTCTGTCAAGAAGCCGTGTTCCGATCGTTGCAACGGCCAGGGCGAGCAGCACAAGCAGGGACGTTGCAACCCGCTGCCCCGTTTGCCATGTCGTTTGAATCTGCCTGTCGATCTGCGCCTTGAAGTCTCGCAGACGCTGATAGTCAGCCGTGTCCGGGTGGAGCGCCGACGCCCAGAACGCGGCGCTGACGATGCTGTCGGAACGAAGAGCCAGTTGATCTTTCAGATGGTTTTGCAGCAGTCGCGTGATCTGGGCGCTCAGGTTGGCAAGGTTCTCCTTGATCGTTGCCGCCTGCTTGAGTTCGGCATCGAGTTGCAATTGCTGAGCGGCGAGAACGCTGCGCTGTTGGGCGACCGCGGGAGTTTCCGCGGCGGATTCGGAAGCGGGTGCTGTTCCGAGTACGTCGAGCTGGGCATGCGTTTTCGCGCGATCAGGCTCCAGCGACGTGGTTATGAGCCTGTCGACGTCTTCGGCGACGCGCCGGCTCAATGCGTCCAGCTCGGACAGCTGCGCATCGCTTGTTGCCGTCGAAGCACGCTGCCGGATCTGGTCCTGTTTTTCCTGAAGCGCACCGAGCCTTGGTAATGCCTCGGAGCCCGCGCCCATGGATGGCGAAGAATCAGCAGGAGCATCTATGCTAAGGGGTGGCAGCGTCGCTGCGTTGGCGGCAACCGGAATCAGGCCGAACATCGTCAGCGCGATAAGGTGAAAAATGACTGCAACTATTTGTCGCGCGGCGCAAGCGCGGCGAAGAGTATGCATTTGAGAGATCTGGCTCATGCACGCGATACCTAGGTAAGCGGTGTTGCATTCGGTCGCGGCCGGGCGTGAAATGAGGGAGCCGCACTGCGGTAGGAGAGCAAGCTTAATGAATCATACGTGATCATAATATCATATATGATAGTAACGGCAAATATGAAAGGTGGTGCACGGTCAGCGCTTGGCCCGCTGATTTGCGACGGCGGCCGCTTGAGCATCGGCGTGCGCTATCCAGTTTGTGCGAGAAACGTTCGGTATAGTGGGACGTTGAAAGATGGAAGCTGATCCTGGATGCTTTTTACAAGGCTTCCCGCGATATCGGGCTCCCGACTATTGATTTTTCCGTAAATCATGACAACCGTTGAGTGTCTCAAGCGTTATATTTTCAGGACGGTCCTGGAGACAAGTTGGCATGGCGCAAAGGCGAATGAGCGAAGCAGCAAAGAAGCGATTGAAGGCGGGTCGGCTGCTGCTGGCGGGCAAGGGCTGCGCCGAGGTGGCGTTGGCGGTGGGTGTGGCTCGGCAGACGGTGTACACATGGAAGCGGCTGCTCGATGAAGGCGGCATCGATGCGCTGCGAGAGGTGGGCGAGCGAGGGCGCCCGGCCCAACTCGATGAGCAACAGTTGGCGGCTGTTCGCGCCGCCCTGCTGCAAAGCCCCGTCGAGCATGGATTTGGCACTGAACTGTGGACTCTCAAGCGCGTGGGCGCGGTCATCGAACGCATGCACGGCATTCGCTTTGGCCAGACGCAGGTTTGGCGCATCCTGGGCTCACTGGGCTTTAGCCCGCAAAAGCCCGAGAAACGGGCCATCGAGCGCAACGAGGATGCCGTGCGCAACTGGAAGCGCCGCACCTGGCCCGCCCTTAAAAAAAAGCCCGACGAGAAGGCCGGCTGATTGTCTTCGTGGACGAGTCCGGCATCAGCGAGCGCCCGACCAGAGTCCGCACCTGGGCGCCCAAGGGACAGACGCCCATCATCCAGTTTCACTTCAACTGGAATCACGTCTCGGTCATCGCCGGGCTCACGCGCACCAACTGTTTGTTCCGGCTGCACGAGGGGAGCATCAAGAAGGAAGAGATCGTCCAATTCCTCAAGGCGCTCAAGGCCCACCTGAAGCAGCCGCTGCTGGTGATCTGGGATGGCCTGAAGGCGCATCGCAGTCGTTTGGTGCGCGAGTACCTGGACAGCCTGGACGGACACATCCAGATCGCGTTCCTGCCGCCGTACGCGCCGGACATGAACCCGGTCGAATACCTGTGGGCCTGGCTGAAGCGCCACGCGCTGGCCAACTACTGCCCCAATGATCTCGGCGAACTGCACGCGAGCGCCCGCAACAAGCTCAAGAGCGCTCAAAAGCGGCCTTCGATCATTGCCGCTTGCTGGATGCAGGCTACGCTGTGGTGATGTCATGAATTATGGAAGTCTCAATAATTGGCATCTATCAAACCATCGTTTCCTCGACTCATGGGTTGGCGCGCAGGCAACGCGGCAATGGAGGAGCATCGACATGGAACAGAGCAACGCATTGCCGGATTCGATCCGAGCAGCGATTGAGGCGCACGGCGGTGCAGCGCGATGGGCCGAACTGGCGGAGATCGAGGCGACGGTTTCCGCCTGCGGCCTTCTGTTCACCGCAAAGCGACGGCCAATACTGCGACAAGTGCAGGTTCGCGCGTCGACACACGAGCCTCGTTTCGCTTTCAACGATTTTCCGCATGTTGGCGAAACGAGTGAACTTCAAGGAGAAGAACTTGTTCGCGTCGTCGGGCGAGACGGGGCTATCCTGGCTCGCCGCGACGGACCGCGAACAGCATTTCGTGGCTGGCGACGGCAAATCTACTGGGACGACCTCGACTTTGTCTATTTCGGCGCCTACGCGTTCTGGAACTATCTGACAGCACCTTTCTTATTCTTGCGCGGCGGCTTTACGTTCCAAGAACTTCCGCCACTGGCGACTTCGGCCGGGATATGGCCAAGAATCCGGGCGACCTTTCCCAGCGACATTCCAACGCACAGCCGGGTCCAGGATTTCTATTTCGATAGGCAACATCGCCTTTGCAGGATCGATTACACCGCCATGGTTATCGGACGCTGGGCGCGGGCCGCTCACATCTGCGAGGACTTTCGCGAATTCGATGGATTCCTGATACCGACTCGCAGGACGGTGAAGCCGCTGCCGGTTGGCAATGCTCCACTGCCAGCTCCGACTCTCGTCGCGATCGAGGTCCACGATTTTCGACCAAGGCCTTATGATTGACGCCAGTCCAATCGGCCGCGGCGACTGACGAAGCGAGGCGGCCGCGCTCAGGCTCGTAGGATTGCACTTGGCCTGCAACCCGGGCAGCGTGTCAAGGTCGACAAGCTCGCGCCAAAAGTTCTGACACTCGTTGCGATGGGACAGTCGTATCGCGAGATTGGACAGAGGCTTTCCATTAGCAAGAATACGGTGCTTGCCATCGTAAAAAGGGCGCGCGCCGACGAACAGGGGGAATGAATGAAGCAAGATGCATTGCTCGCGCTGCCGCTGACTGACACGGAGATCGAGCAACTCGATGATTTCCTGATCAGCGATTCGGCTCCGGAAGAGGCGATGGATGTCTCGATGATGGATGGTTTCATGACCGCGCTCGCATCGAGTCCGAACCTCGTCATGCCTACCACGATGCTGCGCTGGATCTGGGATGCAGAGCAAGGCGTGGACCAACCCGCGTTCGCGAACGCCGAGGATGCCGACCGCATCGTCGGCCTGATCATCCGGCACTGGAATGATGTCAATGCCACGCTGCGCGAGACGCCCTGCGTGTATGAACCCCTGGTCCTTGAGCGTGACGGGGATGACGGCCGGGCGCTGTCGATCATCGACGAGTGGTGTGTCGGGTATTACAAGGGCATCACGCTGGATCAGGCAACGTGGTCGCCCTTGATGGCGCAGCACCCTGAATGGTTCACGGTGATCCTGTTGTACGGCACCGAGGCCGGCTGGGATGAGCTCAAGAGACGCAAGGACGGTCTCGACCAGCATCAGGCCTTCGCGGACTCCCTGGCAGACTCGGTACTCCGCATCCATCACTTCTGGATACAGCAGGTCCTACCGACAGTGCCGCACTCGCGCAGGCATTGAACACGATCGACAGCGACGACGGCCAGAAGCATGGGCGCAAGATTGCGGCATTGCGCAATGAGCTCGTGGTACTTGACGTGTCTGGATTCCATGGCGGGTTCCCTCACTGACGGGTTGGCGGCACTCACGATGCCGTGGCCCGAACGCGCGGTGCGCGGGCCTTTTGGGGCTGCGACTCGAGCGCGGTTGTCGCGCCGAGCACTGACCGGATGGCGCGCAGCGCCTCTTCCTGCGCGGGTGTCGGCGGGATGCGCAGCACCCGCCGGTCGGCCAGCAGCTTGTCGAGCAAGGTCAGGAGCCGGTTTCGGTCTTCCGGGCTGGCGAGCAGATCGGGCAACGTCTGGATAGCCTGTTGCGGCTCAAAAGTCGCGATGAGTTCCTGCTCCCCGCGAATGCGCCGCCAGTCGGCAGGAGGCAAATGCGGCAGGTCGTCGGCGTATTCATCGACCAGTTGCTTGACTGTCTCGATGCGCGATAGCGGCAGCGGCTCGCCCTTTGGCGCGAGCAGGAACGCGGTGCGCGCGACCGCCTCGTTGTAGCCGCCCTGCCTTAGCGAGGCGAGCGCCGCCTGGACGAACGGCAGGCTGCGAGGATCGGCGGCGGCGGACGTGCCGGCCCCATGCTCGCCGAGGCGGTCCGGGTCGTACATTGCGAAAAGATTCGCGTAGATGGAGAAGAACAGTGCTTCGATGCTGGCGTCTCTTACCGCCCGGAACTGATCGAGCGAGGCGCTGATCAGTTCTGAGCCGCGCTGCTCCACCTTGCGCCAGGGTTCGAGGTCGCTCGAGGGCTGCCGGCTGGCTCTGACAGCATCGGCCATCGGACGCAGCGCGGCCACCCACGGATTCAGGTCCGAGAATGCCCAGCGCTGGAGACGCAACGGATGAAAGTCGCGCAGCAACCGCGCGGTCGTCTCGTTCGACGCATGCTGCACAAAGGGTTGAACGAACAGTTCGTAGGCTCGCTGGTTGAACTCCGACACCACCGCCACGGCCTTGAACGGCTTTTCGTCCTCGCGCCGCAACTCGTTGAAATGCTCGACGGCTTCTTCCAGCCGGTGTTCGGTGAGCGAGACCTCGTATTCCGTTTTGCCGTCTGCGCCCTTTCCCTCCTTGATCGACATGCCGTAGAGGCCCGGCGCGAGCGTCTCGATTGTCTCCAGCACGTTGAAGATTTGCGTGTATTCCTTCTTCGCCACCTTGCCGGAAACAAAGATGCCGAGATGGCCGACGTCCTCGTGCATCAAGGCGACGATGACCTGGCCGCGCGCCTTGATCTCCTCGGTGCTGCTGTAAATGTCAGCGACCCAGTTGAACGCCTGTTGCGGCGGCGTGATGTTGTCGCCCATCGATGCGAAAAGGATGATGGGCGAGCGGATGGCACGCAGATCGAAGGATTTGCCCGACGGGCCGGACACTTCGCCGGACCACAGCTTGTTGCCGATGAAGAGGTTACGGGTGATCCACTCGATCTCTTCCCGGTTCATCAGGTAGTAGCTGCCCCACCACCGCTCGAACTCGATAAAGCGCGCCGGTTCCGTATCGATGTTGGCGAACAGGTTGTAGTACTTGTCCCAGAACGTGTTGGCGGGGTTCAAATACTCGAAGTTGTTCACGAGATGCGCGCCGTCGAACTTGCCGTTGCCAAGATCGGCCGCCAGGGACGAGAGCCACGTGCCGCCCAGAATGCCTCCGGCATAACGCATTGGATTGGGCACCTCGCTCTCGCTCCACGCCCCGCTCCAGTAAGACATGGGCGCGCCGTTGACCAGGATGGGACCGGTGTCTTCCGGCGACGAACTGGCAAGCATCATCGCGGCCCAGCCGCCCTGGCAATTTCCGACGATCGCGGGCTTTGGGCTCTCTGAATGCAGTTCGCGCACCTTCCGTAGGAACTGCTGCTCGGCCGCGCACACGTCGAGCAGGGTCTGGCCGGGCTCTGGCTCCTGGAAGAACACGACGAAATAGACGGGATGACCGGCGCGCAGGGCAACGCCGACCTGCGAATCGTCCTTGAAGCCCCCGATGCCGGGACCGTGCCCGGCGCGCGGATCGATGATCAGATACGGGCGCTTCTTCACGTCGACCACGACACCCTCCGGCGGCCGTATCGACAGCAGAGCGTAGTTGACGGGCCGCTCAAAGTGCCTCGCGTCGAGCACTGTGTCATAGTCGAAATGCAACGCCGGCTTGATGCCGGCCTTGTTGCGCTCGATGAACTCGTTGCCGCGTTGACGCAAGGCATCCCAGAACAGGACGGAGCGCTGCGCGAAATCGGCCGTATAGTGCCAGGCACCCCATGGTGTGAACTGCGCCAGGTTGGGAATGGTGAGCGCGGACGTGCCGTCGCCCCCCTTGATTGCGTCGCTCGTCCTCTGCCCGAACCGTTGCCGGGCCTCTTCCAGGCGATTGTGCAACAGGCGCAGGATTTTCAATGCGATCTCGTGATTGCGTGTCAGCTGTGAAACCTGGTCCATCTCATGAATCTCCTTAAGCGAAGCAACTTAACCTGGCACAACTGCTCATTCCGTTGCCTGGTTGCAGAGAAGCTTGGATGCCGACTGGATTACGGGCAGCATCAAGCACAAACAATCCTTCAAGTGACAACTATGTCATTTCACGCTGCGTCGCCATCTGGGCGCCCCTTACCTCGACCTACTGCGCTTCTTCCTGAAGCATCGGCGCTTCGTGCGCAGCCGCCGGGCCGAGCGTCAAGGCAAAAGTCCGGGTGAGTTGATGACGGGGCGGGACCACCCGCACTGGCTCACGATGCTGGGACTCGGACCGCTTCAACCGCGGCAAGTCTGAGCGCGGGAGGTCGATACCCAGGACATCCAAATCCATCGGGATACTAACCACAACGTACTTTGTCGCCCCTTTCGTCAAACGCCCCCTATCGCAGCACACGTCGCACGCAGGCGTTCTTTCATGCTTCGACCACATGCGGCAGCAATGCGGCGCCACCTAATCAGCAGCGCAAGGTCCCATGCCCTGTTCGAAGAACTCCGCGGTATGGTCGATAAACGCCCTGACTTTCGCGGGCAACAGTGCGCGTCCGATGTAGGCCAGACGGACCTCGGCCACATTATCGGCGATCTCGAAGTCTTCCAGCAGACGAACGAGCCGTCCGGCCTTTATGTCCTGCTCAACAAGGGCGATTGGAAGCAGACCAATACCGAATCCTTCGAGTACGATGTCGCGATTGAATATGGGATTGTTCGACGCAATTTCGTAGCTGATCGGGACCGCGATGTTTTCCTGATCCATTCGAAAGGTGACGCATGGTTTGTGCATCGAAGGAGGGACCGTGACGAACACATGGTCGGCCAGGTCAGCCGGATGCCGGGGCCGAGGACGCCTGCCCAGATAAGCTTCCGTTGTGACAATGACCAGCGGCAACCGCTGGAGCAGCCGCGTCACAGCCAGATCCGTCGCCAGCATGAAAGGCAGGACGATACCCAGATCGTAACCGTCGGCCGTCAGGTCCACGGGCCGCTCGGTCAATGTGATATCCAGGGTGACGTTCGGATGCTTGCGTTTAAAGGACGCAATCAGCGGTGCGAGCCACGTCAATGCGGTGGTCGCATGTGCGACCAGTCGCAGTACGCCCGCCGGCAGTCGACCGTGGCCCGCCGCACTGGCTTCCAGGCAATCGAGGTCATCCAGGATGCGACAACATCCATCGTAAAAGCGCTCCGCGGCTTCCGTCAGCGAAAACTGTCGGGTCGAGCGATGGAAAAGTCGCGCGCCCAGGCGCTCTTCCAGCGATGCGATCGCCCGCGAAACGACCGATGGCGAGAGATCCATCATTTCCCCGGCACGTCTGAAGTGTTTGACTTCGACGATAGTCCGGAACAGGCGCAAGCTTTCAATGTATTCCATGGTTCACGTTCCATCTGCTATCTGACGACTTGTGTAGATATCCTTGATATCAGTCCTGTTCGTGGACCTTTACCGCACCGCACGCCGTGGAACATAGTCCAATGCCGTGCAACCGCGACCAGGGGTACTGTCCGGTCACGTCTTGCGCGCGTGGATGCGCCTGGTGTCACCGCCGCACATGAAAGCGCTGAGCATTCTGCCGTAAAGACACCAAAGAACCGAATCACATCAGGTCGGCTGTTCTATCAGGCTAACGCTTCTCGCACAGATCATTGCGTGAGCATTAGCCGGTGTGGGCCCAGTGAGGCGCGGCCTGTAGATGGCATCTCCGACTTCGATTAGCCGACCGGTCAGCGCACAGATGCCTGGCACCCGCGCGACGGCTTCGCACCATGTCTGGTATCCATAGTGTCCGGAGCGCGCATCGCACCATGAAACGATCAGTGTTTGCGCGGTCGGTTGGTCGAGTACCCGTACGATTGGCTTGCTGGTCGAAGCGATCGACTGTCGAACCGAGGAACCGTTCAAGGCAGATCTGTGCGCAGTGGCTCGTTCGTCAAGACTCCAATCGCCAAGCCTTGTGACGGTCATACTCCACGGATCAACAGCGCGATTCATAACCCGGCTCCCTCCGTGCAAGCTCGAACGCTTGCGCTTCGCGTGAGCGCTGCCCACCATAGCTGCTCCCTTCCGTCGATAATTACCGGTCCGATTGCGTCGGCAAAGACCTTTTTGATGTCTTTGCCCTACGAACATAGTCACGCTTTCATGAACGGCGCCTACCCGAAAAACACCGCGGCCCCGGCAAGTCCCCCGGGTCGGGGAGATCGTTCTTCGAGGCTTTACCGGTATGCTGCTGCCGAGCCCAAAGTCCTATGCGTGCGCTGCCCCCGTGCCGCCATGTGCGTTGTCGCAGGTGGCAGCCAGGACGCTGCGGGCCGCCTCGACCAGGACTGCATATCGGCAGCAACGCGTGCAAAATCGCTCGCCGCCGGGGACCCAGGAAATGCATCGACGACACAGCGCGAAAGCTCTGCCGCTTGCGCGATACACGGATCGATTGAGATGCAGCCTGCCTTGAGAACCGAGACAGCCAGATAATCGCGGGCGATGGCTCCGAGACTTTCCAGCAGCGCGTGAGTGTCCGCTTCACCCTCGAACAGATTCACAATGATGCGGAATTCCTCGATGCCCTGTGCGAGACGCAGGCGCTTCATGCAAACGTAAGTGTCTGCTACTGCAGCGGCCGACAGGTGCATGACGACGATGACGTGGTGGGCTTGCAACGCAAGTGGTGAAAACGCGCCGTTGCCGGCAAGCGCGGCATCGATCAGCACGATGTTCGGCGGGCTCGTGAGCACCGCGTCGTACTGCAGGCCAGCGACGTTTTCGTGATCCGTATGGCCGGTGCCAGTCGAGTGGAACTGACGTCGACCACGGTCAACGGCCAGCACGCGCGGCAAGTTGCGATGTATCGCGGGAGCGAACACGCCTGCGGCGTGAATGTATTGAAGCATTGTGCTCGCCGAGCGCGCGCCAGGACATTCGTCCACCACCAGCACGTCCATACCCTGTCTGGTCAGCACCATCGCGAGGTTGACAACGGCAGTTGTACGGCCGACTCCTTTCGAGCCGCCTGTGACAGCGACCACACGCGTAGCACTTTTGGCGAGCATCTGGCGCAACCCGAGCGCCTGTCCGGAGACTATATCCTTCACTGATTCCCCCACGTATCGAGACCTCCGCGCCCATCACGAGTAGCGTTGACGGCCCGCGCGCCGTCAGTCATAACGACTTTCGGATCGCACGTTTCATCGACGCGTGGATTGTACGCCTTCGCGTCACTACTGACAATGCAATCATATATGGTCTATGTGTCAGATATGAGTGACAGATGCAAAAAGCGCGAACGGCGGGTTGGCCCCGAACTCATCCGGTTCTTTCTTGCACGTCGGGAATTGAAATGCTGCGCGCTGCCTGAAAATGGAGGTAGCGGTACGTCTAGCCGGCTACAGCAAGGCTTGACGCCGTGCCTTTCGGGTCGTCTCGATCAACAGCCGAAGGCGCTTGGGGTGCGCCAATGTGCTGTTGTGGCGAGCGGGGGTGGAGTGACACCTGTCGATGCCTCCGACTGATGCCCGCGGTAACTTATCGAGCGGTTGCGTCGCCTTGGCGACAGCTCGGCGCCGCCATGCCGCGTTCACTCGGAAGGGGCTGCCGCGGGAATTGGGCTGTGCCAGTCCATTCAGTCATATGAGTCGCCATGGTGCGCCCATGGGTACGTCCGGGCGATGATTGTCGTAGACTGGTTCTTCCGGCTGTCGCGACAACACGCACGAAAAAAATCCGGCAAGCACTGTCTGAAGCACCTTGTCGCTCACCGTTTGCGGACTGCACATCCTGAAGAACTGCACGCCCTCGCACAGGCTCACCAGGCCAACCGCGAGAGCCTCGGCCTGCAGGGGCAACGGCCTGCCGTTGCGCTCCGAAAGCATGCAGATGTGCGCGCTGATCTGTTCCAGCTTCTCCTGCCGGAAGGCGTTAATGCGCTCCCGAAACGGGGTGTCCCGGCACGCGAGCAACTGGGCCTCGACCCAAAGTGGAAAGCAATCGTGTTCAACAATAGATTGGCTGTAGTACGCGATGGCGCGGTCCTTCATTTCATCGGGCGTGCCGCCCTTCTCCATCATCGCCAGGAGATTCGTCCGCGCCCTATCGTCGTCGCGGCGCAACAACCTGATCAGCAGATCCGGCTTGCCGCCGAAGTTTGAGTAGAACGCGCCGCGCGTATAGCCAGCCGCCTCAGCGATGTCCTCCACGCTTGTCGCGGCGAATCCCTTTTTAACGAACATCTTCCGCGCAGCCTCAAGCAGGCATTCGCGCGTCTGCTCTCTGCGCTGTGCCCGTGTCAGGCGTTCCCGCTTCATGGCATAAAGTACCGGTCAGGCCGACATCTGCGGTGCCGCCAGATCGGCATGCTTGTCAGATGACGGGTTTCGCAATGATCCGTCGACGCCCGATCAGGCCGCCTCGCGGTTTATGTGACATTAGACTCATATCTGATTTTGTTGTCAACAAAGTTGACGAAATCTGGCACACGTGAGAGGAAATCGGAACCGTCATACCGCGCACTGGTATTCCGGACCAAGGCATCCAAAGCCCTTCGGAAAAGCGCAGAGGCGCGCCGCGCGAGGACGTCATGAGCTCCCTCGTCCGGTTGGAAGATCTTCGGGCGATAGCGTGCGGCCTTGAGTCGGCCGGCGACTGCATACGTCGCCCATCCTGAAGCGTGAGCGGTCCGCCCGTCTCATGCCAAGCAGCTTCGTTGCGGTGCCCATGATCACGCGACTTCCATACCGTTTGTCGACTGTGCGAGGCTGAGCTCCCCAAGGTAAACGCTTTCGCCCAATTCACATTTGCGCCAGGCGCTGCCGAGGGCATGACGTATTTCGACCCTGTAAAGACCGCTTCCCTTGGTGAGACCACCGAAGCGGAAATCGCCGAAGCCGTCAGAGACAGTCTCCGCCACCTTCTGATCGCCGAGGTAAAGGGCTACGACCGCATCCGTGACGCACTCGACCACATCTCCCATCCGCGCGCTGACGCTTCCGCCGATGAAGGCGGTTTCCCAGCGCTCGAGGTCGCTGTACCACACGCGCGGCTTCGTGCCCAGGTTAGGCCGCAATACCTTGAGCCCCTCGCGCTGGGCCTTCTCGGCCATCGCAGCATCATCGAGCTTGACCGTCTCGAAGACGTCGGTGGGGCACGACTGCTGGCAACGCGGCTGCGGCCAGCCCTGGTCGAGTAGATGGGCATCGAAAATCCAGGTCTGCGGCAGTTGCAGCTCATCGTTCCAGACGATCGCCTTGTAGGGGCAGGACTTCACGATGTCCTTGCGGCCCCGCGCCTTGTCCGGATCGATGATGACGACGCCGTCGGCGCGCTTGCGAATGGCGTCGCCGCCCACCCGCATGCAAGGCGCTTCGTCGCAGTGGTTGCACATGACCGGCAGATACGTGGTTTCGACCATATGCGAGTCGCCCTGGACGCGGCGCAGGATCCGGATGGGGCTGTCGGCATTGGCGGCGGCGGGCGCGGCATAACCGGGGAAGTCGTTGCCGACGTGCTCGTCCCGCGCGGCGATCACGCAGTTCTGGCAGTTCTCGCAACGCCCCACTTTGATAATCAGGTTCCACTTGCTCATTCGAAATTCCTCACGCGGCGCGACCGAGCATGAACGCTTCGGTGCCTAGCCACTTCTCGACCTGCACCAGGCAGGAATTTGGGCTCATGCTGCTCGTGCCGGCGGTTTGAGGCCGGTCAGGGGTGAGCATGTTCATGCAACCGCCAATCTCGACGCACTCGCCGTCTATTTCGACCAGCTGAAATTCGGCGCTCGCCTCATACGACTTGACCACTCCCGCGCTAACCAGCGGCGAGACGTCGGCCGCGCAGATCACTGCGCCGCGGTCGTTGTACACCTTGACGAGGTCGCGGTGGGCAATGCCTCGAATGGCCGCGTCGGCCGGACCTAGCCTCAGCAGCCAGAAGCGATGGCCACCAATCAGCGCGCGATGGTCATCGATGCTGTTGACCGAGGAGTTCTTGCCATCACAATGGGTATGGAAGCTGTAACGGCTGTGAGTGGCGATCAACTGCAGCGGATAACGCTGAGCCAGGTCCGAACGCAGCCCCTCCCAGGACGGGATGTATCGGTTGAGCGGTGGTCGCTCGGGATTGTCCGCAGTGTGCCGCTTCAGCAACTCGGGCACGAACTCCAGCTTGCCGCTCGGCGTCTGCAGGCCCATGCCGAATTTTTCGGCGAACTGCGACGGCAGCGGATGGGGTTCCTGCAGGTCCTTGCGCCGTCCCTCCGCGAACCAGCGCATGTCCACCGGATGGCGCAACTCGGGCTTCTCGGCCGGCACGACGAAATAGCCCTTGCGGCAGAACTCGCGCCACGAAATGCGATCGGGCAGATCCGACGAGTCGAAGACCCGCCTGACCCAGTCCAGCTCGCTGCATCCCTCGGTGAACACCCCGCCAAGGCCCAGCCGGGTCAGGATGGCAGTGAAGATGTCGTAGTCGGAACGGGACTCGCCCAAAGGTTCGATGCACTTGTGCTGCAGCGTCATCACGCGATGATTGACCGTGCTAAACCCATGGTGGGCGTAGCCGCCGGAATTCGCCCATTCGCCGATGTCCCAGCGCTCCAGCGCGGTGCACGCCGGCAGGATGATGTCGGCGAACTGGGCCTCGCCCTCCATCCAGATCGACTGGTTGACCACGAACTCGATGCTCGGGTGCCGGTAGGCTTCAGCCCAGCGTCCGGAATTCGTCACCGTGCTGAAGGCGGATCCGCCGTAGCGGTAGATCATGTGAATCGGCGAATATCCGGGCATGGGGTAGCTGAACGGCGCGAACTGGGCTTCCTGGGACATGCCGTCCCAGAGGTAGCCCGTCGCATGGCCGTTGATGATGGCGTCGGGCAATTGCTGCCGCGGGACCATTTGCTTGACCGGATTCATGGACAGAATGTGCGGCATGCGCTGGTAATTGTTCACCGCATTGGCGGTCCACGCCAGGTCGCCGGATATGCCGCCGTCCGCGTAGCCGGGGAAATAGAAATGGAGGTCGTGGGGCACGCCGGCCTCGAGGCAGCCGAAATTGACCCCCGGCTTACCCCAGCCCTGCATCGCCATCATCATGATCATGCAGCGCGCCCATTGCGCTCCGGTCGCGCCGCGGCCCGCGCCGCCGAATCCCGCGCCGGTCATCCCGACCGCGAGATGGACCTTCCTGTTCCCCCATCGGCGCGCAAGCGCACGGACGTCCTTGGCGGGCACGCCGGTTTCGCCCTCCTGCCACTCGGGCGTCTTGGGAACGCCGTCGGATTCGCCCAGAAGATAGGCCCTCCACTCGTCGAAACCGGTCGTGCGGGTGGCGATGTAATCCTCGTCGTACAAGCCCTCCATGGCCCATACGTACATGATGGCGGTGGCGAGAGCAGCATCGGTTTGCGGTCGGACCGGAATCCAGCGCCCGCCCAGCAACTGCGCGGTGGGGTTGCAGTGTGGGTCGATATGAACGAACTCAATGCCGAGTTCCTTTGCCCACAGGCGTCGCGGAGTCCCCTCGAATCCCGCATAGGCCCCGTTGGTACTTTCGGGGTCGCAGGACCAGAACACGATCATGTCGGCTTCCTTCAGGCAATCCTCGACGCCACCATAGCCGGATGGCACGCCGACGCGCATCGAGTTGCCGAAATGATGCATGGCACCCCAGTACCAGCCTTCCCAGCTATCCGGATTGGCCGCGACCCGGGTAAAGCCGATCAGGTTGGCAAAGCGCGTCAGCGCGCTGAGGTAGTAACCCACGTTGCCCCACTGGTGATGGGACGACATCGGGAAGGTGATGGAACCGGGACCGTGAACGCGCTTCTGCCGGTTGATTTCCCTGGCGACAATGTCCAGGGCCTCGTCCCAACTGATACGCACATAGCCGGATTTGCCCCGGTTCTGGGGATTGCGTTCGCCGTCAGGGTCGAAGTCGACCCGCTTCATGGGGTGAAGGATGCGCTTGTCGGAATAGACCAGCGACTTGAGCGTCAACGCGTGGGGCGCGACCAGGCCACGCCGTGGCGGGCTGAAACGGCGGCCGCGCGCCTCGATCACATAACTTGGCGCATCCGTGCTGTCCAGCTCGATGGGCGTCACCCGAACGACGCGGCCATCCTTGACGTAGACGAACAGAGGCCCGCCGTTGGTGCAGGTGGTGTAGCGGCGGGTACCGTCGCGCAAAGGCGTGCCCATCGGCAGGCCGACGGTCCGCATCATGCTCAGGGTCTGCATTAGCCAGACCAACAGTTCGTCCTCGCCCTCGGTGACCACCTTGAAGTTCTTGGCAGCGTGGATGATTTCGCCCTGGTCCGGAGTGGGAGAAAGGAACTTCAGGGCGGTGGCGACATCCTTGAAGACCATGCTCACGTCGGGCCGAGGATGCCTGCCGGCGCTGGACCGAACACGTCCGTTCTTTAACCTGATGACGCGACCGATGCTTTGATCCGCAAGTCCGATCCAGGCCACGAGATCGCGCTCCTTCAGGCGATCACGATAAGCGGGAAAGCGGCGTGCCGTCAGGTCAAGAACCTTGGGCAAAGCAAAAAGAATAGTCTTGAGGACCTGTCGTTTCATTATTCGATCCGAAGGGAAGCGGGGTGCGCTAGCGGTGGCATGACGTCGCGGACCGCAGCCAGGCCCGGGGCGCGAAAAATAACGTTGTCGATGTGTTCGATGGGCATTCAGATCTCTCGATCGGTGCATTAACGAGTCGTACGCGCTAGAACGTGTAGGCGACGTTCAGGAAGACGCTCAGGGGATCGAGCCGGAGCGTCGATTTGGAAACGATCTGCGTTCCAGTCGCGGTGTGTCCGTCTAACGTAAGGTGGGTCTTCACCGGCATATAGTTCACAGAGGTTCCGACAGACCAGTGTTTTGTAATGGCGTAACTTGCCCCGATCTCGAATACCGGATTCCACGATGAACTGAGTGTTGCGTGTGCCGAACCGCCTGGACCAACGCTATCAGTGACAAACTGGCTATTGGTTATCCGAACCTGGGTGAACCACGTATAGTTCACGCCGAGCCCCATGAACGGACGGAATTTCGATTCGGCTGAAAACAGGTGGTATCGAAGTTCGATGGCTGGCGGCATTGGCCTCGTCGAGCCGAGGTTGCCATACTTCTCCAGCGTCCCATCGCCAACCAGATTTACTGTCAATGGCAGTCCCAAAAGCATAGCGACGCCAATGTTGTCCGTGACGTAGTACTCGGTGGTAATTCCCACCGTATTCGTTGACGTCGCATGCCCCCCGCTACCGGCTAGTTGGCGATTCACCGTTTCGCCGCCAATACTCTCCACGGTGAGTGGCGTTGCGTCGCCCTGTGGCGCGATGTGAAGCCATCCTGTGGACAGCGTAATGCTTCCCGCCGACTGGGCGTTTGCGTTGTCGGTAAGCGCAGCCGAGCAGAGGCAAGCCGCCATACCGGCAGAGCTGACCATTCGCCTGTAATTCCTCACGTGTCTTCTCCTGTCTCGTTGCCCGGGCATTTTTGTGAACCCGTGGCGCTTCCTGTGGAACCGATGCGGCGCTCCGTCTGGGGTCGTTGCGTCGTTCCTCATAGGCTTCGACCGCTTATCAGGTCCGCCGGTTATGTCTGATTAGGTGGTTTTACTAAATGACATGAAACAGGCACGAATGTTTAGAACACTGCTACTGCCTCGTACACGTTATGTGGAAATACGCTTTCGCGTTATCCTTACCATCCTTTCTATTCTTCGTACCTCCTGGTGTCGAGACTTTAATCCGTTCAATTATTCGTTCTCTGCCTTTGGAATAACTGCTGGTACAGCATGCCTCCATCGCCCTGCACGCTAGTAAGCGCGCATTGCCAAACGTTCAGTCTCGGGCGGGAATACGCACCACGCACCGTCGGGGTGCCGGAAGAAAAATAACCCAACCGGTCCTTTCGGCAGCAGTAGCTCGATATGCACATAGGGTCTCTGGTTTGAGCCGGCACGACCGAACCGGGTAATCCGAACCGCACTCGCCGATATTGGCCCGAGCCATTTTTCAACAAGCGAACGCAAGGACCTTTCTGAAGCAGTATTCATCTTCTTTCCTCCAAACCGACGCGAGCGTTTAACTCATGACACTGGCGTTTGAAACGCCGCATCGAGCCGCGTGCGCGTGACTGAGCGCCCCCGCTGATGTCAGGCTCCTATCACCTTGGCCTGCTGTGCGTCTCTATCGCCGCTGGTACATCAACATTGCTCTTTCCGTGATGGCCTCGCGGCAACCGAAAGCGAAAATGCGAACGGAAAGCGCCCGAGCGCGGAAGTCGCCAATGCTTCGAGCGCGGGGTCGGGAAGTTCGACGTGAAGCGAAAGCCCGCGCGAAGTATCTTCAATGATCCTAACGGTTGCTCCCTCGACGCCAGCCTCCACGAGTGCCGACTGTAACGCGTCTACCGTTTCGCGCTGTTTCAGCGCCAACTTGAAAATCTTGCCCACGCCTGTCAACGGCATCGCATCCAGGATTCTGATCCGTTTAGGCAGTGCCGCGCGCTCGCCTATCTCGAGTCGCACGAACTCGGCGAGTTCGTCCTCAGTCGCGGTTGCACCCGGTTTGAGCTGGACATAGGCAATCGGCAACTCCCCGGCGTGTGCATCGGGACGACCGACCGCCGCCGCGATGTTGACGGCGGGATGGCGATAGAGCGGTTCCTCGATCGCTGCCGGATCGATGTTGTGACCGCCACGAATGATCACTTCCTTTTTGCGACCGGTAAGCCAGAAATAACCATCGACATCGCATCGACCGAGGTCGCCGGTATTGAGCCAGCACCTGCCATCGCCGAGATCCAGCCACAGCCCCTTGTTCTGCTCGGGCACGGTATACCCGAGGAAAATGTTCGGGCCGGAAATAGTCAGCATGCCGACCTCATCGATCTCGCAATCCCGTACATATCGCCCGTCAGCGTCGACGATGACGGCTTTCATCGCCTGGCCCGGAATGCGGAGCCCGATTGAGCCCAGCCTGCGCTCCCCCAGCGGCGGATTGGCGCTGCTCACGCAGGTCCCCTCGGTCAGGCCATAGCCCTCGAGAATCCGGATGCGCGTCCTTTCCTGAAAGGTCCGGAAAACTTCGACCGGCATGGGAGCCGCACCGCACAGTCCGTACTCCAGCGAACTCACATCGTGCTCGCCGACAGGAATATCGAGTAAGGCCGCATAAAGCGTCGGGACACCGCTGAAGAAATTGATGCGGTGATGCTCGACGATTTCCCAGAAACGTTTGACAACGCCATCGCCGCGATAACCTTGTGGCGTGCCGAGCACGACCTGGGCGCCTTTGGAAAAAGGCAGGAGACCCGTTGCCATGACGGCATTCACGTGGAAGAGTGGCAGTCCGCAGAAAAGCGTCTTGCCTGGCCCAACGCTGTCGCCGAAGAATTGACCCGTGCTCCAGGCATTAGCCACCTCATTGCCGTGGCGGCGCATCGCAATTTTCGGCAGGCCGGTCGTCCCGCCCGTACAGAAGTACGACGACACGTCGTCGGCGCCAAAGTGCCGCGCGCCTTGAAGTGCCGTTCCCGACTCCTGCGCGATGGCAACGCCGAAGTCGTGGATCTCGATATGCGCAGGAACCGCGCCCCGCACGCCGCCCTCGCCGTGCAGCCTTGAGCACTCGTTACGCTGCAGCATCCGCGTCGCGGACTGTTTTGAACCCGTCACACGTTCGGCCGGATTCACGAGCACCAGATTCTTCAGCGAAGAAACCTTGTGCAGCACCGCTTGTACCTTTTGCCAAAGATCAGTTCCGGGAAACGGCGCCAGCGTTACCAGCACGCTGGCGCCTGCAGCGTTGAGGAGTTGGCCGATGGCTTCCTGCTCGAGCAATGGATTGATCGCGCAGACAATTCCGGCGGCCTCCCCACCCCAGATCACGAAGTGCGTTTCAGGGAGGTTAGGCAGAACATATGCGACGACTGAGTCGCGTTGTACTCCGAGGCGCGAGAACATGTTCGCGGTGCGCGTGATATCTCGGACGAGTTCACTATACGTCCAGCACTCGGCGTTCCGATAGTCGTCGGCCGTTGCAAAGAACGAAAGTGCCGGTGCCGATGGATTAATCGCCGCGCCCCGGCAGATCATCTCGTAGGTGCTCGACGGGAGATCCGCCGGCAGCCCTTGCGTTTCGATGGCAAGGACTTCGTCTACGTTTGCGATGCCTTTCATGCTGCCTCTTCCACAACGACGTTATGCTGCACGCCCAGATCGATCGAGCGATCGTAGCTGACGATATGCGCCTCCACGACGTCCCCCACCTTCAGGTACTGCGGCCTTTCCGCCTGCATCTTCAGGAACAGACGCCATTTTTCCGCTTCAGGCAGCTGCGCCGCGGCGCGTTGCTTTTCGGGCGATGGAATGCTCAGTGCACAGCCAGATGGCGTGCCCGTCGCGAGCAGGTCACCGATGCGCAGATCATGCACGCCGGAAAGCTCCGTCAAGGTCTCTGCCGGCCCATGGACGAGACCCGCCGTCGTGTCATTCTGGCGGACGGTTCCATTGACCGTCAGTGTCAGCACGAGCTCCTTCAACTTCGGAATATCATGTTTCTCAAGGAGGCAAAGGTAAGGGCCCACAGGGCCAAACGTGCGGTAGCTCTTGCCCTTGTAGAACTGCATCTGCGGAATCTGGATATCGCGCGCGGAGTAGTCGTTGACGATCACGGCGCCAGCAATGTAATCATGCAGGTTCTCGTCGGTGACCGTTTCGCGGGACGTGACGTCGCGTTTGAGCACAAGACCGAGTTCGATCTCGTAGTCGAGCAACTGCACCTCCCTGGGTTTCACGAGGGGCGAGTCGGCAGGAACGATGCAGCTCGTCGCCTTCGTGAAGATCATGTTGAATTTCTTCACATCCGGGTCCATGCCCGAGTCGATCATATGCTGGCGATAATTCGCGCCCTGACAGATGAACTGCTGGTTGGCCGTCACGGGTGACAGCCATTGCACATCCGATTCGGGAATCGGAGAACCGTCCAGTACCGCCAGCCGTTCGACGGGATTGGCTTCAATAAACTCGGCGGTCGACTTGAATTCGCCATGAATCGGCGTGATGGCGCCATTGGCGACTACGCCCCACTGGGCGCGGCCATCATGAAGGTAATGCAGAACGTGAAGTGCCATTTATCGATCTCCGGATTCGATGAAAGTGGGGTGGTTCAGGCGAAAAGCTTCGCCAACGTGCGCAGCTTGCTCAACGTCAGGTCGGGGCTGCGGCGCAGGTTTCTGAAAAGTGCCACGACGCTCGCGGGTGTGAACCTGGGCTTCGTGAAGCTGCGTGGCATCGTCGGTCCCCATTGCGCCATCGCTTCGCGGCTCACGGCATGGACACCCGTCGGCGCGTCCGCCGTAAAGAGGTCGCCGTCGCAATAGTGCTCGTGCTTGTCTCCCCACGGATCCTGCCAGTAGTCGAACACCTGGCTGCCCAGGATATGTCGGCCGATCCCCCATGCGTGCGTCCAACCTTTGTCGCGCAGAATGCGTTGGCCCATGCCAACCGCGTCGGCGTCAACGACTTCGTACGCGCTATGGCTGTAGGTGGGCACGAAGCCTTGTGCAAGCGCGAGCGTATGGTGATCGGCTGGCTTGTCGCCGAGATCGAGCCGCATGAACGCGACGGCGGGCGAACCATCGGGAAGCACCTGCACATCGCTGGGGATGAAGCCGAAATGCCGCGTATACCACGCGCAGGTTTCCTGATAGTCGACGAGTTCGAGCACGACGTGTCCGAGCCGGATAATTTCCGGCGCGCCTTCGGGCGGTCGCTGCGTCCCGTTGATCCGGACCGTCGCATCCACGGAGTTGAACGGCAAGGGTGGCCGATGAGACAACGTCGAAGCTGGCTGCTGGCCCCATATCGCGTCGACGCGAAAGCCTGAAGGATCGGTCAGCCGTACCGTATAGCCGCCGCCGGGCAGGGGCGAGCGTTCGACGTCCGAGGCGCCCGGCAGTTTTGCAAGTGCATCAAGCTCGGCCCTGTTGTCGACCTGTAGCCCAAAACCAACGAACCGGGATTTCGAGGCCTTCCGGACGACATAGCAGAAGTGTGAGGCACCCGTTCCCCGCAGCAGCAGGAGCGCTTCACCGCGCGATACCGTTCGGAGCCCGAAGTCACTGAGAAATTGCTCGGCTTTCTCGAGATCTGGCCGGTCGAATATCAGATAGGCCAATGCCGACGCTTTCGTCGTAGGATCGGGGTGACGGGCTGGTTGTACTGTGGTCAGGTTCATGGCGATAAGAGATCACACGGTGTGAATGGGGTTTCGAGATGGCATGCGGCTTCGCGATCACTGCATGACCCAGCAGTGCTGACCTAGCAAGGAAAGACTCTCGCGCACGAGCCGCGACGCATCGGTCGCCGGGCCATCGTGAACGACGGTCTTGTCGGGCCGCACCACGGCGGCCCAACCAACCGGTACGAGACGCGGAAGGAACACACCGTCGAGGTCCTCCCAGCTGTCATGCCGAGCGAGATGCGGCCGCTCTCCACGGTGTGCGATCTGCACAGTGCTTCCGCCGGCACGCGCGAAGGCTGCTGCCTCAGAAGAATCAAGCGAGGCTCGGGCATCTGTGCCAAATCCAATCAGCACCAGACCCTGCCCGAACACCTCGTCGCTCGGACGCGCCTTGCCATCCGAACCACGTACCCGCCCCTGCCCAATGACTGCGCCGCGCACAAGCTTCGTCGGCGAGCGGCCTTTGACAAACACACCTCTTCTAGTTGTTTTTTTCGGCTGGATCTGCGATTCCTCGGGCTGCGCACGCAGCGGGAGCACCGGTGGCGACAATTGCATTAGCCCATGAGCCCACAAGGCAATGCCGCCATTGCGCGGCGTGACGAGCTTTCTCATGAACCTTGCGAGCTTTGTTATCGCCTTCTCGTGGGGCCGCCTCTCCTCGTCGTAAGTGTCGAGAATGCGTGAATCCGCTCGCCCCTGCACCACCCATGCAAGCTTCCAGCACAGGTTGGCGGCATCTCGCAGTCCCGCGGCCAACCCTCGGCCGACGGATGGAGGCCCAATGTGCGCGGCGTCGCCCGCGAAGAACACACGCCCCCGGCTGAATGCATTAAGGGTTCGCGATCGGAAGCGATACACCGCCTTGCGCTCGATCATCGAGTCTTCCGGGTTGCCCGATGGAGCGACCACCTCGCGTATGCGGACCTCGGCTTTCATGTTCTCGTGGCGCTCGTCCGGCTGCAGCATGAACTTCCAGCGCTCACGCCCGCTGCGACCGACCATGCACCGGTTTGGCGGACGGTGATCGGAGATGAACTCGATATCATCGGCTGGGCGCGAAAGATGCCGCGCAGCGGTAACGAGCCATTCCTCGGCAAATGTCTTACCCCAGAAGTGCGGCCCGATAGTCTGCCGAACCAGTGAATACGCCCCGTCTGCACCGACCACGTAGCGCGCCCGGACGATGTGAGGGCGGCCGTGATCAAGCTCCAGCGACACGAGCACATGGTCGCCTTCTTCCGTGAAGCTCCCCAGTTCGACACCTGGCGCGATATGCACACAGTCGTATTTCTCGAGCCGGGCCCGCAGGCACCGCTCAAGTTCGTGCTGGTACAACGTGACGGGCTTCTGATAGCCATCCTGGCGGCTCGCCGAACTGATCTGGCCGACCTGCCCCAGGCTGGGCGTTCTCATCCGCACATATGGAATGGTGCTGGTCTCGAAATCGGGCTCCCCAATGCCCGCAAGCTGAAGGATGCGCAGCGCGTCGTTATCCAACTCGATTGCCTGGCGCGCGATGGAAACCTCGGTCGACTTGTCGACAATCAATACATGCACGCCGTAGCGCGCCAGTAGATTGGCAATCGTTGCACCGACAGGTCCGCAACCCACCAGTAAGACGTCAACCACCGACGGTAATGCGCCAATCGGCGGACGAACCTGTTCATGCCGGCTCCACGGCGCGGCGTCGTCCTTTGCTGCTGTCTCCACAGTCACTCCAGATGTTGTCTGTTGTACTTGTATGTAAGGCCGGCCTTCGGGTCGTCTTTAATGACATTAAAGTCATTCTTGACCGTTTTGTCAACCTAGACATTACGATCTATACTTAGGCATAACCAAGCTTGGATCCATCATGCCGAACACTACAAAGCGTCCTACCCGTGCGGCGCCAGTCGCCCCGGTTGCCGTTCCCGAACAACGCGAGCCGCGCGGTGCGCGTCGCAAGCGCGAGACGCGTGCCCGTCTGCTCGACGCCGCCCTCAGACTGATGGCCGAAAAAGGCATGGAGGGCGTGGCGATCAATGAAATCACCGAAGCCGCTGATGTCGGCTTTGGCTCGTTCTACAACCACTTTGAATCGAAGGAGGCGATTTACGCGACGCTTGTCGACGAGGTGTTCGAGGATTTCGCTAACATGATGGATCGCCTCGCCGCTGGCCTTTCCGACCCGGCCGAGGTGATCGCTGTCGCCGTGCGTCATACGGTCCTGCGTGCGCAGCAAGACCCCGTGTGGGGACGTTTCCTGGTACGTGAAGGGTTTATTCCGACGCATGCGATGAGCCGCGGACTGGGCCAGCGGCTGCTGCGCGACATTGTGAATGGCATTGCCGTGAAGCGCTTTGTGGTCGCCGACCCGTTCATCGGATTTCTTGCGGTAGCCGGTACGGTCCTCTGTGCAATCGCCGCCGAGCTGAACTTCGTCGCACCGGGCGCGCCCGCGGCAAGCGTACTCAAGGAGCTTGGCTTTAGCGGGGAGCACTTCCCTGAGCGTACTGCAGCAGTGCTGCTGCAGACACTCGGACTCAAGCGCGCGGAGGCGGAGAAGATTGCAGCGCGTCCGCTGCCGGTCGTGGAGGAGACTGTCGACGCCGATTGAATCAAGAGGTCCGGCGCCATCGGTCTGATCGGCCTGAAGTCAGCCGGGTGCGGCCCGGCGAAGAAGCCCGGTCGGGCCGCTAGCGATTAAGCTCAATCACCTGCTAAAGCCTCGACGCTAGCAATCAGCTCGCGCTCCTTGTCGGCGTGATGCACCAATTCCAGAATCGGTTCAGCCTGCTAGCGCCGGGCATAACAACGCCGAACTTCTCGTACTCGCAGGGATGCGCGCCGGTGCAACGGCGGACACGCTAGGCGCCGCCGAAAATTCCCGGACGACTTCGCCAATTTGAGTGCCTATCCTTCTCACTGCGACTCGATGGCCGTTGACGAGTGCATCGTAGCCGGCCGATACGGGCTGGCTGACTATGCTGCGGCAGGTCAATGTTCGTGAGTCGTTCGACTTGCGTACACTCCAGGTGACGTCAAGCAGCGCGTGTGAGCTCGGCCACGATTCAAAACGCTGCACGTCGACGGAGACCTGATACGTGCGAGCGTCCTCGGCGTGACCAGACCGGTACGTGTCGGGGCCGCCCGCCTGTCGAGTCGCGGCCGCGAGCAGCGCATTGCGGATCTCGTCTGCAAGCGGCGATGCCCAGCGCTCGTCTTCCAGAATCCTGACGCGCGCCGCATCGACCTGTACGACGAGCTGGCTCCTTGCCACTGAAACCGGCACCTTCACCATGCGCATGTCGATCCGGAAGGCCGGACTGACCGTAACGTTTGCGCGCGTCGGTTCGCTGTCAGTGCCGAGGGTATAGAAGCGGGCCGGCGGGGAAGCACAGGCGCTCAGCGCGGCCAGACCCATGACGGTCGCAATACGGGCGATCGCGCGCCACACGCGGGATTGGATCAGTTTCATCGTTGGTCTCCTTTCTTGCCGAACAGGAGCGCCTGGGGATGACGTTCCAGATAATCGGCGAGCGCATTGAGGGATTGCAGGGTGCGCGTCAGTTCCTGCATCGCATCCTGGATGTCCGACTGCAGGGGCGCGGTCTGCCGGAGCGTCGTTTCGGCGGTACTGAAGGTTTTCTGCGCGGCCGCCAGGGTGTCGCGGGCTTGCGGAACGACCTCTGTGTCCATGTGCCCGAACAGCTTGTTGGCGTTTTCAAGTGCGCCGTTAAGATTGGCTCCGATCTTGTCGAACGGCACCTGATTCAGCTTCCTCGCAATATCGGCAATCTGCACCTGAAGTTCGTCAAGGGTGTTAGGCACAGTCGGCAGTTCAATAGGATTGCGATGAACATCGACGCTCGCCCGAGGCGCTTTCGGAAACATGTCGAGCGCCACGAATAGCTGGCCTGTCAGCAGGTTGCCGGTTCGCAACTGACCGCGCATTCCCTCCATGACGAGGTTTTGCAGCAACGCATGACCACCCTGCGAGTTCGGAGCCGGTAGCGCTTCGTTGGAGCGCCGGCTGAGCCGGTCGGGATACAGCGCCAGCGATACCTTCATGCTGAAACTCTTCTCCTTTTCGTTATATTCGATACCGATGTCCGTCACCTGCCCCAGCGCGATGCCTCGAAGGTCGACAGGAGCGCCGACAGACAGGCCGCGCAGCGACTGGTTGAACCGCATCACGACATTGAGCGGCGCGCCGTCGGGCTCGCGCATCGCGTCCGACTCGTCCGATGCGAGTCGGAACGCCGCCTTGTCAGCGGCCGGTTGTCCGGCGTCCTGACCCGGCGGCGACTGGAACGCCAGGCCTCCGACGACCACCGTCGCCAGAGATTGTGTATTGAGCTTCAATCCATTCGAATCGAGACGGAGGTCAACACCGCTTGCGTGCCACCACCGTGTATTGGTGCCGACATACTGGTCAAACGGGGCATTGACGAAAACATTGACGATGACACCGGTGCCGTGCGGATCGAGCGAGAAGCCGACCACCTGGCCTACCTGGATGCGATGGTAGAAAATCGGCGCGCCGATATCGACGGAGCCCAAGGAGTCGCCCCTCAGCGTATATTGATGCCCCGGCTGCCCGGACGTGACGATCGGCGGACTTTCGAGGCCGACAAATGTGGTTTGCCTTTCCAAAGACTTCCCGACGTCGACACCGATATACGCGCCGGAGAGCAGCGTACCGAGGCCCGAGATGCCGTTAGCGCCCACGCGCGGGCGAACCACCCAGAAGCGCGTGCCGCGGCTTGCGAATTTTTCTGCCTGTTTGGTCAGCTCGATCGTGACGATGACGTGCTGCAGGTCCTTTGACAGCGCGACCGCCTGTACCGAACCGATCTCCACGTCCTTGTATTTGACCTTCGTTTTGCCCGCCTCCATGCCCTCAGCGTTGCCGAACGTGACCGTCACTGTCGGTCCCTTGTCGGTGACGGATTTGACTACCAGCGCCACACCGATCAGCGCACAGATGAGCGGCACTAACCAGATGAGGGAGGGAATCCAGCGTTTTCGCGGCTTGATGTCAGGTCTGGGTGGCGTGGGAAGATGCATCGCTCGGAGAGTAGTTCGCAAATGTGAGGTTATTTAGGAGTGCGGACGCCGCTAGAACGGTATTCGTTCATCGCCGTGAACCACGCGCTGGCCCGCAGCGGACGTTGTCCCAGATCAGCCGCGGATCGAATTGATGCGACGCGAGCATGGTGAGAATCACCACCGCGCCGAAAGCCAGCGCGCCCGGACCGGCAGTGACAACCGCAAACGAACCGAAATGCACCAGCGCGACCGTCAGTGCGACAACGAAGATATCGAGCATCGACCACCGGCCCACGCACTCGACGAGCCGATGCAGCCTCGCGCGTTCGAGCGGCTGCCAGTCCGGACTGCGACGGGCCGCTACGATCTGCAGCGTGAGAATGGCGAGTTTGAGCATCGGCACCACGACGCTGGCTACGAACACGACGACGGCGAGCGGCCAGTCGCCTGAAGTCCAGAAGTACGCCACGCCGCCGAGGATCGTGTCGTCCTCCGAGTGGCCGAGGGATGACGCGTGCATGATCGGCAACAGATTCGCGGGTATGTAGGCGAGCGCGGCGGCAAGAACCAGACTCGACGTGCGCGTCACGCTATCGGGATGGCGCGTGTGCAGCACCGATTCGCACCGCGAGCAGCGCTGCTCTGACGACGCCGCGATGTGCTTCTGCACCAGTCCACAGGTATGACAGGCTATGAGCCCGGCGCTGCGCGCCGTCATATGCGCCGCCGGCGCGGGCTTCAGGCCGAAGAACGTCGGGGCTCGCGCGGTGCACCTGCGCTTCACTCTGGTCCAGCGGATCTCAGCGGGTTGTCGAAACTTTATTTCGTCCCGCGTCGACCAGAGCACGCGCGGGTCGAAAGTGGCGAGAAACGCCAACATCAACGTGAGTGCACCGAATGCAAACAGTCCTGGCCCAAGGATCACCTGCGCCATGCTGACCATTTTCACGATCGTGATGACCACGCCGAGCATGAACACTTCGATCATGCCCCATGGACGGATGAGCTGCACGACGCGAAGCATTCGATTGAAATGACGTACTACCTTGCCAAGGCGCAGCGGAACCAGCACATAGAGAAGGGCGAGGAGTTCGATCAGCGGAAACAGGATCGCCGAGCAAAAGACCATCGTTGCGACGATGCGCATGTCCCCCGTCCACAACGAGCGCACCGCGCCGAATAGCGTCGCCGCCGACGTCATACCGTTGGTCTGCAGTTGTATGACCGGGAAAGCCTGCGCAATACAGAATGTGATCAAAGCTGCAACGGTGAGCGCACCAATCCGGTCGAGCGGCACGCCCGCTCCCTGCGTTCCTTCCAGGCCCGCACGGCAGCGCGAGCAGCTCGCCGTCTGCCCGCCCCGCAGCAGAGGCTTGCGAAACAGCAGATCGCACTCGTGACAGGCGATCAGTTTCTTATATTCCATACAGGGAACTGGACAACCTGAAGTTCTGGCGCGTTCGATGCACGTGAAGTCCGGCTTGACCTTCCCGTGCGTGGGCGCATTCTGATTTCGGATAGAAAACGACTGCTCCGATACCCGCCGGTACAGTCGAGGAAGAGCGGCCTGATCGGCAGGTCGCTCTTCCCGTCTTCATCGACACGCGATCATTGCGACGACGCTGTTTGCGGCTGGCCCGGCGGCAGTTCGCCCATCGCCTGGAACAGTGCGACGGTATCGTTCATGCGCTGGCTTGCCGCGCGCACGGCGCCGATCTGTGCGTTGAGAAAGCGCTGCTCGCTGGCATACTGTGCCGTTGACGGCAGCGAACCCATGCGGCGGCGCGACGCGGTATCGTCGAATCCCGCCTGCGCTGCCTGTGCCGCTGCTTCAGTCGACGCGAGTGTCTGTGCGTCGTTATCCAGCGCGGCAAGCGAATCCGCGACATTCTGGAACGCCGACAGAACGGTGGACTTGTAGTTCAGCACCGCCGCATCGTAAGCATCGATCGACGCCTTGCGGTGCGCGAACAGCGCGCCGCCATGGAAAATCGGCTGCGACAGTCCCGCACCGATCGCCCACAGCCCGCCCGCGCCCGAGAGAAGCTCCGGCCAGCTAAAGGCGCCGCGGCCCATCGAGGCCGTCAGCGACAGGCTCGGAAAGAGCTGCGCGGTCGCAGCGCCGACATCGGCGGCGGCGGCCTTCACGGCGGCGTCGGCTGCCTGAATGTCGGGGCGCGAACGCAGCAGGTCCGACGGCACCACGACGGGCACGTGTTCGGGCAACGTCAGGCTGTCGAGATCGGGAACGGCCGGGGCGTTGTCCGGCGTGCGCCCCATCAGCACCGCGAGCGCATGGATGGCTGTGGCGCGCTGCTGGCGTAACGCAGGAAGACTCGCCGCAGCCGAAGCCGCATCCTGCGTCGACGCAAGCGCCTGCGCACGCGAGACCGAGCCGAGTGCGTAGCGGTGCTGGTCCTCGTCCGCGGCCGTCCTGGCCACGGCGACGAGCCGTTCGGTGAGCGCGATCTGGCGATCGAGTGCCGCCACGCTGATGGTCGTACCGACGATGTTTGCCGCCAGCGCGCGCCGCGCCGCCTCCAGTTGATACGCCTGCACGTCTACGCGAGCGGCGCTGGCCGCATTCGCCGAACGCGTCGCACCGAACAGGTCAAAGGTGTAGGACGCGAGAAACTGTCCGGCAAAAAAGTTATAGCGAACCTCGCTGGGGCCAATGCCGGGCACAAGCGGTGAACGCCCGCGATCGACTTGTGCGGCAGCATCGATTGAAGGCAGCGTCGATGCGCCGACCTGGGCGCGCAGCTCGTGCTGCGCGGCTGCGAGCGTCCGCTGCGCAGCCCCGAGCGTGGGGCTGTTGCGCAAGCCTTCCTCGACCAGTGCACTCAGCGCGTCCGACCGGTAAAGCTGCCACCATTGCGGAACGCCCACTGCGCCGATATCGAACTGCTGCGCCACGCCGCCCGCTGCGACGGTCTTCGCCGGCTGTGCCTCGGCACCGTAGTGCGCAGGCGAAGGCATCGCCGGGGGCGCGCCGTTCGGGCCGAACGTGCAGGCCGTCAGTGCGATGGCCACAGCCACGGCCATCACGGATGTCTTGTAGGCGAAGCTCATCATCAAACCTCCATCTGCTCGGCGACGACCGGTTGCGTTCCGCGCTCGTCGTGCCGGACCCTGAAACACGCCGCGTACAGCGCGGGCAGGAAGAACACGGTCAGTACCGTCGCAATCGTGATACCGCCCATCAGTGCGGTCGCCATCGGACCGAAGAAGCCCGAGCGCAGCAGCGGAATCAGCGCGAGGACGGCGGCGGCGGCCGTCAGCATGATCGGCCTGAAACGCCTTATCGTTGCGCCGATAATCGCGTCGAAGCGCGGCTGCCCTGCCGCGATGTCCTGATCGATCTGGTCGACCAGAATCACGGAGTTGCGCATGATGATGCCGAACATGGCAATCACGCCCAGCAGCGCGACGAAGCCGAAGGGCTTGCCGAACAGCAGCAGCGCGGCCACGACGCCAATCAGGCCGAGCGGCGCCGTCAGCACGACGATGAAGGTCCGCGCGAAGTTCTTGAGCTGGATCATCAACAACAGCAGCACGGCGATGATCATCAACGGCATTTCGGCATTGATCGAAGTCTGGCCTTTCACGCTTTCTTCGACCGCGCCGCCCACCTGAATGCGATAGCCGACCGGCAGCTTGGCGGTTTCCGCCGCGAGCGCACGTTCGATGTCGTGGGTCACGTCGATGCCCTGCGCGTCGCCGCGCACGTCCGCCTGCACCGTGATGGTCGGCTGGCGGTCGCGTTGCCAGATGACGCCGTACTCAAGCGTATTGCGCACGTGGCCGAGCGAACCGAGCGGCACCGGGCCGTGGGGTGTCGGAATCGCGAGGCTCGTGAGTTGCGCCGGATTGACACGTTCGCTCTTGGGCGCACGCAGATCGACGTTGATCAGCTTGTCGCGCTCGCGGTACTGCGTCACCGTGTAGCCCGATAGCGTCATCGCGAGGAAGTTCGACACATCTTCCGACGTGACGCCAAGCTGGCGCGCGCGGTTCTGATCGATCTCGAACGAGATCGAGCGCTCCGCCGGCTCGTCCCAGTCGAACTGGACGTTGCGCGTGCGGGGATCGGCGCGGACCTTGTCCGACACCGTCTGCGCAATCGATCGGACGGTCGCGATATCGTCGCCGCTCACGCGGAATTTGATCGGGAAGCCGACCGGCGGACCATTCTCGAGCCGGGAGACGCGCGCTCGCACGCCGGAGAAGTCCTTCTCGAGCTTGCCGTCGAGCCAACGCATCAGTTCCTCGCGGTTTTCCACGCTTTTTGCGGTAATCACGAACTGCGCGAAATTCGGCTGTTGAAGCTGCTGGTCGAGCGTCAGGTAAAAACGCGGCGCGCCGGTGCCGACGAAGTCGACGAAGTGGTCGATCCCGGCTTTGCCGTCGAGCACTTTTTCCAGGCGCTTCGCTTCACGCAGCGTCGCTTCGAACGAGGCGCCTTCCGGCAATCGCAGATCGACCAGCAGTTCCGGCCGTTCCGAGTTCGGGAAGAACTGCTGCGGCACGCGCGTGAAGGCCAGCATGGAAATCGCGAAAAGCACGACGGTGACGCCGAGCACGACCCAGCGACGCTCGACGCACCACGCAACCCATCCCGACAGGTGCCGGTAGAAGCCGGTGTTGCCGATTTCATGCGGATCATGGTGTGCACCGCCGGGTTGAGGCTTGCGTTCCGGCAGCAGGTGATAACCCAGCAACGGCACCAGCACGACGGCCGCGAACCACGAAACGATCAGCGCGATGGCCGACACTTCGAAGATCGAACGCGTGTATTCGCCCGTGCTCGATTTGGCGAGCGCAATCGGCAGGAAGCCGCATACGGTGACGAGCGTGCCTGTGAGCATCGGGAATGCAGTGCTGGTATACGCGAACGCTGCCGAGCGCGCCCGGCTCCAGCCCTGTTCCAGCTTCACCGCCATCATTTCGACGGCGATGATCGCGTCGTCGACGAGCAGGCCTAGCGCGAGCACGAGCGTACCGAGCGAGACCTTGTCCAACCCGATATTGAAGATGTGCATGCAAAGCGCCGTCACCGCCAGCACGATCGGAATCGTGATCACGACGACCATGCCGGTGCGCAAGCCGAGCGAGACGAGGCTCACGACCAGCACGATCGCCACCGCTTCGCCAACCGATTTCACGAACTCGTCCACCGAGTGCTTGACCGCGTGCGGCATGCTCGAAACCGCCGCGAGTTTCAGACCCGCCGGCAGCGTGGCCTGCAGTTCGGCGGCTTTTGCGTCGAGCGCCTTGCCGAGGTCGATCACGTCGCCGCCCTTTTGCATCGTCACGCCGATGCCGAGCACCGCCTGGCCGCCGACGCGCATCTGGGTCGCCGGCGGGTCGTCATAACCGCGTGTGACCTTCGCGATGTCGCCCAGCCGGAACGTGCGCTTGTTGATGGTGATCAGCATGTCGGAGAGCGCCTGCACATCCTTGAGCGCGCCGCTCGGCCGCACGAACACGCGGTCGTCCGCGGTCGTGATGGTGCCGACGGGCGCCACGGCATTCTGTGCGTCGATCGCCTGCGCGAGCTGTTGCGGCGTGATCGAAAGCCGCGTGAGCTGCGCATTCGATATCTCGACGAAGATGTGCTGATCGGGGTCGCCAAAATAGTCGACCTTCGCCACACCGGGTATGCGCAGCAGGACTGTTCGCAGCTTGTCAGCGTAGTCGTGCAGTTGCGCCGGCGAAAAGCCGTCGCCTTCAAGCGCATAGATGTTGGTGTAGACGTCACCGAATTCGTCGTTAAAAAACGGGCCGACGGTTCCCTTCGGCAGCGTCGCGGCAATGTCGCCGACCTTCTTGCGCACCTGATACCAGGTTTCCGGCACTTCCTTGACGGGCGCGGAGTCCTTCATGGCGAAGAAGATCATCGACTCGCCAGGCCGCGAGTAGCTCTTGATGTTGTCGATGTTCGGCGCGGCCTGTAGCTGGCGGCCGATCCGGTCCGTGATCTGTTCCTGCACCTCGCGCGCACTCGCACCGGGCCAATAGGTCTTGATCACCATCGTGCGGAAGGTGAACGGCGGGTCCTCCGACTGAGCGAGTTTCGTATAACCGATCACGCCGAAAAGCGTGACGAGCCCGATCAGAAAGATCACGAGCTGCTGATGACGCAGCGCCCAGGAGGAAAGATTGAAGCCGCCTTCGCCAGATTTGTCTGCCCCGGAAGACGGGACAGGCGCGCTCTCGCGCACGGGTTCTTGGTCACGGGAGTTCATGACGGGAAATCCTCCCGATGCAGGGGCGCCACCACCTGCACGTGCTGGCCCGTGCTAACGGCGTGCACACCCTGCACCACGACGCGGTCGCCGTCGTGGAGGCCCGATGCGATGGAGACCGTGCGCTCGTCGTATCGCTGCACCGTCACAGGACGCAGCTCGAGTGTGTCGGTGCCGGTACGCACCACCCAGACAGCAGGGTTCTCGCCCTGATGAAAGAGCGCCGTCACCGGCACAGTGAACGGCTGTGCGCCCGACGCGTCACCGACGACATCGAACGCAACGGTGGCCGTCATGCCGAGGCGCACTGCAGGGCTGGGCGCGTTCAGGGTGAGCTTGACGCGCCAGGTGCGGCTTTGCGGATCAGCGCTAGGCGACACCTCGCGCACGCGGGCCTCGAAGGTCTTGCCGGGTAGCGCCGGCAGCGTTACGCGCGCCATGCTGCCGACTGTCAGCGAGCTCAGCGTGCGCTCGGGCGCGTCGCAGACGATGTCTACGTCGCCCGTCCAGTCGAGGTGATAGATGGATTGGGTTGCCTGAACGTTCTGGCCCGTGTCGGCGTCCTCCGAGGTAATCACGCCGTCGTGGTCCGCTGTCAGCGTCGCATAGCGCAGATTGTCCGAGGCGAGCGCCATCTGGGCGCGCGCCGAGTCGCGCTGCGCAACAGCGGATGCGTACGCGTCCTGCGTCTGTTCGAGCTGCGCCGGTGCAATCAGGTTTGCCTGCGCCTGCGCCTGATCGCGATCGAGCTGCTGCTTCGCGTAGACGAACCGGTGTTCGGCGGCATCGAGCTGCGCTCGCGCGTTGGCAAGGTTACTGCGCAGATCGGTCGGGTCGAGCAGCGCAACAACCTGTCCCGCCTTGACGGCGTCGCCGAGGCGAACGCGCCGTTCGATGATCTTGCCGCCCACCCGGAACGAAAGCGCCGTGGAGTAGCGCGCCTGCACCTGAGCCGGCAGCGACGCACTTGCCGTGCGCCCGTCAGCATGGACGGCCAGGGCGACCACGGGCTTCGGCTCTGGAGCGGCGGCTTCGCGCTGGTGGCATGCCGTGAGCATGACCGCGCAGCAAGCCGCAAGCACCATGCGTGCGCACTGCGGAGATTGGACGAGGGAAGGTAAGAAGCGACGCGCAGGCGCCTGCGCGATAGGGCCGGAATGTTTCACGATGTTCACAAGACGGGTGATAACCCTGGTAAGAAAGTTTCCCGATGCCGTGCAAACCCGAGTGCCAGCAAGCACGGTTCGCTATCAGCGCGGACGCATAAAACAAGCTTCGTTGATACGTTAGTCCTACTTATCGACGTGCATGTCGGTACTTGCCATCTCGATGTGCCTCCACGCAACCAGTACGTGGGGCAGCGCCCGTTCATGCCTACCGCCCGGTGATCTGCGGGTCTGTCAGTTCCGGCCGAGGACTTGGGATCGACCGCTAACGGAATTTTTTCGCTCCGTCGGCATCGTTGGGTCCTTCGTACGTCCGGTTGTCGGCGTCGAGGGTGAGATTAGACCCAATACTGAGTATATTGTCAACTATGACATAAAAATCTAGAATACGGATATCGAATAATCACGACTACGAAGCCGACATGCCACAAGCCCCCACACCGCGCGCGAGCCGCGGACGCTCTCTCAAGGCGCCAAGTGCGTCCCGCGACGCGATCAATCGAAGCTATCCGCGCGGTGCCCGTCGCAAACGCGAGACGCGCGCGCGCCTGCTCGACGCTGCGCTGAAACTGGTGGCGGCCAAGGGTTTGAGCTCCGTCACCATTAACGAAATCACCGAGGCAGCCGACGTCGGGTTCGGCTCCTTCTATAACCACTTCGAATCCAAGGAAGGCATCTTCACGGCGCTCATCGAATGGCTGTTCGAGGAATTTGCGGATACGCTCGATCGCCTCGCCGCGGGGTTGTCCGATCCAGCGGAAGTGATCGCCGTCTCAGTCCGTCACACGCTCCTGCGGGCCTACCGCGAGCCAGTGTGGGGGCAACTTCTCATTCGCGAAGGTTTGTCGCCGCGCCTGCTCAGCAGGGGTCTCGGCCTGCGCCTGCTGCGCGATAGCGAGAAGGGCATTTCAGAAAGGCGCTTTGTGATCGCGGACCGGCTCATGTCCGTTATCACCGTGATTGGCACGGTGCTCGCGGGAATTGCCGCCGAACTGCAACTGGCCAACTCGTCGAAGCGGACCGTTCGTGCGCGAAAGGTGCTTCGCTCGAAGGAGGACAAGTTTGCCCAGCGAACCGCCGCCATTGTGTTGCAGGCGTTCGGTCTCACACGTGTAGAGGCCGAGCGGATCGCGCGACGTCCACTGCCCACCGTTCCCGATGCTCCGACCTTGCCGTGACAGTGCAACTAGCGCGGCGTTTCCGCGCCATCGCAGGTGCGGCCGCCCGGTGCGGTGCGGTGTGGGGTTGGTGGGTGGGCGGGGCGGGTGCCCGGACATCGAATCGGGCGATCGCGATGCCGGTCAGCCCTGGTAAAGCGCACTCGCGAGATAGCGGCGGCGCAGTTCCCGCAATGCCGATGCGAGGATGGCGCTGACCGGCAACGCGAGCAACACGCCGAAGAATCCGAACAGCCGCCCAAACGCCAGCAACGCAAAGATGACCGCGAGCGGATGAAGGCCGATGCGCTCGCCAACCAGTCTCGGCAACAGCACAAAGCTTTCGAGAATCTGGCCGACGCCATACACCGCGACCACCACGGCCACGCCATACCAGTCACCGAATTGCAGCAGCGCCGCCAGCAGCGCGAACGCGAGGCCGGTCGCAAAGCCGATGTAAGGGACGAATACTGCAAGCGCGCTAAACAAGCCGACGGGCACCGCCAGATCCAACCCTGCAATCGTCAGCACAGTCGGGTAGAACACGGCGAGCACTGCAATCACCAGCAATTGCCCGCGCAGATACTGCGACATCATGCGATCGATCTCTCCGACGAATTCCCGTGTCTTGCCGAGCCAGCGCCGCGGCACGAAGCTCGCCATGCGCGCGAACGCCTCGTGCCTGTCGTAGAGCAGATAGAACAGGACGAGTGGCATCAGCACCGCATTGCTCACGACATTGATCATCACGTTGCTGCTGGTGCGCAGGTACTGCCATACGGCAAGCATCGCGCCCTGCCCGTCCGCTTTGAGACGGGCCGCCAGCGCCTCGCGGATATTCGTCACATCGAGCGAATAATCCAGTCCCAGAAAAGCCAGACGCGGCTTCAGCCATCCATCGAGTTTTGCGACGATAAATGGAATTTGCCTGATGAGTTCCGGCCCTTCCTTCTGGACAACTACGCACATGAGCAGCATGACGAGTGCGACGGACAGAGCAAACAAAGACATCATCACCAGCGCCGCAAGGCCGCGCGGAATGCGATGGCGTACCAGCCACTCCACGCCCGGCTGCAAAATATATGCGACGAGCGCACCGAGCAGAAACGGCGTGAGAACGGCACGCAGGTTCCACAGCAACACGCCGGCCGCTAATGCAACGGCGCCCCAAAACAGAGATTGACGATGGTATACAGTCATAAGCGCGCCCACTGGGCGAGTGATCGAGTGGCTTTCGTCGTTGAGCCGAAGCATCGGCGGAAGTATCCGTCTTAACCGCAGGAGCCGGCGATGCCGCGTCGCCGCGCGGCGCATCCGTCAGATCGGCGTCGCGCCGCTAGCCGCGCTGTGGGTACGCCTGTCATCACCGTGCTGGCGCGACGGGTCTTGCGGCGTCGCCGGTTTGCTGGTGCCTGTCTGCGATTGGCCGCCGGGTTGCCCGGTGACTTCGATCCACAATGGAAGCGCCATCGGATCGGGCGGCGACATCATTGCCGGTGCTTGCATCGCGGGAACGACAATCGCGATGACGCGCGGCGTGGGCATCACGGTCGTGGAACAACCGCAGACCGTCGCAACAAGCGGGAACGAGCACAGCAAGGCGAAACAGAAGCGCGGTCGGCGCGTCATTCCCGCCACCGATGCAGCGAATCGTTCAGGTCTGGTTGAGCAGTAATGGGTGACATCTCCACGGTTGATTCAGCGTGCGCTGGCATTGCGGCGACTCGCCTACAGCAACTTCGCGGACGGGCCACTATGTGATAATATTATCACATTCGCGCGATCGGTCAATATTGATTCTAAAGATCGAGCCGCACTGCATCCGCCATCGGCGGTACGCCGTGCGCGCTGCCGGTCCGACTCCCGGCCAGTTCGCAGACGCGCAGCGGGCTCAGTGCGTCAGGACGCTCGGGTGCGCGGCGAGGCGCTCGACCTCGAGTAGCGCCTGACCAAGCACATCGATAGCTCCATTCGTGGTGGAGGCCGTAGCAGCGCTGCGCAACGCGTGCTGAACGATTTCGTGAATGACGTCCGTGTTCGATGAACCGGCGTGGAACGTAAGTTGGTGTGCCATAAGTATTCCTGCGTAAAAACGAAGCCTGTTTCAGGTGGACGCAGTATAAGCAAAGCGCGCCGCCATTCGACGCGCGCAATTATGAGTTGCGAGATCTTCAATACACGGTTTGCGTGAATCGCGAATCGCTGACGTAAGAACAGCAAGCGGACGTATTCCGATACCCACGTAGCGTCTTGTCGACGAACGGCGATGGAAGCGCGCATGCTCGACGGCTGATCTCGTTTGTGTAACGACCAGCGGATACAGTCGAAGCGAATTGCTGCGTGTCATTCAGACAGCCCGCACCGCCCTTGCCTCCGGACACACTAAAGAAGCACACACTGCTTCAGCGCAATCGGCTACAACCTTGCAGCGACGGCAACTATCCGTTGCCCCGTAGATGCTTGTAAGCCGACCGTAAGTGACTAGACTGGCACCAACGAACTGGCAAACAGCACTCATGCCTCGCCAGACCGTTGTTCCCCAAACACCGCGTCTCCTGAATCCGACGCTCGATATGGAGTCTGATCATGCCAAAGTCGAAGACCTTCATCCCCGTCCCTGTTGTCGCGTCGATCCTGTCCTTCTCGACCGCCGCATTCGCTAGCAGCAGCGGTCCCCAAACCTATGAGCAAGCGGCTGTGCAACCGGTTCAGCGTCAAACGGTCGGCTACCATGACCACACGGGCGCCAATACACAACATGCAATGGACTTTCAGGCGGCGTTAGCCCGCGTGGAAGCCCAGCGGCAAGCGTTCAACAACTGCGGCGGGGTGACTAGTTCGTCCGCTCCCCTCCCGTCAGACAACGTAGCGTCGGGTAGCCCCGTCGACTTCAGTACCGCAACAGCGTCCTGGCGTTACAAGGCAACCTTGGCCGCGCGTTGATACGGCCCGCGGCTGCTAATCGCATCAAAATCAAACAACCAACTGTAGAGAATTGAAATGAAAAAGACCTTCCTTGTACTGTTCGCCTTCCTTACCAGCACATCCGTGCTTGCGCAAAGCAATCTGCCGCAGCAATTGCCGTCGCAGCAGCCAGCGTCCGCCGGGCAACCGTCCACGAAGCAGCTTTCACAGGGTGGGCCGCAGCTTCCGCAACCTCCACAGCTTCCGCAACTTCCGACACAAGCGTCGACGCAACTTCCGAACCAGCTCCCGACACAAGCGTCGACGCAAGTCCCGACCCAGCTTTCGAAATAACCCCGTATGGCTGCGCAACCCGCGCAGCCATACCTGGGAGACCGGCGAATGTCGCGGCTAGCCGGATTCTGTTCATCGCCGTAGGCGCATGTGATGCACGACGGCGTTTGCCGGCGATTCGTTCACGTCGTCGGCAAATCGCTGGCCGCGAGACCGTGGTTGGTTGAGCAATAGACTGCTCTCAACCCTTCCTCAGCAATTCCTCAGCAATTCGATAAGGCGCGGCATCTTCGCCGGCCGCCTGCGGGTTTCGGCGATCGCATGGACTGCGTGTCGCGTGCGGGGGCTGCCGACGCGATGAAACGGACGATGCCGGGTTGCCGGCAAATCGAACCGCAGCCCGGAGGCAGCGATGGAACGCCATGAGCGCTTCCGGAGAAACGCTATCCCCGAATCCGTAGGGGACGTCGCAGTATCCGAACACTATGTGGCGTCGTGCGCTGTCCTTCAGTGCTGGGTAACGGACATCACGCGTTGCGGGCCGCTGGCCCGACTATGAAGAAGGAGATGGGCACGCGCTTATCATGCCCTTCACGCGCTGCCCGGGTGTAATTCGGCGGCCGGCGCAGGTAACGATGCCGGCCTCTTTGTATCCACGAAGCACTGATCACCGCGTGGCCGCCAGTACGCGCACCGGAATCGACTTCGCGCCCGGCACCTTGCTCTCTTTCGCGTAGTGCCATAGCGGCAGCAGCGGATTGCATTCCGGGTAATAGCCGCCGATGCATCCCTGCGGCACGTCGAACGGCACGACGGTCAGTCCGTCGACGTGCCGCTCGACGCCGTCGTCCGCGATCGTCTCGAGGCAGATGCGGTCGCCGTGCGCGAGTCCGCGCTTCTCCATGTCGACCCGATTCATCAGAATCACCATGCGCGAACCCTTGATGCCTCTGAAGCGGTCGTCGAGGCCATAGATGGTCGTGTTGAACTGGCTGTCGCTGCGCAAGGTCATCAACCGCAGCGAATCGGGCTCACGCGCGGGCATGTCCGGATCTTCGCCGATCGAAGTCGGCACCATGAATTCGGCCTTGCCGCTTTTGGTCTTCCACTTGCGCTCCCGCGCCGGCAGCGGCCGGATCACGCCGCCGGGTGTCCACATACGCGCCTCGAAATCACCGAACATCTCGGGCCATGTCTTCGACATCTCCAGACGCACGCGCGAATAGTCGTCGCGCCATGCATCCCAGTCGACACTCGAGCGCTCGCCGAGCGTCGCCTTCGCGATGCCCGCGACGATGAACGGCTCCGAGCGGATCGTCGGCGCGGCCGGTTCGGCCATGCCACGCGAGCCATGAAAGTGCGCCGTGCTGTCTTCCATCGACACCGCCTGCGCGCCGCCCGCCTGCCGGTCGATCTCGATGCGGCTCAGACACGGCAGCAGATACGAGCGCTGGCCGTGCACCAGGTGGCTGCGATTGAGCTTGGTCGCCACGTTGACGGTCAACCCGAGCGCGGCCCACGCCGGTTCGGTGCGCACCCGGTCGGGCACCGAGCGCACGAGGTTGCCGCCGAGGTTGATCATCGCGTTGACCTTGCCGTCGAGCATCGCCTCGAAGGCCTCGACGATGTTCATGCCTTTCTCGCGCGGCGGCTCGAACGAAAACTGTCTGGCCAGTTGATCGAGCGGCGCGAGCTCCGGCTTTTCGGTAATGCCGACCGTGCGCTGCCCCTGCACGTTCGAATGCCCGCGCACCGGCGACGGCCCCGCGCCCGGCTTGCCGATATTGCCGCGCAGCAGCAGCAGATTGCACAGCATGCGCACGTTCTGCACGCCCATCCGATGCTGCGTGAGACCCATGCCGTAATGGATGATCACCGCGTTCGCCTTCATGTACTCGTCGGCGGCTGCCCGGAGCGCGTCGCGCGGCAATCCGCTCACTCGCTCGATGTCGTCCCAGTTCGCGTCGCGCGCGTACTGAGCGAATTGCTCGTAGCCGTTCGTATGCTCGCGGATGAAATCGACGTCGACGACGCGCGCGTCGCCCGTGCTCACCGCGCGATCGTCCGCTTCGATGACGAGCTTGCAGATGCCGAGGATCGCGGCGGTATCGCCACCCGTCTTCACCTGGTGGTATTGCGTGCTGATCTGCGTATCCGTGGGGGTGAGCATCTCCAACGCTGACTGCGGGTTTGCGAAATGCAGCAGCCCCGGCTCGCGTAGCGGATTGAACGTGATGATCGGCACGCCGCGTTTGCGCGCGTCCTGCAACTGATGCAGCATGCGCGGGCTATTGGTGCCGACGTTCTGGCCGAAGAAGAACATCAGGTCGGTCTTCTCGAAGTCGTCGAGCGAGACCGTACCGACGCCCACGCCAATCGCTTCCTTGAGGCCGACGCTGGTGCTTTCGTGGCACATGTTCGAGCTGTCAGGCAGATTGTTGGTGCCGTACATGCGCGCGAAAAGCTGCAGCATGTACGAGGTTTCCAGCGAAGCGCGGCCCGACGTGTAGAACACCACGCTGGCCGGGTCCAGCGTGCGCAGCTCGGCGCCGATCGCATCGAATGCTTCCTGCCACGGCACCGGCACGTAGCGGTCGGTAGCCGGGTCGTAGCGCAGCGGCTCGGTCAACCGCCCCGCTTCCTCGAGATCGTGGTCGTGCCATTTGGCGAGCTCGCTGACCGTGTGGACCTCGAAGAAATCGGGCGTTACGCGTTTGGCCGTCAGATCCCACGCGGTCGCTTTCGCACCGCTTTCGCAAAACTCGAACGTATGCGGATCGGCCGGCTTCGCCCACGAGCAGCTGACACACATGAAACCGCCGGGCTTATTCTGATGCATCAGAACCTGGCTATCCTTCAGCGGTGCTTTTTCCTGCAGCAGGATTGTCGCCACCGCCTTGACCGACCCCCATCCGCCCGACGCGTAGGGATACGCGTCGTTTTTGTCTTCCTTGTTCATGAGTCCACCCGTTTGGCCATAAATGTCACGTCATGACGTATCAGCACATCGCGTTCCCGGCTGCGGCGCCGCGTCGCGGTACGATGTTTGCTGCGTCGCAGGCTGACTCGCCGTGCCGCAAGCCAACCGCCAACTTCATGACCGACACCTCCATCCCGCGCGACACGTCCGCCAGTCTGAACGCGATGCGCAGGACGCTGCGCGAAGTGTTCGGGATCAGCCGGCTGCGCCCCGGCCAACGGGACATCATCCGCAGCGTCATTGCGGGCGCGCTCTCGGCAACGCATCGAACTCGTCGTCGTCGATGAAGCGCACTACGTATCGCGGTGGGGCCACGATTTTCGGCCGGCATTCCTGCGCATCGTCCGCGCGGAACGCGCCATGCTGCTCCTCGCGCGTACCGCCGTCCGCGATCATGGGGCGTGCGTTTGCGCGCCCGAACCGGAGCCTGCCATGAAAACGCTCGAGCACAAAATCGGTTCTCCGTGGTATCAGGCCACCCGTGCGACGCTACGCCGAGCCGTCCCATCGGGGCTGTTGGCCGGCTGCGTGTCGGCGGCGACAGCCGCGGCGGCATCCACGGACGCATCGGGCAGCCCGCTCGCGCCGATCAATGCCGTCACCCACTGCCTGTGGCCGCAACGCGCGCTGCGTGAACGCGGCTTCAGCATCCGGCATACGGTGACCGGCTTCGCGATCCATCAGGCAGCCGCGATCTTCTGGGCAATGATGTTCGAGCAACTGGTTGACCGGATGGCCGGCCCCGACCCGTCACGACGGCCCGGCGCGACCGCGGTGGCCGCAGCCACGACCGTGGCGAGCGCGTATGTGGTCGACTACAAGGTGGTGCCCAACAGGCTCACCCCTGGATTCGAGGCGCACCTGTCGCGCCGCTCGCTCGGGAACGTCTACGTGGCGCTCGGCGCGGGCCTGCTCGCGGCCGCGCTGCTGCGGCGGCCGGATCGATGAAATGCGCTCGCGCAAAAAAGAGCCACCCGCCTTCAACCGGCATGGTCGCCGCAAGCGCATTTGAGAACGATGTCCCCTGGAATCCAAACGGAGGACAAAGGCAGTATAGGAAACGCGCCCCGCCGCGCACGATGCCTGGGCCAGGCGCAAGACGTGAGCGATCCGCGAAGCACCGGGCGCGCTCGCAAGCCTGCGAGCATCACGCCATCTGCTCCGCCGGCACCGCCACCGAACGGCCCGCGAGCCGCTCGAACTCGTCGACGTCGTGGCTGCAAAAAATCGTCAACGCGGGGCTCGCCCGCTTCGCCAGATCACGCAGGCGGCGCTGGTTGTACAGTCGCGCCGCGCGATCCTTTTCGAGCATCCACTGATAGAAGCGCAAACCGGGTGCGCAATGCGGACGCACCGGGTCGAGCTCGCCGTTGTCGAAATAGGCGTCGCCCGCGAGCAGCAACCAGCCGCCATCACCGTGTACCGCGACGCCCGCGTGACCATAGGTATGGCCTCGCAACGGCACGAGCGCGATCTCGCTCGCGAGTTCTTCGATCGGATGGACCTTGGCGAAGCCCTCCCAACGCTCGGTGTACTGCGGCGAATGCACGCGCCACATGTTCTGATACGACCACTGCTGCGGCCTGAAGCGCTGCCGGTCCAGCCACGTCTTCTGCTGCGCCGCGTATTGGCGCTCGCTCGCGAGCATGTGCACCGTCGCGTGCGGAAAGTCGTCGAGCCCGCCCGCATGGTCGAAATCGAGGTGGGTCATCACGATGTGGCGCACGTCGGCCGGGTCGAAACCGAGCCGCTCGATCTGCCTGATCGCCGTCATTTCATTTCGGAACTCAGGCTTCAGCAGCCTCAGGAAGAATTTGCCGAGGCGCGAATAGGGATCGGCGACATCGCGCAAACCGAAACCGGTATCGACGAGCACGAGCCCCGCCGGACTTTCGACGAGCAGACAATGGCAGGTCAGATGCCCGCGGCGGATCAACGAATCGGGGTGGCCGTTGAACAGCTTGCCGCACAGCGGGCAAGTCGAAATGCAGTTCAGATGGTGCACTTTCATGCCGCGCTCCCGGTCACGGTGACTGCATTCGTGCTTGTCGCTTCCGCGGCAGCCGTCGCGCGGCACGCGCCGTATGCGTCATTCAGCGAACAGATCCGGTCCGAACACCTCGTAGTGAATCTTCGACTCGTGAATGTCCATGTTTTTCAGTGCGTCGTGCTGCAGCCGCATGAAAGGAACGGGACCGCAGATGTAGTAGTCGGGCTCGGACAACAGGATCTCGTCGCGCAGCTTGCTGAGGTCGATGAAACCCGCGTTGTCGTAGTCGCGGCCCTGTACGTCGGTATCGAGCGGCGCGTCGTAGAACACGATCGCGCGGAAATTCGGCTGGGTGGCGGCAGTCTGCTGCAGACGGCCGCGCATCGCATGCACCGCGCCGTTGCGCGCACCGTGAATGAACACCACGCGCCGCCGACGATCGGATAGTGCTCCGCCTTCACGAAAAGTTGAATGATCGTATAGCCGTGCGCGGCCAGAACCGGGGCCGTGGCCTTGACGATGTCCTTGGTTTTCTGCGTCCGCATTTCTTTCCTCCTGCAATAGGACGACTGGTCGCCTCGATCGTGCGCGTAAATGGTGGGGTGGAATTGTCCGATCGCGCATACCCCTTCAAGCGTATCCAGGCGACCATGCTCCTCCAACCGATGCTCGCTGTCCACAAGCTGAAGGCCATGGACACGCCCGAGCAAACGCACGCCGCGACACGTCCAACATCGGTCGTCCGATTGCAGACGAACGTGGGCCGGTCAGGAAACGTGCCGTGCGCGCCGACACGCGCTGGGAGCGTTTCCGTCAAGGTCCGAAAAACGTGTTGCAGAATTTGCCGGCCACATTGCACGTCTGTTGACCCGAAGGCTGCACATTGGTGCGCTCGGCCGACGTCGCGCATCCACCCATCATGGCGACGGCAAATGTCATCACGAGCGTTCCGCGCAGCGCTGCCGCGCGCCGATTCTTCGCTGCGTGAGTCGCGTTGCGATCACCATCGCAACGCGCGGATGCGCCGCGCTTGCGTGCATCGGTAGCGCACGAGCCTTGTCCGACATCAGGCATTTCGCCCTCCCTCGCGATAGTCACCACGTTCATCGTGCCACGCACAAAGGGATTTCCAACGAGGGTACCCGAGCGCTGGCGCGATCACCACACCGCCTTTTGCTATTTTGATCCAGATCAGAAGTTGACCGACCAACCGACGACGGCGCGAACTTCATTTGCACACGCTGTCATCACGACGTCACACCAACAGTCGAGCGTAGAAGCAATCCGGCGCGTGGGTTCGTCGAATGTGGGTTCCGCAAACTGCGGCGCGAGAGTGGACGGGGCTGTCCACAATGCGGCTGTCTCGGACAACTCACTGCGATGTACTTTTTTTTTTGCAAATGCGAGCATGCTGAATCCGGCGTTTTCGGACATGTCATCAAGCCGGTATGACTTACTGTGAACGACGAGTAAGCTGGAGATAACAAAACGGGGAGAGAACCTGTGAAAGCCGCGCGTAATCACAACGACGTCACAAGGAAATTGACGCACATCAGCGCGATTGTCCAGCGCCTCGAACAACTCGTTCAATGCGATCGCGTCGACTGGCAGGGCACGGGAATTGCGACGCCGGCTTACTGGCGCGCGCGCATCGAGGCCAACGCCGAACTGCCGCCGGCGCTGCAGCCGCAAGCGCGGCTCGCTACGCTCGAAGCACGGAGCCAGCGCCGCTCGAGCGCGCAGGGCGGCAATTAGCGCCGCGCCCGTCGCGCATTATCATCGCGCACCGGCACAATCACACACTCACGCGACGAAGGACATGATGATGATGCGGACCTACGAATACCACGGGTTCACGATCGAGGTGACCGTCGAGGCGGATTTCACGTTGCGCCCCGCCGGGCGCGCGGCGGTACGCACACGCTACGCGGCGGTGGTTCACATCTATCAGGCGGGTGCTGCGGTCGCAACGTTCTCGCCGCTGCGCGTCGACATTGGAGGCAGCCGGCCGTTCGACACCGAGGCCGATGCGTTGATGGGCGGATATAGCGCGGCGCGCCGACTCGTCGACGACCTGTTCGCCCGTGCGGCGGATGCCGCGGACTCCGCGTTGAGCGCCCTCACGAGCAGCAAAGCAGTGCGCTCGCGGCAGCCGGCACCGCGTTGATCGATTGCTGGGCAGCGGGAATGGCGCATGCGGTAACCGCCGGCACCCTTTCCCTGGAGAAACGCCATGTCCAATGACGCCTCATCGCTGTCGCCGTCGATTACGTCGATGATCCGCCTCGACCATATGCACGTGCTCGCCGCTTCGCACCGATACCACGCGTCCACGCCGTGGTGGCGCAAACGCGCGATCGTCAACGGCGTGTGCGACGCGCTCGATATCCACGCGCAGCTCGAGGAGGAAATTTTCTACCCGGCGCTCGACCGCGCGCTCGGCAATGACGAGGCACTGAGAAAAAGCCGTCCCGAGCACGACGAGATGCGCGCAACGATCGCGAAGCTGCGCGGGATGGGCCCCGAAAACGCCGCCTACGACGGGCTCTTTTATCAACTGATCCGCGAAGTCGCTCATCATGTCGCCGACGAGGAAACCATCCTGCTGCCTGACGCCGAGCGCGTGCTGAAGAACGAACTGCAGTCGCTCGGCGCCGCGATGACGCGCCGCCGGATGCAGTTGCTCGGAGAGCGCCCGATGGACATTGCGGTGAATGCCGCGGGCACGTTTCCGATCGCCACGCTGCTGCTGGGATCGACTGTATTGCTCGCGTTGCGGCATTGGCTGCCGAGGTCGCGTCGCGCGACACAGACGCGGCGTCAATGGAACTAGCACGTTCTACTGACACCACGGGGCGCCGCCCGCGATCGCGCATCAACGATTCGGTCGCGATGCACCCGGCGTGCGCCCGCGCCGCTGTTTCGTCTTCGCCGGTTCACCCGGCTCGACGAGCCCGGCCGCGACGCGGCGCGCGGTTTCGGCCGCGATGTCGAGCGCGTCGTCCCATGACACGTGGCCGCACGTCCCGCGTCGCTCGAAGATCGTGTGATGCTCGCCGCCACGCTCCGTCACGACCCACTGGAAAGCGCCTTCCGAATCCCGGATGACGGTCCAGCTTACGAGGAAGTCGGCAATCTCTATCTTCTGCAGGCGCATGTCCGGCTCGCTGTCGATCCGCTTCGTCGACCGGCTCTGTCCGAATGTACGCATGGCACGAGGTCCTTCGTTTTGGCCCTTCGTTCAGGGCCTAATTCTGCTACAACGTTGCCCGGCAGATTGCCGCCGGCATCGGGCTGTTTCGGTTTGTCGTTCATCACGGCTCCTTTGATCGATTCATGTCTGGGCCGAGCAAGCGCTATACCGCATGGCCAAGCGCGAACCAGAAGCATTGGATCGCGCGCATGAGTTCGAGCCTCGTTGCTGGACCGGCAAGCTGGCCCGGCTAGAAACTCATCGCGAATCCGAACGACACCCCGTGCACGTTGCGACCGAACACATAGCGCACCATCGCGCGCGTACGGGTGACGATGACGGGATACCTGCTGCTGTCGAGTTCGAGGCCGACTCCCAGCGACGTGAGGTCGTTGAAACCCAGCACGCCTGCACTGTCGCCGAAATAGTGCGAGTAAGCGGCTTCGAGCACATAGCGGACCGGCCGGTCCAGTGCGTGCCAGCCGGTGGGCGCGCGCCAGCGCGTCCATAGGCTCACCTGCTGCGCCATGGCCGAGCCCTGAACGGCCTCCGACGAACCGCCGAAGCTGCGCAGGTAAATATCGGTTGCCCGCAATTCGGCGTCGATTTCGTAGTTTTCGCGGTAATGCTCGTAGTCGAGCATCAGGGAGCCGCCATAGCCGTAGGCGTTCAGCGAGCCGTTTTCGAGGAACTGCAGGTTGCTGTCGGTGACATGATTGAAGAGGGTCTGCCCCACCTTCAGGTCACTCGAGACACGCCCAATCGTGCCGTTCAAGATCGGCCGGAACACCAGTTCGTCCGTGATGCGGAAATCCCACCCCAAGCCGACCGTGCCACTGAAGGTGTTCCACTTCGTCGGCACCGCACGCTGCTGGGCGCCATCCGTGGCAATGAAGATCGGATCGTAGCGGCTGTAGGCGAGCGTGCCCTCCATGTACAACGGAAACGACCTGCTGAGGGTGAAGCCGCCGCCAAATTGCGTCTGCCCGAAGCCGGGATTACCCGTCAGGCCGTTGTTGACCGACAGGTTACTGGTCGTAACGTCCGGGACTGTCGTGTAGGTCATGATCGCGAGCACAGCGTCTGCGTGCTGCTTTACATTGCCGCCAATCACGGTATTGCTCGACAATTGCCTCGGCGCGACCTGTGCGTGCGAAGGGCAGGACAACAGGTTCAAGGTTAGAGCGGCACACGCCCCAAATGCGCGAAGTGACCAACACTTCCGAAGCGCCGGCATAGTCAAACAACCTCGCCATTTGTTGACGAGATTGCAGGCTCACTTGCAGGGTCATACACGGCATATCCAACGAGCATGACGCGCTCCTGTCAGTCGGCTGATCGTGTTCGTCTTCCGCGAAGTCGCCATCCCGTTGCACAAAAGCACGCGCACGCAACTGATGCAATTCCGACGGGCATTGCGCCGCTCACAGCACCTGGAAGGTCTGCGTTAGTATGTGATAGAAATACCTGAAAGGAAGTAGTACGGCAATACGGGCGATCTTCAGTCGCTTGCGTGGCGTTCGGCGACGAACATCGCCGTCGACTCACGAAACCTCGCAGCCCCACTTTCGCAGGGAGCCTCGTTATGTCCACTCATTCGGTCCCGAACGACAAACCCGTCAAGATCCCCGGCCCGGATCATCCAATCATGATCGAGCACCACCAGGCGCGCGTGATCGTCATGGCAGGCGGTCACGTGATTGCCGATACGCACGACGCATTGACGCTGCTCGAAGCCCGCTATCTGGCCGTGCTGTACATCCCGCGCAAGGACGTCGACATGACCCGGCTCGAACGCACGGCGCACGCCACTTATTGTCCGTACAAGGGCGAATGCGCATACTTCTCGATTCCTGCGGCCGGCGAGCGCGGCACCAACGCGGTGTGGACCTACGAGCACCCATATGACGCTGTCGCGCCGATCCGCGAGCACCTTGCGTTCTATCCCGACCGCGTGGATTCCATCACGCAGGAGCCGGCCGCGCACTAGGCGAACGCGCGCGTCATACCGCGTGCGGGCGCGGCGATCGCGGCGACCGGCATGGCGCGAGCGGCACGGACGGCGGCGGCGCCGCGCGGCGGCCGCTGCTCGCACCACGCAAGCTATCAATCCGAGCGGGTTTCCCTCTCGCGTTCGAAGTAACAGAATCTATCGTCACGCCTGCTCCCTCACTCGGCTTTCATGCCGGCGCCACCCAAATGGGCGCACATCCGACCGCCGGTGCCGCTCATTCTCTTTGCAGTCGGTATTCAATCCGCGCTACAGAGGTGAATCAACATGGCTGAAAAAGTTACATCGACGGAATCCGCGATGACACAGGCCGCGCTCCAGGCGATGACGGCGAACTGCGCCGGCTCGTTCAGCGTTAGCGGCGCGCTGGTCGATGATAACGGGGCACGCGCCATTTCTGAAGGAAGCGGTGGCCGAAGACCTGAAGAACGGCGGCGCGGGGCACGCGGTCGCGATGCTCGACACCCGGCTATCTGCTGCTGTGTCTGCCGGGCGTCGAGGGGCTGTCGAAAATTCGGCGCGCCTTTCTCGAAGTCACGCGCGGCTACGCAGCAAGCTGCTGACGACGCTGCCGCCGCTCTATAGTCAATCGATCAACGTCAGGCCGGTGCAGGTGACGGCATTCACTGGGATGACGCCTGGCGATATTCGACTACCGACCGGCGAAACGGCAGGGTCTGTAATAGCCCGTGCCATTTTTATGCTTGCCGACTCGCGAAAAATCACGCGCGGAATCGAATCAGGTTCACAGCGCATGCGCGTCGAATGGATCACCCCAACCTTAACAAGACCTTAACAAGACCTTAACACCTCAGTATTGCCAAATATTAATTTCAGGTCACGCCAATGACTTTTTTACGGTTCAAATTCGTCCCGCACTACCCAAATTTGTTGTCAAACAAAAGGACGAGACATGAAACCGATCACGAAATGGAAGCGTAAGCAAAGCGCAATGTGCGCCGCCGTCGCACTGCTCGCCGGGTTGTACTCGGCAGTCGCAACAGCCGGCGACGATCACGACCACGGCCGCGATCACGATCGCGATCGCGCGTCTGTCAAGCATGTGCTGCTGATCAGCTTCGACGGTCTGCATGAGCAGGACGTCGCGCGTTGCATCGGCGCGAATACGTGCCCTAACCTGGCGCTGCTCGCGAAGTCAGGCACCACCTATACGAACGCGCATACACCGGGACTGTCGGATTCGTTTCCGGGCCTCGCCGCGCTCGTGACCGGCGGCTCGCCGAAGTCCGCGGGGCTGTTCTACGACGTCTCCTACGACCGCACGCTCTATGCGCCGTCCGATACCCAGTGCACGGGCCCGACCGGCTGGAATGTCGTCTTCGATGAAACGACCGGCATCGACGGCGAGAACGGCGGCGCGCTGATCCATCTCGACGGCGGCGGCGCGTTCAATCCGCAGGCGATTCCGCATGCGCTCGTCAATGGCGTCTGTACGCCCGTCTATCCGCACAACTATCTGAAGACCAACACGGTTTTCGAAGTGATCAAGGGCAACGTCAACGGCGCGCGCACCGCGTGGGCGGACAAGCACGCGTGGGGCTACGACTGGCTCAACGGACCGTCGGGCGCGGGCGTCGACGACCTTTCGCGCACCGAAATAAATTCGATCGATCCGGATACCAATACCTACTACCTCGACACGTACACGCACACGGAGAAGTTCGACAACTACCACGTGCAATCGCTGATCAACGAAATCGATGGCAAGGATTCGACAGGTCAAAAGAACGTCGCGGTGCCGACCGTGTTCGGCGCCAACTTCCAGACGCTGAGCGTCGCGCAGAAGGCCACGGTCGCGTCGGGCGGCGGCTATCTGGATGCGAGCTTCACGCCGGGTCCGCAAGTCGCCGGCGCGATCGCGTATATCGACGACGCGTTGGGACGCGTCGTGTCCGAACTGAAGCAACGCAATCTCTATTCGTCGACGGCGATCATCGTGACCGCGAAGCATGGCCAGTCGCCGACCGATCATTCGAAGCTCGTGAAGAACGGCGATACGCTGACCAAGTTGCTCGAAGCCAACAACTACCTGGATTCGGGCGGCAATTTTGGGCAGGCCGCTACGAAGAGCGGCAACCTCAACGACGGCACCGGACTTGTCGGCACGGGTTTCGTGCAGACCGACGACGTCGGCCTGATCTGGCTGCGCGATCAAAGCCAGGTGTCTTCGGTCGTGAAGACGCTGAAAGCCAATCTGAGCTGCAACGCACCCGGCATTTGCGCGGACGGCCCTCAGGCGTACATCCTGTCCGGCCCGCAACTGGCTAACCGGTTCGGCGACCCGTCGCGCGGACGTACGCCCGATATCATCGTTCAACCGAACCCGGGCGTCATCTACACGTCGAGCACGTCCAAGGACGAAGAGCATGGCGGCAACGCGCCTGACGACAGCCATCTCGGCCTCGTGATGTACGTGCCTCACACGCATCACGCCGGGCAGGTCAACGACCAGCCGGTGCTGACCACGCAGGTCGCGCCGACGATCTTGCGTCTGCTCGATCTGAAGCCTGAGCTGCTGCATTCGGTCGCGATTGAAGGAACGCGTGCGCTGCCGGAATTCGATCACGAAGACTAAGCATGGCCGTAGTCCACGTATTTGAGTAGTAAGCTGCGCCGCGATCGGTGTTGGAACGACCGCGGCGCAGTCGTTTTTGCGGGGTCCAGCCGCGCGGACCTCGCGTGCCGGCCCGTGCGAGAATGGGAGCCGCCTGATTCTCGCCAATCAGGCGTGCGTCGATTGCCTGACAAGGAGCCGCAATGCCATGAACGACATTGCTCTCGGATGCGTAGCGGTGTTGGGGCTGCTGTTATTCGGCCTCGGCTTGTCGGTATCGATGACGCGTTTTCGCGAACGCACCAATGCGGGCTGCGCCGACGATCCGGCCAACCTGCTGCACAAGCTGGTTCGAGCGCATGGCAATACCGCGGAATACGCGCCGTTCCTGGCGGTGCTGTTTCTTTTTCTTGGCGCGAGATCGCCGTCCGCGGTGTCCGTGTCGCTGATGGTCATCGCGACCGCGTGCCGGTGTTTGCTCGTCGTTGGACTGCTTGCATTTCCGACGATGGCGAAGCCCAATCCTTTGCGGTTGGTCGGTGCGCTTGGGACTTATGGGGCGGGGATTGGGTTGTGTCTGGCGCTAATGCGCTGAGGCAAGGCCGGGACCGACGCACAGTGGATAGATGACTTCCCGCGCCAGTCCAAAAGAAAATAAGCCCCACCACGCGGCGGCCGTTGTCCGCGGACGTCGGCAGCACCGCGTCCGGCTGGGCTGCGACGAAGAAAGGCTATTTCGTCAGCATGACGAACCCGAAGTCGATCGCGTTCTACGGCAGCATCTTTGCGTTGATGGTGCCCGCGCATGCGCCGTTGTGGCTCGATATCGCGGTCGTGGCGCTGTCGATCGGCATTTCGTGCGCGTGGTACTGCGCGATGGCGTTGCTTGCCTCGCACCCGTCGGTTCGGCGCACGCTGGTTCGGCGCAAGGCCGTGCTGGGTACGGCAGCGGGTGTGCTGTTGGTGGGGGTCGGCGGGCGGATATTGGCGGGGCGTTGAGCGACTACCGGCGCGCGAAGCGATAGCGCCTTTGCGTGATCAGGCGGAGCCGGACTGCGGGGCGCCGCCGCCGCGAATCACGAGTTCCATAAAACCCGTCTGCGGATCAGGCTCCCGCGCGAACGAATAGCCCGGAACCGACACGAGCAACAACTCGACGGTCGTGCGTACCGTGCAGCCGCGCGCCACATGACCGCCGAATACCTGCCCGCGCGCATCCGCGATCGACATGTGCAGATGAGCGCCATCGGGCGAGACGGAGCCTGCGAGGGTCAATATTTCGAGGTCGCCGCGAATTTCCGTCGGCGCTTGCGCGCCAGCGAACCTCAATGCCGCAACGTGGAGGCTACCGATGCCCTGGACGACGAAGGCCGCTTGCAGGTCGCGTTGACGAAGCGCGTCTTCGACGGCGACGCGAAGGTCGTCGCCGGGCGCGAGTCGGAGGGGATGGGCTTGCATGCCTTGGCCGGTTGAGACGTGGTGGACTCAGGGATTATGCGTGAACGAGGAAGTATCTCACAGGCGCTTGTGTATGCTGGGTTCGTGCGGACTCGACGGCGAAAATATATTCAGTTTATATGTACAGTTAAACTGTACATATGCTATGTTTTCGGCATGTCACGACAATCACCGTCTTCCCAATCTACCGATCTAGCCGCCCTTGCGGGCGAACTGCGCATTGCCGTGAGCAAACTGGTTCGCCGCGCGCGAGAACATTCGCAATCGAGCGACTTTACGTCGGCGCAGAAGTCGGTGCTGTTTCATCTGGAGCGCGGCGGCCCAGCCACAGTTTCCGCGCTAGCGCGAGCGCAGCGCGTAAAGCCCCAGTCCATGCGCATTACCGTTGCCGGTCTGGAGACGCTGGGCGTCGTCAAAGGCGAAGCGGATCCAACCGACGGACGCAAAACTCTTATCCATCTCACCCCCACGTTCAGACGAACGCTCAAGGCAAGTCGGGCGGCCAAAGAGGACTGGCTGATCGGTGCCTTGCAAGCGCAGCTATCGCCGCGAGAACAGGCCACGCTCGCCGCCGCGGTGGAACTGCTGCAGCGGCTCGCTGACTCCTGAACGTTTGCAGGTGCTTCATCCGAACCGGCATCGAAACGGGCACAGCCCGCGACCTCATCGATTTACTCGATTCAAGGAGCAACTGAAATGGATTGGCCGCATGTCGTCTCTTATTTTTTCGGCGGTGTCCTGTTCGCGAATGCCGTGCCGCATTTCGTCAGCGGTGTGATGGGCGAGCCGTTTCAGAGCCCGTTCGCGAAGCCGTCCGGAAAAGGGCTGTCGTCATCGACCGTCAATGTACTGTGGGGCTTCTTCAATATGGTCGTCGGCTATCTTCTGGTTTTTCGTGTTGGCGACTTTCGGATCGAGGCAACGGGCGATGCCGTGCCATTCGGCCTCGGTATCCTGGCGATGGGCATGCTCTGTGCGCGGCTGTTCGGTCCTTTGCATGGCGGCAACATTCCGAAACGTACTTGAGCGCCTCGTAAACGGTGGTCGGCGCATGTGTCGGACCTGCGGAGTGTCCCTCACGTCGCCTTGACATGCAAGCAATCTCTTGCCTATAGTAAACGCAACAAATTACTTGCCTGTAGCCGTTCATGGCCGAGCGCCCCGACGACACCGACGTGCTATTCAAAGCCCTCGCCGATCCGAGCCGGCGCAAGCTGCTGGATGTGCTGCACGCGCACGACGGCCAGACTCTGAACGACCTGTGCGACCACCTCGACATGACGCGGCAAGGCGTGACCCAGCATCTGGGCCTGCTGGAAGCGGCTAACCTCGTCGTTACCGTACGCAGCGGGCGTGAAAAGTTGCACTTCCTCAATCCGGTGCCGCTGCAGCAGATCTACGAGCGCTGGATTGCCAAGTTCGAAAAGCCGCGCCTGAAGGCGCTCTCGACCCTGAAACGACGCCTGGAGAAAGGCAATGACTAGATCGACGTTCGTCTATGTGACCTATATCCGCACTACGCCGGAACAGTTGTGGTCGGCGCTCACCGACGCGAGGTTCATCAAGCAGTACTGGTTCGGCATGCACTGCGAAAGCGAATGGACGGCGGGCTCGTCGTGGAAACTCGTGTCGAGCGGCGGCCAGATCTTCGACGCGGGCGAGATCGTCGAGGCCGATCCGCCGCGGCGTCTGGTGATCCGCTGGCAGCACCAGATTCGTCCCGAGTTGCAGGCCGAAGGCGATTCGCGCTGCACGATGGAGCTCGAACCGAGCGGAACGGCGGTCAAGTTGACGCTCACGCATACGATCGAGCGCGATCCATCGAAATTCATCGAGGCGGTGTCGGGTGGCTGGCCGAAGATCATGTCCAACCTCAAATCGCTGCTGGAGACAGGCTCGATCGCGTTGCAGGAGGCTTATCCGGCCGATGGCGGGAGTCATGCCGGGAAGGCCTGATGCGGGGATACGCTGTAGAGCATCAGGTGTGTGGCTTCATCGTGGGGCCGAACGATGCATCCCAGGTTCGACAGCCGTCCATCCGCGAGATCACGCTGATAGAATCGTCTGCCCGACCCTCGCCCGTCTCAGGAAATCAGCATGGAAATCCAGCCCTATCTGTTCTTCAATGGCCGTTGTGAGGAAGCCATTGAGTTCTATCGTTCGGCGCTCGGCGCGCAGGAGTTGCTGAAGCTGCGCGCGAAAGACGCGCCGCCCGATCCCGCTCGCCCGGTGGCGCCCGAACACGCCGACAAGATCCTGCACGCGACGCTCGTCATCGGTAACACGCACGTGCTGATGTCGGATGGCGATTGCCGCGGCGGCAATGCCGTGCATGCGGGCTTTAGCCTGTCGGTCACCGCCGACGACCAGGCGTCCGGCGTAAAGTACTTCAACGCGCTGGCGGACGGCGGACAGATCACGATGCCATTCCAGCAGACCTTCTGGACCAGCGGCTTCGGCACGTTGATCGACCGCTTCGGCGTGCCCTGGATGGTCAATGTGCGGCACGAGGAGCCCACGGCATAGCATTGAAGCGGGCCGGCGTTCCATCTCACACGCACTCGAGGTCCGGTCGTTCAAGCCCCGTCGGCCTCGCCGACGACGCCGAACTCGGCGGTCGTCTTCACGTAGAACAGATGCAACCCCTCCGCGCGCAGTCGATCGAACAGCCGATCGGCTTCGTCGCTCGTCACCGCCATCACGACGGACAACGGCTGATCGGCAAGCTCGAAGAAGTGCGCGGAGTGAATGCGATGATGATGGCCGATGCCTTCGCAAGCCGGGATCAAGGTCGCGCCGCGCAGGCCGAGTTCGCTCGCGAGACGCACGAGCCAGTCGGCAAGCGGCTTGCCATGATGGCTGCGCCCCTGCTGGGTGAAGAACGTGATCTGAAAGCCGTGCATGTCGGTGCCTCCCCGATGCGGATCGCGCCGTGCGCAAGGCGATCCGCACGCGAGCCGGTGGCCGCATTGCGCCGTCCCCTGCCCGCTTACTTTTGTAAGCGGAAACCTGCAGCGCCGCGTGAGGCGCCGGTTGCAACCGATTCGGGCATCCCGGCTTGCCGCAGCACGGCTCAGGACGGTCATGACACAAGTTTAGGTGTCGGGCCGCGCGAGTGCCAGGTCGAAACTGGTCACGTGCGGCGCGGCCCCGGCTCACTGACCGTACACGTCGAAATCGAAATACTTTTTCGCAATGCGGTCGTAAGTGCCATCGGCGCGGATCTCGGCAATGGCTTTGTCGATCTTTTCCTGCAGATCGGTATCTTCTTTACGCAAACCAATCGCTGTGCCGCTGCCGAGCGTTTTCGCGTCGTAAAGCGGATTGCCGGCAAATCCGAAGTCCTTGCCGCGCGCGGTGCGCAAAAAGCCGATATCGGCTTGCACCGCGTTTTGCAGTGACGCGTCGATACGGCCGGCAAGCAGATCCGAATACACCAGATCCTGATCCTGATACGGCACGATCGCGGCGCCGGCCGGCTCCCAATACGTCTTCGCGTAGGTTTCCTGAATCGAGCCCTGCTCGACGCCGATGCGCTTGCCCTTCAGCGCTTCCGGCGTCGGCTCGATCGGCGAGCCCTTCTTCGCGACCAGACGCGTCGGAATGCGGAACACCTTCGACGAGAACGCGATCTGCGCCTGACGCGCGGGCGTCATCGACATCGTCGACAGCACGCCGTCGAATTTGCGGCCTTTCAGCGCGGGAATCATGCCGTCGAACGAATTCTCGATCCACACGCATTTCGCGTTGAGCCGGCGGCAGATCTCATTGCCGAGATCGATATCGAAGCCGACGAGCTTGCCGTCGGCCGCTTTCGATTCAAACGGTGGGTAGCTCGCGTCGACTCCGAACCGCACGGTCGACCAATCCTTGGCGATTGCGCTTCCGGACGAGACGGCCAGCAGCGCAATCGTCAGGGTTGCCAGCATGGCTTTCATTGTTGCTCCTTATTGGTCATTTGAAGAATTCAAACCGGCGGCATGGCGACACACACGGACCGCGCGAAACCCGACATTCGACCGGGATCTGGTCGCCGGCGCAAATTCATTAAAAAAATCAATTTATGCAGCGCGCGCATAGATTGGCGACTAGACTTCCAGATTCCGATCAGTCACAGGTGATTAAAAAACGGTACGGCGCCGCTTAGAGATTCAACGTCGCGTCTTATCGCGGCAACGCAGTCTGTTTCAAAATAAATGCGCGCCGATCGGCGTCGGCTTTTCGCGCGCCATTTTATTGAACAGATCGCAATGACACTAATTCACTCGATGAGCAGCCGATAAGCGCCGCGCGGATTTACGCACACAAAACGACCACCAACGGACAACCGTGCGCCGGTTGCTTTGCCATAGGTTGTCACTTAGAATTTTCCGCAAGGCCTCCTGAGGAACCGATGACATGGCTGCGAACAACGGAAAACCGGTGTCGTCGTTCTTTCCTCGGGGAATGCCTGGCCTCTGGGTCGTCCTGTTCGTCATCTGGATGATCGCCAATGCATCGCTCGCCGTCGAACCCGCACTCGTCGGTCTCGTCATTACCTTCGTCATCGCGCGTGTCTTCGTATCATCGAGCGAAGCATGGCAGCGCCTACGTCTAACGCCAGGCGCACCGTATCACTTCGCCGCGTATAGCGCGACCTTCGTCATCGAGCTCGTACGCGCCAATCTGAACGTGATGGCGCTGGTGTACTCGCCGCGTATCGACATCAAGCCCGGCATCGTCAAGGTTCGCACGCGCCTCCAAACACCGCTTGGCCGTCTCGCGCTCGCCAATTCGATTGCGCTCACGCCGGGCTCGCTCGTCGTGGATATTCGGGACGACATACTATTCATTCACTTGCTCGACGTGAAGACGACCGATATCGACCAAGCGACCGAGGCACTCGTCGCACCGTTCGAAAAGCATCTGGAGAAAATCTTTGGCTGAGATCATGCTCCGGATCGCCGCCGTGCTGATCTTCTTCGCGATCCTGTTCGGCGTGATCCGTCTCGTGATCGGCAAGACCCTCGTCGACCGCATCGTCGCGATCGACATGCTGACGGTCGTCTCGCTGTCGCTGATCGCGCTGTACGCGCAAGTCTCCGGTCGTTTCGTCTATATCGACGTCGCACTTGTCTATGCACTGCTGAGCTTTCTCGCGGTGCTCGCGATTGCGCGCTTTCTCGAAAGGGGGCTGTGAGCCATGCTCGAACTGCTTCTGCTGCTGATGTGCGCGAGCATCCTCGTGAGCGGCGTACTGGCCGTCTGCCTGAAGAATCTGCTGGCCGCGATGGTGAGCTCGGGGCTCGCGAGCCTGTTCGCCGCGATAGCCTTCCTGCTGCTCGCCGCGCCCGACGTCGCGATGGCCGAAGCCGCGATCGGTTCCGGACTCGCGACCTTCATCTTTCTGTACGCGATCCGCAAAACCGGTTATCAGAAGGGCTAGCGCATGTTCGAACTGATCGGCAGCGTGTTCATCCTGGTGGGCGCCGTCTTTCTGTTCTCCGCCGGCCTCGGGCTGCTGCGCATGCCGGATGCGTATACGCGCATTCAGGCCGGCACCAAGGCGTCGACGCTCGGCAACATGCTCGTGCTGATCGGCCTCGCGTTCTATCACCCGAGCTGGACCTTCCGTCTGATCCTGCTGATCTACTTCGTGCTCGTGACCAACCCGGTGTCCTCGCATGCGCTATCGCGCGCCGCCTGGCTGATCCGCACGCCGATGACCTCGTCCATGATCACCGACGCACTCGCCGACGAAGGCGGGCGCACCGCCGGGGAGGCCGAATCATGATGCGTCGCGCGTTTGCGCTGCTGACGGTGCTGCTGTTCGCGGTCGTGTTCTGGCGGCTGGTCGGCGGCTACACGGAGTTGCAGGCGCTGCGCCCGCTCGCCTGGTACTACGTCGTCAGAGGGCCGCTCGAACTCGGCGCGCCGAACATCGTGACCGGCATTCTGATCACCTTTCGCGGCTTCGACACACTCGGCGAAGTCGCGGTGCTGTTCATGGTCGCGGCGAGCGTCGGGGTGCTGCTGAAAGAGGAAAGCAACGCGACCTCCGCCGCTGCGGCAGACGAATCCGCGCCCGCGCGCCGCCCAGCCGGCGAGATCGTACATACCGGCAAGCAGGTGCTGCTGCCGATGATCCTCACCTTCGGCGGCTACGTGATCGTCAACGGCCATCTGTCGGCGGGCGGCGGTTTCCAGGGCGGCGCGATCGTCGCGTCCGCCGTGATGCTGATGCTGCTCGCGCGGCCCCGCTCGACGCTGAACGTCGCGCTGCTGAGCGTCGTCGAGTCGCTCGCGGGCGTGATCTACGTGTGCATCGGCATTCTCGGCCTCGTGCTCGCGGGCGGTTTTCTCGACCCGCGCTTTCTGCCGCGCGGCGAGTTCGGCGCGTTTTTCAGCGCCGGCGCGATCCCGCTGATTTCCACGCTGCTCGGCGTCAAGGTCGGCGCGGAGCTAAGCGTCATCATCGACCGGTTCAGAAGCTGAACGAGAAGGAGAGCGCATGAGCACGGGCATCCCGGTTTCGAAGATCCTGCTGATCACGGGCTTCTGCCTTTCCTTGATCGGCCTGTGGGGCATGCTGACCCACCGCAACATCCTGCGCATCATCATCGGCTTCGCGGTGATCGACACGGGCCTGCACATCGTGATGGTCGCGACCGGTTACGTCACGGGCGGCACCGCGCCGATCATCGACGCGGCGCTCAGCAAATCCGCCGCCGCGCACCGCGCGATCGATCCGATTCCATCGGCACTCGTCGTCACGGCGATCGTGATCGGGCTATCGGTCACCGCCATCATGCTGTCGTTCGCGATCCGTCTTCATGCCGCCAAAAAGACGCTTTCCATCGACGCCTTCACCGAGTCGAAATGGTAGCCGCGCTGTTTCATCCGCTGCACATCTTCATTCTCGGGCTCGGCGGCGGCTTCGTCATTCCGCTGCTGTACCGGCTCGGCAAGCCATGGCTCACGCTCGGCTTTTTCATCGCGCTGTGCGGCATCGTGCTCGTCTCCGGCGTGTCGTTCTACGGCCTGCTCGACGGCGGCGACACGATCGAGGTGCTGACCGCGGGCGCGCTGCCGCCGGTGTCGATCAATCTGCGCTTCGGCCTGTGGGAAGGCTTCTTCACGTTCAGCGTCAATGTGGTCGCGCTGCTCGGCGCATTGCATCTGTGGGACCGTCTGCGCGGCAACTACGCGGCGTTGCTGCTGTACCTGATTCTGGTGATGGGCATCGACGGCATGGTGATGACCCGCGACCTGTTCAACCTGTTCGTGTTTCTCGAGATCGTGTCGATCGCGACATACGGCCTGTTCGGGCTCGAGCGCACGCCCGCCGCGCTCGCCGCCGCATTCAAGTACATCTTTGCGACCGTGATCGCGTCGACGCTCTTTCTGCTCGGCGCGGTGCTGCTCTACTACGTGAGCGGCACGCTGAACATCGACGAACTGCTGTCGCTGCGCGACCAGCTCGGCGGCCCGATCGGCACGACCGCGATCCTGCTCGTGTTCGCGAGTCTCGTGATCGAGCTGAAGCCGTTTCCGGCCAACGGCTGGGGGCTCGACGTCTACGAGACCGCGCCGAGCGGCGTCGGCGCAATGATATCGGTCGGCGTATCGGCGGGCGTGTTTTTCGCGCTGCTGAAAATGCTGCCGCTGTTCGACGGCCTGCTGACGCTGCTCGCCGTCTCGGGCGGCGTCACGTTCCTGTTCTCGAACCTGCTCGCGATCAAGCAGACGAAGCCGCAACGCTTGCTCGGCTATTCGTCGATCGGGCAGATGGCGCTGTTGATGCTGTCGCTCGCGTTGTTGCGCCAGATCGGCGCGGACGCATCGATCCCGCTCGTCGTCGGCGGGCTCTTCATCAACCATCTGTTCGCGAAGGCGGGGCTGTTCTGGCTGATCGGCGTGCTGCGGCGGCACGGCGACGATGCACGCGCGATCCTGTCGCGCAGCCCGTTGCTGATCGGCCTGCTCGGCCTCTTCATGGTCGCGATCGCGGGACTGCCGCCATTCCCCGGCTTCTGGGCGAAGTGGGAACTCGTGATGCGCCTCACCGCCGCCGGCAAGCCGTACTGGATCGTGTTGATCCTGACCGGCTCGCTGCTCGAAGCGGGTTATATGTTCCACTGGTTCGTGCGCGCATTGGCTCCGTCCGACGTCGAGGCCAAAGCCCGGCCGAACATCGCCGCGCTGTTGCCGCTGTTCGGCGTCGCCGTGCTGCTGATCGCGGCGGCCTATATGGCAGCCGTGTTCTCGGGCGTCGTGTCGGCGTGGATCTTCTCGCCGCTCGCGGCGGGTGCGCTGTTCTATGCGGCCGATCGTCTGCCGGGGCGCGTGAAAGGCGTGCTCGCGGTGATCGCGATTGGATTGATCGGCAGTCTGCTCTGCGAGGGCTCGCGCGGTATCGCCGGACTGTTCGCCTGGCTGCTGCTCGCGGGCAGCCTCGTGATCGCAGCGGCGAGTCTCTATCGCGACGACGTGCGCGCCGGCTTCTATCCGATGCTCGTCGTGCTGTCGCTGTCGATTCCGGCGCTGCTGCGCTCATCCACCTCGCTCGAGTTCTTCTATAGCTGGGAAATCATCACGCTGTCGTCGTGCTTCCTGATCGCGAAGTGCCGGCGCGCGGGACCGCACGTGCTGACCTTCCTGCTGTTTTCGCTGCTGGCTGCGTTCTTCCTGCTGGCGGGCTTCGCCAACGTCGCGGCGATCGACGACAGCATCGCGCTGTCGGCGCTGATCCATTCGGGACCGGAGGCGAACCGCGCGTTCGTGCTGCTCGCGGCGGGCTTCCTGATCAAGGCCGGCGCGATCGGCGTGCACGTATGGCTGCCGGGCGCCTACACCGAAGCGGAAGACGACGTGACCGCGATGCTGTCGGCGGTGGTCAGCAAGGTCGCGATGTTCGGCCTGTTGATCGGCACCTATCTGACGATACGCTCGGAGGTCGGCCTCGAACTCGCGCACGCGATGACCTGGATAGGCATGCTGACGACCCTGTTCGGCGCGCTGATGGCGTTGCGGCAGAACGACTTCAAACGGATGCTCGCGCTGTCGAGCATGAGCCAGACCGGCTATATCGTCGCCGCGATCGGCCTGATGAGCCATCTCGGCTGGGTCACCGCGCTGTATCTGGTCGCCAATCACATGTTCGTGAAGGGCATCCTGTTCCTCGCGCTCGCAGGCGTGATCTCGCGCACCGGCACGCGCAACTTCGCCGATGTGGGCGGCCTCGCGCGCGAGATGCCGCTCACGTTCGCGATGGTCGTGATCGCGCTGGTGTCGATGTCGGGCCTGCCGCCGCTGATGGGCTTCGGCGGCAAATGGCTGCTGCTGAGCGCAATGACCGACAAGGGTTGGTACGGGCTCGCCGTGTGCGGGCTGATCGCGACCTGCGCCGGCTTTCTGTACATGCTGCGCCTGCTGAACGGCGTCTTCCTCAAACCGCGCCCGCCGCAGCGGCCGCAGGTGCGCGAAGCGCCTGTGATGCTGCTGGTGCCGCAGTTGCTGTTCGTGGTCGGTATCGTGATCCTGTCATTCTTTCCGAAGGTGTTGCTCGAACCGGTGTCGGCCGCGATCGATCCGCAGTTCGCGGCGACACTGGTGTGGGGCGGCATGTCGCTCGAAAGCATCTACGGGTTCTGGAATCCGACGCCGGTCGTGATCGTCGTGCTGATCGTCACGGCGATCGTGTTCGGGCTCGGTGTGCTGTACTACCGCAGCCGCCGCGGCAATGCGCGCAACGCCCCGGATTTTTACCACTTCTACCGGCCGATCCTGAGCCGCACGGTGCCGCCGGTCGCGCAGATGTTCTGGCGCGGCATATCGCACTTCGCGCTCGTGGCGGCGGCTCGGATACGCCGCGTCTATACCGGCAACGGGCAGACCTACGCGCTCTATGTGCTGCTGTATTTTCTCGCCATCTATTTTGCGAGCACGGGGCTGAGTCCAGCGGGGACACCGTAAGGGTGCACCTGGTCCTGGCACACCGGCATGGACCGGCCCACGTGCGGGAACGATCGCCTTGGAGCACGGCGTCGGCGAACTCAACGATCATCGAACGAGATATTCTTCCGCTACCCAGCCGTCCTTGGTCAAGCGCACGCCTTCGCGCAGTTGCATGGTGCCCGCGCCTTCGATCACGCGCGCCACCATGGGAAACACTCGCTGGAACTCGGGAGTCCTGGCAAAGGGCGCCGGGTCGATCTTATAGGTGTAGAGCACCGAGGTCCTGGTCTCCCCGTCGTGACTCTGGGGCGGCTCCCAGCCCACCACCTTGTCCAGGGTCAGCGTGGCCACGCAAAAATCGGCGTCGTGCGTGACCGTCTTGCCGGGCGTCGCCACCACCACCGGCTTGTGCAGGTAGAACTGCTTGCCTTCGTCGGTCAGCACATACTCGCGTCCCGGCGCCTCGATCCTGGCCCCGTCCTCGCCAGTGCGCTCGACCGTCATGACGGTGCTCTTGACGAGGCCCAGCTTTTCCATCACCGGCAATTGCAGCGCATCGCGGGAATGCGTGACCACGATGTCCTGATCGGCCACGTGGATGGGCCAATCGTATTTCGCCACGCACAGGTGGCCGCGATCGGCCAGGTAGTGCGTGATGGTGTTGGTAAAGTTCTCCGCGGTAGGCTCGGCCTTGTTCTGGCAACCGCCCAGCAGGAACGACGCCGTCAGGGAAACCGCAATGGCAGTGCCGCGCACCGGATTCGAAAAATGCATCATCGTGGATAGTTCAGGTATTCAAAAAGATCAATTCACGCAGCTACCGCTCGTGGGCTGGGTCGCGGGAGGCTGGTAGCCGTCGCTCAAAGTATTCAGGAAGCAGATCACGTCCTGCACGTCCTGATCCCACAGTTGCGGCGCCGAATGGACAGCACGCGGCTGCGCACCGTTCAACGCGGTGGTGCCGCCCGCGTCGGTCTGGCCCTGCCCCAGCGGCAGTTCCTCGTCGATATTGCCCTGGTAGGCGGCCGGCAGATCGTTGAACATGTTCACCGTCGCGCCCGCTGCATAGGTGGGTTGCAGCGCATAGCCCGGGTTGCTGGTCAGCTTGGTCGAATCGCCACCCGTGGACGGATACCAGTACTCGGGGTTGGTGTCGCGCGTATTGTAGAAGCGCACCACCTGCTCCAGCGAGTGGAACACGCCGTTGTGGAAGAAGGCGTTGCGCGCGGCGACGTTGCGCAGCGTCGGCACCTTGAAGCGGCCGCAATACGGATCCGGGTTGTTCACGCCCGTAAAGGGGTCCGGGCCGGCGCCGCTGGAGGCCGAAAGCGGCGTGTGGCTGTCATAGCTGCCGTTATTGATCGGGCCGCACAGCCCCATGTCGTAGTAGCTCGCGTTCAGGTTGGCCGCGATGGGGTTCGGATTGTCCGGGATCGACGTGTCGTTGCGCGGCGCACCGATCGCCTGATAGGTGAAGTCGGTCCCCAGCGCGTTCGAGCCGTTGAAGTTGGCGCCCATGAAATGGCAGGCCACGCAGCCGGCCCCGTGATCGGTATCGTTGAACAGGTTCATCCCGCGCAATTCGGCCGGGGTCAACGTGCCGCCGATCTTGTTGTTCGCATACAGGTCGAACTTGCTGGAATACGGCGCAAAGCTCGGGTCCTCATTCTGGTAGGCCTGCAGCGCGAGTCCGATGTCCTGGAACGCCGTGTCCGTATCGCCGAACACGGCCGGGCCGTACGCCGCCGTGAACTGTGCGGCATACGAGGAGCTCTTTACCGCCTGCACCACCGCGTCCTTGGAGGCGTTGTTCATCTCGATGGGATTGAGCAGGGGCAGCGCCACCTGGTCGGCCAGCGTCTTGCCGCGGCCGTCCCACATGAATCCGCCGCCCGGCGCGTTCGCCGTGATGCCGTCGGGGTTCGAGGCGTTGTCGTCGTAGGCGGGCGTCATGGCCTTGTAGCGCAGCGAGGGAACCGCGCGCTGGCCTTCCGATACGCCATCGGAACCCAGCTGCACCGCCAGGCTGTTGGGCGGGCCGTAGGCATACGCCGGATCGTGGCAGCTCGCGCATGCCTGGTTCTTGCCGCCGGACAGGTTCTTGTCGAAGAACATTTTCTCGCCGACCTGGGCCGCAGCGCTCAGCTTGCTCGTGGGCGCCGACCCCGTGGAGCCCGAGGAGCCCGAGGAGCCCGTGGAGCCCGTGGAGCCCGTGCCTGCGTCCGTCGAAGCAGACTGTGACGAGCTCCCGCCCCCGCAAGCGGCCAGTGTCGACAAGATGACATACAGCGCCCCCGCATAAACCTTGCGCATCGCTACTCCCCCCGGCTTTGTTCGATAAAACAGCTGGCGGGGGAGCCGCCGAACCGCTCCCCCGCGCAGGCTACTGCTTGATGAATGGCACGCTTGCGCGTGCTTACCGTTTAGTGCTTTTTATTACTTCGTCGCCCACAGGTTCTTCTGGGTCGCGTCCGGACCAACTTGCGCCGGATCGCTCACGTCACCCGTCTGGAACTTCTGCGTGTAGCCGGCCGGAATCACGTAGGCGTGGTTCATCGGACGAACCGCGTCGTAGTGCGTGTCGGCGCTGCCAGCGTACTCAGGCAGGTTGGCGATGTTCTGCGCAATGTACGACTCCGTGTACTTCGAGCGGTTGGCGTACGAGGTCGGAACAGCCGGGTCGGCCAGCTGGAACATGTCCTGCACCGTGCGCACGAACGAGAAGTGGCTGTACGTATCGCTGTCGGCGACGCCCTTCGGCGCGGCGCCCACGTCTTGCTGGTTGGTCATCAGGACGAAGATCGAGTTGCCATGGCCCTTGTTGCCGTTGCCGTACTTCGCCTGAACCGGAGTCCAGCTGCCGTCCGCGTTCTGCATCTGCGTAGCCTTGCCACCCACGTCCCAGCCGCAGCACGAGCTGCCGGCACCGTTGGACGCGCCATTGCCTTCGTCGAACATGACCACGATGGCAACGTTGCGCTGCTTGTTCTGCCACAGCGGCGAGGCCTTGATCTTCTGCACCACGGCGTTGGTGTAGTAGTCGGCGCGGGTCAGCAGCGCGTGAGCCGGAACGGTACCCGAGGCGGTCGCGCTGTCCTTACAGGTGCCGTCGCTGCCGGCGCCGTGCAGGTCATCACACTGGTCAGGCATGATGAAGTTCAGCGTACCGACGTCGCCCTTGGCCAGGTCGGTGCTGAACTGGTCGACGTTGTAGCCGGTCGGAACCTTGTAAAGCGTAGTGTTGGTCAGGTCGGCCGCGTTCGTGTAGTACTGGGTACCGAAGATCGTGCGGTTGTTCGCGAAGAACTCCGGCTGGTTACGCACGTTCTGATAGGCCATGCCCGGATGGTGCTTGGTCTTGTAGAGCGAACCGGGCATGGCGAACGGCGTGCCCGTCACGGTGATGCTACCGTCCGTCTGGTTGTAGGCCTGCGATACACCCGTGTCACCGAGGCTGTCGGCGCGCGGATCCTGACCCGGGTTCATGGATTCGCTGTAGGTACGCCACGTCAGGCCCGCGCTCGAAATCTGCGTGAACAGGTTCGGCGCGTTCATGATGTTGTGGTTGGCGACGGAACCGGTGCCGTCCGTCGAGCACGCCTTGTTGGCGGCCGCCGTGTAATTGGACAGCAGCGATCCAACGGCCACCGTGGCGCCGCCGGCGGTGGTACCGATGATCGGGTCGTTCGGCGTCAGCGCGACGTGGGACGGCAGGGGCTGGCCGTCGGAAGCCGTGCCGCCGGCGAAAGCCTTGTCCGTCGGGGCGTTGGCGCCGGCGGCGGCGCAACCCCACCAGTTGTCGTCGCCGATACCGAAGTCGTCGGCGCCGCCCAGGGCGGTGTAGTTCGGCTCGGACGGGCTGCCGGTCGCGAAGTAGGTCGAGAAGTAGTTGCCGTTGGTGATCATCGAGTTGACCGCCGGCATGTACGCCGAACCCTTGACGCGGTTCGTGCTGCTGTTCTCCAGCATGATCACGAAGACGTTGTCGTAACGCGGAATCGCCTCGACATTGAACGCAGCCTGCTGGGCTTGTGCGAAGGTGATCGCCTTACGCGTATCCGTCGGAATGGTTTCGCCAGCGGTGATGCCGGAAACGCCGGTCAGGGTGGGGTCGCCACCGGCAACGGCCAGCGCATCGGGGTACTTGTCGCCACGATCGAGCTTCGTGGTGGCGTACGTGTAGCGGTTCGTCAGTGCGTTTTCTTCGAACAGCACCGCGTACTGCTCGGCGCCGGACAGGGTGTTGGCGTCGGCCAGGACGTCGCCGGCGGGAACCGTCACGGAGGCGTTGTTGAATGCCGGGCCGGACAGACGGGTCGACAGATTAGCCTTCTCGGTCGCGTACTTGGTGCCGTTGGCTTCGACGAGGCGCTGCACTTCGCTCGACATCGGGCTGATCACGACTTTGGTGGCGCCCTGGTCGGCGATCTGGTCGGCCGAAGCGCGCAGGATCAGGTGGCTGGCGACCTTGGCGGCCGATGCCGTGTTGGTGGCCGAGGTCGTGATGTCAGCGACGAGCGGACCCGTGGCGGTCGTGGTCAGCGAGAAATGGCCGTTGCCGTCGGTCTTCGCGGAGGCTTCGCCGCTGTCGAGCACGCCGTTGCCATTGGCATCGACGAACACGGTGGCGCCAGAGTAGTAGCCGGCCTTCAAGGTCGGGTTGCCGCTCGAACTGCCCGGGATGAAGGCGGCTGCGGCGACCACGCCCGAGTAAGTCGTGCCGGCGGTCGTGCCACCGTTGTTGTTGCTGGCAGAGGGGCTATCCGAATTTCCGCCGCAAGCTGCGAGCACGCAGGCAGCGGCAACGGACGTTAGACAAAGCGCTGGGCGCATTTTGTGATGCGATGACATTTGGGGACCCTTTGTTAGTTGTATCGGCAACCGCTTGTGTGGGGCAAGACTTAGTACAACGAGCGAATAATATGAAGGGTTTGTGTAACGCGTATGTCTGCTAACGGTAAGGATTGGAGTGTGAACCTGGCTTGGTTCTGATCACATCTTTTCGAACAGCCGCCATGCACGGGCAAGCAACGAAGACGAAAATAAAGCTGAGAACCAACCGTCGCAGTTGTTGCGGGTGCAGCGAAAATGCTCTCAATTCCCCGCTACGATTGAAAAACACTCGGAGTACTTCGCGTGTGCGGTGCAGCATCCGAGTGTGTTGCGGTTTGGACTTTCGAGTCCCGGGTGGTGGCGCATGCGCCGCGTCGGTGGGTCTGATGCGAGCACTGGTGGGGCGAGGCTGAAGAAGCGAGATGACGGGACCGCTATCCGGCGGTGGCTGAATGCTTTGCCACGGCCTGCTGGAAGTCGCTGCAGGCGGCCCGCGTATGGGGAGTAGTCTCGCGATAAGAGTAACGCAATGGAATACTTCGTTTACCAACGATGACTTACGTTATCGGCGAGTACAAGTGAGCCAAATACCAGCGCCGGATAACGAGGACGCGCTGCGTGCATGACGAATCACTCGCTCGTCGAATCGACCGGCAATTGCGAGTCGCTCTCTCGCAAGGGACGCTGCACGGCGCGAACGAGCCCGCTGCCGCCGCCTCCGCAGAAGAACAGATCCGCGCCGTTCGATTCGAGTCCGGAAATGCCCGCGCCGGCCGGCATCTCGACGCGCTCGAGCACCTCGCCGCTGCGCGGATCGAGATGCCGCAGCTCGCTCTCGTCACCTTCCCACGTGCCATGCCATAGCTCGCCGTCGACCCACGTGATCCCGGTCACGAAGCGATTCGATTCGATCGTGCGCAGCACCGCGCCAGTGTCCGGATCGACCTGATAGATTTTTCGTTCGGGATACTGACCGACCCACAGCGAACCTTCGGCCCATGTCAGCCCCGACTGGCCGCCGTCGCCGGGCGCCGCGATCGTCGACAGCACGCGGCCGCTCTGCGGGTCGATCTTCTGGATGCGGCCGTGCGCGATCTGGAACAGGTGTTCGCCGTCGAAGGCCGTGCCCGCGTCGGCGGGCACCGCGATCGAGCGCAGCGTCTCGCCGCTCGCCGGATCGAACGCGTCGAGCCGTTCGCCGGTCGCGATCCACACCTGTCGGCCGTCGTAGGTGACGCCATGCACTTTATCGACGCCCGTAAAGGGCCCATATTCACGGACGATTCTGGCGGCGGAGCGGTTCATGGTGGCCATCCTAATCATGAAGGGAACGGGGAAGGGAGTAACAAAGCCGTCGCGAATCCGGCCAGGGGCGGCGTCATCCAGCGGCGCGCGCGCCCCTCGCCCACTGGCTGCACCTTGCCGGCCGCAGCGAGCGAGTCGAGTGAGCGCTGCACGGTGCGCTGACTCGCGCCGAGCACGAGGGCAAGCGCGGAACTCGACCACGCTTGGCCATCCGACAGAAACGCGAGCAGCGCCGCATGCTCGCCTTCGACCGGCGGCGCCAGCACGACGACCTCGCGAGCGTGACGCGGCGCGAGCGCGAAGCCGCGCGTCGTCGCGCTGACGCTCGCGAGCGTGCCGAGCGCCGTGCGCAGCCGGCCGATCTCGACGCGCAGCCGCGCGCGATGCGATTCGTCGGCGCGTTTGGCGCGGAACGCCCGTGCGACGAGCGCGTCGCGCGGCACGTCGTCGGGCCATGCCTCGCCGAGCATGCGGGCGAGCGCAAACAGCACCGGTCGGCTCGCGAGCGCAACCGCCGCGTTCGCATCGCGGATCGCGTAGCGGCAAGCGTCGACGATCAACGCGCCGCCAGCGCGATTCGAGGTCAACAGCTTCTCGACTTCATCGAGCAGGATCGGTTCTTCTTCGCCATGCGCGATCATGCGCGCCGCCGGTTTGCCCAGTGCCACCGACGCGCTTTCGACTTCCGCGATCAACGCCGGAATGCCGGCCTCGCGTGCCGCGCGTCCGGCCCGCGCCAGCGCGTCACGGGCGGCGCTGCTGCGCAAACGCCGCAGCGCGACTCCCGCGACCACCAGTTCATGCGCGGCACGCAGCGCGGGCGGAAACGGCCGCGGATCGAGCGCGGCAAGCTTGCACTCCGCTTCGTCGAGACGGCCGATCAGCAGCAGACGCCGCGCTGCGAGATACCGCGCATGCGCGGCATTGACGCGATCGCCGTACGCGTCGAGCGTGGCGGTCGCGGCGTCGAGTGTTTTGGCGGGCCACGCGAGATCGCGCGACGCCAGCGCGATCTCCGCTTCGGCGACCACGCATCTCGCGCGCGCCACCGCATGCTGCGCGCCGAACGCGCGCGCGGCGTCGCGCACCAGCGCCTTTGCGCGCCCGAAATCGCCGAGCTGCGCCATCGCGATGCCGCGCAGCGCGAGCGCCGGCGCGTCGTCGCGTAACGCGACGTGGTCGAGCGCGCCAAGCGGATCGCCGGCCGCGAGCGCGCGCGCCGCCGCGGAAATCAGCGCGTCCACGGCGTGCGAGTCCGCGCGTAGCACGTCAATGCATCAAGTGAATCCCGCCACACTTGTCACTCCCACCCGATGGATGCCCGGCCCTAATCTAGCACGACCATCAACCGTCACCGACGCCGTCGGGCAAGGGTTCGCGCGGCGCGGCACGACTCACGGAGGTACCCACGATGACTACGCATCCGATCGGAACACGCGAACAGTGGCTCGCCGCGCGCCGCGCGCTGCTCGACGCGGAAAAAACCCACACGCGACACGGCGACGAGCTCGCGCGACAACGCCAGGCGCTGCCGTGGGTCAGGGTCGACAAGGCCTACCGATTCGATACCGACCAAGGCAGCGCGTCGCTCGCCGATCTGTTCAAAGGACGTTCGCAGCTGCTCGTCTACCACTTCATGTTCGGCCCCGACTACAAGGCGGGCTGCCCGTCATGCTCGTCGATCGCGGACGGCTTCGCCGGCTTCGCCGTGCATCTCGCGCATCACGACGTGATGCTGACGGCGGTGTCGCGCGCGCCGCTCGACAAGCTGCAGACGTACAAGCAGCGCATGGGCTGGACGTTTCCATGGGCTTCGTCGGCAAGCGGCGATTTCAATTTCGACTTCAACGTCTCGTTCACCGAGGCACAGCAGCGCGATGGCGATATCGAGTACAACTACGCACGCAACAGTCACGCAATGGACGTGAGTCCCGCGCCCGAACCGGTCGCGCAGTTCGCGGCGACCTGCGGCACCGACGCGGCCACCTATTCGCGCGACCGGCCAGGCATGAGCGCGTTCGTGCTCGAAGACGGCGTCGTCTATCACACGTACTCGACTTACGCGCGCGGTGTCGATGCGCTGTGGGGCATGTACCAGTGGCTCGATCGCGCGCCGAAGGGGCGCAACGAGGCGGGCATCTGGTGGCGCCGTCACGACGAGTACGAGCGGTCATGAGCCCGCTCGTGCGCGCTGTCTGCACGAGCGGGCAGCGCCTTGCCACACGGCGCGCGGCGCGCTCATCGCAGCGCGTGTTCGTCGGCGTCTGCCTGCTGATGTTCGGCGCGAGCGTCGCGGCGACACTGGCCCACGGCGCGTCGATGGCGGCGATGGGCGCGTTGCCGATGCCCGGCGGCTGGTCGATGTCGACGCTGTGGATGCCGACCTGCGGGCGCACGTGGGCCCGCGCCGCGGCATCGTTCATCGGCATGTGGATCGTGATGATGGCGGCGATGATGCTGCCGTCGTTGATGCCGACGCTGCTGCGCTATCGCGACGCGATCGGCTCGCGCGCAAGTGCGGAGCGACTGGCCCTGCTGACGATGCTCGTGAGTGGCGCGTATGCGGTCGTATGGACGGCGCTCGGCGTGGCCGTGTTTGCACTGGGCGCGTCGCTCGCGGCGCTCGAGTTGCGGTGGCCAGCGCTCGCGCGTTCGATGCCGCTGGCGGTCAGCGTGGTCGTATTGCTCGCGGGCGCGTTGCAGTTCAGCACATGGAAAGCCCGCCGCCTCGCCTGCAGCCGCACGACACCCAGCCTTCCTGCCGATGCGCCGAGCGCGTGGAGATACGGTCTGCGCATCGGCATCGATTGCGCCGGTTGCTGCGGGGGTCTCACGGCGATTGTGCTGGTCGTCGGCATGACGGATTTGCGCTTGATGGCCGCCGTGACGGCCGCCATTACGGCCGAGCGACTTGCGCCGGACGGCGCACTCGTCGCCCGGGCGAGCGGCGCCATAGCCGTCGCCGGCGCGGGCTTGCTGTTCATCAAGGCCCTATCAGCCGGCTGACTCATGCGCGCCAGCTGTCGCGGATCGCTTCGCAAATCGACGCTCGACGGCCTTGCTCTCTCATTATTGTTTTGGTTTCGGAAACAGTGAGTTCAGAAATTAGGTATTTACCCTACTTTCCGCTCCCCCTAGACTGTCATCACTGCTGCAAACCAATGGTTTCGCAGCCTAACAAGACAAAACCTGGAGGTAGTAAAAATGAAATCGCTCGTTCAAGCTGTCGTTATCGCCGCTACCCTCGCTGCTCCGGTTGCCGTTTTCGCTCAATCGAACCAGCCGCTGACCCGCGCGCAAGTCCGTGAAGAGCTGGCTCAGATCGAAAAAGCCGGCTACAACCCGGCACGTTCGAACCCGAACGAATATCCGTCGAACATTCAGGCTGCCGAAGCCCGCGTCGCGGCGCAAAACACCGCGGTCGGCGGCGTGACCAGCGGTTCGTCGCAGCAAGGTCACGCAGCGCAGTAAGGCGTTGCAGGTTGGCAAGTTGCTGTTGATGTAGCTGTACCTGCCGGAGCGCTCGGCTTGGCGCTCTCGCAGCTTCCCCTACTGGCCCGCCATCGCGACTGAATGCGATGGCGGGCCAGTTCCGTTTTGGGGAGCTCTGTTGTTAGTTCTGCGTCAGACCGCGCCCGGGTTGATATACGCGGTCTTCACCGACGTATAGAACTCGCGGGCGTAGGCGCCCTGCTCGCGCGGACCGTAGCTCGACCCCTTCCGCCCGCCAAACGGCACGTGATAATCGACCCCCGCCGTCGCGGTGTTGACCATCACCATGCCGGCCTGCGCATGGCGGCGGAAATGACTCGCGTACTTCAGCGATGTCGTGCAGATGCCGGCCGACAACCCGAACTCGGTGCCGTTGGCAACCGCGAGCGCTTCCTGGTAGTCCTTGACCTTGATGACCGACGCCACCGGCCCGAATACCTCTTCACGGTTGATGCGCATAGCCGGGGTCGTCTCCGTGACCAGCGCCGGCGCGAGGAAATAACCGCGCGTCGAGCCTTCGACGCGCTCGCCGCCGAACACCGTGCCGCCCTCTTCGCGCGCGATCGCCAGATAGCGCTCGTCCTGTGCCAACTGCTTGTCGTCGACGACCGGGCCGATGTGCGTGCCGTCCGCGAGCGCATCGCCGACCTTCAGCGCGCGCATGCGCGCCTTCATGCCGTCGATGAAGCGGTCATAGATCCCCGCGGTCACGATCAGCCGGCTCGACGCCGTGCAACGCTGGCCCGTCGAGTAGAACGCGCCGTTGATGCACGCTTCGATCGCAACATTGAGATCGGCGTCGTCGAGCACGACCATCGGGTTCTTGCCGCCCATTTCCAGCTGGAATTTCTTGCCCGAATCGAAGCACTTCGCGCCGATCGCGCGGCCCGTCGAAACGGAACCGGTGAAGCTGATCGCATCGACATCCGGCGACGACACGAGCGCCTCGCCAACCACCGAACCGCGCCCCATCACGAGGTTGATCACCCCCGCCGGCGCGCCCGCCTCGGCGATGATCTTGACCAGCTCCCACGTGCTGCCCGGCACCAGATCGGCCGGCTTGATCACGACCGTGTTGCCGTACGCAAGCGCCGGCGCGATCTTCCACGCCGGAATCGCAATCGGAAAATTCCACGGCGTAATCAGGCCGACCACGCCAACCGGCTCACGCGTCATTTCGACCGTCATGCCCGGCCGCACCGACGGCATCACTTCGCCGCCGACGCGCAGCGCTTCGCCCGCGAAGAACTTGAAGATCTGCCCGGCGCGGCCCACTTCGCCGATCGCCTCGGGCAGCGTCTTGCCCTCTTCACGCGCGAGCACCTTGCCGAGCTCCGCCTTGCGCGCGAGGATCGCGCTGCCCGCCTGGTCGAGCACGTCGAAGCGCTGCTGCGGCGTGGACAACGACCACTGCGCGAAGGCCTTGCGCGCGGCGCTGATCGAGCGATGCGTCTGCTCGGCGTCGGCTTGCGCGAATTCGCCGATCACGTCGTCGAGATTCGACGGATTGACGTTGCGCGACACGCTCGCGCCGTCGACCCACTGTCCGTCGATGTAGTTTGCGAACTGACTCATGTCCTGATTCTCCTTTCGAAAATTGCAGCGACAATCCGGTTATTCAGCAACGAGCAGGCCACGGGCCGCGAGATTGCGATAGAGCGCGCGCACGCCGAACGTCCACGGCTCGATTTCGGTGGACAGGCGCACCGTGTTGGTCAGCGCGCCGAGCTGCGGCGTCGAAATCGTCACGCGATCGCCGAGGTGGTGGGTGAAGCCGCCGCCGGGCGCGTCGCGGTCCTTGATCGGCGAGAACATCGTGCCGAGGAACAGCATGAAGCCGTCCGGGTACTGGTGGTGGCGGCCGCAGGTCTGCGCGACGAGGTCGGCCGGGTCGCGGCTGATCTCGCTCATGTGGCTCACGCCGTCGAGCACGAAGTCGTCGTCGGCGCCTTCGACGCGCAGCGACACGCTCGCCGCGCGCACCGAGTCGAGCGAGAAGGTGTCGTCGAACAGCCGCACGAACGGGCCGATCGCGCACGAGCCGTTGTTGTCCTTGCACTTGCCGAGCAACAGCGCCGAGCGGCCTTCGATGTCGCGCAGGTTCACGTCGTTGCCGAGCGTCGCGCCGACGATGCCGCCGCGGCTATTCACCGCGAGCACGATCTCCGGCTCCGGGTTGTTCCACACCGACGCGGCGAGCAGACCGACGTCCGCGCCGAAGCCGACTGCCGACATCGGCTGCGATTTCGAAAATACTTCGGCGTCCGGACCGATGCCGACTTCCATGTATTGCGACCACGCGTCGCGACGCTCGAGCTCGGCCTTCAGCTTCATCGCCGCTTCCGATCCCGGCTTGATCTTCGACAGATCGGTGCCGATCGTCGACGCGATCGTCTCGCGCACTTCCTTCGCCTTCGCCGGATCGCCGCCGGCCTGCTCCTCGATCACGCGCTCGATCAGGCTCACCGCGAACGTGACGCCGCAGGCCTTGATCGCCTGCACGTCGCACGGCGCGAGCACGCGCACGGCCGGTGCGCTCGCGCCCGGCAGGTTCGCCTCGATCAGCTGCGCGACCGGCCCGAGCGGCACGCCCGGCGCGCTGCGCGCAAATTGCACGGCATCGTCGCGCTCGAACAGGTCGGCGGTAGTCGGCACGACCGCGGTGATGTCGAACACCTCGCCGCCGCGCACGACGACCACGCACGGTCCTTCATGTTGCTCGGTCTTGCGCCACACGCGGCCGATCAGCAGTGCGTCGTTCAGATCGCCGGGAAGAAAGCTGGAGGGGAAAGTTGCGGACATGGGATGGGCTCTTTCGGATAAGTGGGAAAGCGGGCAAGGCCGGGCGTCGCGTTGCGTGCGAAGCCCGGCCTTGTCACCTGCAGGTCAATGCGAATGCCGTGGGTTGCCGCGCTCGGCAATCACCTTCAGATACAGCGTCGCCGGTTCGAGGCAGCCGCCGGTCGAAAGCTGGCCGACCGTCTTGCGATACAGCTCCTGCCACGGCGTTTGCGCGGGCGGAATCTCGAAGTGCACGGTTTCGCGACGTCGCGCGAGTTCCGCTTCGTCCACCAGCACTTTGACGCTACGCGAATTCAGATCGACGCGGATGCGGTCGTTCGTGCGCAATAGCGCAAGGCCGCCGCCCACCGCCGCTTCCGGCGACATGTTCAGAATCGACGGGCTCGCCGACGTGCCGCTCTGACGGCCGTCGCCGAGCGTCGGCAGCGACGTGATGCCCTGGCGCACGAGCGCCGCCGGCGGCGCCATGTTGACGACCTCGGCGCTGCCCGGATAGCCGACCGTACCCGTGCCGCGAATCACGAGGATGCAATGCTCGTCGATTTCAAGCGACGGGTCGTTGATGCGCGCGTGATAATCCTCGGGGCCGTCGAACACGATGGCGCGCGCTTCGAAGCTGTTTTCTGCGCCTGGCTCGCTCAGGTAGGTCTTGCGGAACGCATCGCCGACCACCGACATCTTCATGATCGCGCTGTCGAAGAAGTTGCCGGACAGCACCATGAAGCCCGCGCCGTGCTTCAGCGGATCGTCGGTCGTCTTGATGACCTCGCGATCCGGCGCGGGTGCGGCGGCCGCGATTTCGCCCATCGTGCGGCCCGACACGGTCAGGCAATCCTCGTGCACGAGGCCGCCTTTCGCGAGCTCGCGCATCACGGCCGGTACGCCGCCCGCGCGATGGAAGCTCTCGCCGAGATATTCGCCGGCGGGCATGCAGTTGACGATCAGCGGCACCTGCTCGCCGACGCGCTGCCAGTCTTCGAGACTCAGCTCGACGCCCATGTGCCGCGCAATCGCGATCAGATGCGGCGGGCAGTTGGTCGACGCGCCGAGCGCCGATGCGACGACGATCGCGTTTTCGAACGCTTCTTTCGTCATGATCTTCGACGGCCGCAGGTCCTCGCGCACGAGGTCGACGATGCGCTTGCCGGTCGCGTAGGCCATCTGGCCGCGCTCGCGGTAAGCAGCCGGAATGCTCGCGCAGCCGGGCAGCGACATGCCGAGCGCTTCGGCGAGGCTGTTCATCGACAGCGCGGTGCCCATCGTGTTGCAGTGACCGATCGACGGCGACGACGCGGTAGTCAGCTCCATGAAGCCTTCGTAGTCGATCTCGCCGGCCGCCAGCAGATTGCGTGCATGCCAGATCACGGTGCCCGACCCGACGCGCTTGCCGTCGTGCCAGCCGTCGAGCATGGGACCGCCGGACAGCACGATCGCCGGCATATCGACGGTGGCCGCCGCCATCAGGCACGCGGGCGTGGTCTTGTCGCAGCCGGTGGTCAGCACGACGCCGTCGAGCGGGAAGCCGTGCAGGATTTCGACGAGGCCCAGATACGCGAGATTGCGATCGAGCGCTGCGGTCGGCCGGCGGCTCTGCTCGGCGAGCGGATGCACCGGAAACTCCATCGGAATGCCGCCCGCGTCGCGAATACCGGCCTTCGTGCGCGCCGCGAGCTCGATGTGATGCCGGTTGCACGGCGCGAGATCGCTGCCGGTCTGCGCGATGCCGATGATCGGCCGGCCCGACTGCAGCTCTTCGCGCGTCAGACCGTAGTTCATGAAACGCTCGACGTACAGTGCCGTCATATCCGCATGCGAGGGATCGTCGAACCATTCCTGGCTGCGCAGCCGGCGCGGGGTGGATGCTGACATGATGCTTGTCTCTCTATCTGGGTGAGGGTTTCTTATGCGTGCTCTGCGTGTTTCTGTGCCCGCGCTGTCTCGCGGCCGGGGCCGCTGCCTTCATTCGAGGCGGCCCGCGTCAGCATCGTGCGCGGCACGAGCAGGATCAGCACGCAACTGACCAGCAGACACGCACCGAGTGCGTAAGTGCCGTTGTTGATGTCGCCGGTCAAATCTTTCGCCACGGCGGTGATCATCGAACCGGTAAAGCCGGACAGATTGCCGAACGCGTTGATCATCGCGATGCCGGCCGCCGCGGCGGCGCCCGACAGCAGCTGTCCCGGGAACGTCCAGTAAATCGGCATCAGCGCAAGGATGCCGGCGGTGGCGATCGTCAGAAACGTGATCGCCCACACCACATGATGCGCCAAAGCCGCACTCATGATCAGACCGATTCCGCCGCTCAGCGCGGGAATCGCCGCATGCAGGCGCCGCTCACCGGTTTTCTTTGAATGCGCCGTGCCGGCGAACCTCGCCGTGACGTTACCGGTAACATTTCTGACTGTGGATGTTACGCCCGGCTTATGGTCCGGGCAACCAAGGGATATCCCTGAGCTGTTTAATTGAGGGGTAGTTCGAGGTGTTCGCGGCTTGCGAATTCAGCGTCGCGCCGCTGATGCTCGCAGCGTGCCCTCTACGCGCTATCGCGTGCAATCACCGTGAAATCGATCTTCACCGCTTTCCTGCGCTGCACCTCGCCCGCTTCGCGATCGGCGAGCGCCGCGAGCAGCGTTTCGCCAGCGCGCAGGCCGATGCCGTACGCGTCGACCGACACCGTCGTGATGCTCGGCTGACAGCACCACGACACCTCGAAGTTGCCGAACCCGGCGACCGCGATGTCGCCCGGCACCGACAGCCCGCGCCGGTGACACTCCATGATCGCCCCGAACGCCGACATGTCGCTCACGCACATCACGGCCTCGGTATCGGGCCACGTGTCGAGCAATGCGCCGATCGCCGGTGCGCCGTGGCTCATCGTGATCGGCGAATCGCCGAGCCGGATCACGCGCGGCTCGCCGAGGCCGAGCGCCTTGATTTCGGCGACGTAGCCGCGCATCCGGTCGTGCCCGCGCCGGTCGCGCTCGCTGGCACCCGCGATGAAGCCGATCCGCCGATAACCGCGCTCGTGCAGATGCCGGACCATCGCGCGCGCCGCCGACGAGTTCGAAAAGCCGACGACCCTATCGATTGGATCGCTGGGCAAATCCCACATTTCGACGACCGGAATGCCGGCGCGCTGCAACAGCATGCGCGTCGCCTCGGTGTGCCGGCCGCCCGTCAACGCGACGCAGCGCGGCTGGTGGCGCAGCATCGAGCGCACCAGCAGTTCTTCCTGTTCCAGACGGTAGTCCGTGTCGCCGAGCAGCAGTTGCAGACCGTGCGGGCCCAGCGCGGCATTCAGTCCGCGCACGGTGTCGGAGAAGTTCGAGCTGGACAGCGACGGCACCAGCACCGCGACGAACGCCGAGCGTCCCGACGACAGCGCGCCCGCCGCCGCATCGGCGACGTAGCCGAGTTCGTCGATGACCTTCTGCACGCGTTCGCGAGTCGCCTGCGACACGTTGCGGCCGGCGAGCACGCGCGACACGGTCATCTTCGAGACGCCCGCGCGTTCGGCAACATCGGACATGCGGGGCGGGACTGGCGGCCTGGACGTCATGATAGGTATCGGGGCGAATGCGCGAAAGTCATGGAACGCACATGATAGCGGGCCGCTCCTTGCGGAGCGACCAGGCAACGTCAGGGTTGCGTTTTGCGGCCTGTCCTGTCGCTGTGTTTTTGTCGTCTAGCGCTCGAAGCCCACCGTGCAGCGCGCCTGAGCCTGCCCCGCCACCGGCGCGCGGAACGAGAACAGCCCGCCCGCCTGCGGCTGATGCTGGCGCTCGACCGCCGTCAGTCCCTTCCATGCGGTGGACACATAGACGGTTTGCAGATCGTCGCCGCCGAACGCGAGTTTCGTCACGTTCGCGCACGGCAACGGCACCTGATCGACCAGCTCGCCCGCCGGCGAGTAACGCTCGATCCGCCAGCCGCCGAACAGCGCGATCCACACGAAGCCGTCGGCATCGACTGTCATGCCGTCGGGATGGCCGTCGCCGGAGATGGCGGCGAAGATGCGCTTGCCCGACAGCGTGCCGTCCGCGGCGACGTCGAAGGCATAAACCACGCGCCGCATCGTGTCGTTGTGATACAGCGTGCGGCCGTCCGGGCTCATCGCCGGGCCGTTCGTGATCACGTAGTCGTCGTCCTGCGCGATTGCCGCGCCTTGCTCGTTCACGCGATACAGCGTGCCGCTCGGCGCCTCTTCCGCATCGTCCATCGAGCCGAACCACAGGCGTCCTCGTGCATCGACGAAACCGTCGTTGAGGCGGTTGCCCGGCAGATGCGGTTCGACCTCGGCGAGCTTGCTGAACTCGCCGCTCGCCGGATCGAAGCGATGCAAGCCGGATGGCAGCCCGCATACGAACGTGCCGTCCGCGAGCGGCGCCAGAAAACCGGGCTGGTCGGGCGCCTGCCACGTCCGCTGCTCGCCGGTCGCGACGGACAGCCGATGAATCCGGCGCCCCTTGATATCGACGAAATACACCGCGTTTTCGGCGGCCTGCCATAGCGGCCCTTCGGCCAGTTCGGCGCCGACCGCCCATACGCATGCTGGGACCGGCATGCTCATTCTCCGTACCACCCTGCGTCGACGAAGTAATCGCGGCCGGAGCAGCGTGACGCGTCGTCGGAGGCGAGGAACAGCGCCATACGCGCGACGTGCTCGGGCTCGATGCGCAGTTGCAGACACTGACTCGCGACGACTTTCGCTTCGCTTTCCGCCGATTGCCACAGCTGCATCTGCCGCGGCGTCTTCACCGCCCCGGGGATGATGCAATTCACGCGGATGCCCGCGCTGCCCAGATCACGCGCGAGACCACGCGTGAGCCCTTCGATGCCGGCCTTGGCGGTCATATAGATCGCGAGGTTCGGCAGCGCGAGATGCCACGACACCGAGCCCAGATTCAGGATCACGCCCCGCCCCGCGCGACGCATACCGTTCGCGGCGGCCTGCGCGCAGAAGAACTGGTGGCGCAGATTCACCGCGATACGGTCGTCCCAGTAACTCGCGGTGAGCTCGCCGATTTCGTGCCGGTCGTCGTTGCCGGCGTTGTTGACGAGCACGTCGATCGGGCCCACCGCATCGACGATGTCGGCGAACGTGTTTTCGATCGCGTCGACATTTTTCAGGTCGCAGCAGCGGAACAGCGGCGGATGCTTCGCGTGGCGAAGCGTTTCCTGCAGCGCGAGCGAACCGTGCTCGGCGACGTCGAGGAAGAACACGCGCGCACCTTGCTGCGCGAAGGCCTCGACGATCGCGGCGCCGATCCCGCCGCCGCCGCCGGTCACGACGATGGTTTTGTCCGACAGACTTGGATAGGTTGCGTACGACATCAGATTTTCCACTTGTTACGAGTAGGACCACATACAGGACGGCGCTCGCCGCCCTGACCCGCCGCTTAGGCCACGATCTCGACCTCGCTCAGCATGCGCCAGTTGCGTTCGAGCGTTCTCGTCGCGGAGCCCGCGACGGCGACCGTGCCGCTCAGATGAATGTCGCGGCTCGAGCTGCCGACCAGCAGATCGAAGTCACCGGGCTCGACGATACGCTCGCCGCACGCGTCGGTGAAGTTCAGCATGTCGACCGGCAGTTTCACGCGCACACGCGCCGACGCACCGGCCGCGAGCGGCACGCGCGCAAACGCCTTCAGCTCGCGGACCGGCCGCGCGACCGACGCGTGCCGGTCGCGCACGTAGATCTGCACGATCTCGGTGCCGTCGCGCGCGCCGATGTTGTCGACCGTGAAGCTCAACTCGATCGTACCGCTTTCGATCGGCACTTCGCTGTGCGCGAGCGCGAGATCGCCGTAACGGAACTGCGTATAGCCGAGACCGAAACCGAACGGATAGCGGCAGCCGAAATGGTATGCAATCGGCGTTCCCGCGCTCTTCAGACGATGGTTATACACGTACGGCACGGCGCCCGCGCTCTTCGGCACCGACAGCGGCAGACGGCCGCTGAAATTGGCGCGGCCCACCAGCAGATCGGCCAGCGCCTCGGCGCCACGCTCGCCCGGCGCGAACGCCATGATCTGCGCGGCGATGCGGTCTTCGAGGCCGCCGAGATTGTACGGACGGCCGCCGGTCATCACGACGACCGTCGGCGTGCCGCTATCGACCACTGCCTGCAGCAACGCCTGCTGCACACCCGGCAGGTCGAGGCTGTCGGTATCGGACCCTTCGCCGACCGTGCCGGACTGGAACAGGCCCGCCAGATCGCCGACGAACACCAGCGCGACGCCCGCTTGCCGGGCGGCCTCGACCGCGGACGCGATGCCGTCGGTGTCCTTGCTGATCAGCTCGTCGCAATGCGCGTCGCCGGTCAGATCGAGCGACACGTCGCCCGGGAACACCGGCGCGCCCGCGCGGCGCTCCTTGATGATGTCGCAACCCTGCGCGTGAATGACGCGCTCGTCGCCGAGCAACGCGCGCAGCGAACGCAGCGGCGTCGCGATCGAAGCAGTGGACTGCTCGCCGCTGTTGATCAGGTGCACCGGGAAGCTGTAGCCGGCGAGCAGCGCGAGCGGATCGTCGGCGGTCGGGCCGATCACCGCGATCTTTTCCGGGCCGTGCGCGTCGAGCGGCAGCACGTCGCCTTGATTGCGCAGCAGCACCGCCGATTCGAGCGCAACCTGATACGCGGTATCGCCCGCGGTCGCGCTTTTCACGTCGACGCGTTCGGGATCGACGTACGGATTCTCGAACAGGCCGAGCTGGAATTTCACGCGCAGCACGCGCGAGACGGCGGTGTCGATCGTCGCTTCGCTGATCTCGTTGCGCTCGAGCGCTTCCTTCAGATGCACCGCGCACTCGTGACCCGGCAGCTCGACGTCGAGGCCGGAGTTGAACGCGAGGGCTGCGGCCGACGCGCTGTCGCGCGCCACCGCATGATGGCTGAACAGCAGGTCGACGCCCGCGTAATCGGCGACGACGAGACCGTCGAAGCCCCATTTCTCTCGCAGCGTGTCGTGCAGCAGCGCGCGATCGCCATGACAGGGTACGCCGTCGACGTCGTGATAGGCGGGCATCACCGAGCCCGCGTTCGCAAGCTTCACGGCCATTTCGAAAGGCAGCATGAACACGTCGTTGAGCTCACGCGGACCGACATGCACCGGCGCATGATTGCGGCCGCCTTCGCTCGCCGAATGACCGACGAAATGCTTGAGCGTCGCGAGCAGATCGCGCTGTTCGCCCTGCAGGCCCGTCACGTAATGACACGCGAGCACGCCAACCAGATACGGGTCTTCGCCGAGCGTCTCCTCGGTGCGGCCCCACCGCGGGTCGCGCGACACGTCGAGCACCGGCGCGAGCCCCTGATGACAGCCGATCGAGCGTGCCTGCTCGCCGATGATCGTGCCCACTTCGCCGACCAGTTGCGGATTCCACGTCGCCGCATAGTTCAACGGCGACGGGAACAGCGTCGCGTCCTTGATCATGAGCCCGACGAGGCATTCCTCGTGTGACATCACCGGAATGCCGAGGCGCGTGTCTTCGACCATCTTGCGCTGCAGCTCGTTGAGCGCGCGTACGCCTTCTTTCGGATCGACCGTATGCGTGCCGAGCGGACGCGTGATCTGGCCGAGGCCATGCTGCAGGATCTCGTCGACCGTGATCTGGTTGGCGCTCTGCGCGAAATCGATGCTACGCGCCTTGTGATTGCCATCGGCCGACAGCTTCAGCCACGCGGCGTGAAGCTGCGCAATCTTTTCGTCGAGTGTCATGCGCGCGAGCAGATCGGCCACGCGCTCTTCCACGGCTGCCGCTGGATTGCGGTAGAGCGGGACCTCACTTTGGCGAAGCAACATCGAAAACTCCTTTTTTTTATCCTGGGGTACGAAGCGCATGAAGCGCCGACAAATCCGTTGTTTCTGACAAGCGTGCGGCATGGCGTTGCTTCAGCCCGGATGCCATCCCTTCTATTTCAGATACCTTTCCAGACTTCGCAGTCCTGCTAATCGATCGAACGCAGCCGCGACTCGAATTCGCCGTGTTTGATCGACTACGGGTCGTTCGTTGCGTCTAGCGACCCGATGCAATGGGACCGCGCCTGCTCGCGTCGTGCAAGCGGCGCGATCGCAAGCGGATCAGTGCAGACGCGGCAGCGCGAAATCCTTGTCGTCGAACACGTGGCACGCGTGCGGTGCGAACGCCAGTTCGACGCGTTCGTCGTGCGTCACGCCACCGTCGCCGGGCAGCTTGGCGATCATCGTGTTGCCGTCGCGCACGCCACCGTCCACATGCACGTAGCTGTGCTCGCCCATCCGTTCGACCAGGCGCACAGCGCAGCGGATTGTCTGCACGCCGGCCTGCGCCGACGGCAGGGCAAGATGCTCCGGCCGGATGCCGAGCGTGACCTGCGAACCGACGCGCTGCCTGCGGCCGTCGACCTCGGCGCGCACGCGCTCGCCCGTGGTCAGCTCGACCTGAATGCCCTTGTCGTCGACCGCGAGCACCGTGGCCGGCATGAAGTTCATCTTCGGCGAACCGATGAAGCCAGCGACGAAGCGGCTCTTCGGCCGGTGGTACAGATCGAGCGGCGCGCCGATCTGCGCGATGCTGCCGTGCTTTTCCATGTCCGCGCCGGCGTGCAGCAGCACGATCTTGTCGGCGAGCGCCATCGCTTCGATCTGGTCGTGCGTGACGTACACCGCGCTCGCGCGGTTGAACTCGCGATGCAAACGGGCGATTTCGGTGCGCGTCTGCACGCGCAGCGCGGCGTCGAGATTCGACAGCGGCTCGTCGAACAGGAACACGCCCGGCTCGCGCACGATGGCGCGCCCGATCGCCACGCGCTGGCGCTGGCCGCCGGACAGCGCAGCGGGGCGGCGTTCGAGGTAGCTGTCGAGTTGCAGTGCGGCAGCGGCGCTGCGCACCTTCTTGTCGATGGTGGCCTTATCGACCTTCGCCTGACGCAGGCCGAATGCCATGTTCTCGTACACGCTCATATGCGGATAGAGCGCGTAGTTCTGGAACACCATCGCGACCTGGCGTTTCGCGGGTTCGACGTTGTTCATCAGTTGACCGTCGATGCGCAGTTCGCCGTCGGTGATCGATTCGAGACCGGCGATCATGCGCAACAGCGTGGACTTGCCGCAGCCCGACGGCCCGAGGAACACGCAGAATTCGTCCCTGCCGACTTCGAGGTTGGCGTCGCGGATCACCGAGTTACCGCTCGTATAGGACTTCTGTACGTTAGTGAGAGAGATGCTTGCCATATCGTTTATGCGAAGTTCGGTGTGCGGGCCACTTTGGCCCACACGATTCGAGGTGAGGTGCGATGCGGATCAGCCCTTGAGCGAGCCGGCCATCATCCCCTTGATCACGCGCTCCTGACCGAACGCGTAGGCAACGATCAGCGGCAGCGACGTGAGAACGAGGACAGACAGCATCGAGGGTATGTTCGACGCGTATTGCCCCATGAAGTCCCAAATCGCGAGCGGCAGCGTACGGTGCTCGGCCGTCGACGTGAGCATGTACGCGAAGATGAACTCGTTCCACAGACCAATGCCGTTGAAGATCGTCACGGTGGCGAGCCCCGGTGCCGAAAGCGGGAAGAAAATACGCCAGAAGATGCGGAACGGACTGCAGCCGTCGAGCTGCGCCGCTTCTTCGAGCTCGCGCGGAATCTGGCGCATGAACTCGGTCAGGATGAAGATCGACACCGGCAAACTGAGGGCCACATAAGGGCCGAGCAGCGCGAACGCGGTGTCGTAAAGGCCGAGGTTGCGCGTGAGCAGATAGATCGGCACGAGCGTCGCATGCAGCGGCACGATCATGCCGGCGACCACCAGACCGAACAGCGTCTTGTTCAGCGAGAAGCGCAAGCGCGCAAACACGTAGGCCGCCATCGCACTGATGATGACGATCAGCAGCACCGACACGCCCACCGTGAACACGCTGTTACGGAAATAAGTGAAAAACGGCCCCTGCAGCACAGCCGCGTAGTTACCCCAATACAGGCGGCTCGGCGGCGCCCATACTGACGTCGCGAAGGTCTCTTCCTGGCTCTTGAAGCTCGATGCGACCATGAAGAGAAACGGAATCGTCGTGACGGCCAGCCAGATCAGTGCCAGCAGAGGAACCCCCACACGGGGGAAGCGTAGTTTCTTGTTCATGGTTCAGACCTCGGTTGCATAACGGCGGGTGAAGTACATCGACACCGCCGCCACCGTGATGACGATAAGGAACATCGCCGAGCCGATGGTGCTGCCGTAGCCGAGTTGAAACGAACTGAACACCGTGCGATACATGTAGGTGGCCATCACCTCGGACGAGCCTTCGGGGCCGCCACCGGTCATGACGAAGACGAGATCGAAGTAACGCAGCGACCCGAGCACCGACAGCAGCACAGCGGTGCGCACCGTGCCTTGCAGGTGCGGCAGCTTGATGCGCCAGAAAATGGTCCACTCGGATGCGCCGTCGAGGAGCGCAGCCTCGTTGACCTCGGCCGGCATCGACGAGAGGCCGGCGAGAAACAGAATCATGTAGAAAGGCGCGTTCTGCCAGATGATCACGGCGATGGTCGAAGCCAGCGAAAAATGCGGATCGCCCAGCCAGTCCTTCGCGAGGCCATCAAGCCCGAAAGCCTGCAGCGCGACGTTGATCGGACCGAAATTCGGATCGTAGATTTGCTTGAACAGCACACCGATCGCCACGCTCGACATCAGCAGCGGCAGGAAATAGAGAACCTTGAGCAAGCGCGAGCCACGACCGGCCTTCTCCAGCAGCACGGCGAGCGCGAGCGCGATCGGAAGCTGGACGACGATCGACGCGACAGCAAGAATCACGTTGTTCTTCAGCGATTGCCAGAACACCGTGTCGTGCGCGAGCCGCGCCCAGTTCGCGAGCCCGATATAACGGGCAGTGTTGCCGAGACCGTTCCAGTCGAGCAGCGACAGCCGCAGGCTGGAGACGAGCGGATAAAGCAGGAACACGGCCAGCAGCAGCAGCGACGGCGCAAGAAACACAACGGTGACGAGCGTTTGCGATGAAAATCTCAGCCGGCGTTCGGGTGTAGCGGAAAGTGCGATATTCACGGGCTTGTATGCCGACCGGCACCTCGCGGTGCCGGTCGGACTTTTCTTTAAGACTGGAGATCAGCCGCCCTTCTTCGAAGCGGCTTCCATTTGCTGCGCAGCAGCCTCGGGCGTCAGCGACAGACCGAACAGTGCTTGCGTCGTGTCCTTGTGCAATTCACCGAGGGCCGGCGGCAGTGCCTGGTCGTACCAGAGCTGCACGCTCGGAGCGGCGGCAAGCATTTGCTGCAGACGCTGCGTGAACGGATCGTCGATCTTGACGTTATTGACCGGCGGGAGCTTGTGGTCATCCGACGCGCGAGCCTGCATCGCCTGCTCGTCGGTCAGTGCCTGGATCAGCTTGAACGCTGCGTCCGGCGTCTTGCACTCGGTCGAGAGATGCTGAGGAAGCCGTCGCCGACCGTGCCGATCAGGTCGCGCGGATCACCCTTGCCACCCGGCACGCTCGGGAACGCGAAGAAGTCGAGATCCTTCGAGAACGTCGGATTTTCGTTCGCGATCGTCGAAGCTTCCCAGGCGCCCATCAGCTCCATGGCAGCCTTGCCCGTGTACAGCAGGCGGCGCGAGGCGCCCGAGTCGTAATCGAGACCGTTGATGCCCGGTGCGAACGCGCCAGCCTTCACGAGTTCCTGAATGCGCTTGCCGGCTTCGACGAACGCCGGATCTTCGAAGCCCTTGCCCTTGCCTTCGATCGCGTCCTTCACGACTTGCGGACCGCCGATACGGTCGACGAGGTACATGTAGTACATCGAACCGGTCCACTTGTTCTTGTTCGCGAGCGAGAACGCTGCAACGTTGTGCGACTTCAGCACTTCAACGACGTGCATCAGTTCATCCCACGTCTTCGGCGGCGTGATGCCGTACTTCCTGAACACTTCCTTGTTGTAGAAGATCACTGCGGCCGCCGCGTTTTCGGCGGCAACACCGTAGGTCTTGCCGTCGAACGTCGTGACATTCCACGACGCTTGCATGAAGCGGCTGCGGTACGCCGGATCCTTCTCCAGGTACGGCGTGAGGTCGGCGATCTGGCCGGATTTCACGTACTCGTGCAGCCCGCCGCCGCCCCAGTTCTCGAACACGCACGGCGGCTGGTTCGCGCCGAAAGCGACCTTCAGCTTGGTCTTGTACGCCTCGTTCAGGACGTGCGAATTCTCGACCTTGTAGCCCGGAACCGCCTTTTCGAATCGATCCGACGCGTCGCGAATGATCTTGCTCGACGACGCATTGGTCTGCTGGTCCCATACCGTGATCGTTTTGGAGTCCGCCGCTACGGCGTTCGAAACAACTGCAGACAACGAAAACAGCAGCGCCGTCGCGCCGATGATGGACCGCGCTTTAAACAAAGCCGGGTACGCCATGGGTGTGTCCCCTCTTCTGGATTTATAAGAAATCACCGAAACATTAACGTTAGCCTTAACGTTAGTGAATGTTAGGTCGATGCGTGAAGTAAGGCTATGCGGGATTTTACCTGGTCCCGGCGGGCTGCGACGCAACTGCCGGATAAGATGGACCGATTGTGGGAAAGCTGAAATATAAAGGGTTCTGCTAGAATAACGACTACATAAACGTTATCGCTAACGCGACTAGCGAGTCGACCCATCCAATGACCTCTCGCACACCTTCGACCCGCATGGCAAGACAGACCCCAACGCTTGAGCACGTTGCCAAGCTTGCCGGGGTGTCCCAGATGACCGCGTCGCGCGCTCTCAACGGCCGTCCCGGCGTGTCGCGCGAAACCCGCGACGAAGTCCTGAGAATCGCGTCGGACATCGGTTACGTCGTCAACCGCACCGCGCAGAAACTGTCGGGCGGCCGCAACGGCATCATCGGCATCATCACGCCGACACTCGACACGCAATTCTCCAGCGAACTGATTCTCGGCGCGGGCCGCGCGGCGCGTGGCGCAGGCTGCGAGATGCTGGTCTACACCGTGTTCGACGAAGATCGTCATACGCATCACGACCTGCTAGGGCTCATCCAGCAATTCTCCGACGGTATCCTCGCCATTCTTCCGCGCGAGTCGCTGTGCCTCGAGGCGCTCGCCACCGCGAAGGTACCGGTCGTCGTCGTCGATCAGCGCGGCACGCTGACGGGCTTCCCGTCGGTGTCGGTCGACAACTACGGCGGCGCCTGTCTCGCGGTCGAGCACCTCGCCGAGCTCGGTCACAAGCGCATCGCGTTTCTGGCCGGCGACGAAACGATCGAAGGCGTGCGCGACCGGCAACGCGGCTATCACGACACGCTGGCTCGCCTCGGCCTGCCGCGCGAAGACGCGCTGGTCGCCACGGGCGACCTGTCGCAAATGATGGCGTTCGACGTCACGTTCGACCTGCTGAACCTCGCCGAGCCGCCCACCGCGATCTTCACGGCCAACGACCAGAGCGCGTTCGGCGTGATCGCCGCGATCCGCGAAGCAGGTCTGCGCGTGCCGGACGACATCTCGGTGATCGGCTTCGACGACATCCCGATGTCCGAGCAGTTTCACCCGGCGCTCACCACGATCCGCCAACCGTTCCAGCAAATGGCGCGCTCGGCGGTCAACACGCTGCTCGCGCAGATCGCCGGGATCGACGCCGCTTCGCAGCGCATCACGCTCCCGGCGGAACTGGTGGTGCGCGATTCCACCGGCCCAGTCCGCACCAGGCAGCGCCGCGGCCGTCACCAGATCGTTTCGACGTAAGTCGACGCGCGCACCTTCGCATCCGAAGTCACGAGCGCGCCGCCATGCGTGCGCGCGGTCGCGACGATCAGGCGTTGATGCAAGGCGAGCGTGGGCGGCAGCGTGGCCGCGCGAAACGCGATCTCGGTGTCGACCGGAATCATCCGCACGCCGTCGAGCGACAGAAACGTCGACATCCAGCTGCGCGCGTCCATCGACAGCCCGAGACTGCCGACCTTCACGAACTCCGCGATTTCGAACGCACTGATTGCCGAAATCAGGATCTCGCCGCCGGCGAGCTCCCGATCGATCGCATCGTGCGCGGCCTGGCTCAGCGCTTTTTGCCTGCCGAGCCAGCACACGAGCGCAAGCGTGTCGAGCGTGATCATTACTCGTCCTGCTCGGCAGTGACAGGCTGCAACGCGTGCTTCAGGTTGAAATGCGTAATCGACGCGCGCAGCAGTTCGAGCGGGTTTTCCTGCTTGCTGCGATACGGCCGGATTTCGATGGTGGGTTGCCCGCGGTCGGTGACGACCACGGTTTCGCCCAATGCCTCGACCTGACGGAACAACTCGCAGGCCCGGGACTTGAAAATGGCTTTAGATACTCGCTTTTCCATGACGCTCTCCACCCAGCAAAATTCCAACGGTATTTTTTGTATCGGGCCGGTGCGCCCGCAGGCGAACACCCGCGATGCGTGCCCGACATTCTTTATCAACCTTGCTCTCAGTCGTTGCTTCCCAGCGGCGACAACTACCGTAACCGCGACACAGCCTGCATCGGTAGCGCCAATTCCTGCGCGCAACCGATGCACGTTCATCTAATCAATTGGTTTTACACAGACCGCTCTGGCCATACCGGGTCGTGCCGGATAGCGGCGCGGCGCGTCTTGGCTTGCAATGTTTTGCCCCGTGTTATAGATCTTCGAATAGATGCAAACTTGCTTAACGTTACCCTTAACGTTAGCGGATGTTAATGGCCCATGTTTGCGGCCGCCATGCGGAGTTTACCTAAGCTCCAAATCACTATCCGACCCCTCGACTGGACCCTCTAAATCAAGCCCGGCAAGGAGAAAGCTCCATGCAAGGCGTCGAAAGTACTGCGTAATATTTAATGCGAACTGGCTAACGTCATCGCTGCTTGCGTCAGTCTTCGTCGTTCGATGCAGGGGGCCCGGATGAAGGCTCCTATCCGCCATCGGTGTACCGCTGCTCACCCGCCGACATCGGCCTGTCAAACCACCGCGCCGACGTCCTCGCCGACTTCGGGTCGCGCGAGGCTCACCGCGGCGCCGTTCGCATCGAACAGCGTGACCGACGACGACGCCACCTTGATCCCGACACGCGCGCCGACCGCGTGCTGCGCGTCCTTCTTGTCGAGCTTCAGCGCGATCGCGTGCGCCATGCCATCGAGTCGAGCATGCAGGATCGAGACGTCGCCGAGATGCTCGACCAGTTCGACACGCGCGGCGAGACCTTCGTCGAGCGAGCCGATGCCCAGATGCTCGGCGCGCACCCCGAGCGTCAATTCGCCACTGACCGGCTGCGCCGGCCGGCCGGGCAGCACGATGCGCTGGCTCGCGCCGGCGAGCGCCACGACGGTTTGCGCATCGCTTCGCGACACCAGCGTCGCGGTCAGCATGTTCATCTGCGGCGAGCCGATGAAGCCGCCAACGAAGCGGTTCGACGGCCGCTCATACAGGTCGAGCGGCGCGCCGGTCTGCTCGATGCGGCCTTTGTTGAACACGACGATCTGCTGGCCCAGCGTCATCGCCTCGACCTGATCGTGCGTGACGTAGATCATCGTCGTGCCGAGTTCGCGATGCAGCTTCGCGAGTTCGATACGCATCTGCACGCGCAGCGCAGCGTCGAGATTCGACAGCGGTTCGTCGAACAGGAACACGCGCGGCTTGCGCACGATCGCCCGTCCGATCGCGACGCGCTGGCGCTGGCCGCCCGACAGCGCCTTCGGTTTGCGCTCCAGCAGATGTGTGATCTGCAGGATCTCGGCGGCACGGCCCACCGCCTCGCGCACTTCCTTTTTCGACTTGCCCGACAGCTTCAGCGAAAAGCCCATGTTTTCCGCGACCGTCATGTGCGGGTAGAGCGCGTAGCTCTGGAACACCATCGAGATGCCGCGGTCCGTGGGCTGCAGATCGTTGACGCGTACGCCGTCGATCAGAATGTCGCCGCCCGTCACTGACTCGAGCCCCGCGATCATGCGCAGCATTGTCGACTTGCCGCAGCCCGACGGTCCCACGAACACCGTGAACTGGCCGTCCGGGATGTGCAGGTCGATGCCCTGGATCACCTGCGGTCCTTCGCCATACGTCTTCGTGACGTTGCGCAATACGAGTTCGCCCATTTGATGCCTCCTCCTCAATCCTTGTACTTGCAGACCCCGCGTGACGCTATCCCACTGCCGTACTACTGTCGCGCCACGCGAGGTTCGATGCGCCCGTCGTCGGGCGTGCGCCTCAGCGCACGGCCGCGACGCCGGCGTGTTGCGCGATCACGTCGCGATACCACAACGCGCTGTCCTTCAGCGTGCGCTCCTGGCTCGCGTAGTCGACGTAGACCATGCCGAAGCGCTTGTCGTAGCCCGACGCCCATTCGAAGTTGTCCATCAGGCTCCAGGCGAAATAGCCCGCCACGTCGACGCCCTGTTTCACCGCGTCCGACAAGGCGGCGAGATGCAGGTCGTAGAAGCGCACGCGCTCGGCGTCGTGCACGCGGCCGTTATCGAGCACGTCTTTCGCCGCGCAGCCGTTCTCGGTGATGTAGATCGGCGGCAGCTTGTAGTCGGCGTTGATGCGCGTCAGCAATTCGGTGAGACCTTGCGGATAGACTTCCCAATCCATGTCGGTGAAGCCGAGCGCGCCCGGCGGACGCTTCTCGCCCGATGCGCTCGCGAAGATCCGCGTGTAGTAGTTGACGCCGAGGAAGTCCATCGGCGTACCGATCACGTCGAAATCGCCGCTCCGGATCACGTCTTGCGGACCGTTCGCGCCATACCATTCCAGCGCCTCGGCCGGATACTCGCGCTTGAACAGCGGGTCCATGTACCAGCGCACGAACTTCGCGTATTCGAGCGACGCGGCGGCCTGATCTTCGGGCGCATCCGTCGCGCCATGCGCCGGCGACTGGTTCAGCACGATGCCGAGCGGCGCCTTCACGCCATCGGCGCGCAGTGCCTGCAACGCGAGACCGTGCGACAGCAGCAGATGGTGCGCGACATGCGCGGCCTTCTTCAGATCGGCGTTGCCCGGCGCGAAATAGCCGGTTGCGTTGCCGAGCCACGCGGTGCACCACGGTTCGTTGTGCGTCGCGATCGATCCAATGCGATCGCCGAGCACGCTGCCGATCTTGCGTGCGTAGTCCGCGAAGCGATAAGCAGTGTCGCGGCTTTCCCAGCCGTTTTGCGTATGCTGCAGCGACAACGGCAGGTCCCAGTGATACAGCGTTGCGAACGGCTGGATGTCGCGCTCGAGCAAACCGTCGACGAGGCGCTCGTAAAACGCGAGGCCCTTGTCGTTGAATGCGCCGCGGCCAGTCGGCTGCACGCGCGGCCAGGCGATCGAAAAGCGATAAGCCTTGACCCCGAGTTCGGCCATCAGGTCGAGGTCTTCCTCGACCAGGTGATAGTGATCGCATGCGACATCGCCGTTCTCGCCGTTCACGACCTTGCCCGGCACGTTGCAGAACGCGTCCCAGATCGACGGGCCGCGGCCGTCCTCATGCGCTGCGCCTTCGATCTGGTAGGAACTGGTGGCGACGCCCCAGACGAAGTCTTCGTTGAATCGATACGTCGACATAGATGTTGTTGTCCTGAATGGTCACGCCTGCTAGGGCGTGAAAAATGAAAGAGAGAATCTCAAGCCTTGACCGCGCCGGTCGTCAGACCGTCGATCAGACGCCGCGAGGTGAATGCGAACAGCACCAGCAACGGCAGCACCGCGACCGCTGAGCCCGCCATCACCGCACCCCAATCCGAATTGGTCGGACTTTGCAGAATGCGCAGAGCGAGCGGCAGCGTGTACATCGACGGCGAACGCAGCACGACGAGCGCCGACAGAAAGTTGTTCCACGCCTGAATGAAGCTGATCAGTCCAAGCGTACCCAGCGCCGGTCCCAGCAGCGGCATCACGATGCTCCGGTAGATGCGGAATTCACTGCAGCCGTCGATGCGCGCCGCCTCGATCAGCTCGGACGGAATCGCCGCCGCGACGTACTGGCGCATCAGGAACACGCCGAGCGCGGCGGCCGCGCCAGGTACGTACAGCGCGCGCGGCTGATCGATCCAGCCGAGCAGGTTCATCGTCATGAAGGTCGGAATCATGCCGAGGAACGGCGGCACCAGCATCGCGGTCAGCGCGATCGCGAACAGCGTCTTCTTGAAGCGGAATTCGTACATCGCGAACGCGTAGCCGGCCATCGACGTGACGAGCAGCGTCAGCACGGTTTGCATCGTGGCCGTATAGAAGCTCCAGCCGAGATTTCGCCAGAACGGAATGTGCCGCATCAGCGAGGCCATGTTGTCGAGAAACGCGCTGCCGAACCACAGCGGGGGCGGCATCGAGAAAATCTCGGAACTCGTGTGCGTCGCGAACACGAACATGAAGTAGAACGGCGAGAACATCAGCAGCGCGCCGGCCGCCACGATCGCGTAGCCGATATAACGGCCCTTGTTGTTCGACGATTTCATCGCTGTGTCTCCTCGTTCATGCCGCTGCGGTGAAAGATCCTCGTGTTCAACCACATCAACGCGCCGATCGAAATGAACAGCAGCCATGCGATCGAACTCGCGGTGCCGAAATCGCCGTCGTGGAATGCGGTGCGATACATATAGACGGCCGTCGTCAGACCGGACTGGCTGGTACCCATGCCTTCGTTCGGCAGCAGGATGAACGGCTCTTCGAACAGTTGCAGCCCACCGATGATCGACAGCGTGACCGCGAAGAAAATCATCGGCTTGATCAGCGGAATCGTGATGCGGGTGAACTGTTGCCAGCCGTTCGCGCCGTCGATGCGCGCGGCCTCGTAAAGGTCCTTCGGAATGGTTTGCAGCGCCGACAGATACAGCACCGTGTTCCAGCCGACATAGCGCCAGAAGATCACCACCGACACCGCCGGCTTGACGTTCTTCGGGTTATACAGCCACTCGATCGGATGCGCAGGGACGATCCAGTGCAGGCCGGGCAGTTTGCCGAGCTCGGCGATCGCGAGGTTGATCATGCCGAAGTCGGTCGAATACAGCGACGAGAAGATCAGCGCGATCGCGACGCTCGACGTGATGAACGGCAGGAAGTACAGGCCGACCACCAGGTTGCGCCAGCGGCGAAACGCGGTTTGCAGAAAGAATGCGAGCGGCAGCGCCACCAGATGCTGCGGCACGCCGGACATGATCGCCATCGACGCGGTGTTGTACAGCGACTTCCAGTACCACGGGTCGGTCAGCGTGAACGTGAAGTTCGACAGACCCACCCACTTCATGCTCGCGAGCCCCGCCGTCGCGTCCCAGCTCTGGAACGACAGGTACAGCGAAAACAGCAGCGGGAACGCCATGAATAGCGCGAACAGCAGGAAAAATGGACCGAGAAACAGGTAGGGTGCGACTTTCACCGGATCGAGCCGCGAAGTTCTGCGCGGCGCGGCGAACGGCGCGGGCGAGCTCAGCACGTCGCTCGCGCGCGCATCGCGGGCGACCTCTGGGGTCGTGGGCAGCGGGGTGTTCATCAATAGTTCCGTCCAGTCGGGCGTAGCCGGGATCGATGACCGGCCACGCTGTTTGCAGCAGACTTGCAGCGCACTGCGACACACTTCGGTCGCGGTACGCAGCGTGCCGCGACCTTGCATCGATACCGCTTAACGGCGGACCCGATGCGCGATCTGGTCCTGCGCTTCCTGGAGCGCCGTATGCACGTCTGCACCGTCGTCGACGACCTTGTCGAGCGCCGAGTGCACCGCTTCCTCGGCGACCTGGTCGTACTTGCTACGCTGGATCGCCGGGATGTGCGAGGCTGCGTCACGCCAGATCAGACGCGCTTTCTCGTTGCCGAGGAATGCGACCGGCTCCGCGAAAAACGTGTCGTTCTGCGCGGCAAGCAGCGCGGGGAATGCGTCGATCGAACGGAACGATGCGAGCTGCATGTCCTGGCGCGTCGTCAGGAACTTGATGAATTCCCACGACATCGGCTTTTGCGTCGCCTTCGCCGGGATCGAGTAGAACGTGCCGCCGAACGATGCGTACGCGTTGTTCGGCAGATTGGCCGCGCGCCACAGACCCTTCGTGTCCGGGGCGATCCACGACGACAGGTGGCCACCGAGCCACGCGCCCATCATCTGCGTCAAGACGGTCCCGCGCCTGAAGCTTTCGGCCCATTCGTTCGACCAGGGCGCGATCTTCGCGTCGAGACCGAGGTCGCGTGCTTTCTTCGCGAGCTCGAACGCCTTCACGAAACGCGGCGACGTGACGACCGGATTGCCGGCCTTGTCGAAGTACACGCCATCGCCTTCCTTCAGGTCGGCGCGAATGTAGATGTCCTCGATATCGCGCGACGATGCCATCAGGTACGCACCCGTCGCTTTCTTGATCTTCACGCCCGCCGCCAGGTACGAGTCCCACGATTTCGTCAGGTCGGCTTCGGTCACGCCCGCCTTGTCGAGAAGGTCCTTGCGATAGAACAGCGTGCCCGGACCGATATCGGCCGGCATGCCGACGATCGTGCCGTCCTGCGTGGTCGCCTGCGCGAACGTGTAGTTGATGAACTGGCTTTTGTACTGGCCCGCGTTATACGGCGCCTTCGACAGATCTTCGAGACCGCCGCCCGAGGCGAAGCGGCCGATAAAGCCGACCTCCACCGCCATCACGTCGGGCAGATTGGAGCTCGTCGCGAGTGCGGTGGTCATTGCGTTGTGGTGATCGGCAATCGCGAGCGACGACACCTTGATGTCGACGTCCGGATGCAGCTTCTTCCACGCCGGAAGCGCGTCCTTGATTTCCTGATCCAGCTTCGGAAAGACCGCGACCGTCAACGTGGTGTTGGCGTGCGCGCCGACTGCGGCCAGGCTGAGCAGAACGGCGGCGGCAGAGCCTGAAAAGCGGAATTTCATTACTCGTCTCCTGAAGAACCCTGTTTGAATTGCATTCGATGAATACCCGGTTGCTGCGACCTTCTTCCCCTGTTGTCTTTGTTGCTGCTTTGCTTGGTGCTGCTTTGCCTGGTGCTGAATGCTCTGCTGAATTTCTGCTTGACTGCCGATACCTGAAAGCGCTTTCACGTTGAGGCGAAAAAACAGCCGCTACGTAGGCGTATCCCCCTGTTTTACCGGCGGCGTGATTCGCCGCGTGGTTTCACGCGTCACGAGCGTGAGCGGAATCGGGCTTAGCGCGATCGACTGCTTGCGGATCATCTGCACGATGCCCTGTGCGGCGAGGCGGCCGATTTCGTAAGTCGGCTGGCGGACCGTCGTCAAAGGCGGCGTCATGTACGACGAGGTCGGCAAATCGTCGAAGCCGACCAGCGACACGTCGTCCGGCACCCGCACGCCGCGGCGGAACATCGCGAGGCGCGCGCCGTATGCGGTTTGATCGTTTGCGCAGAACACCGCGCTGAACGATGGATGGCGCGCCATCAGGCGCTCCATCGCTGCGACGCCGCCCGTTTCGAGGTAATCGCCCTGCTCGACGAGATCGGCATCGAAACCGATGCCCGCTTCCTCGAGCGCGGTCCGGTAGCCGACGAGGCGCTCGATCGCATCCTCGTGACTTGCCGGCCCGGCGATGAAGGCGATCTCGCGATGGCCTTGCTCGATCAGATGATGGGTCGCGTCGCGTGCGCCCTGCATGTTGTCGATCGGCAGGCCAGCGAGCGTCGCGCTGTTTTGTACCGAGCGGCCGAGTACGAGCATTGGCGCGTGCCGCGAGTAGTCGGTCAACGTCGACTCATCGAGTTGCGCGTGCAGCAAGATGATTCCATCGACGCGCCGCGCGATGAACTGCTCGAGGCGCGCCTTTTCGTCGTCGATGTTCCAGCGGCTGCTCACGAAGATCGGCGTAAAGCCCGGCTCGTACAACGACTCCTCGATGCCGCGCAGCCACTCGGCGTAAAACGGGCTCGACACCGCCTGCGTCAATACGCCGATCGTTTCGGTCCGCCCGCTCGCGAGACTGCGCGCGAGCACGTTCGGCCGATAGTTGAAACGCGCGATCGCCGCTTCCACCGCCTGCTGCTTGGCGGGAAGCACGCGCGCAGAACCGTTCAGGATCCGCGATACGGTGCTCGGAGAAACACCAGCCGCGCGCGCGATGGCTTCGAGCGTCACGTTGGGCGCAGGGGGTACGTTGGATACCTTGGGCGCGCCGGGTTTATCGTTGGAGCCGTCGTGGGTCATGAGTTCTGCCTGAATCCTGTGATGAAAGCGCTTTCAGATATGAAGAGGCGCACTACGTCCGGTGATGAATTCGAAAAAAACAAAAAGCAGCCGATGCGACGAGGGTGGAGGAGGCGTCGCACCGGCCTCTCTATGAAAGAGAAATAAACAGTCCTTGAAACAAAGAGATCACTGCGATTGCTGATCAGGCAACCTCAACTCAGAACGAGGTCATGATCCCGGCGAACACGCCGGTCTGGCTATGACCATAGTTCGGGTTGCTGTTCGACGACGTGCCCGTCACCGCATCGAAGTTGTTGTTGCCGTACGGCCCGTTGCCGAGGTTCAGGTTCGATGTCGAGCTGTTGTGCACGTAGCCGGCTTCCGTGTACAGGAACGTGCGCTTCGACAGCGCGTACGTCGCGGCGAGCGTGAACAGCGTTGCATTGCCGTTGCCGTTGTTCGCGTTCGCGTGGTAGACCGCAGCCGTCACCTGCGTGGGCGTCGTGACTTGCCATGCGGCGCCGAACCATTCGTGGTTCACACTGGTCGGCGCGCTCACGCCGAGAGGCTGCGACGCATCGGTTACGCCCACGCTCGCGTTGGTCGCGTCAGGCGCGCTCAGGTGCTGGTAGCCCGCGTACAGCTTGACCGGACCTAGCACGTACGTGCCGCCGACAAGGGCCATCCGCGAAGCAGAGTAGACGTTGTTGAACGAGCCGTTGGCGCCGCGCACTTCGTCATAGATCACGCGGACGTCGCCGTTGCCCCACGTGTACACACCTTCGACCGCGTTCGTACGACCCTGGCCGGTCGGCACGCCAGCCGAGTTGACAGGCGCCGAGTTCCAGCTCGTGTTGTTGGTCAGCGAATACTGGCCCTTCAGCACGAGGCCGCCGAACAGCACCGGCGAGTTGTACTCCGCGCCGTTGCTGGTGCTCGTCCAGTTGCGGCCGCGCACCAGTGTCGAGATCGCGTAGCGCTGCATCACCTGCGGGTCGGTGCCCCAGCTGTCCTGCGCCAGTTCGCCGGCGCCGAGGTTACCGATCTTGAACAAACCCCAGTGGTCGTTCGTCAGCCCCACCGTTGCGTGACGGCCGAACAGATTGCCCGCGGATGCACCGGTCATCGTGTTGAGCTGTCCTTCGAGCTGGAAGACCGTCTTCGTGCCGCCGCCGATATCTTCGGCGCCCTGCAGGCCGAACCACGAGCAACCCCAGTCGCCGCTTTGGGCTGACCACGCGTGGCCGCCCGGGAGGCCGGTTTCAAACTGGATGCCGTTGTCGATACGGCCGTACAACGTGACACTGCTCTGCGCATGGGCCACCGTCGTCGCGGCTGCCATCACCGACACAGCAATAAGCTTCTTCTTCATTTAGATATCCTATATATATTTTGGCGTCTCCAAGCCGCACAGGACGCACGCGTTCTCACACGTTTCCCCTCTTGCCGAAATGTTCGCTACTTATTTGCTTCACATTTCGAGGCGATTATAGGAATGACCTTGCGCCGCGCATCAAACTAACTGCTTAGGGAAAACGCTGTTATCGATAACAGTTGCGCGCCGGACGATCCCGCAGTAGCGCCCTGCTTTGTGACCATTACGTGATGGTCACAAGCGTCGGAAATCCGTTTGAACTCATGCACCGAAACGATGCGCCAATCCGTCTCGCGCGTCGCTCAGCGCTTGCTTAACAAGGAAGACACGCTCGAATGCAAGCAAAATTTCGCGCTTGATGTTGCGAAGATGCAACGAGCCGCCCCGCTTGCATTGCCGGTTTGGGCTTGACGAACTGGCGCAGGAGCCGCCAGCAGTGGTGGACATTAGCGACTATCATCAATGCATACGATGCCGGGCAACGAGCCGGGCTCAGCCGCGTAGCAGGCTGGGTGCAGGATTGTCGGCGCATCCGTCTGGCTCTCGCGCTCCATCACGACCGCTCCAACCAGCTCCCATCCCTCGGCTCTCGCTGTTCCCCCGCCACGCCGCACATGCGACGTCCCGTTCGAACACGCTGCCCTTGCAACTTTTCTGCGGGCGAAGGCACGACCGCCCATCGCCCCGACTGGCAAAACCTCGGCGCGCAACCGCGATAACCGCGACGCGTGCAGTGGAAAGAGGATTTTGTCCAGTGCACTTCCGACGCCTCGCATCGAGTCGAACCGGAAGATTTGCCGGCGGATTTTGCCGGCACACCTTGGCACTCTAAGGAGGTATCGTGAAAACAGCCCTTGTTTCTACACTCGCGCTGCTGATTTCAAGCGCAATAGCGCCGGCGGCCCATGCCCAGGATTCGCAAGCCACCGACCAACAACTCGCCCATAGCGTGCGGGTCGCGGAGGCGCACAGCGGAGTCGGGATGTCACATGTGTTCGTCTTTGCCCACTCGGGGCGGATCACGCTGGTCGGATGGGTGCCCGAGCACGGGACCATGTCGCGCGTGCCGAGCAGAGTGCGATGTCGGTTCCGGGTGTCACCTCGGTGGACAACCGGCTCTCGCCCGACGCTGGCTCGCTGAACGGGCATTGAAATCAAACTGAATCGCCGCGCGGACGACGATTGAAGCAAACCCGCGCGTTGAACGGATTCGGTTTTCCTGTCTCGCCAGTTGGGATTCAGTGACTGGCGCCCTGTTTCGCGCCGTTAGCCGCGCGGCGGTTCCGTGCAATCCCCATCTGAAAGCGCTTTCAACCCACGCCGTGTCAAGCCGGTCGACTCGACGCTGATTCACCATCCATGTCTCGTCGATATGTCAGGTAAATCCCTCATAGCGGGGCTGACAGAGGCTGCTTAACATCTTCTCTGTTACCGGTAACGGTAAGCATAGTTAGAGAAGACATCCGAACCGGCATTCCGTCACAAGGAGACCAGGAGTGCGTCCTTTGAGGACTTCAATGCGCATGCTCTGCGCAGCCGTCGCCGTTTGCGCGCTCGCAACCGCAGGCTGCGCGCACAACCAGGCCGCCGTCGCTCATGACGGCCAACCGCTCGCCGCGGCGCCCGCTGAAGCGCTGCCGCCGTTGCGCAGTGTGATGGCCGCGCACTTCAAGGTCGGCGCGGCGATTGAACCTGATTCAATCGACAGTCCCGCCGACGCGGCGCTCGTCGCCGCCCAGTTCTCGAGCCTGACCGCCGAGAACAAGATGAAGCCGGGCACGATCGGCGTCGCGGAAGGCAAGTACAACTTCGAACCGGCCGACAGGATCGTCGCGTTCGCGCAAGCGCACGGCATTGCGGTGCGCGGGCACACGCTCTTGTGGCACTTCAAGGCCGGCGACTGGACCGAGGCGCCGGACTGGTTCTTCGCCGGCGATCCGAAAGATCCGCTCTATTACGACATCGTCGCGAAGCGGCTCGATCGATATGTAACCGACGTCGTCACACACTTCCGAGGCAAGGTCTACGCGTGGGACGTAGTCAACGAAGTGATCAGCGACGATCCGCATCAGGTGTATCGCGAAGACAGTCCGTGGTATCGGACGCTCGGCAAGGACTACATCGCGATCGCCTTCCGCGCGGCGCGCGCGGCGGACCCGAACGTGAAGCTCTATATCAACGAGTACAACACCGACGATCCGGGCAAGCGCGCAAAGCTGCTCGCGGTGATCCGCGATTTGCGCGCGCAGGGCGTGCCGATCGACGGTGTCGGGCATCAGATGCATATCAGCGTAAATTGGCCGCCGCTGCCGAACATCAAGCAGGCGTTCGACGACGTCGCCGCGCTCGGCCTCGAAAACCAGGTGACCGAGCTCGACGTGAGTCTCTATGCCGATCCCGGTGAATGCTGGAGCGATCCGCATGCATGTCTGCCGGACCTCGGGCATCCAGTGCCGAACGACATCATGCGCGCGCAGGCCGAGCGTTATCGCGCCGTGTTCGCTCTGTTCGAGCAGGAGCCGAGCATCAAGGCGGTCACGTTCTGGGGCTATTCGGACAAGCACACGTGGCTGACGTCGACGCCGGTGCCGCGCAACAACCTGCCGTTACTGTTCGATGCGAACCTGCAGCCGAAAGCGGCGCTGTGGACGATCGTCGATTCGTCGTATCAGCCGTAACGTCGATCTTCGAGCCGAAAAGCAGGCGGCCCGCGGTAGGTGCGGGCCGTCTGGTCACATCTCGCGAGGGTGGCAGTGCAATTGCCGTCAGCTTGATTCAAAGCATCGAGATTTCAAGGCTCGTCCGAGCCGACCTGCTCGAGCGCATTCAGATTTTCGGCGAAATCGTCGGGCGAACCGTCGGCGGTTTCATGCGTGCGCGGCGGTGACTTGACGACCGGCGGCGGCATCTTGCCGATGCCTTCGTCGATACGCTGCAGCAGATACGGGAAGAACGGATTCGACGCGATGCGGAACATCGAATCGAGCGTCAGAATCAGTGTGCCGCGTTCGCCGCGCGGCGCGAGCGTGCCGAGGTTCTCGTTGAAGTTCTCCGAATCGTCCGGCGCGATGCCGTACAGCGCGTCGGTGATCGGGAATGGAATCGCGACGTGCGACAACGAGAAAATATCCTGCGGATAGTCGATATCCAGCGGCTTGACACGCGTTTGCACTTCGCCCGCATAAACGCTGCGCTCGACAGTACGCGCTGAATCCGGCGACACGTTGGCGATCACCGTCGTGCGATAGTTCTGCGGACCGATGCGCAATAGGCGCGAGAGCGCCGTGTACGACGCGGAGCGCAGGAAGGTCCTGAAGCGCACGCTGCGGTTCACGTCGAACAGCACGATTTCGCTGCCGTTCTCCGGCAGCTTGTCGTAGAGCGCCGACATCACCGCTGGCGTGCTGACCGTGAAATCCGTCACCGACTGGAACGTCAGGATAGGCGGCAACTTATCGAGCCGGTTCTCGCGCTCGAGCCGCGCAATCTGTTCCTGAATCACGCTCGTGAGGAGAAAGGACTGTCGCGCGCCATTCACAGGAAACGAGTTGTACTTGAACGGGTTGAACTCCGGCACGATGCCGAGCCACGCGGCGCGCGCGAAGGCCGGCAGCACCGCGGGCAATCCGGCGAGACCGGCAAAGCGTGCGTAACGCGTGACGCCGATCATCGGCGAGATCAGCACGACGCGCGTCGGACGCGCGAGCGCGGGATTCTCGATCGCGTCGAGCGCATATTGCAGTGCGAGCGCGCCGCCGTTCGAAAACCCGACCAGCTCGATCGGCTTGTCCGGCCCCACGCGACGGCGCGCTTCACGCACCGCGAGCCGAGTGGCCGCGGTCCAGTCCTGCCAGTGCACGTCGACGAGCCCCGCCGGCACCGTGCCATGTCCGGGTAAGCGGATGCCGATCGCGACGAAACCGCGATCACGATATCGGCGCGCGATATGCCGCATGCTGTACGGCGCATCCGTCATGCCGTGCAGCAGCACGACCGCGCCGACGGGTGGCCCCGACGGCTCGAGAATGTACGAGTGATTCCAGTTTTCGGCGAAATGCCACGGAAAAATCGGCGAGCCCTCGTAATAGCGGTTCGCCGGAATGCGCTCGGACGGCCGCAGCTTTTCAACGACATTGACGCGCACGTCGTCGAAAATCCGATTTTCCGCCTTGATGTATGCGTTCCAGTCGGCGGTGTCCATTTCCTCGACGGTCATTTCGCGCGGCACATAGGTGTGCCATACCGACAGCTCCGGCCCGCGCTGCGAATACCACGCGCGTAGCCCCAATGCGAGCACCGCCAGCAGCACCAGAACCCATGCACTTATCTTTATCACCTTCAGTGACGTGCGCAGCATTCGTGTTCTCTTGATGAGATGAAGGTTGCACCGCGCGCAGACTGCTCTCTGCGTGGTGTGCGCATGCCGCCATCGCGGCGGCTTCCGATGTGGATATCCTAAGGGCTTTTAATCACCGGTTCAAACTTTGTCGGCCGGGCGGCCAACGCGACGTCGACAGCGGCTCGAGTATGAACGGATTATTTTCATGACGAACTGGGGATGCGCGATGTCGCGAGCGCGAATGAATTCGCCCCATTCGCTTCGCTACTTGACATTCGACGTGAGGAAAATGGCACGGAATGCATACGGCGTCGCGGGGAAGGGAGAGGTGCCTCATGGAAGAACGGTCCTTCAGCGACGCCTCGGAAATCGCTTCACTCGACGGCCGTGGAATGCCTGATCAAGGCCTGATCGGGCCGTGCGCTTCAGTAACGAAACCGGGACGTGACCCAGGTCGCGCCCCAGCCTTGCCTGCTCGCCGGTAATTACTGACGGCCGCGGATATTGCCGGCCACGCCGCCCGCCGCGCCGCCGATGATCGCGCCGGTCCACGCATCGCCGCCGGAGATCGCCGCGATGCCCGCACCGGCGCCCGCGCCAAGTGCCGCGCCGCTCACCGTTCCCTGCGTCTGCGGGCTCATGTCCGTGCAACCGATGATCGCGGCCAGTGCGCCAATACTGACGATCCACCCAAGTCGTTTCATGATCGTTCTCCTTACTGATTTTTCTTCAGGCCGGGCACGACCATCTGGAACCAGAGGGTCTCGATCACCGGGTGTTGGATCATCGTGGGATTGGCGGCGTAGTAGCCGTCGAGGCCTTGACGCACGCTGTCGAGTGTCTGGCCTTGCATGCCCTTGCCGAAGCGCTGTGCGATGTCATTGCTGTTCGCCGTGTTGCCGGCATAGGCGCGCTCGACGTCGATCAAATTCGAGATGCCGACCAGATACGCTTTCTTCTGCTCATCGGTCGACTGCATCCATTGCTGGCCTGTGACAATTGGAATGCTCTCCGCACGCGCGACGTTGCCCATCATTGCCAGCGATAGAAAAGTCAGAGATAACAGCGTTCGCCATTGTGGTTTGCTTGCCATCACATACTCCAAAGAAGTTATGTTCTCCAGCGGCCCGCCGGCGACCGCATCCGGCGGCGTCGATCGCGTTATTTGGAAGAATGGTCTGTGTGTCTCGTCGAATCTCCTTTCAGGTTCACCGGTCGGCGTGGTTCGCCGGTTCGGCTTCTATTGGCGTTGGGTCGTATCAGCGAATAGACACCTTGATGGCAGAAAAATCTCGTGGCGGATTGGAGTGATTTGCACACATGCTGTGTGCGCGCAACGATTGGACTCGTGTTGGCGTCGCCGCGTAATACACGCTATAGAGTCTACAGCCTTTTCTGTAATTTCCAAGCCCGTTTCCTCTCGATGCGCGGCGCGTGACATTTGTGTCAAATTTCATTCAGCGAGCGAAAGGATACGATGCAATGCGCGTCGACACTCGTCAGTTATCCTGCGCTCGATTTGAGCGCCCGTGATATTGCTAGCGATTCGTTATCGACGGCCATTCAGTGTTCTGGCCACGCAATGCGAAAACAGCTTTTGTTTTGCCTGAATGTTCGGCTTCCTGATTAGATCGTCAATCGAAAACGATTCGGATTTATCTATTTCCGGTCGAGGCGTTGCTTCTTCTGGTGGCAGCACCAACCAGCAGTGAAACAGATGCGATTTTATGGTTGCGTTTGTCGATCATCTTTATTTTCGGCGGATCACATGTTGCCTGCGGCGGAGGGGCTGCGCAGCAGCGAAGGGGGTGGCGGTGTGCGGTTGACCGTTAGTTGCGTGATGAGTAGCGTGACGGGACGCCGTTTCAAATGCGTCCGTGCTCGTCATTAACAGTCTCTAGCTTGTATTTGCTAAATACAGAGTATAGACTGTATCTGTTATTTACAGGTTTTAGGCTGTTACGCCGCCGCAGCCGAACCGGAGATCGACCGTGGACTACGCCATCAAGACACTGAGCCAGCTCAGACCGATCCTGCAGGGCTTCAGGAAGGCCGCCGGCCTCACTCAGGCCGCGATGGCCGCGCATCTCGGGGTCACGCAACAGACCTACGCGCAACTCGAAGCGAATCCGGCGACCGTCAGCGTCGAACGGCTCTTCAGGGTGTTGCGGGTCTTGCAGGTCGATCTGAAGCTCGCGCAGAGCGGATCGACGCAAAGCGTGGCCGTGGAAGACGCCGCGCCGGCGCCGAACCGCTCCCGCCGCGCCGGGAGCGGAACGCCGGCCGCCGGAGCGCCGGTCGCCGGAACGCCAGTCGCCGGAACGCCGGTCGACGCAAAAGGCAACGCTAAACGCGCCACGCGCGTGCCGCTCAAACCGGGAGCGTCGGCGCAAAAGCCCAAAGCGGTCAAACCCGCCAAGGCAACCAAAGCGGCCAGCACCAGCAAGAAACGGGAGGACTGGTAAGCATGGCGCGCAGCACACCGAACCGTCTGAATCTGTGGATGAACGGCCTGCGGGTCGGCGCCTGGGAAACGACACGCAGCGGCGAACGTCTGAGCTATGCCGACGAATGGATCGACGATCCGCAAGGACGTCCGCTATCGCTGTCGCTGCCGTTCACACCGGGCAATCAGGCGTATCGCGGCCAGATCGTCGCCGACTATTTCGACAACCTGCTGCCCGACAGCGAACCGATCCGGCGCCGCATCGCCGCGCGCTACCGGACCGGCAGCGCCGCGCCGTTTGCGTTGCTCACCGCGCTCGGCCGCGACTGCGTCGGCGCATTGCAACTGCTGTCGCCGGACGAAGAGCCGAGCGATCTGACGAGCATCCACGGTCGCGAACTCAGCGACAGCGACATCGCGGCGTTGCTACGCGGCACGACGACGGCGGCGCCGCTCGGGCAGCACGATCCGCTCGAAGACCTGCGTCTGTCGATCGCCGGCGCGCAGGAAAAAACCGCGCTGCTCCGTCATCGCAATCGCTGGCTGCTGCCCGAAGGCAGCACGCCGACCACGCACATCTTCAAGCTGCCGCTCGGGCTCGTCGGCAACATGCGCGCCGATATGCGCACGTCGGTGGAAAACGAATGGCTGTGCTCGCAGATCGTCGCGGCCTACGGGCTGCCCGTCGCGCGTTGCGAAATCGCGCGATTCGATGAGCAGAAGGTATTGATCGTCGAGCGCTTCGATCGCCGTTTGTCGAGCGACGCCACGTGGATCGTGCGTCTGCCGCAAGAGGACATGTGCCAGGCCACTGGCACGTCGGCGCTGCACAAGTACGAGTCCGATGGCGGTCCGGGCATCGAGGCGATCATGGAGATACTCGCGAGGTCCACACGCGCGACGACGGACCGGCGCAACTTCTTCGCGACGCAGCTGGTTTTCTGGCTGCTCGCCGCGACCGATGGCCACGCGAAGAACTTCAGCATTGCGCATCTGCCCGGCAATCGCTACGAATCCACGCCGCTTTATGACGTGCTGTCCGCGCATCCGATCATCGGCAGCGGCGCGGGGCGCCTCGCGGCGCAAAAAGTGAAACTGGCGATGGCGGTTCGCGGCAAGAACGTCCACTACCTGCTCAATCAGATCCAGCGCCGGCATTGGGTGGCCGAAGGACAGCGCGTCGGTTTTTCCGCCGCGGACGTCGATACGCTGATCGATCAGTTGACCGCGCAAACGGAGACGGTGATCGACACAGTCTCGTCGCAACTGCCCGCCGACTTTCCGCTGGACGTGGCCGATGCGGTCTTCGACGGCATGCGCCGGCTGAACCGGAAGCTTGCGCAGTAAAGCGCCGCCATCCCGATCGACGCGCGGCACCACGGCAACCTCACGCACGCCGCGCCGCCGCACCATCGGTCTTCGCCGACGCACGCCACTGCACGCTCAGCAGATGCTCGCGCATGCATTGCGCGGCCGCATCCGCATCGCGCGCTTTCAGCGCATTGACGATCGCCTGATGCTGTTGCGCGAAAAACTGCCGCGTCTCCTGCGCGGACGTTTTCTCGCGCACCTCCGGCTTCACCCGCATACCGTTGATCACCTCCATCAACGCAATCAACGCGGGATTACGCGTGGCATGTCCGATCAGCAAATGAAAGCGATGATCCCATTGCTGCCACTCGTCGTCGTTTTTCGCGGCGGCATTTTTGCGTGCGCATTTCTCCAGTTCCTGCAGGTCGTCGCCACTCGCTTTCGTCGCGGCCAGCGCGGCCAGCGCCGGCTCGAACAGCAGCCGCATTTCGGCGATATCCGCGGGACTGGTGCCGGCGCGCAAGCCGCGCAGCGTCGGCGCAAACTTCAGCGGCCGCGCGCCCAGATAGGTGCCGCGGCCGACGCCGCGCCACACGCGCCCCGACGCCTCGAGCGAAGCCAGCGCCGCGCGCAGCTCGCGGCGGCTCACGTCCAGTTCCTCGGCGAGCTTTCGTTCGGGCGGCAGCGCGTCGCCGTCCTTCAACTGATGATCGGCGATGTAGTCGAGCAGCGCATCCAGTACCGGTTTGTCCATGTTGTCCACTGAACCAATTTGTATTGGTCCAAACGATACCAGAATCGCGGCGGCATGACATACCAGCACCCGGTGATTTTTGATTCGCTATACTGGGTCGCATGTTGATGGTTAACACCGGGTGCAACCCGGCTTCGTTAGTTTTACGCTTTCATTTTTTCCAATTGAACCATTTCATATTGGTTCCGCCATTCGGACCGTCGTCGCCAAGGAGTCGCGCATGTCGTTTACAACCCGTCCAGAACTGATCGGCACCTTCGGCATGGTGGCCTCGACGCACTGGCTCGCGAGCGCATCGGCGATGGCGGTCCTCGAAAAAGGCGGCAATGCGTTCGACGCCGCCGCCGCGGCCGGCTTCGTCCTGCAGATCGTCGAGCCGCATCTGAACGGTCCGGGTGGCGAGCTGCCGGTGGTGTTCTACAGCGCGCGCGAAGAACGCGTGCGCGTGCTGTGCGGACAAGGCGTGACGCCCGCGCGCATGACGATCGAGCGGATGCGCAAGATGGGGCTCGACGTGGTGCCGGGCACGGGCCTGCTGCCCGCGGTCGTGCCGGGCGCATTCGGCGCGTGGATGGCGCTGCTGCGCGACTATGGCCAGTTGCCGCTCGAAGAAGTGCTGAGCTATGCGATCGGCTACGCGGAAAACGGCTATCCGGTGCTGCCACGCATGGCATCGTCGATTCTCGCGATTCAGGACTTCTTCCGCACCGAATGGACGACCTCGGCCGAGCAATGGCTGCGCAACGGCGAGGCGCCGATGCCGAACCAGTTGTTCGCGAATCCCGCGATCGCCGAAACCTACAAGCGCATCCTGCGCGAGGCAAATACGCGCAGCGATCGCGCCGAGCAGTGCGAACGCGCGCGTGATGTCTTCTATCGCGGCTTCGTCGCCGACGCGATCGACCAGTACTTCCGTTCGACCGCCGTGCTCGACACCTCGGGCCTGCGCAATAGCGGTCTGCTCGATGCGGGCGATCTCGCGCGCTGGGAGCCAACCTACGAAGACCCGGTGTCTTACGACTACGCGGGCATGCGCGTGCACAAAACCGGCCCGTGGGGCCAGGGCCCGATGTTCCTGCAACAGCTCGCGCTGCTGAAGGGTTTCGATCTCGGCGCGATGGACCCCCTCGGGCCCGATTTCGTGCACACGGTGATCGAGTGCTCGAAGCTCGCATTCGCCGATCGCGAAGTGTTCTACGGCGACCCGGCGTTTTCGCATGTGCCGATGGACGTGCTGCTCAGCGACGCGTACAACGACGAGCGGCGCCGCCTCGTCGATCCGCGCCGCGCGTCGTTCGAATTCCGTCCCGGGCTGCTCGGCGACAGCGAGCAACGCGCCGCGCGCATCGTCGCGAATGCCGGGCGCGAGCAGGCCGGCGGCTTTGGCCAAGGTGAGCCGACCTTCGCGCCGCTGCCCGAATTGCGCGGCGATACCGTGCATCTCGACGTGGTCGACCGCTGGGGCAACATGGTGTCGGCTACGCCGTCGGGCGGCTGGCTGCAGGCGTCGCCGGCGGTGCCGGGGCTTGGCTTCAACGTCACCACGCGCGCGCAGATGTTCTGGATGGAAGAAGGCCTGCCTTCGTCACTCGGCCCGGGCCGCCGGCCGCGCACCACGCTGTCGCCGACGCTCGTCACGCGCGACGGCAAACCGTACGCGGCCTTCGGCACGCCGGGTGGCGACCAGCAGGATCAGTGGTCGCTGCAGCTGTTCCTCAAACACGTGCATGGCGGCATGAACTTCCAGGCCGCCGCCGATGCGCCCTCGTTCCAGACCGCGCACTTCCCCGGCTCGTTCTATCCGCGCGCGATGCAGCTCGGCAAGATGTCAGCCGAGTCGCGCTTTCCGGACAGCACGCTCGCCGAACTGCACGCGCGGGGCCACGACCTCACCGTCGCGGAACCGTGGGCGCTCGGCCGGGTCTGCGCGGTCGCGATCCGCAACGGTTTGATGCGAGGCGCCGCTACACCGCGTCAGATGCAGGCCTACGCAATCGGCCGATAAGCGGCCCGAAGCATCCATCAGCGCAGAACGCGCGGCCTCGCCGCGCCATTTCCTTCAGGAGAAGTTGCCGTGTCCGCCGTCGCCGCCCGTCTTGAAAGACTTCCCCTGTCGAGCTTTCACCGCAGACTGCTGCTGATCGGCGGGCTCGGGTACATGTTCGACGGGCTCGATTCGTCGTCGCTCGCGTTTCTGCTGCCGGTCGTCAGCAAGCTGTGGCAATTGACGAGCGCTGAGACCGGGCTCGTCGCGAGCAGCACCTATATCGGCTACTTTTTCGGCGCGTTCCTGTCGGGTGTGCTCGCCGACGTGATCGGCCGGCGCCGCATCATGATGAGCGCGCTCGCCATCTATTGCGTCGCGTCTCTCGCGAGCGCGACCGCGCACGACTGGCACACGTTCTTCGCGCTGCGCGTCGTCGCGGGCTTCGGTTCGGGCGCGGAGACGGTCGTGATCGCGCCGTTTCTCGCCGAGTTCGTGCCGCGCCGCTATCGCGGCATTTTCTGCGGCGCGCTGGTCGGCTTCATGTCGTTCGGCTATCTGACCTCGTCGATTCTCGGCTTCGCGGTGGTGCGCAACTTCGTCGACGGCTGGCGCTATCTGGCCGTGATCACGTCGCTGCCCGTCGTGATGCTGCTGTGGTGGCGCCGGACGCTGCCGGAATCGCCGCGCTGGCTCGAAAGCCAGGGCCGCGCGGCCGAAGCGAACGGCATCGTCGGCCGCATCGAAGCGGCGTTCGTCGAGCGCGGCATTGCGCTTGCGCCCGTGACTGCGAACCACGCGCTTCACGCGCTGCCCACGCCGGCCTCGACGCCGGCGCGCGCCAACGCGTGGCGCAACGTGCTCACGCTGTGGTCGCCGCGACTCGCGCGCACGACCGCGGTCAGCTGGCTGATGTGGTTCTCGGTCGCGTTCGCGTACTACTCGTTCTTCGCGTGGATCCCGAGCCTGCTCGTCAAGGAAGGGCTGACGATGACGAAGAGCTTCGGCTATTCGATTGCAATCTATGGCGCGCAGATTCCCGGTTACTTCTCGGCGGCGTGGCTCAACGAAAAGATCGGCCGCAAGGCGGTGGTCGCTTCCTACATGCTGTTCGGCGGCATCGCCGCGATCACGCTCGCGTTTTCTCATACCGGCATACAGATCATGACCGCGGGCATCGCGCTGTCGTTCTTCATGAACGGCGCATTCGCCGGCGTCTACGCTTACACGCCGGAAGTGTTTCCCACCGCGGTACGCACGACGGGCACGGGCTCGTCGTCATCGTTCGGCCGCATCGGCTCGGTCAGCGCGCCGATCCTCGTCGGCCTCGTTTATCCGCTGTCCGGTTTCCTCGGTGTATTCGCGATGACCACGACGGTGCTGGTGATCGGCGCATGCGTGGTGTTCTTCCTCGGCATCGAAACGCGCAACCGCTCGCTCGAAGATATCGAGGCGAGCGAACTCGAACCGGCTCGCGACGCGCGAGGCCAGCTGAACTCCACCCGCATGCACGGCTGAACGCACTGCGACTTTTCACACTTTCCGATGCAAACGCGATGCAAATGATGCAAGGCAACCTGACCGAACCCGCACCGCACGATACGCAGATGCTGGATATCGCAGACCTCGAGCGTCTCGCGCTGGCGATGCGCCTGAAGAATCAACCGCTCGAGCTGTTCCGCGCGGTTCACGCGGTGGCGGCAAAGGCGATAGGCCTAAGCCTGTTCACGATCATGTCCTACGATGCGCGGCGTCACGAGGTCGAACGGGTCTACACGAACATGCCGGACGTCTATCCACTGGGCGGCCGCAAAAAGAAGCAAGGCACCGCGTGGGCGCGACAGATACTTCAGGATCTGAAGCCGTTTCGTGCCGCCACGTCGCAAGGCATTCGCGAGGCCTTCGACGATCACGCGGTGATGACAGGTATCGGTCTCGGCTCGATCCTGAACATTCCGATCGCCTATGATGGCGTGTGCATCGGTACGATGAACCTGACCCACAAGGAAGGCTGGTACACCAGCCGTCATGAAAGCATAGGCCTCCTGATCGGCGCCTTCCTTGTCCCCGCTCTGCTCAAGCAGAATACGGCATCCCCCGCTTGCGCCGCCCGTTCATGAAAACACCATCCGACCTGCAAAACTATCGAGCGGTGACCCATTCCGCCGTCTCGCAAGGCCGCTGGGTGCTGGTCTTCGTGCTCGCCTACCTCGCGCTGATCGCCGATGGCGCCGACGTGATGATGTACGGCCTCACCCTGTCGCGCATCAAGGACGACTTCGGGCTGACCAATGTCGAAGCGGGCGCGCTCGGCAGTCTGACCTTGCTCGGCATGGCGATCGGCGGCATTGTCGGCGGCTGGGCGAGCGATCGTCTCGGCCGCGTGCGGGTCATCGCATGGGCGCTCGCGCTGTTCTCGCTCGGCGCGGGGATGCTCGGGTTCACGCACAGCTTCGTCGAATTCGCGGCGGTGCGCTTTATCAGTTCGCTCGGCATTGGCTGCATGGTGCTGGTCACCACGCTCGTAGCCGAATATGTGCCGACAGAACGGCGCTCGCTGGTACTCGGCATGCTGCAAACCGGCATTTCGGCCGGCTATATCGTCGTGATCGCACTCAGCAACTGGATCCTGCCGCAGTACGGCTGGCGCACGCTGTACTACGTGTCTGCCGTGCCGGTGCTGCTCGCATTCGCGATCAAGTTCGCGGTGCCCGAACCGGCGGCATGGCTCGCGAGCCGGGCTGCCGACCATGCGAGCAAAACGCGGCTCGTCGACAATCGCTACGCGCAGATTTTCCGCGACCGCCAGGCGCGCACGATGTTCATCCTGTGGACCTTCGCGTCAGTCTTCGTGCTGTCCGGCTTTTACGGCCTGAACAACTGGCTGCCGACGTATCTCGAGAAGGAATTGCACATCAAGTTCAGCTCGCTGACCGGCTATATGATCGGCACATACGTGGTCGCCTTCATCGGCAAGATCTTCGCGGGCTGGCTCGGTGACCGCTGGAGCCGGCGCGGCGTGTACGTGCTCGGCTGTATCGGTGCGGCACTCTTTCTGCCCGTGATCATTTTCTGGCACACCCACGACAACATTTCCACGCTGATGCTTGTCTTCGGCTTTCTGTACGGCGTGCCGCTCGGCACGATCGGCACATTCATGTCGGAGAGTTTTGCGACGTCGGTGCGCGGCACCGCGGTGGGCGGCTCGTATAATCTCGGGCGCTTCTGTTCGGGGGCGGCGCCGATCGTCATCGGTTTTATCGCGACGCAGTTCTCAATCGGACTTGGTTTTCTCGTGGTCGGCGCGGTGTTCTTTTTGAGCGGCGTGACTGCATTGTTCGTTCCCGACCGGCTATACGACACGCAGCATTAAATCGACGCCAAAATGACGAAATCATGTCGTGTCGATGAATGGCCCAGGTTCCGGCGCTAAAACTGGTCGCCGGATAGCCCGGGCACCAAGAGGAAGCATTACTGCGTTCCGGCGACAATGTCTGAAATGGTCCAGTTGTTCGTCGTTACGAGCACATAGTCGCCATTGACACCCAGCCATTTGTGCCCGCGCGGCGGCGCGTTGAGGCCATGTCCGCGCCAGTCGTCCATCATGAAGTTGTAGTTACGGTATTCGGCCGGCACACGTTGACCTTTATGCCAGTCACGGTGCGGAATCGTCGGCATCACCTGCTGACGGCCCGTACCGGCCATCTGGCCGCCGCCCTCGTCCTTGGGGGGCCCAGCCGCAATCGCGAGCGCGGACATACCGGCAAATGACAAGGCGACGAGTTGCGCAACAAAGCGATTATTCATATTCGAACCTCCGTGCGGTGGAAGAAAGCTCCGAGCATTCACGCGATTGACGTGAAACGTGATCGTCCAGCTACTCGCAGATTCATTAACTCGAACTTCATTGCAGCGATCGCTGGTCTATCGAATGTAATCCTTGCAAATCGCGAGATATCAAATTCGATAATTCAGGCGCGAAGTCGTTAAAAAGTATAGTAAAAGGAAGTTCGACTTCAAGCCGGACCTGCCCACCACTACCGCGTGCGTCAACCCGGCGATTAGCGGGGCGATTCGATTCGTCGCGTCGATCATCTGGACGGATCGCGCCGTTCCTGGCGGCGGCGGAAGCGCACGCGGCGCTGTCGCCCGCTCGCCACTTCAGCGAGTGGGCGACACTTTGCCAGTCACCGGCCAGATTGATTCGCTTGACTGATCAATAGTCGACCGCATCGCGGATGATCGGGCAGGTCATGCAGTGACCGCCGCCACGTCCACGGCCCAGCTCCGCACCGACGATCGTAATCACCTCGATGCCCTGCTTGCGCAACAGCGTGTTCGTGTACGTGTTGCGGTCGTATGCATAGACGACGCCCGGGGACGCGCACACGAGGTTCGCACCGCTATCCCACTGCGTGCGCTCGCGTTGATAGTCGCTGCCGCCCGCCTCGACCACGCGCAGATGCTTCAGCCCGAGCGCCTCGGCGACGACGTCGGTGAACGGCTTGTTTTCGGCGTGCAACTCGACGCCGCTCGGATGGCTGCTCGGCCGATACGAATAGGTGCGCGTCTTCGCCATGAAGTCCGGGGCGACCAGTACGCAATCGCGATCGGCGAACGTGAACACGGTATCGAGGTGCATTGCCGCGCGAATCTTCGGCATCGCCGCGACGATCACGCGCTCGGCCGCGCCCTTCTTGAACAGCGTTGCCGCCAGTTGACTGATGGCCTGCCGCGAGGTGCGCTCGCTCATGCCGATCAGCACGGCGCCCTTGCCGATCGGCATCACGTCGCCGCCTTCCAGCGTGGCGAGACCGTGGTCCTGAGTCGGGTCGCCCCACCACACGTTGACCTTGCCCGCGAAATCGGGGTGGAACTTGTAGATCGCCGTGGTCAGGATCGTCTCCTCGTGGCGGGCCGGCCAGTACAGCGCATTCAGCGTGACGCCGCCATAGATCCAGCACGTCGTGTCGCGCGTGTACAGCGTGTTCGGCAGCGGCGGCAGCAGATATTCGGTGCCGCCCGCCGCTTCTTTCGCGACCTCCAGCGCCTTGCCGCCATGCGCTTCCGGGAAGTCGTGAGTGGATAGCCCGCCAATCAGCGTTTCGGCCAGCTTGCGATTGTCGAGCCCTTGCAGATAGCTTCTCAATTCATCGATAAAGCCGAGGCCGACCTGATTCGGCACCACCTGGTTGTCGAGAATCCACTTCTTGCCTTCGGGCACCGCGACCGTTTCGGCGAGCAGATTGTGCATCTCCACCACTTCGACGCCGCGGTCGCGCATCTTCGTGACGAAGTCGAAGTGGTCGCGCTTCGCGTTCTCGACCCACAGTACGTCGTCGAACAGCAGTTCATCGCAATTGCTCGGGGTAAGACGCTGATGCGCGAGCCCCGGTGCGCAGACCATCACTTTGCGCAGCTGCCCGACTTCCGAGTAGACACCCAATTCACCCGCTTTCGCGTCCGTGTTCGCCATGATGATCTCCTGAATGCCAATGTTGGCCCGCTCTGTTCAATCGGATTTCATTAAAGCTAAATCGCGATCCTTCCGGTTACGAGGCCATAGATGCCGATGATCGCGCCAATGATCGCAACGATAAAAATGATCCAGTCGGAAACGATGAAGACATTCTTGTTCTGCTCGCGCCGAGCCCAGATATAAAGCGCCGTTCCTGGCGCATACAGCACGGCGGAAAGCAGAATGAATTTCAGGCCACCCGCCCAGATCATGAAGACCGTATAAATCGAGGCGATTGCGGCCATGATGAAGTCACGCCGGCGCTCGTCGGCGCGCACGTCGTAACCGTCGCCGCGATTCGCGTTCATGCAGCCGAACACCGCGACGAAGAGGTACGGAATCAACGACATCGCGCTCGTCAGATTCAGCATCAGCGCGAACGCATCGCGCGAGAAGTAGGTGCTGATGACGAGCAGCTGCACCACGATGTTGGTCAGCCACAACGCATTGGCAGGTACCTTGTTGGCGTTTTCCCTCGCGAATACGGCGGGCATGTCTTCGGTCTTTGCCGCCGTGAACAACACTTCGGCGCAGATCAGCGACCAGGCGAGATAAGCGCCCAGTACCGAAATCAGCAAACCTATGCTGACGAAAACCGCGCCCCAATGACCGACCACCGCTTCGAGCACCGCCGCCATCGACGGCTGCCGCATGGCCGCGATGTCGGCGCGCTGGAGCACTGCGTAAGGCAGCATCGTCACGAGCACCATCAGCGAGGTCACGACGACGAAGCCGAGAATCGTCGACTGGCCGACATCGGAGCGCTTCTTCGCATAACGGGAATAAACGCTCGCCCCTTCGATACCGATGAACACGAACACCGTGACCAGCATCGTGGCCCGCACCTGCTCGAGGATATTGCCTTCGAGTCCTCCGCCGTAGAGGTTGGCCTGGAACAGGTCCAACCGGAAGCCGAAGATCAGGATCACGATGAACACCAGAATCGGAATGACCTTGGCGACCGTGACGATACTGTTGATGAAGGCCGCCTGCTGCACGCCCTTCAGGATCATGAAATGAAATAGCCAGATGCCGATCGATGCAACGACGATCGCGACGACCGTATTGCCGTCGCCGAACACGGGAAAAAACGCGCCGAGTGTCGACTTGATCAGCACCCAGTAAGAAACGTTGCCGATACAGCTACCGATCCAATAGCCAAATGCGGAGAGAAAGCCCGGATAGTCGCCAAAGCCCGCTTTCGCATACGCAAACACGCCGGCGTCCAGTTCGGGCTTGCGTTCCGCCAGCGCCTGAAACACGCGCGCCAGCATATACATGCCCGTGCCCGCAATCAGCCAGGCAATCACGGCACCCACCGGACCGGTGGCATTGGCAAAAGTGCGCGGCAGGGAAAAGATCCCGGCTCCGACCATGCCGCCCACCACCATCCCGGTGAGTTGCATTTTTGACATCTTTTGTGGAGTGGACGCCATTCGGATTCCTTTTAGTTACCTTTTTAACAAGGATCTGTAATCAGATTCGAACGAAACGTGTCTCTCGGCCAATCTTGCTGTTGATCAGCCGCGCTACTCTGCAACCACCACACGAAAAGAATGGTCTGTCCGTTGGCGTTTGTCAATTTATCGAAGACAAGGTAACGGACTGTGGCTCGCTATGCGATCGAATCCATCGATGCTGCGTTGCCGAATCTGGTTGAATTTGCGAATTAACAATTCACCACGCATCTCAATCGCTCGCATCGATAAGTCGCTTTGAATATCGATGATTTAACAACGATGCGACCTGCCGCATCACCGCACCGGTTTTCTCAAATGATGGGGAATCGCTGAAGCGAGCTGAACCGGTGGCCGTTCAGAACTACTGAGAAGCGCCAGAGTCACAGTTCGAAATGGCGCGCGGGGGTCATTAATAGTCCAAACCCAATGACGATTTCGTAATGGCGCGCTTTGTGAATTTTTCTGACGGAATCGCCCGCGTCTCCGCGCCGCAAGAGGTCCAACTATGATTCGCGCAACTTCCTCAACGTCAGCCGCGCTTCGAGACCGCCGCCGACGCGGTTGTGCAGCGTGAGCGTTGCGTCCATCGCGAGCGCGAGTTGCCGCGCGATCGCGAGCCCCAGACCCGTGCCGCCCGTTTGACGATTGCGCGATCCTTCGAGCCGCACGAACGGCTCGAACACCGTCTCCAGCGACTCGACCGGAATGCCGGGACCGCGATCGAGCACCGACACGGTAGCCTCGCCATCGCGCAATGCCCCGATATGGATCTGCGCGGCGCCGCCGTACCTCAGCGCGTTATCGACCAGATTGCCGACGATGCGCTTCAACGCCTGCGGACGCATCGTCAGCGACTGGCCGAAGTGGCCCTGCAGTGACACTTGCTGACCCGCGTCGACGTAATCGCACACCAGGCTGTCGAACAGCGCATCGGGATCGATGCGGCGCGGCACCTCGGTCGTGCCATGCATCGTGCGCGCATAGGTGACCCCTTCCTTGACCAGCGCCTCCATTTCCTGCAGATCCTGGCGCAGCTTTGCGGCCTCGCTGTCGTTGTCCATCGTGTCGACACGCAGACGCATGCGCGTGATCGGCGTCTGCAAATCGTGCGAAATCGCCGCGAGAATCTGCATGCGCTCGGTCATGTAGGTGGCGATCCGGTCCTGCATCGCGTTGAACGCGCGCGCGGCGCGCGCCACTTCGGACGGACCGGCTTCGCGCAGACGCGCGGCCTTCAGGTCGGGGCCGAGCGTGTCGGCCGCGACTGCGAGCTGATTGAGCGGGCGCGTCGCGAGCCGTACCGCCAGCCAGCAGCAGGCCGCGAGCACGAGCAGCTGCAGCGTCAGCACGAGCGGCAGCCAGCGCGACAACGGGGCGCCGGGCATCGGCCGCAGGTCAATGGTGAGCGGCGTGCCGTCGCTCAGTTTCAGATGCACCTGCAGACGCTCGCGATCGCCCGGCACTGCGTTGACGGTCAACGGATAACGCGTGCCGATGCCATCGCCGATCGACTGCGCGACGCGCGCCGACAGGCTCGCGTCGACCGGAGTGCCTGGCACGCCCGGGCCGAGCACGAACTCATAGCTGCGCCGCGCGAGCCGCGGCAGCCACTGGGCGCGCTCGTCGGGCGGCAGATGATCGAGCAGCGCGACCGAGCTCGCCACCTCGCGCTCGATGTAGCCCATCATGATGTTGGTCATCGTCTGGTCGCGCTCGGTCATCGTGAGCCAGAACGACAGCGCCTGCGCGAGCGCGAGCCCGACGAACAAAATCACCGCGAGCCGCGCGAACAGCGTGCGCGGCCAATGCGGCCAGCGCAGCAACGACGGTGATGGAGATGCGCTCATTGCGGATCTCCGATCGCGGTCACGGCCGCTGAAAACACATAGCCCTCGCTGCGCAGCGTCTTGATGTAGCGCGGCTCGCGCGCGCCGTCCCGCAGGCGTTGACGCAGGCGGCTCACCATCAGATCGATCGAGCGGTCGAACGGATCGGCCTGGCGTCCCTGGGTGAGGTTCAGCAACTGATCGCGCGTGAGCACGCGCTGCGGATGATCGAGAAACACACGCAACAGACGGTACTCCGCGCCGCTCAACGCCACCTCGGTTCCGTCCGCGTCGAGCAGATGGCGCGCGGTCGTGTCGAGCCGCCAGTCGCCGAAGCACAGCATCGGCGCCGACTCCGTCACCTCCATGCCGGGCGGCAGCATGCGCGCGCGGCGCAGCACCGAACGGATTCGCGCGAGCAACTCGCGTGCGGCGAACGGTTTGGTCAGGTAATCGTCGGCGCCCATTTCGAGGCCGACGATCCGGTCCGCTTCCTCGCTGCGCGCCGTCAGCATCAGGATCGGCACTGTGCGGAACTTGCCCGCGCGTAACTCACGGCACAGCACGAGGCCGTCTTCGCCGGGCAGCATCAGGTCGAGCACGATCAGGTCGGGCGCGCCGTTCTCGAGCGCGGCGCGCATCTGGCGGCCATTGGCCGCGAGCGAGACACGCACGCCGTTTTTCTCGAGGTATCCCGCGAGCAGTTCACGGATACCGCGATCGTCATCGACGATCAGTACGTGGTCGGAGGTTTCCATCGACGGATTATCTGCTGCGGCGTTTGAGTTGCACGTCGCTCGACTGGATCAATGAACACTGCAACGGATGCGCGAGTTCGGCCGTGAAGCCGCCCGCCACGAATACAGCGATGGCAAACAGGCGTTTCATGCGTCCTCCAGCACGGAAAGACTCGCGCCATCGGCCACGCCGGCTTCGAGCGCGTAAGGATCGACCCCGTCGAGGCAGCCAATATTGACGCGCCATTGCTGCGGATCCTTGCGCGTCTGATGAAAAGGATAGATGCCGCAATGCTTGCAGAAGTAGTGTTTCGCGACCTTCGTGTTGAACTGGTATAGCGTCAGCGAATCCTCGCCACTCAGAATCTTCAACTGACTGGCGGGAAAGAGCGGTGTCATCAGCGCGCCCTTGCGGCGGCACAGGCTGCAGTTGCAACGACCAGCCGGAACGATTTCGGTGCGAACTTCGAACTTGACGGCCCCGCAGTGACAGGACCCTTGCAGCCACCCGGCGTTCATGATGCTCTCCGTGATTTGACGATGCCTGCTTTATAGCCCGGTTCATCAGTCGAATTATGTCGTAATGTATCCGGCGGCCGAGACGATACATTACATTGCAATACGCCGCGGCGATTAGCGCAAGGCGAAACAGCGAAGATATACACGCGAGTTAGCATTTAAGCGGCACGCGCAAACGGATAACGCAGATTGCATGATTGCCACCGCATTATCGCGCTCAACCGTGCAAAGATACTCCGCCTATCCATGATTATGTGAGCGGCTTATGTAAGCGGCGCGACGGGGCGCGCCGGCCGGGCTCCCTACACGCTGTTTGTGACCTCGGCGTGACCAGCAAGCGGGCGATGACGGCCACGAGCCGGTTGCTCGCAAGCTCTGTGAATCAAGTTGAATACGCTTGACTTTTAGTCACCGGCCACTTCCAATACCAATGGTGCAGTGCGATGTTTCGCCTTTGAAACACGCCTCACGTCATTCGGTAGTTCACAGCATTGGCCAGCAGTTCATTCGTCCGCCGTGCATGCGGCGTCAGCTAGCGAAATGGAGCACTCCTCACTACGGAGTCGTCTTGGCTGCAACAAAAAACCAACCCACCCACCGCGAACCCGCCCTTATCGACCTCGCATTGCAAGGCGGCGGATCGCACGGTGCTTTTACATGGGGCGTCCTCGACCGTTTGCTCGAAGAGTCGTGGCTGCAGATCGAAGGAATATCGGGTACGTCGGCTGGCGCGATGAACGCCGCGGTGCTGGTGAGCGGCTATCAGGCAGACGGCGCGGCCGGCGCGCGCGCCGCGCTCGAAGCCTTCTGGCGGCGAGTATTCGAAGCATCGGTGTACAGCCCGTTTCGCCGTACCCCGTTCGACGTGTTGATGGGCCGCTGGACGCTCGACTACTCGCCGCTCTTCATCGCGATGGACCTCGCGGCGCGCGTGTTTTCTCCATACGACCTGAACCCGCGCGGCGTACATCCGCTGGCGAAGATTCTGCAGGACTCGATCGATTTCGCGCATCTGCGCGACGCGCCGATCAAGCTGTTCATCACCGCGACGCGCGTGCGCACGGGCCAGGCGCGTGTGTTTCGCAATGGCGACCTGACGCCTGACGTGCTGCTCGCCTCCGGCTGCCTGCCCACGCTGTTTCAGGCCGTGCAGATCGACGGTGAAGACTACTGGGACGGCGGCTATGCCGGTAATCCGACCATGACGCCGCTGGTACGCGAATGCACGTCGAGCGACACGCTGCTGATCCAGGTCAATCCCGTCGTGCGGGAGGAAACCCCGCGCACCGCGCGCGACATCATCAGTCGCCTGAACGAAGTTGCCTTCAACGCGCCGCTGCTGAAAGAGCTGCGCATGATCGCGCTGCTGCGCCGCGCGGCGGACCCCGGCAGCGACGAAGGCCGCCATTGGGCGGCGATGCGCATCCATCGGATCGCGAGCGAGCTGATGACCGAACTCGGCTACTCGTCGAAGCTGAACGCCGAGTGGAGCTTTCTGACGATGCTGCGCGACGAAGGCCGGCGTGCCGCCGACGCGTTCCTCGCCGAGCACGGCGATTCGATCGGCGTGCGCTCCTCGCTGGATCTCGACGCGTTGCTCGACGGAGTCTGACCATGGAAGTCATCACCCTGTCACCGCTCGCGATCGGTCTAGGGCTTTTCGGCATGCTCGCGAGTCTCGCGCTGCTGATCGGCTTCGCGTACCGCGGCTGGACCGTGCTGCTGCTCGCGCCGTTCGCCGCGATGCTGGCCGCCGCGATTTCGGGCGAACCGATTCTCGCGCATTGGACCCAAACCTTCATGCTCAGCGCCGCGCGCTTTCTCGCGCAGTTCTTTCCGTTGTTCCTGCTCGGCGCGCTGTTCGGCAAGCTGATGGAAGACAGCGGCTCCGTGAAGGCGATCGCCAGTTACATGACGGAGAAGCTTGGCGCGCATCGGGCGATTCTCGCGGTCGTGATCGGTGGCGCACTCGTCACCTATGGCGGCGTCAGCCTCTTCGTGGCGTTCTTCGTGCTCGCGCCGATGGCCACCGCCCTCTTCCAGGCCGCCAATATTCCGCGCCGTCTGATGCCGGCCGCGATCGCGCTCGGCACGTCGACGTTCACGATGTCCGCGCTGCCCGGCACACCGTCTATCCAGAACGCGATCCCGATGCCGTTCTTTGGTACGACGCCGTTTGCGGCGCCTGGGCTTGGCATCATCGCGAGTATCGTGATGGTGGTGTTCGGGCTCTGGTGGTTGTCCTTGCAGCAATCGCGCGCAAAGGCGGCCAATGAAGGATTCGACGGACTCGAGGCGGCGGTGAAATCCACCGGGGCGCCGGCCAGCGACAACCTCGTGCGCGAGCGCGCGAGCGTATCGCAGAGTTTCGATCCGGAGGAAGCGAAGCGCGGGCATGTCAGCGAGAGTCTGCCCTCGTTCGGCGTCGCGCTCACGCCGCTCGTGCTCGTCGTGCTGACGAACTTCGTCATGAACGTGATCGTGCTGCCGCGCATCGACGCCGACTATCTGGCCGAGGTCCGTTGGGGCGAGACGTCGCTTGCGGCGGTCGGCGGTGTGTGGGGCGTGTGCGTGGCGCTCACCGTCGCGATCGTCGTGCTCGTGCTGCTCAATCGGCATCGCCTGCCAGCGCTGCGCGAGACGATCGATGCGGGCGCGAATGCATCGGTGCTGCCGGTGCTCAGCGTCGGCAGTCTGGTCGGCTATGGCGCGGTGATCGCCGCGCTGCCAGCGTTCGCGCTCGTGCGCGAATGGGTGCTGGGTATCGGCGGTGGTCCGCTCGTATCGCTCGCGGTCGCCACCAATCTGCTCGCGGCGCTGACCGGCTCGGCCTCGGGCGGTCTGACCATTGCGCTCGACGCGCTCGGCAGCACCTATCTGCAACTGGCTGCGCAATACGGCATCGACCCGGCGCTGCTGCATCGGGTCGCCGTGATTTCCTCAGGCACACTCGACAGCCTGCCGCATAACGGCGCGGTCGTGACGCTGCTTGCCGTGTGTGGGTCGAACCACCGCGAAAGCTATCGCGACATCGTGATCGTCGGGATTCTCGGCGCGTTACTCGCGCTGGGGGTGGTGATCGTGCTGGGCTCGCTGTTCGGGTCGTTCTGAGCGTTCTGAGCGTCTGAAGTAGCAAGGGGTCTTGCACTGACGTTGCTATCCGTCAGTGCAAGACCCCTTTCTATTTGCCGGTCGGCTCAGTTTGGGCTGCTTTGCAGCCGATTTCCGGCTCACTTCACGCCGCCGCGCGCGCCGCATTCATCCGGCCGAACACGAACTGCCCCAGATACCAGACCAGCTCGGTATTCGCGAAAATCGCATCTTCGGTGACCGTCGACGGTTCGAGCTTCATCCGACGCAGCATCAGCTTGCCTTCGCGCGACGTCGTCCACGCATGCATCAGTTCCTTGCGCGTCTTCGCATCGGCGGCGTTGAAATGGTCGCGGCCCTTGCGCGAATCCTCGTTCATGCGCGCGCGCACTTCTTCTTCGCGCGTCGCGATGCTGTGCGCCACGGTCTTTCTCGTTTCGGTCTTGACCGCCTGTTCCTGCGTTTCGTCGGCGAGCAGTTTGGCCTGTACGTCGACCATCGTGCGCTCGGCGTCGGAGATCTTCCAGTTGTCGCGTAGCGCGCGCATCAGGTAGCCCGCGGGGCTCTTCTTGACCTGGCCGCGCTTGACCCTGAAGCGCGTGTATTCGACGGCCTGCTGGATACGTTCGTCGGTCCAGAGTTCGCGGTTCTCCGAAATCTCGCTGAACTGCTTGGTCGAGAGCCCGAATTCGTCGGTGAGAATCTTGTACAGATGGCTCGCGTCGGCGAGGCTCGCGAGTACCGCGTCGGCTGTGTCCTTGCGCTTGAGCAGGAAGCGGATGCGGTCGATTTTCTTCGACGTCGTGGATGCAGTCCGCGTCTCATAGGACATCTCGACGTCCGACACTTCGTTGATCTCGCGCACCGCCGGCTCGAGCCAATCGCGCTTGAAGTATTTGAAGATGGCGGCATTCGCGCCCATTTTGCCGGGCCAGTTGCGCATTTCCTCGAGCTGGATCCAGTCGGTGCGTCCCGCGGGCACGTTGGGCAACACTTTGTCGTAGATCGCGCGCGCGAGACTGCGCGTGAAGGCGGTGGAAATGCGCAAGCTCAGCCAATGCGATTTCTGCGGATCGCGGATATGCGGCACGAGCCGCGGATGGACGTCGAAACGCATACGTCCGCGATGAAAACCGACCATGCCGATCAACTGAACCTGCACCCACAGATCGTTTTCGTTGGGATCGCGGTCCGCGGGCGTATTCGTCACGCGAACTTTCGCGTTCTGAGCTTCGTCGGCGATCGTGCGCAAGTGCTTCAGGTTGCGGCTGTCGTAACGCATCAGCCACTTGAAGTAGTTGAGTTCGACGTCGTACTGATCGCGCTGCTCGGGCTCCTGCGCGACGATGAAGTACGCGGCATCGAGAAAGCGCCGCGCCGGCAGCCCCATATTGACGATTTCGGTGAAGAAATCGTTGCGCTGATAACCGATCTCGCGATTGGCCTCGTTGATGCGCAATCCCTGATCGAACATGTCTTCGAACAGCGCGAGCGCCATCTGGCGTGACGTCGCTTTCGACCTGCCCTCTTCCGGATTGTCCGCGGCCATGTTCTTCATCCACTTTTTCGCTCCCGGGACTGTAAGCATGCGGTGGTGAGCTGTCAACACACAGAACCTCACCATCAAACGACCGCGACGGAGGCCGTTTCGGCGTCCCTTCCGCGTTTCGGCACACAGAACCTCACCATGTTCACAAAGAACCTCACCTTGCGGGCGGGCGTTCGCGCGGCAAGGCCTTATGCGACGGCCCTTTCAACCTCGTTCCCAGTAGCTGCACAACCCACCTCACCTTCGTGATTTGACGCAGTGGCAAACACATCGAACCGCACCTTGGTGGGGAATCGGTCTCACCTTGCTGCACAACCAACCGCACCTCTGAGCACAGCGAACCTCACCTTCGACACAACGCACCTCACCTTTTGGAACTTAAGTGCTTGAACGGATTGAATAGTGTTTGGTTGCGTTGGTTTGTGGGTTTGTTCTCGGTTTTAAAAAAAACCTACCAACCCGGCACACACAAATAAATGCGGCTGAAGATTGCGCGATGCGGCATGGTGAGGTTGATTGTGCGAAACGTTGAGCGGGTTTGGAAGAGCTGTTGCCAAGGTGAGGTTGGTTGTGCTGATACGGTGATTGGCAACCCTTGGCGATGAGCTGAACCTCTGGCTGACGGCCTGGCGCCGGTGTATCGCCGCTTCTGTGGGTGAGGTTGATTGTGCATTTGCGTTCCAAGTGCGGGGAGCGCTCGCAGGGAGGTGGCGAAAATCTAACAATGGTGAGGTCGGTTGTGCAGAAGATCGCCGGACCGGTCTTTCAGAAAATGAGAAAGTGCACAAATGACCTCACCAAGTGCCTAAGTCTCGAGCAGGAGTGCCGACTCCGCTACCCGGATTGCGAAGAAAGGTGAGGTCATTTGTGCCTTCGAGGACGCAGTGTTTCGAGGCTCGTTTAGTTTCCACGGCGATTCCGCAACCGAAAACGGTCTGGAAATACAGAAATTTGCAGAAAATCCGCATAAAAACAGTAATTTAAAAAGCTATTTTCAAGTATTTCCTGTATTCTGAGGTTTCTGGAATTTTATGGAAAAACCTCAGAATGGTCAGAACGAGCCAACTTCCTGCCGTAGACCGAACCGTTCACTTTGAGCAGATCAGTGAGTTCGCAGAAAAAGTCACCATCTTCACTAATGAGCTGCGTGACACGATTCTGGCTCCGCGTCCTCGAAAAACGGCTCCCGTTTTCAAGACCGGCGAGATTGCCGAGATGTGCAACGTCTCACACTCGCAGGTTCAGTATCTCGCGACAAAAGGCGACGGAGAACTGCCGTCGGGCACGGCGGCAGGCACGGGCCGTACCCGGACCTTCACGCTGGAAGAGGCGCGGATCTGGGTACAAAAGATTTCCGACATCTACCAGACTCCACTGGTCACGCGCCTGAAGGAGCCGGACGGGAAGATCATTATCACCGCGCAGCTCAAAGGTGGCTCCGCCAAGACGACGACGACGATGTGCCTCGCCCAGGGGCTGTCGCTGCGGGGACGCAAAGTGTTGGTGGTTGATCTCGACCCGCAGGCGTCGCTTTCGGAACTGTGTGGACTGTACGCGGAAAAAGACGTGACGCCTGAAGACACAGTATTGCCGTACGTCTACGACCAGGACAGCGAAGGTGGCCTCGAGGGGCGGGTCCAGTCGACGTACTGGGATGGCATCGACGTGATTCCTGCGCACACAGAACTGATTGGAGCAGAGTTCCATCTGCCGGCGATGCAAAAGATGCGACCGGGTTTTCGCTTCTGGACCGTGCTTCGTCAAGGGCTCGAGCCGCTGCGCAAGAAGTACGACTACATTCTCATGGATACGTCGCCGTCGCTGTCGTACCTCAATCTGAATGCGCTGATGGCCGCGGATGCCATGGTGATGCCGATGGTGCCGGAAAACCTGGACTTCATCAGCTCGCTGTCGTTCTGGCGACTTTTCTCGGACGTGTCCAAAAGCTTTATCAAATTCGAGACGGACAAGAAGTACGACTTCGTATCGCTAGTGTTGTCGCGGGTCGATTATGGGCGGAACTCGTCGGCGCCGATCGTGCGTGCGTGGGCGCAAAGCGCGTACGAAAACTGGCTGCATTCGATCGAGGTACCGGCGAGCTCGGTGATGAGCACCGGGGCGTTGGCGTTCTCGACCGTCTTCGACATCAGCAGCAATCACAGCGCGGCCAAATCGTTGCAACGCGTGCGGCAACCTCTCGTCGACTACTGTCGCTGGATCGACGAGATCTATTCGGAAAAATGGAGGAACGCGCAATGAGCAATATGCGAGAACAGTTGCTGGCCAAGACGTCCGGCATTCGCAAAACTTCGTCGATCAACGAGGACGAGGTGAAGCGCAGCAACCGCACGCAAACGGCGCCCGGCCTTGCCGGCGCGCTGGCCGTTGCGCAAATTCGCGTGCAGGAACTGGAATCGACTGGCGTCGCATCGCAACTGGCAGTTGCTGGCATCTTGCCGAACCCTTGGCAGCCGCGTCGCGTGTTCAACGAAGCAAAGTTAGCCGAGCTTGCGGAGTCGATCCGGGAAGTTGGACTGATGCAGCCGATCGTGGTCCGTCGTGTTGCGGAAGACTATCAGATCGTCGCCGGCGAACGACGCTGGCGTGCGCACAAGATGTTGGGGCTGGACACAATCAAGGCCGTGGTTGCGGATTGCTCCGACTCGGATATGGCCGTGCTCGCAATGGTCGAAAACATTAGCCGCGACGACCTTGCTGACTATGAAATCGGCGTGGCGATTCGTCGATCGGAAACAGAGTTCCCGAATCGCAAACGACTGGCGGAAGCGATGGGATTGTCGCGGGCAGGTCTGTATCAGTTCTTGTCGTTCGACAATCTGCCGGACTTCATCAAGAAAGATCTCGATATTCAACCGCGACTATTGGGCGGGACTGCGGCGCAAGCAATTGCAGCGGCTATCAAAAAGCATGGCGAGGATGGCGTTAAAGCCGCTCGCGAAATTTGGCCTCTGTTGGTGAGAGGCGAAATGGATCAGGGCAAGGTCGCGGCGGGAATCACCGCCCTGGCGACCCGGCAGACGACGTCGAGTGGTACCAGCGGACGCAGCATCGAGAAATTTTTCGCGGGACGAGAGCACGCTGGGAGCATCACCAAGGATGTGAGTAACTTCACGATCAAGATCAAGACCGGAGTGATCACCGAGGCGCAAGAAGTTCAGATACGACAGTTGATCGGACAGATGTTCCAATCGCAGCCGAAGACGAGCTAATCGGTGGTTCGGTTGTAGTGTTAAAGGGCCCGCTTAGTGCGGGCTTTTTTTTGGGTCAATCAAATCGGTCCACCTCGAAGAGTGTCTAGAGTCTAGACACTCACTCCGCAGCCCTACCTTTGCGCCATCCGGTGTCTAGACTCTAGACACTCTCGACGACGCACCCCCGATGCCGATGAAAGCGTGCCGCGTCCGCGCGAACGCACATCCTTCGTGCCTTGCACGACCCGCGGAGCGATTCGCGCAGTATTGCGTTCGCAGCGATCTCGCAGGCACCTGCGGCGGGGTCAACCGCTCGTCATGAGCGAGACAGCCAATGACTGGGGATTTCTGATGCATCCATTGAGCCGGGTTCGGCTGCTTCGTTGACGGTCGCATTACCCGGAATACATACAAAATCGCACAGGCGACATATGACGGACGGGATGGAGGGCCAGCCCTCTGTCCTATAAACGTACCATCCACGGTCGTTCTCAACCCAACGCCGCATCAGCGCGTTTCCCCGAGACGACTCGACTCCGCTATCGTCGGTTCCAATCTTCTCAATGAGAAAGGCCGCGGCCCTTAGTGCGCGACGTGCATTGCACATGGTTGTCCATGAACAGCTGTGTTCATGATGGCGCTGTCGGCCGCAGCAAACCTCGGCGAAGATCGTCGACATCCCGCAAGAATGCTTCACTCTCCCGGTGTACCTCAGGCAATGAACGCGCGCAGCGTTGAGGCCACCGATTATCGACCGCAAAGTCGGCAGTCGTTCTGCCGGAAAAGCTGTTCCGTACGATTAGCAATGAAAGCGGCACGAACAAACGCGCAAAGGAAGGCTGTGAATGGGGCTTGCCTCAGCGAACAGACGACATGCGTCAAGATCCGGCGGGAGCCAGTTATTACTGGAACGTCGCGTTAAGGGATCCCGAATCATGTATCGCGCGTTCTCTCAAACGATGCATCGCCGTTCCGCAAACGGTGTTCGCCACGGCACAAGCTTGTCCTCAAATCAGATCCCGTTGCTGATCCAGCGTCACGATCGACGACCAGAAAGTCAATCGCGAACGCCTGCCGGCCGCGATGAATTGGCCGTAATCGCGTTAAACCGACATCCCACCGTCGTCAAGAGAGGACACTCTAAGGGTAGTTGATGTCGGTCGTCACGCCTACCGATCTACCCACCCGCCGGGGAGCCACCCAGATAGAAGTATTCGAAGGGATGCATCGCGACCGCGCCGATCATTTTTGGGCAAGCACCGGAGTAATGAGTGACTCGACCGCAACGAATGATCTCCGTCCGATCGTATGTCATGCCACCCGGATGGGCCTGCGTCAGACCACTCGTTCAGCGCGAAATCAACATCGCTGCTCTCAGATCATCCGCAAGAAATCCGTCGGACGATGGACGGCAGGATAGGTGAGGGCAAGCGCGCAAATCTCGCGAACGTAAAGAGTCTCTCCCGGCCCGCCCTGTGATATTGATTAGCAAGACGATCGCGCATCCGCAATGCGAGCGACTGTCAGTCGCCACGCGCGTGGCCAAGTTGAACTTCAGCAGGGGCAGCAGTCCCGCATCGGCAACCTAACAATATACGGGGGCAGAACATCCGATCAACTTTTGCGAACTAAATATCGAAAAACAAGTGACTCTTAGCCAATACGAGCGAGAATTTTCGATTCTTCGGCCAATCTCGCCAACCGACACGGCGTGAAACATGGCGAAACGTCTTCTATGCGTGTCAACCTATTGTTTTAAAAGACTTTTTTGACCAATGCGCGCCATTGTTTCACGCCAATCAGTCAAATTGGTGCACGATACCCGATTACTCCCACCAAACGGCGACAACACGTCAGAATGAACACACGTGCCCCGCCAATCCGTAACATTCAATACGTAATTTGTAGCGAAAGAATTTCGAGCGGCCGTCGCGATCTTTCGAGCGTTCCGCTGACCTGACCGCTCATTCGAACCAATCTTCCGCGCCTGCCTCGATCACGCTGGCTTGAGTCGGAACGCTGAACCGGTGATTCGAACAGCGCCCTGCAACAGCAACCTCGTCAAGTCCGGGCCGCCGCAAAAGACAGCCGGCCCCTCCGCCATCACTTCGCTATCCCAGCCTCCCCGCAAACCTCCCCGCGCTGATCGATCTGCGCAATATCCTCATGCAAGATCCGCCGAATCTCGAGGATCGCCCGCGGCGTCTCCTGCACACTGTGTCCAGCAACAATCACCTTCTCCGACAGCGCGCCCACGAGATGCGCGCTGCGATAAGGGACCACGCCATCATCGGAATCTTCGAGCGGCCCGTTTTCGCGGCGCCGTGCGATGATCGAATGGAAGCAAACCCGGGGGCTGATCGGCAACTGCGACGTCGCGCGAATCAACGGATCGGTTTCGCGCAGCTGTTCGATGCTGTTAGGCACATGGAAGGTCCGTCCCTGCGGTTCGATGTTCGTCGCCGTCTGCATCACTTCCTCGATCTCGTTGAGCAGGGCAAGCGGCAGACGCACGAGGTTGGCCGCCCAGCGCGACAGCCGGTTGCTCGCGAACGGCGTGCCTCGATGGGGGGCCGCGATAAATATGGCGCGCTCGATTTGCCGCATCGGCGTGAAGTTCAGTAGCCGATCGAGCCGCTCGTCCTCGCGATCGATATCGGTGCCCTCGGGCACGTACTTGTCCTCGAACGTCGTCCAAAGCGCGTCGCCGGAAGTCGACACGAGCAGCCGCGCCAGAACGCCGCCCATGCTGTGACCAATCAACACCATGCCATGCGACGCCGGCGCCGTACCGTCTGGATCGAAGTGCGCGAGCGTCTGCTGCGTGGCGCGGCGGATGCGCGCGAGGTTGACCAGAATCGGCACGTTGGTCGGGTAGTAGACCTGCCACACCTGGAAATGCCGGCGAAGCACTTCATCGCCCTGAATATCGTTGGCGACGTTGACCCATGCCTCGGGGCTGCTCGCGAGGCCGTGCAGCATCAGAATGATCCGTCGATTGGGATCGAACGGTTGCATCATGTAGATGCGGGGCGTATCGATACCGTGTGCGCGTCCAAACAGCGTGCGCAACGATTGCCCGGCGAAGCCCGAGCGCGCGAGCCAGATGCCGTAGCCGGCGCTGAAGTTGGCCGAAAGTGGCACAGTCTGGCCGTGTCGCTCGACACTGTCTTCGCGATACGGATCATAGACGGACAGCACGACCTCATGCGAGGCAAGCACCTGTTCGAGCGTGCCCTGGCTGAACCAGATCAACGCGGTGACGTTCGGCGACGGCATCTCGCGGAAAAAGCGCGACGCCGGCCTTGGCCGACCCGCGGCTGCTGACGACACGCCGGGGTTGAACGGTGCGCTCGCGGGACCATCGACGCGGGCGGACACATTCGTGTCGGCGCTGGCATTGCCACCCGCATCGACATCATCTTCAGGCGTCGGCACGTTCATCACAGCAACGAGTTCCGCCCCCAAACCATCGCGTCGATAAATGCTACGTATCCCCGCGAACGACAGCCGCGACGCCGGGATGACTTCGCGCGGTTCGCGCACGCCTTCGGGTAACCGGGTTCGGCTCAGGTCGAGATGAATGGACCAGCCTGCGATGTACTGCGTGCCCGGCACGCCGTTGCCGGCATCGGTAGCGAGCGCGCCACGCAGAAACAGCGCGTGGGCAAGTTCCTGCACCGCGTAGTTGTAGTAGTCACGGACCTGGGTCTGACGATCTTCGAATGCACGTTCGCCAGCAGTGCGTTCACCGAGGAACAGAAACGCATACGCGAATCGCGCGGCCCTAAGCCACAGATCGAATTGCGCGTCGCTCCAATCGCTGGCGTTGGGCGGCGTGTTGGTGATGGCCATCTGCAACGACAGTTCGGCGAGGCTCGACAATCGCCGGTCGGTATTGATTCCGCCGACGGTCGAGATCGTATTGATGCAATCGAGCGGCTCACGTTGGCAGGTGTTCCCATCGAGTGCCGCGATGTGCAGGGTATCTCGCGTCGCGGCGCTCAGACGGTCGGTCGATAGAATGTCGCCGCGGCGCATCGCGATGTACTGCTCCGGGCCTTGTGAGCTGACGGTGACCATCGCGCAGCCGCACAGAAGACCGCCAGTGAGCAGCGCAAGTGCCGCGCACCGCGATGTCCACGATGCGAGCGAGCGCGTCATGATGCGTCGAACCGGTTCGTGCGAGAGGGCAGCCGCGCTACGCCGATGCAAACGATGAACGCTGGCGGCGGCCCGCGACGTTGCAATTGCCAACTTTCTTTTCACGCAGAGTTGCGTCACCCATCGGCGAAACAAAAATTCCTTGAAACCTATAGCGTTTTTTCCCCATGGCATTTCGTCACTAGTACAGCAGAATAGCCATGCGTATATTAACAGAAGCCGAAGCAACCATAGAACGAGTCGGTATGACCGTAGCAAGTCGCGAATCGATTGACGGCTTGCGCATTGTTCGGCCATGATGCCTGTGACGAACTGAAAGGGGGCAATGACGCACGCATGACACGGGCAAACCACCAGTGAACTGCGCGAAGTCATGAACCCTATGACGGCTTTGATATACCACTTAAGGTAAGCAATCGATACGATCGTGCTGCGCCTGCGAGGCTCTTGACAACGAATTGTTTGGGAACTTTAATAATTTTGCAGCAAGGTTCAATCGAAGGGATCTGATTCAACGCTGCAATCCGCCCGCATATTCATTCGTCTTCAGGTTTTGCGGAATCGTCGTGCATTCCATACAGGGCGGATTCGTCAATTTCCTCAGTCTTGCTTCGGCATGGCGAAGCAGTTTGGCAGTTCGACACGATGCCTGATGAACGGAGCCGGAATGACGACACATGGGTCGCGGCTGTAGTCCCGACGGCCACAAAACCATTGTCGCCGATAGACTGGTTTGAACGACGTTGCCGGTCCGACAGAAGGGATGCCGCTGTTCCTCGAGTCTGACCTGGCGGCGGAAGTCGAAGCGGATGCACCCATCGGTCCACTGTTATGGGCCCCTATGAATTGCTGAGCAACCTGTAGGGTCTCGTATTCGCCGGCCCGTGAGCTACGTTGCCGCCGGGCTTACGACATGGGTTGCGCCAGCAGTCAGCCGAGAACGTCATGAATGCAAACCGCTCCGATGCACCGCGGCCCCGCCGATCAGGCGGAATCGCACTGACCGGCGCAGTGTCGTGCGCGTTGACCTGCGCGCTTGTCGCTTCACTGTCGGGCTGCCAAAGGCAGACCGAAACACAGAGTGGCGATACGAGGCCAGCCGTGCAGCTCACCAGGGTCGAACCGGCCGACGCTTCCGCCATTCGCATTTTTACCGGGCGGGTCGAGCAGACCAGCATCTCGCCGCTCGCGTTCGAAGTATCGGGCCGCGTCGTGCAGATCGCGGTGCTCGAAGGCGCGTCGGTGAAACGCGGGCAACTGATCGCGCGGATCGACGAGGAACCCTACAAGCTGCAACTGCAACGCGCGAACGCGCAGTATCAGCAGCTGAGCGACAACCTGAAGCGCCAGGCGGTGCTGCGCAAGGACGGCATTCTGTCTCAGGCTGCTTATGAGCAGCTCTCGGCTGCCACGGACGCCGCACGCGCGTCACGCGACCTGGCGAGCCGCGACCTGCGCAATACCCAGCTCGTCGCGCCATTCGACGGCCGGATCGCTCGCCGCAACATCGAGATCCAGCAGCTCGTGCAGGCTGGGGCGCCCGCGTTCAATCTGGAAAACATCGGCCGTGTCGATGTCGGCGTCGATCTGCCTCAGAGCATTGCCGAACGGCTGTTCGTCGACAAGACGCTGAGAGCCGAGGCGTGGCTGCCCGAGCGGCCGCAGAACCGCTTCCCGCTAGTGTTCCGCGAACGGACCACGCAGACCTCGCCGACTTCGGCGGCCTACCGGCTCGTGTTCTCGATCGAAGGACCGCAAAGCGCGATGCTGTTCCCCGGCATGGCGATGCGCGTACAGATTTCCGAAACGGCGCGTCAGGTCGCGCAAAACGACAACAAAGGGTACTTCGCGATTCCGATCGCCGCGGTGTCGATCGGCGCGGACGGTCAGCGCAGTCTGTGGCGCTACGACGCCGCGTCCGGCCGTGTGCATGCGGTGCCGGTCAGCGTGCGCGAAATTCGCAACGACGATGTGGTCGTCGCGGGGGCGGTTGCGGCGGGCGACCGCGTGGTGGCCGGCGGCTCGCAGTTCATGAAAGAGGGAATGGCGGTCCGTCCAATGGATGCGCCTCAATGAATCTCGCGCGCCCCCTTATCGAAAAGCCGCTGATCGCGTGGGTTCTAACGCTCATCTCGCTGTTGGGCGGGATCTTCGCGTACTACAACATCGGGCGGCTCGAAGACCCGAAGTTCACGATCAAGACCGCGGTCGTCGTGACGCTGTATCCGGGCGCGAGTGCGCACGAGGTCGAGCAGGAAGTGACGGACCGGCTCGAAAGCGCGATCCAGCAGATGCCGCAGGTCGACAAGCTGACCTCGCGTTCGACACCGGGCTACTCTGAAGTCCGCGTCGAGATTCGCGACCAGTACACGTCGGCGCAATTGCCGCAGGTGTGGGACGAGGTGCGCAAGTCGGTATCGGATGCACAGCCCCGGCTTCCGCCGGGCGCGGGACCGTCACTCGTGGTCGACCGTTTCGGCGACGTCTACGGGGTGTTCTACGCGCTGACCGGCGAGGGCTACACGCAGGCGCAACTGTATGAGTACGCGCGCGAACTGCGCCGCCAACTGCTGACACTAGGCGACGTGTCCGACATCGTGATCGCCGGTGAGCAGCAGGAGCAGATCTCGGTCGACGTCGACCAGTCGCAACTGATCGCCAACAACCTGTCCACCGACGATCTTGCGCAGACGCTGTTCGTGCAGAACGAGGTTCGGCCCGCGGGCCGCGAACGTGTCGGCGACCTGTCGTTGCGGATTGCGCCGACCGGCTCGCTCGATTCGCTGCAGGCCATTCGTTCGCTGCCTGTCAACATTACGCCCGGCCCGCTGCTGCTCGGCGACATCGCGCGCGTAAGCCACGGCTACGCGACGATTCCGAACCAGGTCATTCACTATAACGGCCAGCCGGCGGTTACGATCGGTATCAGCGCGCGGCCGCGCGTCAATGTGGTGAGGGTCGGCGAGGAGATCAAGGCGAGGCTCGCCGAACTCGAGCGTAACCGCCCGATCGGCATCAAGCTGCACTCGCTTTACGATCAGCCGCAGGTCGTCGACGAAAGCGTGCGCGGCTTTATCTTCGACGTGTTCCTGTCCGTCGCGATCGTCGGTGTCGCGCTGGGCATTGCGCTCGGCTGGCGCGCGGGCATCGTGCTGGGCGTCGAGCTGTTCCTGTCGATCCTCGGCACGCTGCTGGTCATGTACGCGGCAGGCATCGAGCTGCAGCGTATCTCACTCGGCGCGCTGATCATCGTGATGGGCATGCTGACCGACAACAGCATCGTGGTGGTCGAGGGGATGCTCGTGAAGGTTCAACGAGGCAAGTCGCATCTCCAGGCGGCGACCGAGATTCTCAAACAAAGCCAATGGCTTCTGCTCGCGTCGACCATTGTGGGGATTCTGGCTTTCTCGGGCATCGGCCTGTCGCCGGATGCGGTCGGCGAATTCTGTGCCTCGTTGTTCGCCGTCGCTGCGATTTCGCTGCTATTCAGCTGGGTGATCGCCATCGCCCTGACACCGCTGTTCGGCACGTATCTTTTCAAGCCCGCGGACATCATCGATGACGACCCGTTCAAGTCGAAGCTGTACAAGCGTTACGGCGAGCTGTTGTCATGGGTCACCCGACAGCGCGTGTTCGTGGTCATCGGCCTCGTCGCGCTGACCGTGCTGGCCGGGTGGGCGTTCCGTTTCGTCGAGCGGAGCTTCTTCCCCGCGTCGACCACGCCGATCTTCTATGTCGACATGCGTTTGCCGCGCGGCGCCGATATTCGCGCGGTCGTCGAAAAGAGCCGCGAGGTGGAGAAGGTGCTGCTCAAGCATGCGGACGTCACCAACGTGCAGACGTATATTGGCTCGGGCGCGACGCGTTTCTTCCTCGTCTACGATCCGGAGGGGCGTGATCCGTCGTACGCGCAGTTCATCGTCGGCGTGAAGGACCAGGGCCTGATCGACGACATGATTCCGGAGATCGAAGCGGATCTGAAGAAGCGCTTCCCCGAACAGCATTGGACGGTCACGCGGCCGAACTTCGGCCCTGGCGGTGGCGCGGCCATTCAGGCACGTTTCTCCGGACCCGACCCGATCGTGCTGCGTCGCTTGTCTCAGGAAGCACAGAACGTGCTGAAGGCCGACGGCCGCATCATCGCGATTCGCGACGACTGGGAGAACCCGATCAGCATCGTGCGGCCGGAATTCGACGAATCGCGGGCGCGCTCGCTCGGTGTGACGCGCCGTCAGGTTAGCGACACGATGGCTTATGCAACCGAAGGCCTGCGGGCGGGCATCTATCGCGAAGGCGATCAGCTACTGCCGATCGTGCTGCGTTCGCCCGACTACACGCGTGGCGTCGCGGGTCTGCAGGACCTGCAGGTGTTCAGCGCGGGGCTGCGCCGTTACGTGCCGCTCGGCGACGTGGTCAACGGCTTCACGGTCGGTACCGAGGAAGGCCAGATTGCGCGCGAAAACCGGATTCGCACGCTGACGGTTTCGGCCAACCCGATCTATGGGCAGAACAGTGTCGACGCGTTCAACCGCATACGCTCCAGCATCGAGAACATCAAGCTGCCACCGGGCTATAGCTTCGAATGGGGCGGCGAGCACGAATCGTCGACGCGCGCGCAGCAGAGCCTGTTCCGTCAACTGCCGCTCGGCTTCATCGGCATGGCGCTGCTCGTGCTGATGATGTTCGGACGCCTGAAGCCGGCGCTCGTCGTGCTGCTCGTCGTGCCGATGTCGATCGTCGGCGTCACGCTCGGTCTGCTGCTATTTCGCGGCGCGTTCGGCTTCATGGCGTTGCTCGGTCTATTGAGTCTGATCGGCATGCTGATCAAGAACGGCGTGGTGCTCGTCGAAGAGATGGATTCGCAGATCGCCGCGGGCGTGCCGCGCATGCAGGCGGTGACCCACGGCGCGATGAACCGTCTGCGGCCGGTGATACTGGGGGGCGGTACCACGGCGCTCGGCATGGCGCCGTTGTTGTGGGATCCTTTCTTCAAGGACATGGCGATCACGATTATGGCGGGCCTTGTTTTTGCCACCGTGCTGACGTTGGTCGCCGTGCCGGCGCTGTATGCGATGCTGTTCTCGATCAGGCAGGCGGAATGGGAGCCGGGTCGACACCCGGAAGAAAAATGATCCGCGCGCGCTCTTATCTTCTCGCCATCGCGGCCCTGCTGCTCGAAGCCGGCTGTACGGGTTCATTGCAGCTGCAAAAGCCCGCCGCGTTTCCGCCGCAGTATTCGGAGGCGCAACCGGGCGTGGCGACGCCGATGTCCGAGCAGCAGCTCGCGGCATGGTGGACCCAGTACAACGACCCGACGCTGAACAAACTGATCGATCTCGCGCTCGCGCACAACTTCGACATCGCGACCGCTTACGCACGCGTCGATCAGGTGCAGGCCGGGATCCGGCTGGCTCGCTCGCAACTGCTGCCGTCGGTCGGTGCTGGCGTGAGCGCTGCGAAGTACCACGGCGGCGAGACGCAGCTCGAATTCGCGGAATTCCTCGGCATCAACAATACCGATGCGCAGTTCTGGCGTGTCGGCTTGCAGGCGCAATGGGAGATCGACCTGTTCGGTCAGGGACGCGCAAGGCTCTCGGCGGCACGCGAACAGGCACGCGCGGCCGCGGGCGACGCGGAGGCGGTACGGCTGAGCGTGGTGTCGGGTGTCGCGGATCTGTACGTCACCTATCGCGGGCTGCTGCGTCAGCGCACGATTTTGCTGCAGAGCCGCGCGATCGCGGACGACTTCGTCAACATCGCCGAGAAGAGCTTTAACGCGGGTCTCGTGCTGAGTACGGACATCGAAGCAGCGCGCGCCGGCCGCGCGCAGGTCGATGCGCGTTTGCAGGACGTGGAGAACGGCATCGCGCAGGCACGACTCAATTTGCAGAATCTATGCGGCGTGCAGCCCGCGGAATTCGCTGGGATTCTCGATGAAAGCGACACGCTGATGACCGCGCTGCCGCATATCGAGCCCGGCCAGCCGGTCGACCTGCTGATGCGGCGCCCGGATCTGATCGCGGCGCAGGCACGCGTGAATGCGGCGCTCAGGCAGTCGGATGTCGCGCGGCTCAACTACTGGCCGACCATGTCGTTGAGCGGTTTGCTTGCACGCAATGGTTGGGAGATCGCGGGTCAAGGCCTCGGGCCCAGCACGTTCTGGCTATTCGGCGCGGCGATGGCGCTGCCGCTGATCGACTTTGGCGCGCGGCGCTCGCAGGTGGAGTCGTCGGATGCGCAGGCGCAGCAGGCCATGTTGAACTACGAAAAGACCGCGCTCGGCGCGTTCTATGACGTCGACCGTGCGTTGGCGCGTTTGAACCGGCAGGACGAGTTGTTCAAGGCACGCAATGAAGAAGTCATGCGTCGCACCACGCAGTTGAGCCAGGTGCGACGTCGCTACGAACTCGGCGATACCGGCCGCGTCGATATCGATCAGGTGCGGGTTGCGCTGCTCGAAAGCCAGTCGTCGCAGGCGAGGGAAGAGGTCGGCGAACTGCAGGCACAGTTCGCGCTGTTCAGGGCGTTGGGAGGCGGCTGGTTGGCCAATCCGCCAGTGGCCTCGAATACACGAGCGCCGACGGAACTCGCGCCCGCCACCGCGCCGGCGCCGGCCGCACAGTGAACGACCAGGAGGAGTGCGGTCCGGTACTCGCAAGGCCGTTGGCTTCAGTCGGGGAGGACTGACAGGAGATGCGCAATGCACGCGTACCTGCTCTGCGTAAGTCCCTGTCTGGAAGAAATCAGCTTCTCTGAAGGGTGGACGATGGCAAGCCAGGTCGAGACGAAACTGTCGTTGCCCGCATTGACCGCGATGGTCGTCGGCTCAATGGTGGGCGCAGGGATTTTCTCGTTGCCGCGCAATTTCGCGCGCGCGACCGGACCGTTCGGCGCGGTCATTGCATGGTGCGTGGCGGGCATCGGCATGTATGCGCTGGCGCGCGTCTTTCAGGCGCTCGCGCAGCGACGGCCCGAGCTCGACGCCGGCGTGTTCGCGTACGCGCGAGCGGGCTTCGGCGATTATGCGGGCTTTCTATCGGCATTCGGCTACTGGATGGCCGGCTGCTTCGGCAACGTGTCGTACTGGGTGCTGATCAAATCGACGCTCGGCGCTTTCGTGCCGGCCTTCGGCAACGGCAATACGGCGACCGCGATCATCGTGTCGTCGGTGGGCATCTGGCTGTTTCATCTGGTGATGCTGCGCGGCGTCCAGCAGGCCACGATGATCAACACGATCGTAACGGTCGCGAAGTTGATTCCAATCGTGCTGTTCATCGTGATGCTGATCGCGTTGTTTCGCGCCGACATGTTTCGCGCGAATCTGTGGGAACGCAGCGATCAGATCGGCAAGGGCTTGTTCTCGCAGGTTCGCGCGACGATGCTCGTCACCGTCTTCGTGTTCGTCGGTATCGAAGGTGCGAGCGTGTACTCGCGCTATGCGAAAAAGCGCTCGGACGTCGGCGCCGCGACGATCACCGGCTTCGTCGCCGTGCTGTGTCTGCTGGTGCTGGTGACGCTGCTGCCTTACGCGACCTTGCCGCGCGCCGATATCGCGGTGATGCGCCAGCCGTCGATGGCCGCGGTACTCGGCGCGCTGCTCGGCCCATTCGGTGTCGTGTTCGTCAGCGCCGGTCTGATCATTTCGATCCTCGGCGCATACCTCGCATGGTCGCTGATCTGTGCCGAGGTGCTGTTCGCCGCCGCGCGTCTCGAGACGATGCCGCGTATCTTCGCGCGACAAAACGAGCGCAAGCTGCCGGTCGCCGCGATCTGGCTCACGAGTACCGTGGTGCAGTGTTTCATAATCAGCACGTACTGGTCGACCGATGCGTTTGCGCTGATGCTCAATCTCACGAGCTCGATGGCGCTGATTCCTTATTTTCTCGTGGCCGCATACGGCATCAAGGCCGCGCGTGACGATAGTGGACAGAATGGCGGCACCTTGAGCGGCGCGTTGCGCACCGAGTATTTCGTCGCGATGTTCGCGACGTTGTATACGGCCTTTCTGCTGTTCGCGGGCGGCCTGAAGTTCCTGATGCTATCGGCGCTGCTTTATGCGCCCGGTACGGTGCTGTATGTCGTGGCCAAACGCGAGCGCGGCCAGCGGGTGTTTTCGAAAGTCGAGTGGGTCATCTTTGCCGTCGCGGCCTGCGGCGCGATTGGCGCGCTGATCGGCCTCGCGACCGGCACGATCGTCATCTGAGCGGTCGATCATCGTAGTCGCACGAGCGCGGCTCGATCGGAACGTGTTCGCGGGAGAGCGATCGCAGCAATGGACAAGCGCGTCAGACTTTCAACGCCGGGCCTGATGGCGATGGTGATCGGCTCGATGGTCGGGGTGGGCGTCTTTTCGCTGCCGCAGGCGCTCGGCAAATATACCGGCGTAGTCGGTTCGTTGATCAGCTGGACCATCACCGGCTCCGGCATGCTGATACTCGCGCTGATCTTTCAACGGCTCGCATGGCGCAAGCCGGAACTCGACGCTGGCGTCTACACGTATGCGCGCGTCGGGTTTGGACGCTACACGGGATTTCTGTCGGCGTTCGGCTACTGGTGCGCCAGCTGTCTCGGCAACGTGGCCTATCTCGTGCTGATCAAGTCCGCGCTCGCGATCGTCGCGCCTTCATTCGGCGCTGGCAATACGTTTAGCGCGATCGTCAGTTCCTCGCTGATGATCTGGGTGTTTCACTTTCTGATACTGCGCGGCGTGAAGGGCTCGTCGGTAGTGAATGCGTCGATGACGGCCGCCAAGCTGTTCGCGCTTGGACTGTTCGCGGTGCTCGTGCTATCGAGTGTCAAGTGGCAGTTGTTCGTCGCAAACCTGTGGACCGTTCCCGAGCCGTCGGCGACCGGTCTGTTCGGCGAGGTGCGCAAGACGATGTTGGGCACGGTATTCGTGTTTCTCGGCGTCGAAGGCGCGAGTGTCTATTCACGGCATGCACGCGAACGGCGCGACGTCGGGGTCGCGACCGTACTCGGCTTTCTCTGCGTGCTTGCGTTGATGGTCATGGTCACATTGTTGTCGTATGGCGTGTTGCCGCTCGAGCAGTTGGGCACGCTGAAAAATCCGTCGATGGCTGGCGTGCTGAGCGCCGCGGTCGGCGCCTGGGGCGCGGTCTTGGTCAAGCTCGGCCTGTTGATATCGGTACTCGGTTCTTATCTTGCATGGACGTTGCTCGCCGCCGAAATTCTGCACGCGGCGGGCAAGAGCCGCACGATGCCCGCGTTTCTCGGGCGAGAAAACCGCAACCACGTACCGGTCGCCGCACTGTGGATGACGAGCCTCGTGATTCAGGCCTTTCTGATCGTGACGCTGTTTTCGAAAGAAGCGTTCACGCTGGCCAAGGAGTTCACGACGTCGATGAACCTGATCCCGTATCTGCTCGTCGCCGGCTATGGGTTGAAGCTCGCAGCGAGCGGCGAATCGTATGCGGGGCAGCCGTGGTCACGGCGCATCGATTTCATGCTCGCGCTGCTGGGCTGCGGCTACGCGCTCTTTCTCGTGTACGCGGGCGGCCTGCATTATCTGTTGATGTCGACCGTGCTTTATACGGCGGCGACCGTGTGGTTTTACATCGCCGAGCGTCGCAAGGGGAAACGGCCTGTGTTTGCGCTGCTCGAACGCTGGCTGTTCATCGTGGTTCTGCTTACCGGGCTGGTCGCGTTCGTCGATCTCGTGCGCAATCATTTTGCGGCCTAAGGCTCCCGCTCCCGCTCGCGCGCCGCGCGGCTCACATGATCGCGGCCTGGCGAATGCAGCGGATGAAATAGTCGGCCGGGCGCGTGTGAATCGCGCCTTCGCGCTGCATCAGATGCAGTCTCGCCGTGCGCGACGTTTCAATGAAATCCAGTTTTTTCATCTTCAACGATCAGGCACTGCCGATCGGCGCCGCCTACTGGGCCACGCTCGTCGAGCAATACCTTACAGCCTGAACTTCGCCAATTCGCGTTTCGCCGACCCGGCGGGCTGCCGGGCCGGCGGCCAGACTACGTCCATATCGGGGATCGGCCTGTGGGTGCTCGGCAATCCGGCTGGGTTTCTGCTGCTGCTCGAAGGATTCCCGCGCGAACTGCGCGGGCGATCGCTCGGGATCATCTATAGCGTCGGCGTGACGTTGTTCGGCGGTTTCGCGCCGTTCGTCGTGACGTGGCTGATTGGCGTGACGGGCAGCGCCTATGCGCCGGCCTGGTACATGAGCGCGTGCTGTCTCGTCAGTCTCGCCGCGCTGACCGTATTCGACGAGCGCATTACCGATTAGTGACCGGAGTCACCGTCGATGTCATCCGGCCATACACAACAGGAGAACGAAATGAACGCACAGAAATGGCTGAAGCTGGTTTGCGCGAGCGCGGTCGTGTTCGCTTGCCTGAATGCGCACGCGCAGCCGCAAGCGGGCGGATCGGGTCCCGCGGCACAAGCTGCGGCGAGTTCGGCGCCAACCGCGGGCGAGATCAAGGCTACCAACCGGCAACTCATGCGGGACCTACGCCCCGCGCATTCAGAAACGCACGAAGCCAGGGACTACGGGCCAGCAACATTACAGTGCGCGCGGATAACGGCGTCGTGACGTTGACGGGCAGCGCGCCGACCACGGACCTGCTGTCGCGCGGTCCGCTAGAAGAAACACGGCGGTGACGCCGGCGGCGATGGGGCATTGCGACGGGCCGACTGGGCTGGATCTTGAAAGCACTTCTTGCACCTATGACGCATATAGGACTCTGCTGACTTTTTTCTTGTTAGCGCATCGTACAATCCGCCTCTGCGCAAGGCGAAGATGTTTTAATTCCTCGCCGACGAGTTGGGGTGCGTTGCGCTATCCCATCTTCATGATTGATCCATGCTAGGTTGTATGCCCAAAAATTGCTTTGTCTTTACCAAAGCACACCGGCTTTCTCACCTATTTTGCATCGTTTTAAAAAACAGTGGTTCGAAAACTTCTATTTGCGTGGTGCCAAAATGCTTTTCTGGAACGATCAAGACAATTTGATATGCGCTATTTGGACTGCACCGACTGGTGCGCTTAGATGATAGGCGTTCCCCACGCCGTTCGCTTCATTAGAAGCAGGAAGGTTGCGGCTCTCGATCTTGCTGCTGAGGTGTGCGGCTAGGCCCACGCAAACGCAGCGTCCCGTGGCGACACACAGGATCAGGGAAGTCGGCGAGTGGATGGGACGAGATGCCCTGCGCCATTTCTCATCATGTAACGGCGTGAAATGACATGGTACTTTGGTGACAAATCATGCAGGGTGTTTCGGCAAGGAAAAGGTATTCACCTGCGTGGTATGGAGTGTGAGTGAACAAAATAAGAGTGGGTATCGCCGACGATCATCCATTTATTCTCCTCGGCGTCGAGCATCTTCTTCAGCGTTGTCCTGACATCCAGGTCTGCTTCAAAAGCGAAAGTATTGGCCTGCTTCTCCAGCGGCTGGTTGAAGTGCCAGTCGATGTTCTTGTGTGCGACTACGAATTCGAAGGCGATCCGTATGCCGACGGTCTCAACCTTCTTGACCGGATCCGGCGTGTCGCCCCAGCCATACGAGTCATTTTTCTGAGCACGCATTCTTCCACGCACATCATTTCAGCTGCGCTCAACGCGGGGGCGGCCGGCTTCGTCGGCAAGGGTCCCGAGGGCTTTGTCAGCCTTACCGCTGCCGTTCGCGTTGCCAAAAATAAAAGCGTGTTTCTGCCTGATTCCATTGCGGACAAGATGTTGCGCGCAACGGGGCGCGCAGCGCAAGGCGGATCTTCTCTCAATTTGCTATCTGAAAAAGAATCGACGGTCGTGCGAATGATCTGCGACGGGATGTCGATCGCAACAATTGCCGAGCGGCTCAATCGCAGTCCCAAGACCGTGAGCAATCAGAAGAACGCTGGCATGAAGAAGCTCGGTGCCAGAAACGACGTAGAACTCGTCACAATCGTGCGCGAGTGGTCCTGCTCGTAGCAATTGCCGCGATTCTCAGGCGGATTCTGTCGTTCTCGTGGCGCCTTCTCCCTATCGTATGGTGGTCCTGTCACCTGTTCAGTTCGAGGAATCGACACGTCGTTTCTCGACTGACCTATTTGGTCTTTCATTTTGGGTATTGGCCCATTAACACCGATCTTCTTCAATGAGATCATTCCTCTGCCTTGACGATCGCTGGACGTCCCGGCTTCACAAGGGTTTGTAGTTCTGAAATGGCAACAAAGAGGAATCTCATGAAAAAACAAGTAACGCAACTCATGATCGCGCTGATGGGCCTGTCCGTCGCGCCGATGGTTTTCGCTCAAGCTGTACCGGGCACAGGTCAGGTAACGTTCAATGGAGAACTGTATGACGACACCTGTGTGATCAACTCGGGTGACGAGGACCAAACGGTCACGCTGCCTCGGGTGTCTTCGCAGACGCTGCCTGCGGCTGGCGTAGTGGGCGGGTCCACGCCGTTCAACATTTCGGTGTCGCAGTGCCCGGCAACGCTGACCCATGTCGCGGCGCATTTCGAGACCACGAACATGGACCCGGTTACGCGTAATGCCATTAACCAGGCAACTACCTCGCCGGCCGCGAACGTCGAAGTGCAATTGCTTGACCACAATGTCACGAGTGGCGCGGCGCAGGTGCTTCCGCTGGGCAGCACGGGCGAGTTCGTTGCTGTTGGGAACGACGGTACGGCAACGATGTACTACGCCGGCCAGTACTATGCAACAGACAGAGCCACGGCCGGTAACGTGACGGCTGTTGTTCGCTACACGTTGGCATACCAGTAAGCGAATCTAAGCCGAATGGCATCGGGTTGCTCTTCTAGTTCGAAGGCAACCCGAAGTGGCATTCCGCTTATCTGTCGCGTGGAGGAGCGAGTGTCTTCAATGAAGTTTCCAATGTTGTTCGCCGCAGCTGTCGCCTTAAGTGTGACCTCGTTTGCTGCACAAGCTGCTATCACCATTACCGGTACCCGAGTTATTTATCCGGCGCAAAACCGTGAAGTCAATGTTCGTTTGAACAATGTTGACAGCCGTCCGGTCCTGGTCCAGGCGTGGTTGGACGACGGCGATGCGGCAGCTGCCCCGAATGAAATCAAGGTGCCGTTCACGTTACTGCCGGCGGTATTTCGGGTCGAGCCTCACAGAGGGCAGGCTTTGCGCATCATGTTCACAGGCGGCGACATGCCGAAGGACCGTGAGGCTGTCTATTGGCTGAACGTTCTCGAAATTCCGCCGAAGCCCAAGGACGCTGATGACCGGAACATGATTCAGCTCGCGTTCCGAACGCGTATCAAGATGTTCTACCGGCCGGTATCGTTGCTCGATGACCCAACGGCGGGGCGGGCCCAGCTGAAGTGGCATGTCGAGGCAAATGACAAAGGTCAGAGCATCGTTCGTCTGGACAACCCATCGCCCTACTACATTTCCGTCGGCACGGCAGAGGTAGAAACGGCAGGCAGGAAAGTCGCTCTTTTGCCCGATATGGCACCGCCGTTCGGGCACGTCGATCTCCGTCCACAAGATGGAAAGCTGGATATCAAAGCTCCTGCCACCGTTTCCTATACGGTTCTGAACGACTTCGGTACAGCGATCAAGGACTCGGCGGAAGTGACAGGTGCTCAAAGCGCGGAAGCGCAAAAGAATCAATAATTGAAATACGGGATGTCGGGCGTGCGGAATAGTAAGACGGCGGTTGAAAGAGTATTCAGTAATGTCCCTTTCCGGTTTCACCCACTGGCTTGGGCGGCAATCATAGCGTCGGGCTGGGTCTTTTGCTCAAATTCCGCGGTCGCCGCGTGCGCGCCGGACTCAGCGGCGACGCCATCCAGCGACTGCTCGGCGTCCGAGTTGCCGCAACAGGCAGCCGGTGTCGACGGAGAGGCTGCGCGTACGGATGCGTCATCTACCGCGGCGACATCAAATGCGCCCGCTGCGGAAGTTCCGCAAGAAGTCGAGTTCAATCCAGCATTCTTTACGGGCAACGTCGCCGATTTGTCACGCTATACGCGAGGCAATCCTGTTGCTCCCGGTGTTTATCCGCTCGAACTGCTCGTCAATGGTAAGAAGCGTGGACGCTTCGATGTCCTGTTTCAGGCAGTGCCGGGCTCGGATATCGCAACGCCCTGTTTCACGATGCCTGGCCTCGACCGCGCTGGCGTAGATACCGAGCGCGTGGCCCAGCGGTTGAAGGAAGCAGGAAAGGGCGACTTCGACGATACGGACGCGTCAGTGCAATGCGTCCCACTGGTTGAAGCCGTACCGGGATCGGTTGCATCGTTCAACACCGCCGATCTGCAACTCGATCTGTCGATTCCACAGATCGAATTGCGCAAGGAGGCTGCCGGTTACGTTGATCCGTCCCGTTGGGACAACGGGATCAACGCAGGCTTCGTGCAATACAGTCTCGCCGGCTATACGACTCACCAGAACAATGGTAGCGGAGACTTCAGCAGTGTCTACCTCGGTCTGCAAAGCGGATTCAACGTGAACGGCTGGCGTTTCCGCCAGTGGTCCACGGTAAGCTCGCAGAACCGGGGTTCCGGCACGCATTGGCAAAGTGTCGCGCTGTTTGCGCAACACGATGTCACGGCGCTTAAGAGCCAACTGACGATCGGCGACAGCTCGACGAGCGGTGACGTCTTCGACTCATTCAACGTGCGTGGCGTCCAGCTTTCGAGCGACGACCGCATGTTGCCGGATTCCATGCGCTCCTACGCGCCGGTTGTACGTGGCGTGGCTGATACCAATGCACGCATCATCGTGCGTCAGAACAACATCATCGTGGCCGAGACCAGCGTGCCGCCGGGGCCATTTGAACTGAACGACCTGCCGGCTACGGGTTATGGCGGCGACCTTCAGGTCACTATTACAGAATCCGACGGCCGTCAGCGGACTTTTCTGGTGCCGTTTGCGTCCGTCCCGCAGTTGCTGCGGCCTGGTGTTGCACGTTTCAATCTGACGACCGGTGTCTATCGCGATACCGTGCTGAATAACCATCCGTGGGTGGCGCAGGCGGTTTATCAGCGCGGCCTGACAAACCTGTTGACCGGCTACACCGGTGCACAGTTTGCGGAAGGTTACTGGGCTGGCCTGGTGGGTGTCGCGCTCAATACGCCGCTCGGCGCATTCGCGTTTGACGTAACGGCGGCGGGAACGAATATTCCCGGCGTGTCTGGTGGTCGTCCCGGCTACAGTACGCGGATCAGCTACAGCAAGCTCCTTCCAGGGCCCAACACGAATTTTTCGGTTGCGGCTTACCGATACTCGACCTCACGGTTCTATAGCCTGCATGACGCGATGTACGCGCGATATGGCTCCCGAGACACCACGGGTCAGTATGACTACCGTACGCGCAGCCGTCTGCAGCTGAATATCAACCAGCCAATCGGCGAGTCGAGTTCTTTTTATATCGCCGGCAGTTCGCAGAACTACTGGGGCGCGTCGAAGGGCTACGATCTGCAATATCAGGTTGGTTTCAACAGCGCGTACAAGCGGGTGTCCTACTCGCTATATGCGCAACGCACGCGCCTGCAAAACTCGAAGATCAGCACGCAGGTAGGTTTGAACCTGACGATTCCGCTCGGCAAGGTCGACTCGAACGAGCATCATATGTTCGACTATCTGACCACCAACGTTTCGCGCGGCTCGAACGGGGATAGCACAATTCAGGCCACTGCGTCGGGCAACACGAGCGGAGCCACGCCGATCACCTACGGTGTCAACGCGTCACGGATCGTCGCCGGCGACAATCGGACCGTTTCCGCGGGTGGTTATGCGATGTATCGCGCGCCGTTCGGTACCTACAACGTCAATGCATCGATCAGCAATCAGACCCGTCAAGCCGCGTTCAATGCCGACGGCGCGGTCGTCGTTCACAGTGGCGGCATGACGCTGAGCCCGCCGCTTGGGCAGGCGTTCGCGCTCGTCGAGGCGAAAGGCGCAGAAGGTGGCCGGATCGTCAATGGCCAGGGTGCAAGGATTGACGCTAACGGCTATGCGGTGGTGTCTTCGCTGATGCCATACCGGGTCAACACGGTCGCGCTGGATCCGAGCGACGTGTCGCTCGACGTTGAACTGGGCAACACGAGTGAGGAAGTCGTGCCGCGCGCGAGTTCGCTCGTCAAGGTGAAGATTGCGACCACGCAGGGCACGCCGATTTTCGCCGAGGTTTTGGATCGCGAAGGCAAAGCCATGCCAATGGGCACCGAATTATTCGACGAGTCCGAGAAATCGGTGGGCATCGTCGGTCAGGGTGGCCTCTCGTACCTGCGCGGCCTCGAACACGAAGGCAAGCTGCTGGTGCGCTGGGGCAATCGCGCAGCGGAGCAGTGCGTGATGCCCTACACGGTGCCGGACGACGACAAGGCGGACAGCGGTCAGCGCGCGGGCATCGTTGCGCGCATCAAGCTGAGCTGTGATCCAGCGCTAGTCTGGTCTCCGCCGGCAAAGCCCGTAGCGCGACGTTCAGCGGGCGCGGCGCTTGTCAGTTCGCTTCGCTGAAGTGCGAAGGTCGATACCCGGTCAGCTCCAGCGCTGCGGCTTAGATGATTCCGCCGACAGTAGAGGTCAGAAAATGAAAAATATTTGCAGATACTTTCGGATTGCCGGGCTAGTTTCCGGATTGATCGCAGGTGCGCTGTTGGGATCGGTTTGCGTACATGCGCAAGGCTCGCCTTCGGTCACGCTCAATTTTAGTGGCACCTATAACGCGACGACGTGTGCGCTGGTGAGTTCGCCCGACATGACGGTCACGTTGCCGACGCTTTCGACGCGATCGCTGCCGACGGCCGGAGTTATAGATGGCTCAAAGTTCTTTACCATCACGATCCAATGTCCAAGCGGTGTAACGGGGGCGCGCGTGTATTTCGAGAGCGGTTCGTCGACCGATCCCAACACCGGGAATCTGGACCTGCAGAATGCGAGCGGGGCGGCGTCGGCAACGAATGTACAGGTCATGTTGGCCAATGCGGACGGATCGCGGATCAAGGTCGGCGACCGGTCTACGATGAGAGTCGTTCCGATCACGTCCACGGATCCGACGCCGGTGGATTTCATTGCCAGCTACTACGCAACCGGTCGGGCCACGGCTGGCACCGTCAATACATTCGTCACCTATGTCGTCGAAATGCCCTGAGGGTGCCGGCGCGAATACGTCTCTTATTATGTTTGACTCAACAGTCGCGCTCATGCGAGCGACTGCGTTGCATGCAGCACTGCTGTCCGACGGCGCGGAGCTGCCGGCTATTCCTTTTTGGCGCGCGCGTTGCAGTACGTTGGTCGAGACGCTACAGCAGCAAATGCTGGATCGAACTTTTCCGGCAACGGACATCCGGGAAGTCAGCCTCGCACAATGCGTTCTGCTAGATGAACTGACGTTGCATGCATTGCCGTCCAGGCAGCGCGAGGAATGGTTGCGTGACCCGCTGCAAATGCGTTTTCATGGCGTGCGCGATGGCGCCGCATGGGTATGGCACCGGATCGAGGCGGTGGTGGACGGCGGCGATCCGGACCCCGCCGGACTTGAGTTCTACACCATGTTGCTGGGGCTGGGCTTCGACGGCGGACGCGAAAACGCCAACGCATATCTGGAGCGTGCGAAATCGGCGTTGAACGGGCATCTGCGTAATAAGGCGGCGTTCTCCATACCCGACGCACCGGATAACAGCATGCCACTGACCAATTCGCTTCGGCCGTCGGACGTGTCACGGATCTCACATTCACGCAGAACCGCCGGCGGGGTGATTGCTGGCGCGGTTGCCATCGCGTCACTATGGACGGCGATGGACCTTAGTCTGGACGTTGCGACACGCGGTCTACCTCAAACGTCGTCGCCGCAGAGTAGTCCTATGCAGACGGAGCGTTCGCAATGATTTCCGGAAACAGCTGCCGGGCGGCGCTGATCTGGATCGCTGTCTCCGTAGTTGGACTGATATGGCTATGTTTGCCGCTTGCTCTCCAACCATCGTGGCCCGTTGTGCTCAGTCTTGTTCTGTTGACGGGGGTGGGCGCCGCCGTTTTGCCAGCTTACGGGCGATCGCATCCGACCCACGAGGATCAGGATTTTCAGCTCGGGAACGTGCGTCAGTTATCGATTGTTCTCGTCGTCGGGCCGCATGCCGGCGCGTTGTTTGCACACGATGGCCAGACATCCACACTGCGACGTAACGGTGATGCGCTGTGGTTGCGTGTCCGGTCCCCGCAGCAGTTGTCCAGCGTGTTGGACACGGTGATGGAGTCGCATCAACGTCCGCCGGATGCCGTGTTGATGCCCGTTGTTCCCGACGGTGAGTGCGACGATGCTGTGATTCGCCGCGAATTTTCCCGCTGGAAGCATCAAATCGACGCCTGCATCGGTCCCCGGGCGTTCGTATTACCCTGCTATATCGCGATCTACGCGTACCTCGGCTCGAATAGCGACCACGCAGTGGAACCGGTCTGGTTCGGCGATGCCATGAATATCTCGACGATGCAACCCGCGACCGCAACCGCGCGGCAACATGTGCAAGCGCTCAGGCAACAGCTGGATCAGGCTTGGCTCGCTGTCGCCCCGGAACGTGCGTCGCGCGCCGGTCTGGGGCATGCAGTGTTCGACTGGCTAGAAGATGAGGCGCTGCTATCGATACTTTCATCGCTCGCGAACACCGCGCCGTTCTCGCTGCGCGGCTTGCTGTTGGCCGACATCGGACACCCGCCGATGCGTCCAGGCGCATGGACGCGATGGCTCACCGGCAAGACCGCGCTGCGGCCGCTGCTGACGAGGCCGAAGGCTCAACCGAAGCCGCTGTCTCTGCCTTTACTTACGACCATCGCGCGGAACGACAGATTCCGGGTTTCGAAGAGCGAGTGGGCCCGGTCGTATTCCGGAAGCTTGCACGCGTTGGCTGCGTCGGCGGTCGTCCTGATGGTGTCGATTGGTGTCTCCGCATGGTCGAACAGCAGGTTGGTCACGCGAGTCGCCGACGATCTCGAGGCTTACACGCATATACCCACAGCCCGCGCGGATGCGAAGCGTGAGCGATTCGAATCGTTGCGCAGACAATCCGCCGAGCTGGCTCGCTATGCGAGCAACGGTGTGCCGACCGGGCTCGGCTGGGGACTGTATCGGGGCAAGCAGTTGCAAGTCGCGCTTGAACGCGTGACCGCGACATCGCATTCCCCGACGATCGCCGCGCATTCCCCGCCCCTTGCTGTGACGATCGACAGCCTCTTGTTATTCGACAGCGGCAAGACGACGCTCAAGTCAGGTGCAGAGCCAAGGCTCCACGCGGTTCTCGATCTGATTCGCGCGAATCCCGACAAGCGAATTCTCATCGCGGGTCATACTGACAACGTGGGTGCCAGCGTCGCGAATCAAAAGCTCTCCGAGGCACGCGCGCGGGCCATCCGCGATTGGTTCGTCAACACGGCTACGTTGCCCGTCACACGTTTCGCAATTCAGGGGTATGGCGATACCCGGCCGATCGCCGGCAACGAAACTAGTCAGGGGCGCGAGATGAATCGTCGTGTCGAAATCACCGTTGTTCCCGATTCAGGCACGCACTGAAAGTACTCGTCGCGGGTAGCCCTCTCGGAGCCTGCGTTCGCACACGCCAACCCGGCCTCGCTTTTGCGAACGGGACAGACTTTTGGGCAACCGCCCATATCGCCGCGCTGCTCCGAGACATAACATCTTCAGCTTGCGGACTTCATACGAAAGCGAGCGGTGTCGCCGCTCCTTCTTTTACTTGAGCGAACAACCTCAGAGCACTATGTCGGCTTCTACCAGTTCTCAAAAATTCATCGCACGTAATCGTGCCCCCCGCGTCCAGATTGAATACGACGTCGAAATTTACGGTTCGGAAAAGAGAGTCGAACTCCCGTTCGTGATGGGCGTCCTCGCCGACTTGTCGGGCAAGCCGCTCGAACCGTTGCCCGCCGTCGGCGATCGTAAGTTCTTCGATATCGACATCGAGAACTTCGATGAGCGAATGAAGGCCATGAAGCCGCGTGTCGCGTTCGCGGTGCCCAACACACTGACGAACGAAGGTCATCTGATGGTCGATATCACGTTCGAAAGCATGGACGACTTCTCGCCCGCAGCCGTCGCGAAGAAGGTCGACGCGCTTGCGCAGCTACTCGAGGCGCGTACGCAACTCGCCAATCTTCAAACGTATATGGATGGCAAAAGTGGCGCGGAAAACCTGGTCAGCAAGGTGTTGAGAGACCCAGCGTTACTCGAAGCGCTCGCAAAGGCGCCAAAGCCGGAAGCGGCATCCGCCGGCGAACCGGTGACCAACGAATGATTTTTGCTTTCCGCACGAAAGCACAGCCTGAAACAATGGGGAAATGATGGCCGAACTTCAAGCGAACACGCGCGCCAAGGCAACGGCGAGCGTGACCAATCAGTCCGATTTCAATGCACTCCTATCGCGCGAATTCAAGCCCAAAACGGAGCGCGCGCGCGAGGCTGTCGAGGGGGCTGTCCGGACGCTCGCTCAACAAGCACTGCTTACATCGGCAACGGTGTCCGACGACGCGTACAAAAACATAGAGTCAATTATTGGGGAGATCGATCGCAAATTATCCGAACAGATCAACCTGATTCTCCACCATGAAGATTTTCAGAGTCTTGAAAGCGCATGGCGTGGGCTTCATCACCTCGTCGCGAACACGGAAACGGATGAGAAGCTGAAGATCCGCTTTATGGATGTGTCGAAGGACGACCTGCGTCGCACGATGAAGCGCTATAAAGGGATTGCGTGGGACCAGAGTCCGTTCTTCAAGCAAATTTACGAGGAAGAATACGGGCAGTTGGGTGGCGAGCCGTACGGCTGTCTCGTCGCCGACTACTACTTCGATCACACGCCCGCCGACGTCGACCTACTAGGCTCGATTGCAAAGGTGGCGGCAGCTTCGCATGCGCCGTTCATTACGGGCGCGGCACCGTCCGTGCTGCAGATGGACTCGTGGCAGGAACTCGCCAACCCGCGCGATCTGACGAAGATTTTTACGCAAAACCTCGAGTACGCACCTTGGAACTCGCTGCGTAGTTCGGAAGACGCGCGCTACATCGGCCTTGCAATGCCGCGTTTCCTTGCACGTCTGCCGTATGGCGTCAAGACGAATCCGGTCGACGAATTCAATTTCGAAGAGGCGACCGCCGGCGCGGATCATCAACGCTATGTATGGTCGAACGCGGCCTACGCAATGGCGGTGAACATCAACCGTTCGTTCAAGAACTACGGTTGGTGCACGCTGATTCGCGGCGTGGAAAGCGGTGGGGTAGTTGAAAACCTGCCGTGTCACACGTTCCCGACGGATGACGGTGGCATCGACATGAAGTGCCCGACGGAAATTGCGATCTCCGACCGCCGCGAAGCGGAATTGTCGAAGAGTGGTTTCATACCGCTCATTCACCGCAAGAACACTGACTACGCGGCGTTCATCGGCGCGCAATCGTTGCAGAAGCCGGTCGAGTACCACGATCCCGACGCAACTGCGAACGCGAATCTATCGGCACGTCTTCCGTATCTGTTCGCGTGCTCGCGCTTTGCGCATTACCTGAAGTGCATCGTGCGCGACAAGATCGGCGCATTCAAGGAGCGGGACGAAATGCAGCAATGGCTCAACGAATGGGTCATGAACTACGTTGACGCCGATCCCGCGAATTCGTCGCAGGAAACCAAGGCACGTCGACCGCTGGCCGCGGCCGAAGTGGTCGTCGAGGACGTCGAGGGAAATCCGGGATATTACCAGGCGAAGTTCTTCCTGCGTCCGCATTTCCAACTTGAAGGTCTGACGGTTTCTTTGCGTCTCGTCGCGAAGCTGCCGCTCGTGAAGGATGCAGCCTGATCTGACGTCTACCGTTCATTCGGTGAATGAGCGACGGACAGGCGCTCACTAAATATGCCTGACTTTCATTGAGCATCTTTAAAACTAATCGGTACCAAGGAGTATTTTTATGGCGCAAGACATCTTTCTCAAGATTAACGGGATTGATGGTGAGTCGGCAGACGCTAACCACAAGGACGAAATCGATGTTCTGAGCTGGGCGTGGGGCGTTACGCAGCAATCGAATATGCACGTTGGTTCCGGTGGTGGCGCTGGCCGAGCCACGGTCGACGACTTCACGTTTGAGCATTTCATCGATCGTGCAACGCCCAACCTGACGCAATACTGCCTGACCGGTAAGCACATCGACGAAGCCAAACTCGTCGTGCGCAAGGCTGGCGGTAATCCGCTCGAATACATCAAATTCACGATGAACGACGTGCTGGTTACCTCGGTGCATCCGTCCGGCGTCAGCGACAGTGAATCGCGTCCGTGCGAAACGGTGCGTCTGTCCTTTGCTCGCCTGAAGCAGGAATATGTGGTGCAGAACGCGCAAGGCGGTAGCGGCGGTGCGATCACGGCGACCTTCGATATCAAGAAGAACACGGCCTAAATCGCACATTTTCCTGAATCTTGGCACGACGACCCTTTTGTCCGGGACGCCGTGTCAAGGTTGTTAACCGGGATGCCCGGCTGGATGCAGGCATCCTGGTTCATTCAGGGCGATGTGCGAGATCACCTTGATACCGTCAGATGGTTTCGATCTTTTTTTCCCGCTTCGCGATATGGCTGCGTATCGGGGGCTGGCTAGCCCTAAGCGGGGCGAGCGCATGGCTGTCCGGGTGCGCTACCGCGTCGGCTCCCGTTGTCAAGGAGCGAACGACCCTCCGGCTTCAGATCGCGGCAAACGAGAACGTCAATCCGAACGAGTGGGGAACGGCGGCGCCGATCCTCGTGCGGATCTACGAACTGAAGTCGCCGACGGCGTTTCAAACCGGCGACTTTTTCACGCTGCAAAGCGACGACAAAAAAGTCCTTGGCGACGATGTGCTGGTCGTTGATGAATTTATTCTGCGTCCCGGCGATACACGCGAGATCGTCCGGAAGTCGAACCCCGCCACTACCGCAATTGGCGTGCTGGCCGGCTACCGGAATCTCGGGAAATCGGTCTGGCGCGCGGTTTACCGGTTGCCAATCGCGCCCGACGCCGCATGGTACAGGATGGCTCTTCCAGACAAGGAACAGAAGCTGACGATCCAGCTCGATCAGCGCACTGTTTCGATTTCAAAGTCAGACTAATTTCGATGAGTTGGTATAGCAAAGTTGTTTGGAGCGAAGGACTCTTCCTGCGCCCGCAATTGTTTCAGCAGCAGGAGCGGTATTTCGAGTCGTTCGCGCATCGCCGGAGCGCGCCGCTGAGCCCGTTTTTCTGGGGCTTCAGCCGTTATGAAATCGATCAGGAATCGCTCGCGTTCGGCAAGCTGGTGTTCAAGAGCGGGCTCGGCGTATTTCCAGACGGCACACCGTTCGAGGTGCCTGGCCTGACGCTGCCCCCGCCCCCACTGACGATCGGACCGGAACATCAGGAGCAGGTGATTTACCTGGCGGTCCCGCTTCGCTTGCCTAACACCGAGGAAACCGCCTTCACCGAGCAGAGCGGATCGCTGGCCCGTTACCATGCGTACGACGCCGAACTGCGCGACAGCAACGCGATCGGCCAAGGTCCGAAGCCCGTCCAACTCTCGAATCTGCGCTTGCGGCTGTTGCCCGAGAAAGAGCTGACGCAGTCGTGGATCGGGCTTGCGCTGACGCGCGTGAAGGCGCTGCACGCCGACGGCGCCGTGTCGCTGCACAGCGCCGACCACATTCCGCCCGTGACCGGTTACGGCGCGAATCCACTGCTGCGGGAATGGGCGATGCAGCTGCACGGCCTCGCGCGACTACGCGCCGACGCGCTCGCCGCCCGTCTGTCAGGTGCTGATGGCCGTACGGGCGCGGCGGCCGAAGTGGCCGACTATCTGCTGCTCCAGGTGCTCAATCGCTATGAGCCGCTGCTCGAGCATTTTTGCCAACTCGAGGAGACCGCGCCGGTGACCCTGTATCGCGAGCTCGCGCTTTTCGCGGGCGAGCTTTCGACCTTCGTGCGTCCGCAAACGCGGCGTCCGCGGGCGGCGCCGGGCTATGACCATGCGCAGCTCTACCGCAGTATCAGGCCCCTCGTCGAGGAGGTTCACTATCTGTTGAACCAGGTGTTGATTCGTGGTGCGCAGCCCATTCCGCTTACGGAGCAGGCGCATGGCATCCGTACGGCCGCCATGCTGCCGAACGAATTGGCCGGCTATTCGAGCCTCGTGCTCGCCGTGGGCGCGCAGATGCCTTCCGAATTGCTGCAGCAGCAGTTTCTTGCCCAAACGAAGATCAGTCATCCGCAGCGCTTGCCGGAATTGATCCGTTCGCACCTGCCGGGTCTGGCAGTAGCGGCGCTGCCGGTTCCTCCGCGCCAGATTCCGTTCAACTCGGGCTTTATCTATTTCGAACTGTCGCGTACCGGACCGTTCTGGGAACAGATTGCGCGGCACGGAGGGCTTGCCATGCATGTCGCCGGGCACTTCCCGGAACTCAAGCTTGAGCTGTGGGGCGTGCGTCAAAAATGAGTACCGGTGCATACGGGGACGACGCGTTCGAGTTTCTGTTGAACCCCGACAACTCTGCTTCTGGCCGGAGCCAGCCGTCTGCCGTTCCCGCTGGACGTCCCACAACCGCGGGCGTCGCCAATCAGGAACCGGTGGTCGATGCGGCCGCGTTCGATCCGCCGGAACAAGTGCAGACGCGTCTGGAGCGCATGAAGGCTGCGCGCAATCCGTTGTGTGAAGCCGCGCAGCCTTTGTTGCGCATGCTGGCGGACATGCCGGCTTCGCTCGATTCGTTGGCTGCGGTCGCGAGCTTGCGCTCGCTGCTGGTGCGCGAGGTCGCCGCATTCCAGAAGGTCTGCGACAAAGCGAGTTTGCCGTGGAAGCACGTAGCGGCTGTCCGCTACGCGCTGTGCACCGCGCTCGACGAAGCCGCCAATCGCACGCGTTGGGGGAGCGGCGGAATTTGGGCCGCGGGGGGGCTGCTGCTCAAGTTCGAAGGAGAAGTGGACGGCGGCGAGAAGTTCTTCCTGCTGATCGGCCGCATGGCAACGGATCCCCAGGAGTACCTCGACGTCCTCGAGGTGTTGTATCGCATTCTCAGCCTTGGATTCGAAGGACGCTACAGCGTTGCCGCGGACGGTCCACGTCATCTGGAGCAGATCCGGCAGCGGATGCTGACGCTTATCAGCGGCACGCGGGACACGATGCGGCTCGAACTGTCGCCGCACTGGCGCGGCGAGGAGCCGGGCAGGATGCGGCTGCTGAAAAGCGTGCCGGTCTGGGCGACGGCGGGCGTCGCTGCGCTATGTGTGTTCTCGCTGTTCGCCTGGTACAAGTATCGGCTTCTGGCGCAAAGCAATGCGCTGGAAGCGAAGATTCTCGCGATCGGAGAGCCGATCAAGGTCGCGGCTCCGGTCGTTCACGAGCGCTTGCGCCTGTCGATTTTGCTGAAAGACGAGATCGCTCGCGGCCAGGTCTCCGTCGAAGAGAACGCGAGCAGCAGCCGGGTCGTGTTCCGTGGCGACTACGTGTTCCTGCCGGGGCAAAGCCGCATTCGACCGGAACTGGATCCGGTGTTGACCAAGGTCGCGCAGGAGGTCGTCCGGGTCGGCGGCAATGTCACGGTGACCGGGCACACCGACAACCAGCCGATTCATACGGCGGAGTTTCCTGACAACCTGGTGCTATCGGAAAAGCGCGCCGCGTTCGTCGCCGACGTATTGAAGGCGCACGGCATGCCCGGCAATCGCATCGAGGCTGTCGGCAAGGGCGATACACAACCTGTCGCGGACAACAGTACAGCGGAAGGTCGTTCCCGCAATCGACGCGTGGAAGTCTTCGTCACGCATTAACGGGAAAGCCTTGATGTCTTATTTGAACCGCTTATCGAAACTTGTGCTCACGCGCCAGACGCTGGTGCTCGCCGCGATCCTCGTGACGGCTGTGGCCGTCTGGTTCGTGGGACCTCTGATTGCATTTGGCGACTACCGCCCACTCGAGAGCGTGCTCTCGCGCACGCTGTCGATCGTCGTGCTGTTATTGCTGCTGCTGTTCTGGCTGCTCGGCTGGTCGCCTGGCGTCATCGGCGTCGCGTTGCTGTGTCTCGCGCTCTGGTATTTCGGACCGATACTCGCGTTCGGCCAAACGCATCCACTCGGCACCACATGGTCCCGCGTGCTGCTGATCTCGGTGCTGCTTGCCTGCTACGCGATCTATGGGCTGTATCGTCTGTGGCGGGCAGTGCGCAGCGATGACGTGCTGCTGCAGCGCGTTCTGAACCCGTTCACGAAGAAGTCGGCCGCGAGCCCTGTCGCACGAGACGAAATCCGCGCGCTTCACGCGGTCGTCGCGAAGGCCATCGACAAGCTCAAACGCATGCGCGGCGGACCGGCAGGGCTGCGTCGTCTGCTCGAAAGCCAGCGCTATCTGTACGAACTCTCGTGGTACATGGTGGTGGGCTCGCCAGGCGCCGGCAAGACGACGTTGGTCCTGAACTCGGGTCTGGATTTTCCGGAGGCGGATCAGATGGTCGCGGCGTCGCTGAGAAGCCGCGTCGAAACGGCGAACTGCGACTGGTGGTTCGCGAACGAAGCGGTGCTGATCGACACCGCTGGCCGCTATACGGTTCAGGACGCAACGTCGCAAGACGCCGCGAAGGTTGACGTCGATCCGGAAGACCTGAAGAGCGAGAACGAGGCCGAGTGGCGCGGCCTTCTGGGGCTGCTTCGCAAGCGGCGCCCGCGCGCGCCGATCAACGGTGCGTTGCTGGTCGTTTCGGTCGAAGAGTTGTTGACGCGCCCAGCGCCCGAACGAAAGGCGCTCGCCGCGTCCATGCGCGCTCGGCTCGGCGAGTTGCGCCAGCAGTTGGGGATTCGATTCCCCGTCTACGTGCTCGTTACGAAGCTCGATCTGCTGCCCGGCTTCGGGGAGTATTTCCAGTCGTTGACGGCGGAAAGCCGCGCGCAGATTTTCGGCTTCACACTGCCTTATCAGGAAGCGGCGGAAGAACACGGCCGCGACACACTGCGCCTGAACTGCGCGGCCGAAATGCGTGAGCTGGAGCAGGGACTCGAAGACGGCGTCAACACGAGGCTGCAAGAGGTGTACGAGGTCGATCTGCGCAAGAAACTTTATGCGCTGCCGTCAGAATTTCGTAGCCTGTGCGCGGAACTCAATGAATTGCTCGCGCTGGTGTTTCTCGATTCGAAATACGACGACACGCAGTTGAACAGCACGCTGCGCGGCGTCTATTTCACGAGCGCGGCGCAAACTCACGAGGCCGTGTCCGCCGACAGCTCCACGCTCTTGCAGCGGCTGCGTCGCGGGCTCGCGGGTTTGTTTGGTGCCGCGCCGAAAACGGTCTCGCCGTCGTCCGGCGACGCGACGCCTACCGGCTATCGCGGCTATTTCTTGCGCAATCTGTTTCAGCGCGTGATCCTGGCCGAAGCGCATCTGGTGCGGCCGAACCTGTACTGGGAAGTCCGCTTCCGCGCGTTGCGTCTTATCGGACATCTGCTCGCGATCGTCGTGGCGGTGTGGCTGATTGGTGCGCTCGTCGTGAGCTTCGGCAACAACCGCGAGTATCTCGCCGCGATCGATGGCAAGGCCAATGCGCTCGCCGCGCGGGTCTTGTCGCAACGGAAGGCGCCGCAGCCCGGGACGATGGGGACGCTTCTGTCGGCGTCGCGTGAGCTGCCTCAGTTCGACGGCATGGACCTCGACAGTCCCGGTGTCGCATGGCACTACGGGCTCTACACGGTGCCCGCCATCCGCGCCGCGGCCGGCGAGACTTACAACAATCTGCTGAAACAGATGCTGCTGCCGCAAGTCGTCGGCCGGCTCGAAACGGTGCTCGATACGCAAATCGGCGTACAGGACGCGGACGGCGTTTATCGCACGCTGATGGTCTACCTGATGCTGTTCGATGGCTCGTACTACGACGCGAAAGCGATCAAGGCATGGGTGCTCGGCGACTGGGAACACGCCAACAGCGTCGCATCGCTCGGCGAGCGCAACGTGATGGCGCGTCACCTCGATGCGCTGATCGTGGACGGGGTGCCCGCGGTGCCGGCAAGACCGGTGAATGCACAGCTCGTGCGCCGCGCGCGCGAGTTCCTTGGCCGCAATCCGGCGTCCGGACGGCTCTACGAACGTGCGATGAACGCGATGGCTCCCGAGGCGCCCGAGAACGTCACGCTGCTGAGCGCCGCGGGTCCGCAGGCCACTACCGTGTTCATGCTGGCCGGCGGTTCGACGCTCGCGCGAGGTATCCCCGGTCTCTATACCTACGACGGCTATCACGCCGTTTTTAACAAGCGCCTCCCTGATTTTCTCGAGCAGGCGCGAAAACAGGACGCTTGGGTGATGGGCGAGGCCGATGCATCGGCGCGGCGGCGGCGGATGGCAAACGGCAACGCACCGCGCAAGGACAGGCTCGCCGACGATATCCGTCGCCAATACCTGACCGACTATGGCAATTACTGGAGCCAGTTTCTCGACGACGTGAGACCGGTGTCCGGCAGCGAAGGCACCCTGGCGCCCGATCTGCAGACGCTGCGTACGCTGGCTGCGCCGGATTCGCCGCTGGCGAGACTCGCGCGAACGGCCGCGCGCGAGACGTCGCTGTCGATCGTTGATGGCGCGGACGAGCCGTCTGCCGCCGGTAGTGCCATCAACGTGATCATGCGTCGCTCGCAGGCGGCGCGCGCAGCGAGCGCCGTGGCCGCAACCGCCACGATCGGTCAGCTCGCGCAACAGAAGATGGAACGTGAACTGGTCGACAGACGCTTTGCCGCGCTGCGCGAAGTCGTGACCGGCCAGGCCGATAGCGGGAGCGCGCTGCCTGGCGGCAGCGGCGTGCTGCAGCTGGGCGGCGTCATCGGGCTGATCAACGAGCAGTACACGCGATTGATGACGGCCGGCGACGTGCTCGCCACCAACAGCATGCCGCCCACGGATGACCTCGGCTCCACGATGCAGCTCGAGGCGCAGAAGCTTCCGCCGCCGTTTCGGGCCGTGCTCGTGGGCCTCGCGTCGCAGTCGATGCGCAAGGTGGACCGCAATGTCGGCTCCCTGCTCACGATGCAGGTCGAATCGAGCGTTGGCGCGCAATGCCGCCGTGCTGTCGAAGGCAAATATCCGTTTGCCGCGAGCGCCCAGGAAGTCGACATCGACGATTTCAATCGCGTGTTCGCGGCCGGCGGCCTGCTCGACGACTTCTTCCACAAGACGCTCGCCAGCCGCGTCGATACGAGCATGCGGCCATGGCGCTATAAGCCGGTCAGCCCCGGCATGCCGCCCATGCAGGGACCGGGCCTCGAACCGTTCGAGCGCGCCGCGGCGATCCGTCAGACATTTTTCCGCGATCCCGGCGCGACCCGGATGTCGTGGAACGCGGGCCTCAAGGTCGTGTCGCTGGACCCCGAGATTACCGATCTGCTCATCGACGTCGACGGGCAAAACCTGCGCTATGCGCATGGTCCGGTCACGACGTCCCCGATCACCTGGCCGGGGCCGCGCGGCGGTTCGATGGCCGGCCTCACCGCGAATCCGCGCGTGCGTCCGGACACGTCGACCGTCATGACCGAAGGTCCGTGGGCGCTGTTCCGTCTGATCGACCGGGGCCGCGTGACGTCGACGTTGTCGTCGAGCCGCTCGGCGGTGGACTTCAATTTCGACGACCGGCACGCGGTCATCGAACTGACATCGGGCGGACAGTCAGGACCGCAACTCACGGCGTTGCTGCACGATTTTCGTTGTCCCGGTAGCGGAAGCGCGATGGGAAGGGGAGCGGACGCGTCGTCAGGCTCCGCATTCGCCGACGAACAGTAGCGTCTTTTCGATATAGAGAATTTAGAGGAGTGCATGTCAAGTAATCCCTTGAACGCGATAAGTGTGCAAAGCCGCTCAGTGACCGTATCCAGCGCGGCGATACCGCGGTGGCCGGGGCAGACCGCGGACGGACAGACGCAGCCGGCGCTGGAGTTCATGTCATTGAACGGCGACGAGCATCTCGGCAAGCTGTTTGAGTACGAACTGCTGTTGCGCACGCCTGACGATTACACGGTACCGCTTGCCGTCAGTGCCAACCTCGACCTGAAGGCGCTGCTAGGCAAGGAAATGACCGTCGCGATCGACCTCCAGCCGAGCGCCGACACCGAAGCATGTCAGCGCGAAATCACCGGACTCGTCGTCGCCGCGCAATACCTGCGTCGGGAAGGCCGCTACAACGTCTATCGTGTCGTGCTGAAGCCGTGGCTGTGGCTGGCGACCCTGACGACCGACTACAAGATTTTCCAGAACAGGACGGTCATCGAGATCATCGACGAGGTGCTGAAGGACTATCCGTACCCGGTCGAAAAGCGCCTCGACGTGAGCCGCTATGCGCTCGAGGGTGAGAGTCCGACCAACGAACCGCGCGCGTTCCAGGTCCAGTACGGCGAGACCGATTACGACTTCATTCATCGCCTGATGGAAGAGTGGGGCATCTACTGGTTTTTCGAGCATGCCGACGGCAAGCACCGGCTCGTGCTGTGCGATCACATTGGCGCGCACCGCCACTCGCCGAACCCGTCATACCGGACACTGGCGTTCCAACCGCAGGGCGGCAAGACCGACACCGAATACATCAGCGCGTTTTCGACGGCCGAAGTCTTGTGCACCGGTCACTACGTGACGAGCGACTTCGACTTCACGCGTTCGCGCGCCGACATGCGGGCGATCAATCAGCAACCGCGCGACACCAGCTGGAACCTGCTCGAGCGCTACGACTGGCCGGGCGACTACACCGACAGCAGCCACGGTGAACTGCTGGCGCGTACGCGCATGGAAGCACTGCGCGCGCCGGGTACGCGAGCGAAGGGCGAAGGTAACGTGCGGGGACTCGCGTGCGGGCAGACGTTCGTGTTGACCAACTACGACTATACGGCCGCGAACTGCGAATACCTCGTCATCGGTACAAAGCTCGACCTGACCGGTACGCCGGACGAATCGGGTAGCGGCTACGAATACACCTGCAGCAACAAGTTCGACGTGCAACCGACAAGCGAAGTGTTCAGACTGCCGCGGGAGACCTCGAAGCCGGTCGTCAACGGGCCGCAGTCGGCTGTCGTCGTGGGTCCCGAGGGCAAGGAACTGTGGACCGACGAATTCGGCCGCGTGAAGGTCCGCTTCGTCTGGGACCGTTACGGCCAAAACGTCGAAACCGACTCCTGCTGGGTCCGTGTGAGCCAGGCGTGGGCCGGTCAGGGTTTCGGTGGTATCTACATTCCGCGCATCGGCCAGGAAGTCATCGTCGACTTCTGGAACGGCGACCCGGATCGTCCGCTGATCACCGGGAGCCTGTACAACGCGGCGACGCGTCCGCCCTATGACTTGCCAGGCAACGCGACGCAGAGCGGTTTCATGAGCCGGTCGATGGAAGGGGGCCTGCAGAACTACAACAGCATCCGCTTCGAGGACAAGGCGGGTGCCGAGGAATTCACGTTGCAGGCGGAACGGGACATGAACCGCCTGACGAAGCTGAATGAGTCACACGTCGTCGGTGCCGACTACACGATCGGCGTGGCCGCGGCGCACAGCATGACCGTCGGGGCGACGTCCAGCACGATCGTCGGCGGCAAGTACTCGGTAAGGGTGAAGGGTGTTTCCTTCTATTCCGTGAGTCTTGCACACTTTGTCTCGATTGGCGGGGCGGAGGAAACCGCGGTTGGGGGTGCCTCCCTTCTGACGGTGGGCGGTGCACGTACGGTCACGGTTGGTGGCGCGTCGACGCACGCGGTAGGCGGAGCCTATTCGCTGTCGGCCGGGGGGGCGCTGTCTATCGTGTGCGGCAAGTCGTCGCTGACCATGAACAAGCATGGCGAGATCAAGCTCATTGGTAAGTCGATCCGCATCCAGGGTGACACCCGTGTCGTGGTGCAAGGCACGCCGCTGGACCTTAACCCCGGTGACAAGGTATGCGGCAGCGCAGTGACGGTGCCAGTTCCTGTAGTGGTGCTCGATGCGCTGGACGTTCCAGTTATTCCGCCACCTCCATCGGACGAGCCGCTTCCGACGATAGATCCGCTGCCGACGGAAGAACCACGGCCGTCGGAAGAGCCGCCGCCATCGGAAGAGCCGGCGCCATCGGAAGAGCCGGCACCGTCGGAGGAGCCGCCGCCGTCCGAAGAGCCGCCGAAAACCGGCATTGACATATAACAGCGTATTTCGCAATACCGTGCAGACGGCGAATGCCTTCGCACATCGCCCTGCACGGACGTTCAGTTTCCATGAGGAGAAAATCGATCATGTTTCCAGCGGCTCGCAAAGGCGATGCGATCGGACATGGCGGTTCGATCGTCTCGGGTTCCCCGACGGTCTTCATCAATCGATTGCCTGCGGCGCTCGTCGGTATGAGCTCTGCCGTTTGCGCGCTGCACCCGTGCTCGCAAGCTGTGGTCGCGGGTTCGGGTACGGTGTTGATCAACAACGTGCCGGCGGCATTGGTTGGCGGCAAGGTTTCGTGTGGCGCGCCGTGTTCCGCTGGCTCGCCAGACGTGCGCATCGGTTCATGATGACGATGGGGGCCATGTGACGACGGGAGTCGCGGGAATCGGCGGCGAGCTGGTCGGCTTGCCCGGCGTCGTATTGCCCCTCGCCAGTGTCGGACCGTTGCTCGATCGCTGTGAGCGGCTCGGCGACGTCGTCGACCGCTTTCGGACGCGTCGTGCGCTGTCGGGCATTCTGTGCGGCTCGGTCGAGGTAATCAGCGGCAGCAAAATCTGCCTACCTACCGACGAAACCGACTTCAGGCTGCGAGGCCGTCTTCCGCTCGTATGGTCGCGTTGTTATTCGAGCGAGCAGCACGCGCTCGGGCTGCTCGGCGTCGGTTGGCGCACGAGTTGGGAAGTCACGCTGCACAAGCGGGACGATCGACTGCTCTACACCGACGAATACGGCAGCACGCTCAGCGTGCCGTTTCCCGAGCGCGGGTCGCAGGTGATTGCGTCGGCTGCGCAGTTGCACATCGCGCATCTGAGCGACGGACGCCTCGTCGTCGCGGATCTGACGCCGCATTACCGCGTGTTCGGCGACTTCGACGCGAACGGAATCGCACGGCTCAAATACGTCGAGGATCTTCGTCAGCAGCGGATCGGCCTGATCTGGGACGCCGGTGGGCGCTTGCTGCGCATGCGTGGAACCTGCGGCCACGAGCTGCGCATGCACTACGAAGCGCGGATGGGCGCGCGTCTGAGCGCTGTCGAGTGTGTCGACGGCGGTCCCACCGGCGCGCTGGTCCAGTACGGCTACAGCCAGCGCGGCGAACTCACCGAGGTACGCAACCGGGTCGGCGAAATCGTGCGTCGCTTTGCATACCGCGATGGGCGGATCGTCGAAGAAGCAGACGCGCTCGGAATGGCGACACGCTATGTGTGGCAGACGATCGGCGGCGCCGCGCGGGTGATTCGACGAGTCACGTCAGAAGGCGCGCGTGAGCGCTTCGCCTACGACTTCGATAGCCGGACCAGTGAGGTCAGCGACGTCTTCGGCAACAGGGCGCATTGGCAATACGACGAGCAGGGCCGCGTGCTGTCGCACACAGACTTCGACGACCGGCGCTACCGGTTCGACTACGGCGACGCCGTCGCGCCGCTCACCATGCAACTGCCCGGCGAGCGGGTGGTTCACGTCGAATACGACGGGCTCGGACGCGTCGCGTGTGAGACGGATCTCCAGGGCGCAACCCGCTCGACGCAGTATGCGTTTGCGTCACGCGAGCCCGTGTCAGTCGCGTTGAGCGATGGCCGTGTGTGGATGTGGGCACGCAACGATCGCTTGCAGCCGTTGCACTATCAAACCCCGTCTGGAGAATTCACGCGTTTCGAATATGGTGACGATGGCGATGTCGTGTGCTCGACGGATGCGCAGGGGGTCGCCACGACCTTCGCGCATAACGCGTGGGGGCAGGTGACACGTCGCACCGGAGTTGGCGGAAGCACGACGGATTACGAGTATGACGTCAATGGTTACGTAGTCAGTGTGACCGACGCGCTCGGCGCGGTCACGCGAATCGAGCGCGATGGGCTCGGCCGACCGTTGACCATCACGCGTCCGGACGGACAGGCCGAGCGTCATGTGTGGAATGCGGCTGGCCAGCGGACGTCGTTCGTCGGCCCGAGTGACCGAAGCCGGCACTGGTATCGAGACCGGCGCGGCAATGTCGTACGCGCGGTTGACGAAGAGGGGCACGTGATCGTGCGTCGATACGATGCGCATGGGCGCCCGGTTCGAATCGAAAGCGCGAACGGCGCGGTGCAGTTGCTTCGGTGGAATGCGAGCAGTTGCCTGTCGATCACGGATGCCGATGGCGTGGAACGCAACTTCGACTATGCGAATACCGGGCAGGTCCGTTGTCTCACGTGGCAGGCGGGCGCGCAACAGCGTCGCGAAACGTTCGACTACGACCGCGCGGGCCGTCTGATCCGGCGTGAGACCGCGCACAACCGCTATATGTATCGCTACGGGCCGCGCGGATTGCTCGACTGCGTGAGCCGCGAGCCAACACGAGAAGGCGAGCTACTCGGAATCGGAGCGGATGAGATCCGCTTCGAACACGACGCCGGTGACCGTCTGATCGCCGAGCACGGCGCAAACGGCACACTGCGCTACACGTACGACGTCGTTGGCCGCCTTGTCGCGATTCAGCTGCCACAGGGGCAGGAGTTGCGTATGCGTCGCTTCGAAACTGGCGCTGTCGCGTTCGTCGAACTGGACGATCGACAGATTGCGCGCTTCTGGTATGACGCGATGAGGCGTCCGGTTGCGCGCACGCAAGGCCGTTTGCGCACGCATACGGGCTATTCGCCGCTCGGCTTGCCGGTGTGGTGGCGTTCGGTGACGGGGCGCGACGTGGATACGCCGGGCTGCGCGACAGAACCTGTCGCCGGATTGTGGCGCGAAGCCGATTACAGTCTCGCTGACGTGATCGTCAGAACGGGCGCCGAGGCCGACGGTCAGACGTGGTACGACTACGACCGGCGTGGCTGTCTGTTGCGCTCGGTGTCGGAGAAGGGGGACATCGAGTATTTCACGTGGGACGCCGCTGGCAATCTGCTCGATACGCCTGGCGGCAGCTGGTTCCCGGCCGCGTATCCCGACCACCGGTTACGGGAATGCCGCGGACATCGTTATGACTATGATGTGTGGGGGCAATTGGTGCGTAGGCGTGGCCGCAACCATACGCTAACGCTCGATTGGGATGCGGAGGGGCACGTCATCGCCGCGCATCGCAAGGGCTATACCGTGCGCTATCAGTATGACGCGATCGGTCGGCGTATCGGCAGGCGTGTCGAACCCGCTTCGTCACGGCGCGCGCAGCAGTCATCGACGCCGGAACAGGACGAGGTCACGCGCTATTTGTGGCAAGGACACAGACTGATCCAGCAGCAGCGCGCGATGGAACTGCGCACGTACCTGTATCAACCCGAGCCCGACCGCTCAACCGGCTTCGCGCCGCTCGCTTGCGTGGACCAGACCCTCACCGATGATGGCGCGATCAAGAACACGCAGGTCTATCACTATCACACTGACGTCGCCGGTACGGCCGTCGCGCTCACGGATGAGACCGGCCAGGTGGCATGGCGCGGGCGTTACCGGGCGTGGGGCAGTCTCGTGACGCCGGAGTGGCCAAGCAGCGACGCGTTTGCGCAGCCGCTTCGTTATGCCGGCCAATACGCGGACGATGAAACCACGCTGTACTACAACGGTGCGCGTTTTTATGATCCTCACGCGGGCCGCTACATCAGCCCCGATCGCAACGGCGAAGGCGGAGCCAGTCCGTATCGCTACGCGCCGAATCCGCTGACGTGGTGCAGTCCTGTCGGCCGCGCGACGCCGGAGGCGTTTCCGTGCGTCGTCGTTGCGGATGCGTCATGCATCGATGGCGCACCGGACCCGGCTCAATACCTTGCCGGCGTCGTCGAACAACTCCACGACGTAGCAGGCTGGGAGCTGGCCAAGTTCTGATTCGAAAATCACATGGAAGTCGAGCCAGCCGTTTTTCCGGTATCGGGAAAGACCGCTGCCGTCGACGGTCTCGCGGCGCAGTACCGTCTCGTCGTTGCCGTAAATCACGACGGTGACTGACGTCGCGGCCCGCAGCGCGTGCTCGACGCCGGGCGTGACCAGATGCCTGTCGAATCCATTCTGATGTACGCACACACGGACGTCGTTTGCGCGTAGCAGAGAAGCTTTCCATGTCGCTTCGTCGGGACGTTGCGTGCCCCCGACTGGTGGAACATCATTCAATACCGACTGCTGGACACCGCGCCACTTGAAGCCGATGCCCGCGTAGGCTTCGTAATCGGCGAGCGTGCGTTCCGCTCCGAGTCCATACTTGCCGAACTCAACGTCAGCCACCGTTTCTCCGTCGATACCGAGCAGAGCACGATTGCGCTGCAACGAGCGCTCGTTGCGCTCGTGCCAGGGCTCGTCGATTTCACCCCGTTCCTTGGCCTCGTGATTGTGGTCGTTCCACATCTTGACGCGGTATGAGCGCAGATATTCGTGCCAACCGATCAGCCTGTGCGGACTGTACAGGTCATAGCCGTGGGTGAACGCACGGACGGCAAGCGAAATCTCCTCGCCGTGAAAGAAATAGTCAGGATCGTGCTGGACCGCCTGGGCAAAGTGACCGTCGGCAAATGCGAAGTGCGCGCTGAAGAAGCGCGAACGGACCGGGCGAATGCGCGTTCTCCAGTCGGAGAGTGTCTTCAAGCGAAACAGGACCACCCCTTCCCTGGAAAACCTTGCATAGGCCAATATCCCCGGCTCGTCGCTGGATCGAGCGTCGTCGTTCTCGGGGTCGTACATCGGAAGGTAGGCGGTCAGCACGGGTTTCGGACTTGCATCGCGTAAAGACTCCAGCATCTCGATTGCGAGCGTGTCCCATGCGTCGACGAAGCGGTGGTGCGAATCGAGTTGCAGCGTGTAGCGCTCGCCGCCGTATCGCTGTTGGACCAGATTGCGAGCCCAGCATGCGCCCTGCGTCATCATGTGGGGCACGTCGATCAATTCGATTTTCGCTTCACGATGACTGAGATGTTGGATGGTCCAACTGTCGGTCTGCTCGGTTCGCCAATTGCCAAAGCCTTGCTGCCAGAATTGGATCATCGTCTCGTCGTGCGCATGCTGCCAGCAGACGATGATCCGTAGTAGATCAGGTTTTCTAGCTTTCTGGATCAAATCCAGCAGGGTGGGGATCAACTGCGGGTCGCGATAACTCGCGATTTGCACGAAGATCGAGTTCGGCGGTGTGACGGATAACTGGGTCATGCGCGTTGATTCTGGTGGACCTTCGTCGTTGAATAGTCGATTCAAAGAATGGTCATCGTGACTGTTGCGGTTGCCTGGATCCTGCCTGCGCTCGGCGTTGCTGTTCCGACGCGCAGCACCGTCGCCTCGAGTGCAAACGGCGATTGCATCGCGCCCTGCGGTGTGTGGACGAGGGTGCTCGTCGGATCGTTGGGCCTGAAGATTGTGTTGGTTGAAACATCCCGCAAACGAATCGCGAGATGCGTCGCGCCGATGTTCTTCAACAGGCTGCTATCTTCTGTATCGGGGGTTCCGGAAAGTACGGCAGTAATCGAAGCCGGTGGCGTGGGCCCGGTGCAGAGCACCGTAAAGTCGACTGGCTGGGTTGGCCCGCTTGTGGTCGACACATCGCTTGGGCCGAACGTGCCGAAATCGATGTTCAGTGTGCTGGTATTGACCGAGCAACTTGGAAGAACCTTGACGTTGATGCTGCCGCCCGTGATGGTCACGACCCGAGTGCCGTCACCCTCGGCGAAGCCGGCTCCCACGGTGTTGAGTATCACGTTGACGTTGCTTGCGATGTCGCCCGTTTTGACCAGTTCGATCTCGAATTGCGAGCCAATGCCGAAGCGCGCATAGATAACCTGATTGGGGTCGCCCGCGGGATAGGACGACGTAAACGGAAGTGGCGAGTTCACGCCGGTTGCACGAAGATAGGTCAAACGAAAGCCGATGCCTGGGACGTTCGTGTTATAGACGGTAGCCCCCAATACAACGGACGGCGTTGCGTTGGAATACTGCATTGATATCGTGCCCCCGTCGGTGCAGGCCGCGAAGTTCGCATAGGTCGCGTACGCCGGCGACAAGCCCGTGGCGATCACTGAGCCGACCGGTAACGCCGGATCGATCGATACCGAGCTTTCCCGGAACGGTATGTTGACCGCTAATGGTTGTCCCGCGATGTAGCCTTGAGACAGCAGTTCGGAAATTTGCGAAGGCTTCAACTGGATGCAGGTGGCGAACGCGAAATGGGGTATCGCGAAGCAAACCAGGATAAGAAAATGAATGAGTCTTTTCATTGGAAGTTGTTGGTTGACCGGCGGACTGAATGGGCTGACAGCGGGGAAAGTCGCACATGCGCGCACGTCGCCTCAACTGTCGGCTACGTCCCATTTAGCGAGTAAATCGGCGGGAATGATATGGGCGAGTTCTGAAAACCGTTTGCCCACCATTCGTTCCGATTGGCGCAGCAAAACAATGACAGGACTGCTCGGTTCGTTTTGCTCGAACCACATGCGTGTTTCCTGAATGGCTGCGAGCGCGCTCCAGCGATCCATTGGAGAAGGCGCAGTGATTGGCAGATCGGTCGGCGCGTCGGACTGCGGTAGCGTCGCCGTAGCCACGATCGCCGACGCCGATCCACGCACGCTGTCGTTGTCCTGCTCGTTGACGGCTCGGGCGGGCGCTGGCGCGGACCCGCCGCCGCCCACCCGATGCTGCGCGAATGGCTCCAGCGCTCGGGACAACGCGCCGAGATCGGGCGCGTCGGCGTCGAGCATCTCATCGCACCATGCGGCAATGCGCTGCGTCAGACACTGCGCTTCGACTAGTGCGGCCATTGCCGCGTCGCGTCGGCCCCACAATTCCTTGAGCAACCGGGCGACGGATTCAGGGGCGAGCGCGTCCTTCTGGCGCGGCGTCGCGAATGATTTTTCGATATCGCGCAAATGCAGTTGAAGTCCCGCGGCCCTCGGCATCGGGATGTCGCGCGCATCGGCCAGCGGGCCATCCGGTTCGACGAGTCCACCGATCGCGTTGGCGAACATCGCCGGGTCTCGCTCGCCTTCGAACACGGGCAGCGGGTGGAGCGCTTCGCCATAGCATTCGAGCATCGCCATCAGCAATGCCAGTCCGTCGCGCAGGCCAGCCGCGCCGTCGAGCCGCGGTTCGGCAACGCAGCAGGATCACCGCGAGGCGGATGTCTTTTGTCCGCAGCAGCAGCGCGCGGCAGTCGCGTTCAATGTCGGCCCAATTGGCCGTTGGCGGCACGTCGACGAAGTCGCCGTACTGCGCTTCGGCGCGTGGGGCCGCGGCCGCCTGCAGCATCACGAAGGCCGGATCGTATTCGAGATCGGGACCGCAAGGCGCGTGTGCGGAGACCGGTTCGAGCAGATCGGCGTAGCGCAGCACGACGGCGGGAGTGTTGGCGTTCATGCGAGGGAACTCCGGGGTCGGTCGTTGTACTGTTCAGGTTCGAAAACCATGCCGACGACCGGCAGGTCGTCGAGGGAATCACCGAGCCACGTCGAGTAGCCGAGTCTCTGCGACGTGCCGATGCAGGCGGGTGGCGCCGCGCGGGGGTTGACGAGCAGCTTGACCTCCCACGCGTATTCGTGGCCGACGAAGGCTCGCACCCATTCGACGAACGTCGGCAAGTCCTCGCCGTGCGGCGTGAGGCGCAAATACTGATCGAGGTCGAGCGGACCCACGACGAGCCGGAACTTGTGTTGCCGGTCGGGAATTGCCTCGCCCAGCTGTGCGCATTCACCGATGATCGCCGCGGGCCCCGGCACCCCGAGCCTCGTATGTTCCGATGCGCACAGATGGATCCAGTGCGGCACGAATTCTTCGATCGTCATCGGAACACCGAAGTAATGCGAGAGCGTCGCCGCGATGCCGTGCGGAGTTCGCGCCTCGCGCACGAGGTGCGCCGCCGCGCTGTAGCGCGAGTGCGTGGGCAGACAGGACTGCTCCGCCTCGGCCGGGTCGACGCCGATCAGACTGGCGACGTAGAACGAAAACGTTTCGTCGCCGGCACGGTCGAGCGACGCGGTGGCTTGCCCCGATGCCCACGCGCGATAAAACTGCGACAGCGCGCGGTGATGGAACAGATCGACCAGCCCGACGAGCGCATGATCCTGGTGGCTTTCCACACGACTGTGAGCCAGCTCCGTCATATGCAGCGGCAGCGGCCCCTGCGGCCCCCACAGGCCGAGCCCGAACAGCCGCACGTCGAGGCGACCGTCTCGCATGCCGAGCGACGCGATTTCGCGTGGCGCAAACGCCAGAGTGGGTTGCTGACCGATCCGGAACGGCTCTTCTTGCGGCAGACTCGCGGTGCCCGGCAACGGCATCAGCGGGTCGCGCGCGGCGATAGCCCGCAGCAGGCTCAGGAAGCCGGACTGCCACGGCGTGTCCGGATCGAACCACGCGTCGAGCGATTGCGGATCGAGCGATGATCGCGTTGGCGCGACGGCGCTCGCCATTGCCCCATCCATGCTCATACCGCTCCGCGGCCGCCCATGCGTGGCCGCCATTGGGTGATCAGGCCACGTTGCATCGAACGAAGTTCGGTTTCGGTGAACACGTTGATCGAGACGTGGCGCGCGAGGTAATGCTCGAGCACGAGGCCGAGCAGATACGGGCTGACGCCTGAGAAGCCGGTTTCGTCGACCGTCAGTTCGCAGCGCACGCCACGCCCATACACGAGTAGTCCGTCGCCCGGCAGACGCCGGACCACCGGTTCAGTGCGTGCGCCGACGAGTGCCTCGATCTGCCGTGCCTGTTCGCGCTCGCCTGGGGCGATGAAGAGGCCGAGCATGTTGCGCAGCGCCTGGCCGCCGTCGCCGTGGTCGAGTTCGGCGAGCGGCATGTAGTTGAAGCTCAGCTGCCTGATCAGACGCCACGCCGTTTCACCGCTCGCGTACGGCGCGCGCGGCGCGCTCGGTGCATGCACGAGGCGCACGCCCTCGATCGGCACGGAGTCCGACATCGTGAGGTCGGTTTTGCCGTTACGCGGAATCAGGCGCGGCAGGTCACGGTTCGTGACCCACGCTTCGACCGACAGGTAGCGGATGTCGTCAGCGTACGGCGCCTCCGCCTGATCGACGAGCGACACGTAGACCTCGGTCCCGATATACGGCGTACGGGTGCCGTACTTGCGTGCATTGGCCGACAGCGCGCGCTGCTCACGGCGCACCGAAAAATAGCGGCCGTGGTTGCCCACGTCGCTATGCAGCGTCTGATAAAGCGGATTGAACTCGACTTCGAGCGATGTTTGCGCGCGCTGACCGAATACGCGCGATACCGAAAAAATCTCGTAGTCGAGCGGCCGGGTGCGGTCGGCGAGCAGATGAAAATCGGTTTGCGCGCGATTGATTTCGACGCGGTCGGTGCGCTTGCGAAACAGGTTGATGACCGGCGTACAGAACAGCAGGAAACGCGCTGCGTCGACGTGCGCGGCCAGCTCTTCCGGCAGGCGGTCGAGCAGCAGCACGACCTCGGCCTCCTTGCTGTCCACGCGCGCGAGACCCGCCGCGAGCTGCGTCAGCGCAAAGAAATAGAAGCGCTGGCGGCATGCGAAGTATTCCTGAAGCAGGTTGTGGCCGTGAAACGTATTCCACGTGAGCGGCAGCAGACCCTGTTGCGCTTGCAGACCTTCAAATTCGACCGGTGTTTTCGCGACCACGTGCCCTTCGTCTCTCGACGCGCCGTACGCGCGCACGACGGAGGCGACGCTACCGGCGTGGATCAGCTCGAACAGATGCGAAGCGATACGTTCGTCGCCACCGATGTAAATGGGCAGCCGGTCGAAGTCTGTCATCTGGTTGAACTTCACTTCGCCTGTTGTGCGCAGGCGCAGCCGTAACGCGCCGCGCAATTGCAGGTGCGGCAACAGATGGCGATCGGTGTCGGGGATATCCGGCGGCACGGCGCTGAGCCGGGCTTCAGCGATCTCGATAGGCCATAGCGTGACGTCCTGGCTGCTGCGGAATTCGCACGCGGTTTGCTCGCCGGGCGGGATCGCCGAGCGCAGCATGCTTTGCCGGGGCACCTTCAGCCCTCTCGTGAAATCGCCTTCGCGCAGGCTCGGACGCAATTGCGCGACGGCGATCGACGGCGTCGGCGCGACATAGTTCGGATAGACCACTTCGAGCAGGCGCTGCGTAAAGCGCGGAAATTCGGCGTCGAGTTTGATCTGCGTGCGCGCCGACATGAAGCAAAACGCCTCGATGAGCCGCTCAACGTAGGGGTCGGCAACGTCGATGCCCTCCATGCCAAGGCGGCGCGCGATTTTCGGGTGCTGGGCGGCGAACTCGCCGGCCATTTCCCGCATGTAGGTCAGTTCGCGGCTGTAGTAGTCGAGAAATCGTGGGTCCATGTCAACTTCCCTTGCCGGAGCCCAGCTCGAACGCGACGTGATTCATTTCGATGTCGAATGCACTCTGGATGCGAAATTCCAGTGGATAGGGCGACCAGCGCATGAGGCCATGAATCTCGAACTCGAGCTGGTTGTAACGTACCGGGTTCTTGCTATTGAGCGGCCGGATGCGCAGCGACTCCGGAATCAGCCGCGGCTCGAAGCGAACGATCGCGTTGCGGACCATCTTCTCGACGGTTTCCCAGTTGCGACTGGTGAGGTAGCTACCGGACAACGCGGGAATGCCGTAATTGACGACCGACGCGGCTAGCATGGGGTAGCGCGCGATGTCCATTTCGTCGTCCAGGTTCGTCGTGTTGAGCAGCAGGCCGAGATCACGCTGGATGATGCGGCGCATGCCTTCGCTGTTGGGCGCATAGGCCTCCGGCCGCTCGCTGTGGCGCGCGGGCGCATCGTCGAGCAGGCGGTCGATCAGCGACGGCATGTAGGCTTGCCGGTGTCGCGCGTCGGACGTGGTCATACGTGCTCGTCGTGATTGAACCGCAATTCGCCGATGTCGAGCAGGCCGACGTCGCCCTTGTCGGTGCTCCAGGTTTTCTGGCCGAGCGCGATCACGCCGGTTTCCCCTACGTCTTTCCAGGTAGTTTCGCGCGAGAGCCGGGTGGCGGCGGGACCACTTTCCGAGCCTGGATAGCGCACCGGCAGGTAGCCGCGCAGGATAGTCGCGTCGCGTAGGCCCACGACGGCCGAGCGCCAGACGAGGTCGGTCAGCGCGGTGACCGGGCCGAGTGTCAGCGATTTCATCGAGTCGAACGGCACCCAGCGATACCCGCCCGCTACGGTCAGCTCACACACGGGGCCCAGCCGGCTATCGCTATCGGTCAGCCACTCGAATGCGCCGATCTGCGTGCTGTCGCCGCGCGTGGCCGGCGCGGCGTTCAACGCGGCGCCGCGCAGTTCGTCGGCGGCGGCGAGGTTGCCCTCGCCCAGCATGACGTTGGCTTGCAGCAGCGATTTCACCCACTCGGGCAGCGGATTGATCTCGCCCGGCGCGCGCTGACCCGCGAACACCTCGGCGCGGAACATCTCGCTGCGAATCAGCCCGCGATACATCTGGGCGCGCGATGTGCCTTCCGGCTCTAGCGTGGCCCAGGTTTGCAGCTGTTGTAACGCGCGTTTCCATTCGCCGTCGAGGCACAACAGCTCGAACAACAGCCAGCGTTCGCGCACGTTCGACGGATGCTTGCGCAGGTTGTCGATGGTTTGCTCCTTGAGTTCGCAGTAAGTCTGCGCGTCGAGCAGGCTGCGAAGTGTTGGCGAGTCCGACTTGGGCAGGTCAGCGGTTATTTTCATCTGAAAATTCAGGCTCTTCGTATTCGATCGATTCAGGCATGGCGATGTGGCTGTCCATACTGATCATGTGATGTTCTTCGCGCGCAAGCTGCGCGGTTCTGCTCGCACGGTGCGCGGGAATTCCGCGCGGCGCGAGCAGCGCGAGGATCTCGTGCGTTTCGTCCGCCTCGAAAATCTGCTCGGCACTGAACGAGTCAAGGCTATCGAGCAGGGTGTCGATGTTCTTCCCCTTCGTCAGCAGGTCGAACACCGACGCTTCAGCACGCGACGGATCGACAAGCTCGGCGAACGGATCGTGAGGTGAGCCGATGATCGACTCGCCGTGATCTTCGGCCGACGCCTTGGGCTCGTGCGCGTTGCCGCTCTCCTGGCTCAACAGCGCTTGACGATATTCCAGCGTGAGCGCGGCGAGCGGGTCCGCTGCGTCGATGTCGGCTGTCAGAAGCTTTGCCATGCCGTCGTGTGCGCCGGGTTCCGCTGGATTCGGTTCGCGCCGCAACTGCAGCGCATCGTTATCGTCCTCGTCGGCTAGTGCGATCAGGTCGCTGAAGTCGTCCGGCTGCATGAGCACGGGCTCGATCCGGTCCGCGGCAGAATTCACGCTCGACGGTGGTGCCTGGACAAAGTCTCCAGACGTATTCGCTATTTCGAGAGGCGGGTTCCGTAATAAATCGGGCATAGGCTGAAGGTCGGTATGCGTGCTCGGCCTAGCGCGAGGCGAACACTCCACGCCGGCGTGACTGTTCTCGCCTACGAAGGCCCGCTGGCTTGCCTCACTCATTTCCGACAGATCGATTCGCGAAACGGTTGGAGCGAGCCGGAAAGACTGGATCGTTCGTGCGAAGGTCCTGAGCGCGCTTGCTTCGAAGGGCGAATGGTCCCAGCGTGCGTGATATCCAGTCATGGCCTGACCGGTATGAAACGGCGAATGAGATTTGCCTGGAAAGCGCGCATTTGTAAAAACTCTCTCGCCGCAGAAATAAAAAAATCACCAACTGAAAATGTGGGTTGGCGCGTGGAAGATATGAATGCTACTTCGCGCTCCTTGAGCGGAATATGGGCGACGGCCCAAATACACGCAGCGATCGACCGGCTATCCTTTGTCGCTCGATCAGTCTGGCCGGCGCGCTTTTTCGGATACCTGCCCGCGGAGCGCGGGATGCCGACGCGAGGCCACGCCTTTCCGCTACAAACATCTTTACCTGCAACGTCATCATGTCCATTTCACGCCACGCGTTGTTCGGCAAGCTCGGCGCAACGCTCTTCAGGAGCATCGAATCCGCAACGGCGTTTTCCAAGCTGCGCGGCAACCCGTATATCGAGCTCGCGCACTGGCTGCACCAGTTGCTCGCGCAGTCTGATAGCGACCTGCACCGCATCGTCAGACACTGCGGCATCAGCCGCGAACTGCTCGAGCGGGACCTGCAGACCGCGCTTGCCGCGCTGCCGTCAGGCGCGAGCGCGCTCACGGATTTTTCGCATCACGTCGAGACGGCAATCGAGCGCGCGTGGGTGGTCGCGACGCTGGCATTCGGCGACGGTCGGATCCGCGGCGCATGGCTGATGGCGGCGCTTGTCGAGACGCCTGAGTTGCGGCGCTTGCTGCTGGCCATTTCGCCGGAATTCGGCAAGATTGCCGTCGACGGCCTTCACGATGCGTTGCCGGCGTGGATTGCCGGCTCCCCCGAAGCGGAGGACGCCCCGTACGACCAGAGTGACTTTTCGTCGGCGGTGCCGGGCGAGGCGTCCGGTGCGCTCGCTGCATCGGTGAAGGGCGCGGCACTCGCGCAGTTTTGCGCGGATCTGACCGCACGCGCGCGCGCCGGTGAAATCGATCCGGTGGTTGGGCGCGAAGTCGAGATTCGCACGATGATCGACGTGCTGTTGCGCCGGCGTCAGAACAATCCGTTGCTGACCGGTGACGCCGGGGTTGGCAAGACGGCGGTGGTCGAAGGACTCGCGCGCGCGATCGCGGCCGGCGAAGTCCCGCCGAAACTTGCCGACGTGCGGCTGTTGAGCCTCGACGTCGGTGCGCTGCTTGCCGGCGCGAGCATGAAGGGCGAGTTCGAGGCCCGGCTGAAGTCGGTACTCGAGGAGGCGGCGAAGTCGTCGGCGCCGGTCGTGCTGTTCGTCGATGAGATTCACACGCTGGTCGGCGCCGGCGGCCAGGCCGGCACCGGCGACGCGGCGAACCTGCTGAAACCGGCGCTCGCCCGCGGCACGTTGCGCACGATCGGCGCGACGACGTGGGCCGAGTACAAGCGGCACATCGAGAAGGACCCGGCGCTCACGCGGCGCTTTCAGGTGCTGCAGATCGCCGAGCCCGAGGAGCCGTCCGCGATCGATATGGTCCGCGGACTCGCGCGCACGCTCGCGAGCCATCATGGCGTCGTGGTTCTCGACGAAGCGATTCGCGCAGCCGTGACACTGTCGCATCGCTACATCCCGTCGCGTCAGTTGCCGGACAAGGCGATCAGCCTGCTCGACACCGCTTGCGCGCGCGTCGCGCTATCGCAGCATGCGCCGCCGCGCGAGTTGCAGCGGATACGCGAGCGCTTGCAAGCCGCGCGCGTCGAAGCCGAGCTGCTCGGTAACGAGGTGCGCATCGGGCTCGGCAGCGAGGCCGCGCTGGCCGACGTCAAGGCGACCATCGCGACGCTCGAGCTCGAGGAACGTGTTGTCGAAGCCGCCTGGCAGGCCCAGTCCGATGTGGCGAAGGCGCTGGCGCACGCGCGCGAGGTCGAAAGCGAGCGCGCCGCCGGACCCGAGGCCGAAGGGCGCGATCGCGCGGCGACCGCGCTGGAGACGTTGCGCGAGCTGGAGCGGACGTTATCGAACCTGCAGGCGGATACGCCATTCGTGTTCCCGGAAGTCGGCGAAGCGATCGTCGCCGACATCGTCTCTGACTGGACCGGTATTCCAGTCGGACGCATGATCACCGATGAGGTCAGCGCCGTTCAGGTGCTGCCCGCCACGCTGGCAGCGCGCGTGATCGGCCAGCCCGACGCGTTGCAGCAGATCGGCGAGCGCGTGCAGACGGCGCGCGCCGGGCTCGCGGACCCGCGCAAGCCACTCGGCGTTTTCCTGCTCGCGGGGCCGTCCGGCGTCGGCAAGACGGAAACCGCGCTCGCATTGGCGGAGGCGCTCTATGGCGGCGAGCAGAACCTCATCACGATCAACATGAGCGAGTACCAGGAGGCGCATACGGTCTCGGGACTCAAGGGCGCGCCGCCTGGCTACGTCGGGTACGGCGATGGCGGCGTGCTGACCGAAGCGGTGCGCCGACGTCCGTACTCGGTCGTGTTGCTCGACGAGATTGAAAAGGCGCACGGCGACGTGCACGAAATGTTCTACCAGGTGCTGGACAAGGGCTACATGGAAGACGGCGATGGTCGCTATATCGATTTCCGCAATACGACCATCCTGATGACCAGCAATGTCGGCTCCGATCTGACCGCGAGCCTATGCGCGGACGAAATGCTTGCGCCGGACTTTGACGGTCTGCGTTCCGCGCTTTCGACGGAATTGCTGAAGGCGTTTCCGGCCGCCTTCCTCGGACGCGTGACGCTGGTGCCATATCGTCCGCTGGGCTCGGATTCGCTCGCGCGGATCGTGCGTTTGCATCTCGATCGAGTCGTTCGGCGGATGGCGGACAACAACCGCATCGCGCTGAGTTATGCGGCGGAGGTGGTCGACTACATCGTCGGGCGCTGCCTCGTGCAGGAGACCGGTGCGCGTCTTTTGATCGGCTTTATCGAACAGCACGTGTTGCCGCGCCTCGCCCGGCAGTGGCTCGATGCGTTTGCAGCGAAAAGCGCGCTCACGCATATGACGATCGAGGTGACCGATCCAGCCGCGGCACCTGTTGAAGCGCTCGTGGTTCGGTCGTCCTGCCATGTGTAGTCGGCTTCGCACTCGGTGACCTGCATCGCGAATGACGAGTCGTTGATCGTGCAGCGGCGTGACGAGGCGCATAGCCGGCCGGTCAGGGGCTGCATGGATGCATCGCAAACGCCTCTTTTGGCATTTTTTTGCGGGCCAAAGCGCTGGTTTTTGACATCATTTTCACATATGCATGTTCAATGCCACGCGGCATGATCGCCACACCACCAGAAATCGTCAATCGAACGGAATCCTTAAAAATTGCTCGCGTTACACGATCGGGATAAGCTATAAAGACAAAAAGATCCGCATCATGCATTTGCGGCGCCCGAAGTGAGGAGCACAAATGAAAGACGTGACGAACAGCGGGTTTGCGGCTTTAAACGAGCCATTGAAACTCATGCATGTCTTTCATACAGTATGAATGCGCGTGCGCAATCGACATGCGGTCATGGTAGGTTTCGGCGCTGCCGTGCTGATCGTATGCGTCGTCCATAGCGGGGCAACCATAGGTCGAAATCCGTTAAGCCTTTCAATTGCAACCGGAATGACTGGAGAACAACAATGCTTTTCTTTAATGATGGTTTCACATTCCCGAATTTTCTGGCCGACGTTTTCTCCATCTTCATCTTTATCCTGTGGTTCTGGCTGTTGATCACGGTGTCGAGCGACCTGTTCCGCCGCCATGACGTGTCCGGATGGGGCAAGGTTCTGTGGGTGATTTTTCTCATCATCCTGCCGTATATCGGCATCTTCGCGTATCTGCTCACGCAGCATCGCGGCATGGCGGAACGCGATCAGGCGCGGGTCAAGCAGGTGCGCGAAGATCTGCGCAATGTGGTGGGCTTCAGTGTCGCCGACGAAATCGACAAGCTCGACAAGCTGAAAGCGTCCGGTTCAATTTCCGAGGAAGAGCACTCGCGTCTGCGCGCGAAGCTCGTGCAGTAAGCGTCGGTTACCTGACTGCAGCCATGGGCGAGCGGGCGCGCAGCCCGTGTCGCCTCGGCTTTTGCGCGGTGAGGGATCGTGCGATCGAACGTAACGGGAGGAACCCTTGCTTACCCGCCTCGCCCACGTTCGGAACGCTGCCGCGCGAACCGCGCGCGCGCCGCTGGCATTGCGCCGCGCCGCGCTCACGTGCGCGACGGCGTTGATGCTCGCGGCTTGCGCGCAACCGTGGCAGCAATTCCAGGCGGGTCAGGATCAAGCGGCGATCGTCGCCCGCATGGGTCCGCCGCGCGAAGTCTATGACCTGCCGGGGGGCGGCCGCCGACTGATGTGGCCGACCCAGCCGATGGGCTCGACCACCGTCGCCGCCGATATCGACGCTTCAGGCAAGATCGTGAACGTGCGTCAGGTCTTGCAGTTGAGCGAATTCAATCGCGCGGAAATCGGCAAATGGACGCGCGACGATGTGCTGGTCAATTTCGGCCGCCCCGTGCAAACGCAGTTCTTCCGGCTCTCGCAACGCGAAGTCTGGTCATACCGTTATATCGAAAGCAACATCCACCACATGCTGTTCAATTTCGCGTTCGACACCAACGGCGTGTTGCGCGAGACGCAGCGCACGCCCGATCCACTGCGAGATCGCGATTTGCGACGATTCTGAACTGCGAGCTATAGCAGCGACTCAATTGGCATAATCGACAGCATCCAAACACCGAGCCGTGCGTACCACGTCGTATTCGGTTCGGTGTCGTGGCGGGTTTCGACGTCGCCGTTGGTTTCGATCCAGTACAGCTTGCCGTTTTTGTCGAGATGCACCGCGTACGCGACTGTCGGCAGCAGCGCGAGAAACTTGCGATCGACCCGCGTCGCGAGATCGGGGCTGTCGATGACGAGTCCAAGCTCGGTATTCAGATGCGCGGAGCGCGGATCGAAGTTGAACGAACCGACGAAGACCCGCTGGGAGTCCACGATGAAAGTCTTCGCATGCAAGCTCGACCCGGAGCTGCCGAACGGCCCCGGCGACTGTTCTTTCTTGTAGGTGGCGCCCGCCACGCGCCGCAATTCATACAGGTGCACGCCGTTTTGCAGCAACTCGACGCGCCGCCTCATATAGCCCGAGTGCACGGCGACGACATCGGTCGCTTCGAGCGCGTTCGTCAACACCCGCACGTCGACGCCCTGGGCGGCGAGCCCGCTCAGATACTGCGTGCCCGTGTTTGCCGGCACGAAGTACGGGGAGACGAGGTCGAGCGACTTCGTCGGCTGGCCCATCACTTCGCGGAGCTGGTGGGAAATCAGCGCTTCCGGCGGCGCGTCGTTCAGGCCTTTCGCGGGGTCGTCGCTGATCATCTTCGTTTTGGCCCAGTCGAGCGGCAACTTGTCGTCGAGCAGGTTCTGCACGACGCGCGGGCCGCGCAGCGCTTGCTTATACTCAGCGGCGGCAGGATCCTGCTCGATCGCCTGCGCATTACGCTCCAGCGTGGCCAGCTCATCGACGCTCTCGTGCGGCAGGATCTTCCCGACCGGATACGCCGACGCGCTTGCCCAGTAGCGGTCGAAATCGCGCGAGACGTCGGTCGCGGCCGGTCCGACCGCGAGCACGTCGAGGTCGGCGAAGACGACGCCGTCCGTGGCATCGAAGTACTCGTCGCCGATGTTGCGGCCGCCGAGGATCGTCGCGGTGGCGTCGGCGGTCAGGGACTTGTTGTGCATGCGCCGATTGGCGCGCGAAAAGTCGGTCACGAAGCCGAGGATTTTCGGGCTGCGCACGACGAACGGGTTGAACAGGCGCACCTCGATGTTCGGATGCGCGTCGAGCGCCGCCAGTGTCGGGTCGAGCGCGGAGGCGATGCCGAGATCGTCGAGCAGCAGGCGCACCCGCACACCCCGGTCCGCCGCTTCGTGGATCTGTTCTAGCAGCAGCGTGCCGGTCAGATCGTCGCGCCAGATGTAGTACTGGATGTCGAGCGTGCGTTGCGCGGAACGGATCAGGTCCATGCGCGCGGCAAACGCGACATGCGCATCCGCCAGCGGATAAATGCCCGCCAGCCCCGCGTGCGCGGCCAGCTCGGGCGCGACCGCGCGACCGAGATCCGTGGTGGCCGCCACCGCGGGCGACAACGCATGCGACTCCTGGCGACCCTCGAGCGACGGTAACGGCGCGCAGCCGGCCAGCAGGCTTGCGCACAGCAGCGCGCACAGCGCGCTTCTCCATCGGCGATGCGGGAACGACGGGTGGTGTATCTGCGCTTGCATGGAGTCCAGGTCTTCATTTGGGCCGCGCGCATGCTTGCACGCAACTTGCATTGGTTGAGAAGAATACTATGGGCGCATGCCCATCGGTGCGCCGCCCGACGCTCTTGTTGCGCAGAGCGCTTTGTCCGATGATACGAGCAGGCTGCGCGAATTCGAACGGGGGCCAACCCGGCTGCGCATCGACCGCATGGCTTCCATGCAATCGAGCGTGATCCGCTCCGTGTCAGCGTAAAGGGTCATAAAGGGTCCGGTTCACGGCGCCTTCGAGCGTTTCGCCCACTGTGGAGTCGAGCAACGTGAAGATCTCCCGCTTGCTGCTTGCTAGCGTGCTGCTTTTCGTGGTGGGCACCGCGCTGCAGATGATATGGCCGCTCGCGCAGCCGGCCTCGTATCACCACTTCGCCGATCAACGCTCGCTGGGGCCGCTGCACCATGCGGCGGACGTGCTGTCGAACGTCGTCATTCTGATCGCCGGTGTGTTCTGTCTGCGTTGGGTCCGGCGCCATGCGTCCGACCAGCCGGCGCAATTTCCCGGCATGGTCGTCGCCGCGCTCGGGCTGCTCTTCACCGCGTTCGGCTCGGCTTACTACCACATGGCGCCCAACGATGCGACGCTCGTCTGGGACCGCCTGCCGATGACCATCGTGTTCGCCGGCATCCTCGCCATGCTATGGACGTCGTGGAGCGGACAGCGCGTCGGCTGGGCGCAGATGCTGATCATGGTGGTCGTGTCGCCCGCCACCGTCGGCTACTGGCTCGTGTTCAACAGCCTGTGGCCTTACGCGATTCTTCAGTTCGGCGGGCTCATGCTGATCGTCGGCCTGACGCTCACGCGCAAGGTGGACGGCGTGATCGCATGGACGCTCGTGATCGTCTTCTACGGGGTCGCGAAGATTTTCGAAAGCCTCGATTGGCAGATATGGGAGCTGACGCATCACGTGATCGCCGGCCATGCGTTGAAGCACGTGGCGAGCGGTCTCGCCGGCGCGGCGATGATTCTGGTCGCGAACGCGGCGCCGCGCTCCGTCGCGGGCATCGTGCCGCGCGGACCGGGCGGTATCGGGCATTCGGGTACGTCGCGTTGAAGCCGCGCCATGGCGAAGTGACGCGGCCTCCGGCCGACGTCACTGCGGTTCGTACCACGAATACGTCGCCAACGTGCTTACCGGCGGCGTACCGATTTGCAGCGTGATGTCGCGCAACGACGTCAGCTCGATACTGCGCAAGTCGCCCATATAGCGGCGCGAATCGCCGTTGTCGTTGATATACGCGACCACGTCGCCCATGATGCCCGCGACGTTCGTGTTCGTCAGCGGCTCGCCCCAGATATCGAAGAAGTCGCCGAGCGTATAGGTCTTGAGGTTCGGCGCTTCGATATGGATGATGCCGGTGTTGTCGTGCGTATGCATCTCATACGTGCATTGCGACAGGATGCCGACGTTCATCGGCAACGCGAGCCACTGCCCGTCCTTGATGATCGCGAGGTGCGCGTGCACGTGGTACAGCACGCTCATGTCCGGCGCGCAGGTCAGGCCGTCGACCGGCGTGCCGGTGCCGCCCGTCGAGGTCGTGCCGTTCGGCCAGAACGACGAGCCGACCACGCCTCCGAAGACGAGCGTGATCGGGTTCGGGTCGAACGGCGGCGGATCGGTCCAGGTGTAGGTGGGCACTTGGGTGACAGGCGTGCCGACCATGACCGTGATTTCGGTGTGCGGCTTCAGCACGAGGCTCGCGGGGTCGCCCGTATATTGCGTGAGCGTGCCGCCGTCGTTCACGTAGATCGCGATTGGCGAGGCGGTCAATCCCGCCACGTTCGACGCACTCAGCGTCTCGCCCCAGATCGAGAAGAACTGGCCGAGCGTATAGGTCGCGCCGGTCGTCGCGTCCATATGGATCTTGCCGCTCGAATCGACCGTGTGCACCGGATACGCGCAGCCGGTCGGCGTGGTCAGGGTCGGCTCGACCATGCCGATGTTGGGTGGCAGCGTCAGGAGTTGCCCGTTCTGGTAGATCGACAGATGCGCGTACGTGTACGCGGTACTGCGCAACCCGCAGTTCAGTCCGCTGACGGGCTGACCGGTTCCGCCCGAAGCCGTGACGCCCGCGGGCCAGATGGCGGCGCCGAGTGTCGTGCCGTCGATGATCGGCGTCGCGGCGGCGAGCTTCGGTGTCGTGGCGCTCGCGTCGGATGCGCTCGACGGGCTCGACGCGGGGGCCGGGCTAGATGCCGGTGTCGGACTCGACGCGGGCGCGGGACTCGATGCTGGCGTGGTCGCGCCAGCCGCGCCGTTCGAGCCGGTGCTGGCCGGGTCGGCGCCGCTGCCGCCCCCACCACCGCCACAGGCGGACAATGTCCACATCAGACCCACTGCGACGAATCGCGACCCCAGCCGTTGCAGCATCTCGTACTCCCATGTCGTGAGGTGAGAGGATGCGTGCAATCGGACATCACGCACAGATATAGCGCGGACATCGCACGGGCACGCGCGGCGCGGCTTCACTGCATGGATTCGGCCGTGCGCTGCCACCGCGTGACGCAGGCGCTCGCTTCGGATCACGTCAGGTGATTGAAACCGATTAGGGCAGCGTAGCAGATGGGTTTCACGAGCGAATCCGACGCATCGCAACGTTTCGCGACATTCTGCTGGCGCATTTCGAGGTGTCGGCCCGGAGTTTGCCGGCGGAGCGATCTGGCGCGCTTTTTATGTGAGCTGTCATCGTTCTGTGCGAAGATCAGTGCTGTCCATCGCGCGACCGGCTGGTAAGGGGATCGCACGGCGGGCGCGTGCCCGGCCATCGCCTTCGTCCTCGGGTGACCCTGGGGTGACTCTCTGGCGCACCTGTTTGCGGATTCATGGAGCACTGACCAATGACCGACAGATTGCAAGCGTCCGTATATGTAGTGGTGCTGCTGCTGATTGTGGGCTGGGTGCTGTATATCGGGCGCGCGGTTTTCGTGCCGATCGTGTTCGGCGCGATCGCGGTATACGTGGTGGTCGACTTCACGCGGCTGCTGCAACGCATTCCGGTGATCGGCCCGCGGCTGCCGGTCCAGTTGCGCTACGGACTCTCGATGTTTCTGATCGGCGCCGCGATCTTCTTCGCGGTCGACATGCTCGTCGAGAACTACGACGCGCTCGTCGCGCTCGCGCCGCGCTACCAGGACTCGGTCCTGCTGATGATCCACAAGATTTCGACGCTGCTGCACCTCGAAAGCGAGCCGACGTGGGAATCGCTGCGGCGGAACATGCTCACACAGTTGAATATTCAGGCGATGGTGACCGGCATGCTGGCGTCGCTTTCGTCGGTGATCATCGACCTGTTCGTGATCGTGCTGTATGCGAGTTTTCTGCTGGTCGAGCGCCGGACGTTCGGCGACAAGCTGACGAACATGACCGCCAATTCGACCAACGCGGCGCGTATCCGGGGCGTGGTCACCGACATCAACCGGCGCATTGGCGCGTATCTCGCGCTGAAGACGTTCCTCGGCGTGCTGCTAGGCGGGATCTGCTGGCTCGCGATGCGCAGCGTCGGCCTCGAGTTCGCCGGGCTGTGGGCGATACTGACCGCGCTGCTGAACTACGTGCCCTATATCGGCTCGGTGCTCGCGATCGTGTTCCCGGTGCTGATGTCGGTGCTGCAGTTCGGCGACCTGAATTCGATCCTTGTCGTGCTGGTGTCGCTGACCGCGATTCACTTCGTGATCGGCAATATTCTCGATCCGTATCTGACGGGCAACTCCCTGAACCTGAGCCCGTTCGCGATTCTCGCGAGCATGGCCGTGTGGTCGGCTTTGTGGGGCGTGCCGGGCGCCTTTCTCGCGGTGCCGATCACCGCCAGCATGACGATCATTTTCTCCGAGTTCGAAATGACGCGGCCGGTTGCGGTGCTGCTGTCGAAAAACGGCCGGCTCACTTACGGCAAGACCGAACAGACCGCGTGAAGCGCCCACCATGGCGGACATATGATCGTCGACCAGGCGCATGAAATGAAAACGGCCCGTGCGGAATAGTCCGCGCGGGCCGTCGAATGAAACACGTCTATCTCGACGCGTGCGGCTTGCCGCCGCCGCACGCTGTTGCCATCAGCGTTTAACGCTTGCTGCTTACTGCGAAGAACCCGACCACGTCTGGCCGGTCGTCGCCGGTGCTGATGTTGTAGGCGAACACGACGTTCTTCAGGTAGCCGTCGAACGCGTCGGTGTTCTTCGCGGTATCGTCCACAGCACCGTTGCCATCTCTTTAAATAAATCGAGAAATTTTCGATCGGCCTTTGACGCGAGGTTCACGCAAAGCCGTGCAACAATGGCCTCGGGTTGCGGTCAGGGCCAGGGGCCGCAGCTTGTGCGTCGTTCCATCAACACGAGGCCTGCCGCTCGATGACAAAGCCTGCCTGGACGCTCCTCATGGCCGCGATCGTTCCTGGCGCGGCGGCGGCCGCGCATCGGCTATCGGTTCTAACGCGAACATATGCCCGGCTCACACGACCCTGCAGTCCAACCGACCCCCGTCTCGGGCGGCGCCGAAGCACTCGAAGACCCGGCGCTGCTGCGTCGCCTGCTGCGTGCGAAAGACCGCATCGATGCCGCCTCGCACGAAGCCTGGCCCGTGCGGCGGCTGGCCGAAGTCAGCGGCGTGTCGGCGGCGCACTTCGCGCGTTCGTTCAAGCGGGCCTTCGGCGTGCCGCCACACCGCTATCTGTTGACGCGGCGTATCGAACAGGCCACCACGCTTCTGCGTGACACCAACCTCGGCATGACGGACATTGCGTTCGCGACCGGCTGGGAAAGCCTCGGCACGTTCGGCCGCGTCTTTCGCGACATTACCGGCCTGAGCCCGAGCGAGATGCGCGTGCAGGCACGCGCCAATCCCGCTGAACTCGATCGCGTGCCCGCCTGCGTGCTGAAGGCCGCACAACGCCCCGATCTGACGACCGCAGTTCTGGAAAAGCGCCGCCGCGTGGTCGGCGACACCGTCGAGCCTCCTACCAGCGAGACGTCGTGAATGAGGGTATCGATGTGGTCGGCGCGCACGTCGACGATCAGAAGGGACGCAGCGCTCGCGTTCGACGCGCGAGCGCCGCGATACCGATGCCCCGCTGCCTTTGCGAAGCGCTTTAGCATCTCGCGGCACGCCGCGCCCTGATGCCGGAATCCGCATGTTCGATGCGGTTTCCAACCAAGACCCGCTCATTCCGACTTCCTATACTCGTTCGACCATGCCCGGCGCCACGGCGCTGTCCTTTCCGCGGCAGAACCGCCGAAGCCGCGGTGATCGTCGAACGGATGGAAGCAGTGGTACACGCCGCCGGCTTGCCACTCCTGCCGGAGCAAGCGGTCGGGGCGAGCGCCCCAGCCCCCGTCGCGTCCGGCATGCCACTGGCGAAACTCAAGGCGCTCTGGTCGCGACAACTGGCCGGCATCACCGCGATGGCCTGGTTGATGTGGCTGTCGATCACGTTCAGTTACTACGCGTTCTTTACGTGGATTCCCGGTCTGCTGGTGCAAAGCGGCATGACGATCACGCGTAGTTTTTCGTATTCACTGGTTATGTACCTCGCGCAGATTCCCGGCTACTTCTCGGGCGCGTGGCTCAATGAAAAGATCGGCCGCCGCGCGACCATCGTCACGTACATGGCGCGCGGCGGGTTCTCCGCGTTAGGGCTCGCGCTCACGCACAGCGATGCCGAAATTCTGACATCGGGCTTTTTGCTGTCGTTCTTCATGAACGGGACTTATGCCGGCGTCTACGCCTACGCGCCCGAGGTGTTCCCTACCGAAGTGCGCACGACCGGCATGGGTGTCGCTTCGGCGATCGGACGCCTCGGCGCGATCGCCGCGCCGATCCTGGTCGGCTTTCTGTATCCGCGTCTGGGCTTCGGCGGGGTTTTCGGCGGCACGACGCTGGTGCTGATCATCGGTGCGCTCGCGGTTCTGACCATGGGCGTGTCCACCCGCGGCCGGTCACTCGAAGAAATCGCCGCGATGCGCCTGAACCGCTGAACTGCTCCGGCGGCCATGGCGAAGGTCGCGCGCGCACGGACTTCATGCCTGGCGATGCGCCTTGCAACTGCTGCGTGCGCGTCGGTGCATTGAGCCGGGTCGTCGATGGCGTCGACGCGTTGCGCCGCGCCGTGCGCGAAGAACTGCAGATGGGCGCCGACCAGATCAAGATCATGGCCTCCGGCGGCGTCGCGTCGCCGACCGATCCGATCGGCGCGCTCGGTTACTCGGAGGACGAGATTCGCGCGGTCGTCGCCGAAGCCGGCGCGCCAACGTGCCGAAGGCCGGGCAAACGCCCGAACCTGCCGATCGCAGTTTTGGAGAAGCGCCGCCGCGTGGCCAGCGATACAGTCGAACCCTCAACCAGCGAGGGAGGAGTTATGAATCAGGGTATCAATGTGGTCGGTTTGTACGTCGACGATCAGGATGCGGCGCTTTCGTTCTACGTCGACAAACTCGGCTTTCGCGTCCACACCGACGTGCGCAACGGTGCTTACCGCTGGCTCACGGTCCAGCACCCGGAACAGCCGTCTTTCCAGTTGGGACTGTTCGCGCCGGGGCCGCCGGTCCACGATGAAGCGACCGCGCAAACGCTGCGCGCGATGGTCGCGAAGGGGGCGATGCCGCCATTGGTGCTGTCCGTTGCCGACTGTCGCGCGAGCTACGAGCAGTTGAAGGCGCGCGGCGTGGAATTCACGCAGGAGCCGGTGGATCGTTTCGGCAGCGTCGATGCGGGCTTTCGCGATCCGGCGGGCAATGGATGGAAGATGATCCAGGCGGCAACGGGCAAGTGAGCGTGAGCGATCCGCCGCGCGCGGCGCGGCGCGCAGCTGCATACTGCCGGCGGTGCGTCGCACGATCGCGACGCACCGCCGGCCGTCATCCCGGACCACTGGACTAGCTGACTCTCACTGCTGATGCTGCTGCAGATACTGCTGAACGTCGTTCAACGTCACGCGGCCCGAATGCGCGGTATCGATCTCGTCAAAATGCCTGGCGATATAGCCGAGCCCATCGCTTTGCGCCTGGGCCTTGGTGATCGACGAGCCGTTGCTGAGCACCGATTTCGCGCCCAGTCTGTTCTTCACGCGCTGCTGAGCCTGCTGCTGCAGCGTCGAGCCGGTGGTCGGCGCGACCGCGTTGGCACGGTTATGAGGAAAGAACGGACCGTCCACGCCGTGTCCGCCGTTGGGCAGCGTCACGGGCGCCACCGGCTGGGGCGGCAACGCATGCGCACTGCCGACGATCACACCGAGGACGATCAACGCCAGAGTACGTCGCAAGATATCGATTGAAGACATGATCATTCGCCATAAAAAGTAGTCAGAGGGTTTCGCGCGAAGCGAAACCACCATCGATCAGGGCGCGGCCGCGGCGAGCGCCTCGCTCGTCGGCGTAGCGGCTGACGCTTCGTCGGCCCACGGCTGAGGCAGCGTCGCGAGCGTCAGCGCGCCCGCTATCGGCGTGCCGCCATAGAAGGCCGCGAGATCCGCCTTCATCTGCGGGCGCGCCACGTCATCCAGATAAATCATATGTCCGCCCTGGAAGAAGTTGACCTGCAGATTCGGGTTGAGACCCTGGACCGTCTTGAGCCGCGCGAGCTGCTTCTCGGTATTGAAGAACGGCGTGGCGAGATCGTGGAAGCCGTTTTCCGCCAGCACCTTCAGTTGCGGATTCAGCTTTAGCGCGCCGAGCAGATCGGGGATCGTGTCGGGCAGCGGCTGGCCGCCGTGCGAGAAATCCCACACCTCGATGATCGCGTCGTTCAGCGGCATGTACGCCGCGTTCGGCGCCGTGTAGCCGAGGTAATCCGGCATCTGTGTCGCCAATGCATTGGTGAATGGCAGCGAGATCAGGATGTCCGACGGGTCGCCGTCGCTCTGCAGACGCGAGTCCGAGTTGGGCAACGACACGCGACCATCGTAGCGGCCTATCGTCGAGCCTGGCACCAGCGTGAGGTTGAACGGATTGATGTTGAAGTAGCCCTGCATCGCCTGCAACGTGAGACCGGATTCGGCGTCCCAGACCTTCTCCAGCCACGTCGGCGGGAAGTTCGGCGGTCCCGCGTAGGTGGGCGCGCCGAGCTGGCTCAAGGTCCAGTACAGCGAATAATTCTTGAACAGGTTGTAGTTGGCGGTCACGAACGCCTCGCTGCGAAGCGCGTAGGTCGCCTGACTCACTGGCGCTGGCGATACCTGGTTGTAGTACGCCGCGACCTCGGCGTAGCCCGGCATGTAGCCGCTCAATGTATCGGTTTCGAGCGCGAGCTGGTCGGGCGAACCCGTGATTGCCACCGCCTCGATCGCATCCGCGAAGTAGTTCAGGATCGAAGACTGCAGCGTGATCCCCGTCAGTTGCACGCCGGCCGATTCGAGCGCGAGCGCGAGGATGTCGGTGCGAGGCGTGCCGTACGATTCGCCGTACAGATAGATCGGCGAGCTGCTGCGTGAATTGACCGTCAGGTAGCGGATGATGAAGTCGCGCATGATGTTCGCGTCGGCATCGGTGCTCCAGTAGGTCTGGTTCGTGTTCGGCAGGATCGCTTCGGAGAGGCCCGTGCCCGGCGGATCGATGAACACGAGATCGGTCGTGTCGATCAGGCTCTCGGTGTTGTTCACAAGCGGATAGTTCGGCCAGCTGGTGCCGTTCAGCAGCGGATCGGTGGTCGCGACGCGCGTCGGCGCGAACGATCCGAGACGCAGCCAGATCGACGAAGAACCCGGCCCGCCGTTATAGACGAACGTAACGGGGCGCGGTTTGCCATTCGTGCTCGGCGCCGTGTAGGCCACGTAGGACATCGTCGCTTCGGGTGCGCCGCTCGTCAGATCCATTGCGGTCAGGTGGCCGGTGGTCGTCGTGTAATTGACGGTGGTGCTGCCGGACGTCCATTGGTAATGCATGATCGCCGCTTTCTCCGCGACCAGCGACGCGGCTATCCCGGACGTCGCACTCGTCGAATAGGTGGTGAGATCGGTGTAGGGCTGATTGGCGGATGGCGTCTGCGGCGCCGACGCCGCTTGCGCCTGATTGGCGACCTGCGCCATGCCGCTTGGTACCGCCGACGCCGACGAACCTCCGTCGCTGCCGCCGCATCCGGCGAGGATAACGATTCCGAGTGTCAGCGCGCTTAGCGCGGCGAGCCGGCCATGACGACGGACGCGACCATCGTCGGTATTCCTTCTGTCTGGTTTCATCTCGTTCCCTGGTGAGTGATACCGCTACACAAAGGCCGCTTTTCGCCGGTCGCGCGCATGGGAGATCGAATAACCCGCACCGCACTCGATGGCACGCAGCGGTTGCATGGACAGTTTTTCGCAATGCATTAATTCAAAATGCCTGCATCAATATTTCGATTTGCTTTCTGCAATTGCTAATTGAACGGATAAAGGAATTCCCTGTCGATTTATCTCGACATTTCAAGAGAAATTTAAAATTGAATCTTTCCGATGCTTACAGCAAGAGTGAAAATAGGATGTGAAATGCGGTCTTGTCAAGGATCAAGCGGCAATTATGTGATTCAGAATAAAGTCGGCTCGTTGTCGAGGAATAGGGCGCTGTGATCGAGCATCGGTGCGGTTGCGGCGGCATGGGGCGGAAAAATGCCGGCGGCGTTTATTCGAATCGCATTGAATAGCGACGATGAACTGCGGATTTTCGTGGGATACGTTGTCGGAATTAATTGCGCTTGTAAAATCTAATTAAATGGTAAATTTAACCGGTGAAAATATGTTCTCAATAGAATTAAAAGGTAAGTTGCGGAAATTCCGTTCGGGTGGCGGTGATTGCGTGGGCGAGCGGTTGCGCGTAGTGTCGTGGGAATCCAACGATCGCGATGTTGAAGCGAGTTGCGTACTTCGTTTCCGGAAAAGGAGGCGGCGGTGGCACGAGATCGGCGTAACGGCAACACTATGCTGCTGGGAACCTGGAAGCTGCGGTCTTTCACGACCGAAGACCTCGCCAATGGCGAAAAGACCGATCTGTTCGGCGCACACCCGGACGGTTATCTGAGCTATAGCGCCGACGGCCGCATGCACGCGATTGTGCTCAAGGAAGGACGAAAGGCACCTGCGGGTGTCGTACCGACCGACGCCGAGCGCATCGAACTCTATAGCGGACTCAGCGCCTACGCGGGAACGTATAACACCGACGGCGACCTCGTCAGTCATCATGTCGACGCGTCGTGGAACGAGTCGTGGACCGGCACGGTGCAGGTGCGTCGATTCAGAATCGACGGCGAGCATCTGTACATCACGACGCTGCCGGACAAGAACCCGGTAACGGGAAAGCAAAGTACTTCAGTGCTGGTATGGACCAAGGTCAAATCCGTCGACAAGGCGGCCAAATAAAAAATCGCTTGCGATAAGCCGGCGCTTCCTGGCGTGAACCAACGGGCGAAGCGAAGCCGCTCGCCGTCCAGTAGACCTCGGAAGAGCAATCGTCTGGCATCGAGCAGGTCAGCTGCGCAATTGCGCAAGCGGATCAGGTGCTCGGGCGGCCATGTCCCAGTTACGATCGTGGCGGAATTCGGCGCCACGTGAGAAGCACCGCCAGCAAGAACGCGACATATGCGAGCACGAACACCCAGCCCGGAAAGTCGTAATAGAGCAAGGCACTAACCCAGCGCTGTATGAAGCCTTGCGGACCGGACGCGCCCGTGCGCAGATAGTCCTCCAGAACGGTCAACGGGCACGGCACATCGAGCACTGCAAGGGTCGCCACGATACCGATGGCGAGAACATGTGTCGTCCGGAATGCGCGATTGCGCGCCCACCGGAGTTGCAAACCGTGGGCGATCCAGATCGCGAATAGTCCGCCGACGATAAACAGCACGATCAGCGCGTGCAGCACGAGAACAATATTGGCGAGCCAGATCATGCTGCTTCCACCGGAGATGATCTTACTGACGACGTCGATCAGATTTGGACTGCCCGCAGAGCGATTCGTGCGGCGAATCCGGGTCGGTGTATCGAGTGGCCGAGGCGTGAAATTCTGGCTACGAGGTTTTCACGACCTCGTAGGCATCATGTGTCTGCAATCGTAAGACCTACCTCACGGCACTCGCCTGAAAATGCCGCGGGGACTCACTGCCCATTGCCATACAGATCGAGCAGCATCAACGTTACGCCATTGGTCCACCCGAAGCCGTCCTGCAGCGGATACTCGCCACCCCCGCCGCCGCCTTCGCCCGCGCCTTCCACGACGTACTTCTCGACGAGCTTGTGCTGCGTGTTGTAGACGTTCTCGACGTCCGCGAGAAAGCGCGTGCCGATCGGCTGCGCGAGGTCGGCGCGTCCGTAGCGCTTGAGGCCCTGAATCGCGATCCAGTGCAACGGCGCCCAGCCGTTCGGCGCGTCCCATTGCTGTGTGGTGTTATAGGTCGACGTCGTGAGGCCGCCCTGCTTGAGCAGCACATTCTCCACGGTCTGGGCGGTCTTCCACGCGCGATCGGGCCACGCCACGCCGGCCATCAGCGGATACAGCATCGCCGGTGTCTGGTTGTCGCGCGACTTGCCGAGTTGCCAGTCGTAGTCGCCGTAGTAGCCGTTGCGATTCCACAGATAGCGGTTGATGCCTTCCGCGCGCCGCGCCGCGTAGCCGATGAACTGCGCGACGCAACGGAAGTCGCGTGTCTCCGAGCAGCCGCGCGCGATCGTCGTCTCCAGATGGAACAACAGGCTGTTCAGATCGACCGGGATGATCGATGTCGTGCGCACCGTTGCGAGCGTCTGGTTGTCGCCGAACCAGCGTGAGCTGAAATCCCAGCCGCTTTCGGCGGTCGCGCGCAGATCGCGGTAGACCTGGTTGGCCGGCCGGCCGCTCGCGTGCGCGGTCTGCACGTCCTCGAGGTACGACTCGTCGCGCGGCGTGTCCAGATCGTCCCAGTAGCGGTTCAGCACGGTGCCATCGTTGAGCACGACCACATTGCGCGTAGCGCCGCCGGGCGGCGTGCTGGACGAGCCTTGCATCCAGTACGCGTACTCCTTGCGCAGCACAGGCAGGTACTTCTGATAAACCTTGTTGCCTTCCTTTTGCGCCGCGAGCTCCACCATATACGAGTAGAACGGCGGCTGCGAGCGGCTCAGATAGTACGTGCGATTGCCGTTCGGTATGTGGCCGAACGTGTCGATCATGTACGCGAAGTTGTCGAGCATATCGTCGACGAGATCTTCACGCCCGGACTCCTGCAGCCCCAGCATCGTGAAATAGGTATCCCAGTAGTAGCCTTCGCGAAAGCGGCCGCCCGGCACGACGTATGGTTTGGGCAGCGGGATCAGCGAGCTGTAGTCGGGCGCGCTCGTCGTCGTGCGCGTGAGGCCGTTCCAGAGCCAGTCGATGTGCTCGCGCAGACTCTGGTTCGGCGGCGGCGTGATGCTCTGATCGGGCGGCGGTGTGAAGTACTGGCTGACGAATTTCTGCAGCGAAAAGCCGGGCTGATTCTTCTGCGTTTCGTATAGCTGGACGATCGCGGCGGGATTGCCATTCGGCGTTGCGTCGACGAACGTCTTCTGGTCGGCGAAGATCTGCGCGGTTTGCACGGCGACGAACAGATCGCCGTACAGAATGTCGGGCGCCGGCGGCAGCGTGGCGCCCACCTGGGTATCGGCCAGACAGCTCGCGGATGCGAAGACGAGCGAGGCGATGCAGGCGACGCCGAGCGTGATCGGCGAACGCCGCGGCACGAAATACTTACTTGAGCTGGAGAAGAGATGGGCGGTTGATGCGGTGCTGCTGCGAGACAGTGATTGAATGCTCATGATGCCTCCAAGGTTGTGGGCATTTCACTGGTCTCATCGCGTGCCATTCGAGGTCGTCTCCCGGCGACATGCGAGTCCGACACGAGGTGGCCGGATCAATGGCTCCGAAAGCATCGCACGCTTTCGAAGCATCAGGCAACTGCGGCGCAGCAGAGCGTGCATGCATTCAGCATGCGTATCCGCGCTTGCTTCGTGATTCGAAGCAATGGAAGCGTTGATCGCGAGCGATTCCGCGGCAAAAACCGCTTAGCGAGCAAGCGGCGTACCCGCGTCGACCATTCGGCAGGTCGGCGCGGGTACGCGAGACCAACGAGAAAATTACTGCGCGACAGGCTGAGTCACGTCCGTGCCGAACCAGTGCATCGAGATCTTCTTGAGCGTGCCGTCCTGCTTCATTTGGGTCAGCGCGTCGTCGAGTGCTTTCGCGAACTTCGGATTGTCCTTGCGGAACGGGATGCCCATTTCCTGCTCGGCGCCTTTCAGCACCGCGCCCGTACGCAACGGCAACTGCGAGTTCTTGATGATGTACGGCAGCATCAGCCGGTCATCGATCGTCGCATCGATACGCCTGGCGGCGAGATCGCGCAGTTTCTCGGGCGCACCCGGATAAGTTTGCACGTTGATGCCAGGTACCGCACGCGCCATCTGGTCGTAGTTGGTGCCGAGCGTCACGCCGATCTTCTTGTCGCCCTTGAATTCGTCGAGCGATTTGAACTCACGCTTGTCGTCCGCCCGTTGGATCAGCTGCGCGGCCGAGTACGTGTACGGCTGGCTGAAATCAAGAACCTGTTTGCGTTGCGGGGTAATGGTGACCTGATTGACGATCACGTCGAATTTGCCGCTCTGCAGCGCCGCGATAATGCCGCTCCACTCGGTCGGAATGAATACCGGCTTTACGCCGAGTTTCGCCGCCACGGCTTTCGCGACATCGACGTCGAAGCCTTCGAGCTCGCCGTCCTTGTTGCGCGAGTCGAACGGCGGATAGGTGCCTTCGAGACCGATCTTCAGGACTCCGGCCTGTTTGACCGAGTCGAGCAGATCTTCGGCATGAGCCGCGACCGCGGTAAAGCTGAGAGCCGAGAGCGCCAACGCGTTTATAAGCAGCTTCGAAAGTTTCATTGAGTGTCTCCTCTGTACTTGAGTATCAGGCTGCGTAACGCAACGATTTCACCATCGTGTCGGCAACCCGGCAGTGTCGCTTCGTGGAACAAGCCGGGTTGCGCGCGTCATCCTAGCACTCCAGAAGTCGCCTGTTTTATCTTTGTTCGGAAGCGGCCGCGCGCGGATGAAACTCCGGCTGCGAATACAGTACCGCGAACTCGCCTTGCCGGACGAAATCGGCGAAGAAAGATTTTCTCGCCGACTGGCGCACGCAGTTCCAGCGGCGGCGCGATCTCGTGGTGGATAGACTGAATGCGATCGATGGACTCTATTGTCCTCGTCCGACCGGCGCCTTCTATGTCTATCCGTCATGCGCGGGTGTGATCGGGCGGCGTACGCCCGACGCACGCGTGATCGCCAACGACAGCGATTTCGTCATGTACCTGCTCGAAAGCCAGGACGTCGGCGTGATCCAGGGCGCGCCACCTCTACGCTCTCACCACAGTCACCCCAGCCGCTTCGATCGGCTTCGTCAATTCCGCGCGGGTCTTCTTCTCGACCACGATGGTCTGCGCGAGTTTGATCTCGCCGATCACGAACCGCGATGCGGCGTTCAGTTTCGACGATGACGCGAGCACGACCGTTTCCGCCGCCCGCGCGGCGAGCGCGCGCTTGATCGCGGCTTCCTCGAAGTCACCGGTGCTCAGCCCAGCGCTGGGATGCACGCCGGTCACCCCCATGAAGTACAGGTCGGCATGGATGCGCGAAATGCCTTCCATCGCCGCGGCGCCGACGGCCACGATCGAATGTTTGTAAAGCCGGCCGCCAATCAGGATCACCTCGACACAAGGATGCGCGGCAAGCGCCGTGGCGACGCTCGGACTATGCGTGACGATGGTCGCGTGCAAATCGGACGGCAGCGCCTGGACCAATAGCGCCGACGTGGTGCCGCCGTCGACGATCACGGTTTGCCCCGGCGCGATCAGCTCGACCGCTCGCCGAGCGATGCGCCGCTTGGCGAGCGTCTCGATGTCCTGACGCTGCTCGAATGACGCGAGCGCCGCCGACGCGGGCAGCGCGCCGCCGTGGACCCGCTGCAAGCGCCCCTGCGCGGCCAGTTCGCGTAGATCGCGGCGGATCGTGTCTTCCGACACGCCAAACGCCGCGCTCAGCTCGCCTGCCAGGACCTGCCCGTTGCGCGCGAGTTCGTCGAGGATCGCTTTCTTGCGTTGGGCCGTCAACATTGCATTGCATGAAATATCTTGAAATTGCACGAAGTTGCACGATACCATGAATCATTGTCCATGGTCGACAGGAGGCGCCATGACCGCAACGAAAGACCGGGTTCGCATCGTCGGAACGACCTTGCTATCCGACGACTGGTACACGCTGAAGAAGGTGACGTTCGACTTCCTGCGTCGCGATGGCACATGGCAGCGGCAGAACCGCGAGACCTACGATCGCGGCAACGGCGCGACGATCCTGCTGCACAGTCCGCGCACCGGCAACGTGATACTCACGCGACAATTCCGCATGCCCGCGTTCGTGAACGGTCACGACGGCATGATGATCGAAGCGCCGGGCGGGTTGCTCGACAACGCTTCGCCGGAAGAACGCATCCGGCTCGAAGTCGAGGAGGAAACGGGGTATCGCGTGGGTCAGGTCCACAAGATTTTCGAGGCCTACATGAGCCCGGGATCCGTAACCGAAAAGCTCTACTTCTATGTCGGCGAGTACGACGCGTCGATGCGGGTCAACGACGGCGGCGGCGTCGAGGATGAAGGGGAAGATCTCGAGGTGATCGAAATGCCGTTGCAAGCCGCGTTGCGAGCGGTCGACGCAGGGGAAATCGTCGACGGCAAGACGATCATGCTGTTGCAGTACGTCGCCTTGCGCGGGTTTGCGTCAGCGCGCGCAGCCTAGTTGCGTCGCGAGTTCGTGCAGATCGTCGACGATGAAGTCCCACGCCTCGTGCGCGTTCAGATCGCTCGTCTGTTGAGGGCCATGCTCGGTGGGCCGCACGACGAACGCGGTGCTCAAGCCGACGCGCCGGGCAGCGGCGAGATCGTTGTTATGCGCGGCCACGAGGCATAATTCGCGGGGCGCAATGCCGAGAATTTCCGCCGTTTCGCTATAGACCAGCGGCGAGGGTTTATAGGCGCGGACGACTTCGGCACCGAGAATGGCATCCCAAGGCAGACCGGCACGCTTTGCCACGTCCACCATCAGGCGAATGTTGCCGTTGGATAGCGGTGCGATGATGAAGCGCGCCTTCAGGCGCCGCAATGCGTCGACGGCATCGGGCCAGGGGTCCAGCCGATGCCAGGCCAGGTTCAACTCATCGATCTCCGGCTCGGGAACGTTGGCGATGCCGAAACGCGCCAGCACTTTGACGAGGTTTTCCCGGTGCAGCACGTGGAGACGCACATACGGTCTGCGTCCGCTACGCACTTCTTCCATCGCGGGCGAATACTCGCGTCGCCATGCGTCCGCGAAGTCGGATGCGTCGAGATTCGGCGCGTGCCGCTGCAGAAACGGTTGCGCTTCGCGCGCGACGCCGCTTCGCCAGTCAACCACGGTTCCGAAGACATCGAACACGAAAGCTTTGATGGCGGTTTGATGTGTCGAGTCGATGCCCATGACCTTCCTTTGTGGCTCTGACGGGAACCACCCATCTTGGATGCGTGTCAGGAACCTCGCGCCAGACCTGGTAGGCAGTATGACTTCCTGCGGGACAGAGGCTGGCCTGCCGCAACGGAATCAAACGCGGGTTAGCATTGCTGTCAGAGCCGCACGGTGCGGACGTGCCGCACCCGGCGATTTCCGACGCGGAGGCCAGCATGGAGCACGATAGCACTCTTTACGTGGGTCTTGATGTTCATAAGGATTCGATCACGGTCGCCTATGCCATTGGTACGGGCGAGGTTGAACTGCTCGGCAAGATCGGTACTACGCAGGCCGACGTGGAACGGTTGTGCAAGCGACTGCAATCTAAAGCGCGATGCGTCAGCATCGTCTACGAAGCCGGTCCGTGCGGATATGGGCTTTACCGGCAGCTTGTCCAGAAAGAATTCCAGTGCATGGTCTGCGCGCCCTCGCTGATTCCCCGCAAGCCAGGTGAGCACATCAAGACTGACAGACGTGATGCCGTCAAGCTCGTCCGATCGCTGCGTGCCGGCGACCTGTCGGCCGTATACGTCCCCAGCGTCGACGATGAAGCATTCCGGGATCTGGCCCGCGCATGGGTGATTGCCAAGGACGACCTCAAGCGTGCACGGCAAAGGGTAAAAGCCTTTCTGCTGTCGCACGGCGTGCGCTACACCCGCTCTGCCGACTGGGGGCCGGCGCACCGACGCTGGCTGAGCGCACACAGCTTCGACAGTGCGTGGCAGCAGTTTGCGTTTGAAGAGCTACGTCGCGCGATCGAAGACCGGCTCGCCCAATGTGACCGGCTGGAGTCTGCGCTGCGTGAGGCAGTCGTCAACTGGCGCTTCTATCCCGCCGTCCTGGGCCTGCAGGCAATGCGCGGTGTCCAGTTCACCACGGCAGTGGGCATGCTCGCCGAGCTGGGCGATCTCTCACGCTTCGTGCACCCACGCCAGTTGATGGCGTGGCTCGGGGTGACGCCCTCCGAGCACTCATCTGGCGGCAAGCGTCGTCAGGGCAGCATCACTAAAAGCGGCAACAGTTATGCAAGAAAGCTGCTAGTTGAAGCTGCATGGAGCTATCGCCACCCTGCGCGTGTGAGCCCCGATATTCAGCGTCGCCACGAAGGTCTGCCTAAACCGATTGTAGATCGAGCATGGGACGCACAGGTGCGCTTGTGCCGACGCTATCGCAAACTCGTCGCGCGCGGCAAGCAGAAGAATATCGCCGTAGTCGCAGTTGCCCGTGAACTCAGCGGATTCATCTGGGACATCTGCCGGCTTTCCTTGTCGCTGGCCATACCGCGCGAGACACAGATGCCATGATGTACAGCAATGCCCTGCGTCTGCATCCACCGTAACCACACGTGCAGGAGTTTCCTGAAGGCGGCGTAGCCCGGCACACGAGTAACCCGCGACCAGGGTAGGCAACGGATCTCATCCGACTTGCGGTGGTAGGTAGCGGAAGGCTCATTGGGCGGACATCTGTAATGCGGTAGCCAATCCGCGGATATCAGCTTGATCCACCGTCGAGATTTACTGCTACGTCGCCCTCAGGAAATTCAAACACCGAAAACACAGAACCGATCATATTGACACGAGAAGTCATATCATCCTGGCGGCATGAAAAAACGCGGGCCCTACCCAACGGATGTATTGGATGAAGAGTGGTATTTCGCTGCTCCGTATCTGACCTTGGTGAGCAAAGACGCACCGCAGCGCCGCTACGAATTGCGCGAGATTGAATCTCTGCGGCTGCCTCTCCCCGCTTTCTGACGATCATTCGAGCGTCGGCGACTTCGTGATTCGGACCGCGGGCGCCGGTACGAGATATCGCCCCCCCGGCACGGCGGCGGCGATATGCAACGCACCGGTTTCGATACGGTCTAGCAAGCCGCGCAGTTTCAGGGCACGCTTTTCGACGCCATGCCACGACATCATTGCAAAGAGAAGCGTGAGGGCGAGGGAAATCGGAAAATGAACGTACCAGGTGAGGGCGGCCGGGGCAAGCAGCGCGGCCACAGTTTGCTGTATCGGGAAACCGTAAAGAAAGATGCCGTATGAGTAGTCACCGCTTGCGACAAAGCGGTGGCGTCTTGGTTGCGTGAGTCCGAGAAAGACGGTCAGATAGGCGGCGGGCAGCGCCGCGAAGTAATCCGCGCCGCGAACGGATAGGCAAATCACTGCGACGAGGCCAGATAGCACACAGAGCCATGAACTCCAGACGATCCGGTTGCGGAACTGGTACGCGCAAACGCCATAGAAGAAACAGAGAACGAGCATCGGTCCGTGTACGGTCATACCGGCCGAACCGGAACGGTGCGCAAGCGCAACGAGTAAGACGTTCGCACCAATCGATGCGGCGAGTAAAAGATGCGGTCGTTGTGCCATGCCGGCATACGACGCAATAGTCAATGCGACGTAACAGGCTAGTTCGAACGGTAACGTCCACAATTGCTGATTGATCGCATCCGGCCAAGGATTGTTGGCGAACATACCTGGCAGCGCGAAATGGACGTCTCCGAGAATGTTCAGGAAGTACGCCCGGAACTCGGGATCAGTGAAATATTGATGAAGTGGAAGCGTGGTAAAGAACGGCCCGATCAGCAATGCGGCGATCAGCGTGTCGACCGCCAATGCGGGTAGCAGCCGCAGTACCCGCAGCCCGCAGAAGGAAACGATCGTGCGGCAACGTTCGAAGCTGCCAGCAACCAGGAAACCGCTCAGAGCGAAGAACATTGGCAAGATTAGCGCGAGCGGTGCTCGTGCAGGCCCGGACCATACCGCTTGAGTGAACTTGTGACCATAACAGACGTTAATGGTGTGGCTCGCGACCACGAGGACGGCGAGCACGAGACGCATGTAGTCGAAACCCGATGGCCTGTTTTTCGCATCGGCAAGCCGCGATCCGAGTGTCGTTGCGAGTGGGGACATCACTCCGTCCTCCGTGGGGATGGGTCTTGTACAGCGGTGGCGGGTAGCCTGACGGTGAATGGCATCAGCAGATAATCAACCAGACCGTCAGGTTCATCAGTGTAGTCAAGACCGACCTCGGGCCATTCGCCTTTCTTCGGGAAGTGTGCGGTCCCAAACAATACGTCCCATAAGGTCACGACTGCAGCGTAATTTCGGTTGTAATGGCGCAACTCGACTGAATGGTGAATTCGATGAAATCGATTGTCTGGGAACAGATAGGAAATCGGGCCAAAGCTGATGCGTGTATCGGCGTGCTCGAAGGTGCCCTGAATGAGTATCACCATGCCAATCAACGACCATAGGAATGGAGGATGGAAGTCGATCAGTAGTGCCATTGGAAGCGTGACAACGAGGGGACGGAGCAACTCCTCCGATACATGCATATTGCAGTTCCACACATTCATCTCGCGAATCGAATGGTGGACCTGGTGGAACCGCCATAAGAAACCGAACGTATGCTGCGCGCGATGGAACCAGTAGTACAGCAAATCACCAATCAGTATCGCCCCAGCGATAGCAAGGGCGATGCCGGTGGCGTGCCAGACTGGCCGCGGCGAATCCAATACGCCGTCAAGCGATATCGAGAAAAGCGGTCGGATATGCAGTGCGACGATCACAGAATGATAAAGTTCGAAGAAAAGCCCACCTATAAACAAATAACAAATGTGAAACAGAATGCCGCGCGCGCGTGATGCAAACGACACCTTGCCATACGGCAGCATGATCTCGACGGCGACGCAGAGAATAGAGGCAACAGCGACGCGCTCTCCCGCACGCAAGGTATGAGCAACATAAGTCAACACATCGAACGTTTGCATCTTTTTCCCCGATTCGAGATGTGGAGGTCTTCGAATGCTGTGCTGCACAACGCTGCCATGAGGATGAGGATAGTGGGACACGGGTGCTCTCGGGGGCGCATCACACCGTCAGTTTCGGCCATCATTCAGCGGGTATTCCCTAATCGTAATACGAATTATGTTTTATGGCCGTACGTAAACGGCGGTTTCAAGGTCGAAGCGCAACGGCGGATTTAATGTTTAGAGCCTTGAGGTTGAGCTGCTGAAGCAAGTGTTGCGGCAAAGACCTCGAATGGCGAATGGAAGGCGCGTTTGATCGTTTCGTGACGGTCTACGCGGCGAAATATCCGAAGGCAACGGAAACGTTGAAGACGGACCGGGAAAGCCTGCTGGCGTTTTACGACTTCCCGGCTGAGCACTGGCAGCATTTGCGGACCACGAATGCGATTGAGTCGACGTTCGCGACGGTGCGACACCGTACGACGCGCACGCGCAACTGTGTGTCGCGACCAACCTTCCTTGGTCTGGCATTCAAGCTGATCGAGGAAGCCGAGAAAACCTGGCGCCGCGTCAACGGGCCCGAAAAGATCAAGCTGTTGCTGGAAGGCATTGCCTTCAGGGATGGCGAACCGGTGAAAGACGATCAACCGGTTCAGCAGGAACTCGCCGCCTGAAGTCCCTGCTCATCAAGTTGCCTATACACCATGCATGGACGCCCCCGGCTTGCCAGGTTCTCGTTTGGAACGGATTGAAGGTAACGATTGCAGCCATGCATCCGGACTTCAATGGCGGCGTAGGCCGGCGGTCCCTGATGCGTTGCAATCATCGATCCTCTAAAAAGGACCGGGACGCTATGGCGACCGGGGACGCTTCGACCGCAACGCAGTCCGTATGGGGCGATATACCTGTTAAACGAGTGTCAACCGTCTACGGGTTTTGCCTGGTCTCGTGCGTGTCGATTCCCGCAACGCGGGCGCGTCGTGACAGTATGTCCAACCCCTCCAGTGAAAGGCACACTCATCATGGCTACCGGAACCGTCAAATTCCACCGTGTCTTGCGCACGACGCCCGAGCGTATCTATCGCGCGTTCCTCGAACCCGCCGCGATGGCGAAATGGCTACCGCCGTATGGCTTCACCTGCGACGTGCATCAGATGGATGCGCGCGTCGGCGGCACCTACAGGATGTCGTTTCATAAGTTCGGCTCGGGCAAGGGGCACTCGTTCGGCGGCGAGTACGTCGAACTGGTGCCGTTCGAAAAGATCCGCTATTCGGACCATTTCGACGACCCGAATGTGCCCGGTCAGATGCACACGACCGTTTCGTTGCGGCAGGTGTCGTGCGGGACCGAACTGAACATCGTGCAGGAAGGCATCCCCGAGATGATTCCGGTCGAGATGTGTTACCTCGGCTGGCAGGAGTCGCTCGCGCAACTGGCGAAGCTGGTCGAGCCGGAGATTGCGGACTGACATTCAATAACAGCCGCTTGCTCCGCCATCGAGCAAGTGACCCGATGGCACTTTATTCTCCCCGCCAAACGACCGTCCAGTGTTCAACCGCTTCGCGACGGATTGAATGCTATTCCGCGAGGTTTTCCGATTGGGCGCCGCCGAATCTTCGTTGCGGCGAGGCATTCTCATCGTTGGCATTGTTTAAGCTTGAATTAAGCCACGCTACGTACTCTTCGGACCGAAGCATGAGACGACAACGGCCCGACGGGGCGCATTCTTTCCGTCGAGGTATGAGCGCGACAACTCGGGGCATTCCCAGACAGAAAGAGGTTGAGATGATGTACTTGATTACCGACCTGAAAATGGTCGAAAGCTACGGTCGCATCAAAGCTGACAGCGGCGATGATGCGCTGCATGAGTTTGCGGTCAGCGAGGGCTTCCTCGACCTGATGGAGTTCGCCTCCGCCCGGCCCGCGTTCGCCAACGACTTGCTCGCTGTTCAACTGCAATAAGGAGACTGACGTGGCCATGACTTTGGGGCAGGCGCTGGTGCACGCCGAGCAGCTGGAAGTCTACGGTGTGATTTCCAGGGCGTCGCAGGCGCTCATCCGGCTGATGCAGGAATACCGAGCCGTAGTCGGTGTGGAACAATACGAGCAGATTATCGAGCAAGCGGGCGTGGCTCATCCGGACCCGCAGTGACCCGCTCCGCGCATCCTGCACCAGGGAAAAGCGTTGGGTCGATGCATGAAGCAGCGCCATAGGACGTCGCAAATATTCGTCGCTTTTAAACCTATGCTTTTCGACGGGCATCGACTGGCCGGACGTCGTGCGAAATCGCCCCAACTGACGAATGGACCCTTTCACTCAACCATGCGCACGATGCGCTGACCTTTACGGCATCGCGCGCTGAATCTCCGCACCGGGACTCGAGTTCGATACCCGTCGAGCCGCTAAAAGATAAAACCGGTGTTCACGAACTTCGAGTGATGATTCGTGACCATCGTATCGAGCAGCGTCTTGTTCAGGTCGGTCTCCCTGGCCGCGACCATAGAGCGAATCGAGAACGCGCGCAACGCATCGGTGACCGATAGCGTACCTTCCGCAGAATCCTTGCGGCCGGCAAACGGAAAGACGTCTGGGCCTCGCTGGCACTGGCTGTTGAGATTGACGCGGCACACCTGATTGACGAGCGGGTCGACCAGCGAGCCAATTTGGGCAGCGTCGGTGCCGAAAATGCTGACCTGCTGACCGTGGTCCGAAGTGATGACATACTCGAGTGGTGTATCGATGTCATCGAACGGCACGACTGGGATGATCGGTCCGAACTGCTCCTCACGATAGAGCATCATCCCTTCCTTCACGGGGTACACCACGGCCGGATAGAAAAGAGTTTTGCAGAACACGCCACCACCTTCGTTCACGACCGCCGCGCCTTTCGCTTTCGCATCGTCAATTGCCTGAGTCATGTAGGCCGTGCGATGCATCCCCGGCAGCGGTGTAATGGACACACCCTGTTCCGACGGCATGCCGACCTTGAGATTTTTGAGCGCTGCGTTAAAGCGCTGAAGAAACGTATCGACGATCGAGCGGTGCACCATCAATATCTTGAGCGCTGTGCACCGTTGACCATTGAACGACAACGTACCGAGCAGACATTCCTTCACGGCGAGGTCTATGTCGGCGTCAGCCAACACAATCGCGGCGTTTTTGGCGTCAAGGCCGAGAACGGCGCGTAGCCGATGCGACTTTGGGTGCTGTTTTTTCAGGTGGTCTGCAACCTTGCTTGAGCCGATGAGGGCAAGCACGTCGATCTTTCCTGAGGCGAGTATGTGTGGCACCACCACCGCACCCGGTGCATAAATCGTGTTGACGACGCCTTTCGGGAAAGCAGAGCGGAAAGCCTCGAGCAGTGGAAAGAACAACAGCGTGCCATATTGGGGCGGCTTGAACACGACGGTGTTGCCCATCAGCAATGCGGGAATGAGCGTCGCGAACGTTTCGTTCAGCGGATAGTTGTAAGGCCCCATGCACAGCACGACGCCCAGCGGGGTGCGGCGAATCTGGCCGATGGTGCCCTCGGCGATGACAAAGCGCGAGTTGCTGTTGTCTAGCTCCTTGAGCGCCGAGATAGTGTCTTGCATATAGCTGATGGTGCGGTCGAACTCCTTCTGCGAATCGACAAGGCTCTTGCCGATTTCCCACATGATCAGATTCACGATCTCATGGCGCCTGGCCGCCATGAGACGAATGAAGTCTTGCATGCAGCCGATGCGCTGCGCGACTGTCATCGTTGGCCACTCACCGCGGCCGTGATCGTAGGCTCGCACGGCCGCGTTCAGCGCGGCATCGCTCTCGACCTCGCCCATGACCGGATAACTGCCAATGACGACCTGTTCAGCGTCGCCGGAGGCTTGTCGCACGCAGACTGGCGACTGCACGCTCTTGCAGGCGCCATCCCATGCCTTCAGTTCTCCATCGACGAGCGAGACGCGCTGATGAATCGGCTCCGCGAGGCGGGCGGAATCGGGAATATCGTCGGTGACTGGAAACAACTGCCAGAGGTTCTCGAAGTCAATATTTGCCACGTTTCGCTCCTATGTTCGTGCAGTACGCGGTGGTCCGCCAGGTGTTGGGGATTGCTCAAACGCAATCAATGCGACCGTGCCTACCCGCTGGTGACGTAACGGTACCTGTCGGACCGATCATTGGGTCGTGCGCAAGCGACTGTGCCGGTGTTTGGTGGCTGTGCTTCGCGGCGGGCGCAAGACACAGAGAGAAGCATAGCTAATGGCAGAGAACAGAGTTGAAGACGAACCGTGTTCAACACCTGATGAACGGTGAAGTCGGTTCCGACAGTGATATCACGTGGCGCGGCGCGGCACCGCCGAGCTTGCGGGCGAGCTTAGTCAGCAGCTGCGGAAATGTCCTCGTAACCGGATTCGATTAGATTCGTCATCGTGGTCTGCAGTTCGACCAACGGCGTAGCGGTCACTGCGGTCGCTACCCCGTCGGATTTCGGAAGCAGTCCGGCGAATGCCGCCATTCCCGTCCCGCATGCTGTTAGGAGTAAGGTGGCAGCAAGTACGGCTGCACTGCCGCGCAGCGCTTGCTTGGGAGCGAAGTCCGCAAAACATCGCATCATGGCTATCTCCGGTTGACGCAGTTTCTGGACGCAAAGACCGTGCCGACGGAGGGGCTGTCAGGCAAGCGTGCCGCTAACCGGCTGCGTAGGCGTTGAATGCTCGCGTGACAGTGGCGACGTGGACTCGGTGGTGGGACTCGCCCTACACTTTGACCGGACAGTGACGGTCCGAAACCAACATTTCGCTGCGGAGAATTGCGCCCGCATGTTCCTGAACATTGCCCGGCAAGCGTTCAGGGATTGTCCTGTGCCGCTCGCTCGAACAACCGTATGTGCGAGGCAGCGAGGAACCCGGCGATAGTTCACTTGTTGCGAAGTCCACGTGACACTTCTGTGGCGTGCGCACCGATATACTGTTTCCTCCTACCGAACAGCTGTACTAACATCGAGTAACGGTTCGAGCATTGACGACCGGGCGGGGCCGGGGAGGCGAGTGTGTTTTCCCCTTGGAGAGCCAGGATGAAAGAAAACTCATCTCGTGAAATCGTCGAACTGCTGACAAAAGTGGTCGGGCGCAGCGCCACGCATGTACCTAGGGGGCAGAGCCGCCGCAGTGCCTCAAAAGCGATCGACCGGCTTGAAGAAATCAAACGGAACGCCGCGTTTGCTCGCCAATACGAATCAGCACCGGAACCGCTACGCGAATTGGTGATGAGGCGGGCCGTAGAAGTCCACGACCTGGCGATTGCACGAGATTACGCGAGCGCCCTCAATGCCCTCAGTGCGGTTGTCGATTTCCTCTATCAGCATCTTGTAGACGACTCCGGCTCAGCAACGCCGCCGAGCAAACTGGCAAGCGTCGATTTGAATGCGGTTCACCGGGCTCTTCAATTCGGAGGTCTTCCGGGACAGTCGCAGCAGGACCCAGATGACGACAACCCACCGCCAGTGCGTCGCTGAACTTGCCAAGGGATAATCTCCGATGCTCTCGGGCCTATCGAAACTGCTGGACAAAGCATTTATCCTCGGCTTCTTTTTGCCGGCCCTGCTTGGCTTTACAGGCTTTCTCGCGGCAAACGCCGATATCCCGGCATTTTGCGATTTGCTACACAAAGCGACCTCGGACAGCGACAAGGTTGGAAGCCTGTTCTCTTTCCTCATCATCGTATGGGTCCTATCGCTGATCCTGTTGGTATTGAACAACTGGTTTTATCAGGTTCTCGAAGGATACAAATGGCCATTCAATCGCGAGGCATGGAAGCGCGATGAGCGAAATCGCCGCAATCGTCAGCTGGACCTCATAGAACGCCTCCGTACGGAACTCGCTACAGAGAACAGTACAATCGAGCGGCTTAAAGCCTCAAAGGAATCGTTGGAATACAGAAAGGCTGAATCGAACCTAGCCACCGTAAGGGCGAGGCTGTACCGCAACCAGGAGCGGAACGCCCGTGATTTCCCCCGGTATGAAAATCTCGTTCTTCCTACGGCCTTTGGGAACACGTTGCGTGCATTCGAGGGTTACTCGAGCGAAGTCTATAAGGTTGACAGCATATTCGTATGGCCGCGTCTTCTTGCAGTCATCCCAAAGGACTATCAGGCAATCATTGCGGATGCGAGAGCTCCAGTTGACTTTCTGGTCGGACTCGTCGTTCTGGGTACCTTTACGTCCATCTTTACCTTGGTGCGAGCGATTGACATCTGGCTTGCGGACGGACTGTCCGGTAATTACCTGTTGGCGGATCTTTTTCAGAACGCTGCGATTGCGGCCGCCATTGCGGCAATTGCGTATCGGCTTGCGATTCTTGAGGCAAGAAGCTGGGGCGACGTTGTCAAATCAGCGTTTGACCTTTATCTTCCGGCACTCGCTGAGAAGTTAGGTTTTGTTCTCCCGACGTCCCAGGCCGCACAGCGGGAGTTCTGGGCGGCATGGAGCACGCAGTTCCGCTTCCATGCGCCGGCAAATACCGCGTGGTGGACACGTATCAAGCCGGTGACGCCAGCAGCAACGACGAAGGCGGATTGGGAGGCGACAGACTCGGCAGGCGAAACCGACGAGGTGCGCGGAGGTTGACTGTCGAACCTGCGATTCGTGTCGAGCAGAGCTTTTGCTTCCGGACTGACAGCGACAGCGACCAGAGGCAATTGCGCTGCGTCTTATCCGACCTGGAGTTACGTGCATCATGACGCCACAGTTCGATACCGATTTACGGACCAGACTGGTCAGGGTACGGAAATTTTCAAGCTAGTTGTCGCCTCAACGAATAAATTTCAGGCGGCCTTTCGCTCCAGATTGCGGCGTTGTTGATGGATGCCCTGGTCATCGATGCGATCAGGGTTCAGATGCACAGCATCGACGCGCTGCCAGTTGCGCGTGCGGCCCTTCCATCGAAGCGGATTGCGCTGCCGAGCACTCGCGTAAAGCGCCGTGCGTCGTTCCAGAATATCCTGATCGAGGTTGGCATGACGCTGCGCGGGCGTCACAAACCGGATTGCGCTGTGACGATGCTCATCGTTGTACCAGCGCACCAGTGCGCCGACCCAGGTACGTGCGGCCAGCAGGGTATCGAACGCTTTGAGCGGGTAAGCGGGCCGGTACTTCAGGGTCTTGAACAGCGACTCGGAATAAGGGTTGTCGTTGCTCACGCCCGGGCGACTCAACGACGGCATGACGCCCAGCGCCTGGAGGGTGGCGAGCATCGTCGCGCCTTTCATCGGGCCGCCGTTATCCGAATGCAGAATCACCTGGTTGGGCCGTATCGCTTCGCGCGCGCAGAGGTCCCTGAGGACTTCGCTGGCCAGTACGCTGCTTTCCTCGGCATAGACCTGCCAGCCGACGATCTTGCGACTGAAGACATCCAGAAACAGGTAGAGATAAAAATACTGTCCACGGATCGTCGTCGGCAAATACGTGATGTCCCAGGAATACAGCTGGTTCGGCGCGTCGGCGCAAACTGAACGGGGTTTGCTGCGAGCGTGGGCCGGCCGTTCGCTGCGCCGGTGGGCGAGTTGCTTCTCGGCCTTCAGTACCCGGTAGAACGTCGATTCGGAGGCAATATAGCGTTGCTGGTCTGCCAGTCGCGGCACGATCTGGCTTGGCGGCAGATGACCGAATTCGGCCGAGTTCGCGACTGCCAGAAGCTCGGCGCGTTCCTCGGCAGAGAGCTTGTGGCGCGGCTCGTGGTGCCGTAACGAGCGCCCGTCCATCGCGTCAGGCTCGCCCCGCTGCCAGCGCTGAACTGTGCGCGCGCTGAGCCCCAGAATCTCGCACGCGTGCGCCTGCCGAGCCCCGGCCAGGGTCGCCTCGTTGATGAGGCCGATCAATGCCTTGCGCTCTTCAGGGGCCGTCATTCGGCCTCGTCCCCGAGGAGCGCGCGGTACTTTTTTTGCAGCACCAGTAGCGCCGCAGCTTCGGCCAGCGCCTGCTCCTTGCGCTTCAGTTCGCGCCGCAGTTGAACATTGGCCTGCTTCAGATCCCGTACTTCCTGGGCGCTCTCACGTCGGCTACCGGCTGCGCCAACGGCGCAAAAATCCGCTCGCCACTGCGCGAGATGATGCAAAAACAGGCCGCGCTCCCGACACCAGCCGTTCAATGCTTCGTCCGCCAGGCCGTGGCTCTCCTGCAAGGCAATCAGGCGTTCTTCCAGCGACCAGTCTTCCGGACGCCTTGTGTGCCCAGAACTCGAGCTCCGGTTCGCGGCGGCGGTGCCTCTCATCCAATTCCTTAATGTCAGTACGTTCACGTTCAATTCGTCAGCCACGGCGCCAACCGTTCGGCTCCCGCGCTGCAGAACCTTCGACAGCGCCTGCTCCTTGAACTCAACAGAATACGTTTGTTTCGTCTTCAACTTGTACCTCTGACTCTTCTTGATAAGAAAGTTCAGAGGCGACAACTACTATGACGCCGGGGGGGTATATGGTCACGTGCAGGGGGTAGGTTACCGGCAGGCTTGCATCGACGAGGCCACGGCTCGAGGCATCACGGGTTGGGTGCGCAACCGGATGGACGGTTCGGTCGAGGCTGTGTTGCAAGGACACGCTGAAGAACTCGAGCGAATCTGCCATTGGCTGGTTGACGGTGCGCATGCAGCTCTGGTGGACCGTCTGGAAGTCCAGGAACTATCGCCACCAGTAGCCAGGTTCGATGAATTCAAGCTCGCCGCGACGGTCTAGTTGAGTTGAGTCAACCCGCTCGCCCTAAGGCTTGAGTGCGGAAGCCAGAACGCAGCTCATCGGAAGCCTGAGGTCCCCCGTATCGCTGCGATACGCCTGCGCCTCGTGTGCGACGGCCCGTTCAATAGACGCTAGCGCCGCCGGCGTCTGCGCGTGTAGCAACGCGGAAACCCGCACGCCACCACGCAGGAGTGCATGAAAAGGTGTATTGGGAGCACGAAGCACGAGCGTGAGGTCCAACTCCCGCACCTCCGGTTGGACGAACCCGGCATCGAGCAACAGGCGCTTCGATTCCTCCCAATCGCTGAATCGGAAGAAGGGTGGTCCCGGCGGGACGGGTACGTCGGTCGTCCCGTGCTCCTCGATTGCCTTCAATACCATGCCGAAGCCAACCGCCTTGTTCGGTGTCGCCCATACCGTGAAGGCGATTCTGCCGTTAGGTTGCAGTACACGAAACGCCTCCGCGAGCGCGCGCTCGGGGTGCGCAAAGTGCAACATTCCGAAGCTGATCCCCACTGCCGAGAAGCTTGCGTCGGGAAATGGCAAATCCTCCGCGTCGCCGACGCGGAACTCAAGTGCCGGAAAGACGCGTCTCGCCTTGTCGACCATCGCGACCGAGAAATCCACCCCGGCGACATCCGCGCCGCTGCGCGCGGCGGCCGCCGCGAGGTAGCCCGGGCCGCAGGCGACGTCGAGAAAACGGGCTCCCCGCCGAATGCAGAGGGTTTCGAGCATGGCCTGGTTCGACTGGGCGGTCAAATCACCAAAATACTCATGATAGGCCTGCGCGACCCGCTCCCAACCTTCGTGCTCGAAGGTACTGAAGTCGAGTTGTCCCATGCTTACCCCCACCGGTTTTACACGTTGGCAACCTTTAGCGCATGCCTATGTTCCTCGTAATCCGTATGTCTGGCTATCGGGGAAACAATCCAGGCCGGCGACAGAGAAAGCGAACGAATGTGTGGTGCGACGCACAACCAACGTCGTCTAAAGCCGCCAGACTTTCGCGCGCGTCGGCGCTGGCTGACGTACCCCCACGAACCGATACGCCTGCTTTCTCTCTGGCGCTTCGCATTTCAGCGCCAGGTCGCGAAACGCCTCACTTGCGTTAGACTGGCTCGAGCAACCGGGAGGAGACCTGGATGATACGCAAGACGCTTAATGCCTCGCAGCTTCAGCAGGAGGTCAGTCGGCGAATCCATCGACTGCAGGAAATCGTCGAGGATGGCGTGAAGATTCGCGTGCCGCGGCCGCAATTGCAAGAGGCTGACAAGACAGGCTGCAACTGGGATATGACCCACTTCGGTAACGCGATCGGCTTCGAGCGCGACATCGAGGGCGTACTCAAGGCCATGCGTGCGGAATACAACCTCAGTACCGAAGTGAAGGACACCGGCAACCCTTTCGGGGACTAGCCGCGAAAGTTACAACCAGCGCGGGTCGCGCGTGAACGCCACCGTCAGCCAGCGGTCCGGGCTCACCGGTAACGCGATCGCCACCAAAACCATGACCTCCAAAGAGAAGGTGTACGCATGAGCACCCGCCCCATCTATCTGGCAAAGCCCCTGTTGAATTTCCGGGTCTACACGATCGCGCTGCGCAAGATGCCCGAGTTTATCGACGTGTTTGACAGGCTCGCCATGCCAATCCTGCTCGAGACGCTTGGACATCCGCTCGGTTTTTGAACCAGTCTGGTCGGGCCGCAGAACCAGTTCACCCACCTGTGGGGGTATGACGATCTGGCAGACTACGAACGACGGTGCCTTGCACGCGATACGCATCCGGATTTCCCCGCCTCTCTCAAGGCATCGGGCCATCTGATCACGGCACAGCAGACACGGCTCATTCGTGCCTCCGCGTAGGATAGCGTCGCAGAGTAAGCCGGTGCTGCGGCCGAAGCGGGCTCCATCGAGGAGCCCGCGTGCTTCATGAATCGAGGAGCCGGCTCAGGTCTGGTTGCCCCACAGATCGTCAATCGCGCGGATTGCTAGCAAGTATCCGTTTGCGCCAGCCCCGCAAATTACCGCGGTAGCCGCCACCGAAATCGTCGAGTGACGATATTCCTCCGAGCGTCGGTGGATGTTGGTGATATGCAATTCCACTACTGGTCGGCGGATGAGCTTGACTGCGTCGAGCACCGGAATCCGACCGAATGAAAAGCCGGCTGGATTGATGATCAGCGCGGCGTCCTGCAAGAACGCTTCCTGGATCCAGTCGATCAACTCGCTTTCGCTGTTCGTTTGTCGGAATACGCAGTCGAACTCGAGGGCGTCGGCCAGCGCGAGGCAGTTCTGTTCGATGTCCTTCAGCGTAGTGCTGCCATAAAGATGAGGCTCCCGCGCGCCCAGCATGTTCAGGTTGGAGCCATTGAGGATGTAGAGTTTGCGAGTCATGGTGTCAGTGTGTAGAAGAGCGTTCCAGGGCCGTGTCTCTGGTTTCCCGGGATATTGCGATCATCAGGAAGGAGATCAGGTTCAGCGAGCCGCAGACCGCTACGATGGCCCAAGGGGAACCGTTAAAGGCATTGAGCAGCGCCACGGCGACGATTGGCATCGGGCCGCCGGTGAGCAGGTTGGCTCCCGAGTACGACAGTGCGGACCCCGTGTAGCGCGCATCGGTCGGAAATGACTCGGCGAACCACACCGGCTGGATGCCGCTCTGGAACTGTGTGAAGCCGAGGAAGGCGCCCATCACGGCCATCGTCATGGCGATCGAGTTCTGGTTGAGAATCGGAAAGTAGATCAGGCAGCAGATCAGCGTGCAGAACGAGCCGATCATCAGCGCACGTTTGCGTCCGATCCGATCGCTCAGATAACCGCCCGCCAGCGCTCCCGCGATGGCACAGACATTCGCAACCATCAGCAGCATGAAACCGGTCTGCTTTGGTACGCCGAGGTGTTTCGTCAGATAGCTGAGCGAGAAAACCACGATCAGATAAAACAGTGCGGCCGGGCCACAGAAGAACAGCGTCAGGCGAAGCGCGGTGCGCCAGTGATATTTGAAAACGGTGCCTAGCGGATTGGCAGCGCGTGTGGGAACGGCAGTCCTCTTGAGCGCCTCGAAGGCGGGTGTCTCGCTAACCTTCCTGCGGATGTAGATGCCCAGCAGCACCAGCACAAAGCTTGCGAGGAACGGGACTCGCCATCCCCAGGAGTCGAAGTCGTCCGATGAAAGCAACGCGGCCAGTGTAAAGAGCGAGAAGTTGGCGAGAATCTGGCTGAGTGGCGAGCAGATGCCAAGCAGGCCCGAATACAAACCGCGTCGGTTAGCAGGCGCATGCTCGACCGCCATCAGTTGCGCGCCCGTCGACTCGCCGCTAAGCGCGAATCCCTGGATGATGCGCAGTGTCACCAGCAACGTCGGCGCGAGGATGCCAACCCGGTGGTAAGTGGGCAACAGCCCCATCAGGAACGATGAAGCTCCCATTACCGACACGGTGATAAGCATCAGTTTGCGGCGTCCCCAACGGTCCCCGAGCATCCCGCAGATCACCGCGCCTAGCGGGCGTGCGGCCAGCCCTGCCCAGAAACTAGCCAACGACGCGAGCAGCGAGGCGGTCGGGTCCAGCGATGGGAAAAACAGCTTTGGAAAGATCGTGGCCGCGACCACACCATACAGCGCGAAGTCGAACCATTCGAGTGCCGTTCCGACGGTTGCGCCTGCCACCGCCCGACGCGCCATCAAGTGAGCCTGCGCGGACTGTTGTTCCGCGGCAAGGCCTGAATCAGCAAAAAATGACATGTTGTCTCCTGAATTCCTCATATGTCGAACCGTTCGTATCTGGCGACGAACAAGTGCTATTGTTTGCGCTCAGAAAGCGAGGCGTTCCGCACCGGAACTGCATTGCGCATAATGAAAATCACGCGAAATGTCGCTCAAAAACGGCCTGAGAATTCTTGATTTCCTGGCGACGCAAGCCGAAGGCGCGGGTCTTCTGGCGATTGCCGACGCTTTGTCCCTGCCCCGCAGCACGTGCCACCGCGTGCTCGCCGAGCTCATCGAAGGCGGCTATGTCAGGCAACTGGTCGATCACAGCCGCTACATTCTGACAATGCGTATGACGTCGAACGGGCTGGAATTCCTGAGCCTGACGGGCATCGCGGATATCGCCCAGCCGATCATCGAACGCGTCGCTGCGCAGACAGGCGAACTGGCGCGGCTGTCGTTGGTGGACGGCGAAGCAATCATCTGGGTGGGGAAGGCGGACGGACAGCGCATCGGCTTTCGCTACGATCCTGACATGGGCCAGGCAGCACGACTTTCATGCACGTCGACCGGACACGCATGGCTGATGACAATGACTGACGAACAGGCGGCGGCACTGGTTTTGAAGCAGGGTTTTGGACAGCCCAATGAGTTTGGACCCAATGCGCCGACGACGCTCAAGGCGCTGCTGGGCTTCCTGCACGCTGCGCGCGTGCGTGGCTACGCGATGATCGACGAGGTGTTTGCCCCGCGCATGTCAGCGGTGGCGGTGCCCGTGGTGAGCGGCTCGCGTTGCGTCGGCGTCATCAGTTTGGCCGGTCCGCGGGTGCGGCTGACGACCGAGAAGATTCACGAGTACTCGATGCTGCTGCGCGAGGCGGCGAATGAACTGGCCCAGCTAAGCAATATGGCGGGATTCCCGAGTCGGCCGCCGCTCGGCAAGGGATGACGAGACACAAGTGTAAAACCATCCGACCGGCGAATTTCGTGCGCTTCGCGCCGACCTGCGGCCTCCGATACGTTGGCGCAGATGACCGAACGTCTTCCTGTCGGATGCGCAACTAACGGTCGGGCGCCATGCTGCCATGACACCCGGGCTTTGCCCCAAAACCCGCTGACAAAGGCGGCCACGACGACTTGCCGTCGCTGCGTTATGTCTGGTTGGCACCGGGATAGCACGCTTCCATCGAAGCGACTTCGCTTTCGTACAGCAAACACGTCGCTCATCTGCCGTGCGCACAACATGGCGCGCGCGCAAAGCGAAGTGGCCGTCGCGACCGTGATCGACGATGCCGACATTCACGCGTGGCCGCCGCTACTCCCGAACTGCTCGAACACGAAGGGCGTGCCGTGGTATTTACCTCGCTCGAAGATCTGGCCGCGCGCATCGACGACCCCGGTCTGGACGTTCGCGCGGACGACGTTCTCGTATTGCAGAACGCGGGGCCGCGCAGTGCTTCAGGCATGCCCGAGGCCGGCTATCTGCCGATCCCGCAGAAACTTGCACGGGCGGGGGTGAAGGACATGGTGAGGATTTCAGATGCGCGCATGTCGGGCACGGCGTACGGGACCATCGTGCTTCACGTGACGCCAGAAGCGGCGCTCGGTGGCCCGCTGGCGCTGGTGCGCAACGGTGATCGGATCCGGCTCTCGGCGCGGGACAAGCGGATCGATCTACTGGTCGACGAGGTCGAGCTGGCGCGTCGTGCCGCTGAGATTCGTCAGGCGCAAGGGATGTATGCGCGCGGTTACCAGCGGCTCTATCACGATCACGTGCTCTCTGTCGCCGCAGGGTGCGACTTTGATTTTCTCACCGCGTTTCCTTCCGAAGAGCTTAAGTAAGTTCATCCCCCATCAGAGGTGTCGTCGAAGATTCGATCGTCGAATTCGATCGGGAACGGGTCGTTCCGGCTCAGAGTTCCGGCTTCGGACGCGTTCCGGCAGTCGTCAAGACGCGCCGAAACAACGTTTCGGATGTGATTCCCGACTATGGCGGATTGCCACGGCCCCAGTGTTTCGAGGCGTGTAACGCCCATTGGTATCGCGGCTCAATCTCGCAAGTGGCCGGACTAGACCGTCGATCCTGTTGGATATGACCAGGCGAGATGGTGCTGAACGGAGGCTTCTATGGGGCATTGGAAGTCAAGCCCTTTCGCGATCCATTTTCCCGTCAGTTATCTCCCATTCGAGAGCGCGAGAGGTTATCCACCACCGGCCAACGGGTCGCCTGTCACGACCATGACGCTGGCCGGTGGTGGATAACCTCTCGATAAGATGATTTGCAATCCTCCATATCAAGCGAGAACAGCAGTGAGGTCGGGGTGTCTGAAGTCCGGACAAGTTGACCGGACCAACTTCTATCCGTGCCGGCCACCAGACCGGTCACCACATACCGCATGCGCAAGGCGCTGGAACCACCCCATTACGGACGCGCCCCATCTAGAACCACGGTTATCCGCCGGACAACCCACCTCCGTTCCGGGCGCGCCAAACCTTCAAACGCTGCTGCCGCTCGACGTTGGCTGTTCAGGTCGCCGTCACCTTCTTCGCAGGCGGCTTGAGGGTTGCCCCGAGGGGAATCTCGCCGAATTCCAGATAGCGCCATAGCGCGACCGCCAGACGTCTGGCAAGTGCCACAATGCCGATGCGTCGCATACGCTTGCCACCGCCTGCAAAGCGCTCGTTGAACCAGTCGCTTAGCTGGCTGCTGCGCTGGAAGCGCAACCAGCTCCACGCCAGTTCCACCATCAGCCATCGGGCTCGCTTGTTGCCGATCTTGCTGATGCCCTGCTCAACTTCACTGGTACCGCTGGCATAGGGCGTCGGGGCCAGGCCCAGGCAGCCGGCCACTTCACGGCGGTTGTGAAACTGTCGCCAGCCGAACAGTTCCCTGACCAGGACCCAGGCACTGCCCGTTCCGATACCCGCGAGGTGCGCGAGCCGCGCAATCGCGGGTTGCACACCGCTGCGCACCTCGCGCTGCTGCTGTGCCTCGAGCGTCCTGATCTGCCTGGCAGCCAGCGACAGCCGCTCACATTCGCGCTCGATCTCGGCGCGCAGGGCTGGCAACAGCTGAGTGGTGTGCTCGGCCCACCAGTGCGCCCACGCGCGGCCACCGATTCGCTCGGGCCGCAGGTTGTGAAGTACCAGCAGCGAGCGGATGCGGTTGCTATGGGCAGTGCGCTCCTGGCGCAGGCGATCGAGTTCACGGTGTACCCGCCGCTCATCTTCCTGTTCGGGAGTCGGGATGCGCGCGACCGCCCACACCCGGCGTTCACCAGCGTAGTAACGCATCAGCATCGACAGCAGTTTGTCGCTGTCAAGCCGGTCAGTCTTGGCGCGACGTCTGCGCCGGTTCACTTCGATACTGGCTGAATCCACCACCAGGTTCGTGATCTGATGTGCTTCCAGACAGCGGTGCAGCCAGAAGCCGTCACGCCCGGCTTCGTAACAGCTCCGCACCGGAGCATCGGCCGCCAGATGACAGCGCGCTTTGGCCTTTGCAATCGCCGTGAAAACTGCGGCCGTATCGCCGGCGGCCACGGTGCAGCGGCTCGGCGCGCGCACCCCATCGCCCAGGGAGAGCTTCCAGCTCCTGTCACCCAGTTCGAAGGCGACATACAGCGATCCGGTGATGGTTGTATCCTGCCCGCGAAGGGCCGTGCGAGGCGCATTCATTTGCGTACTCCTCTCGGAAAACGGGTGTCGGGATCCTCGTTTTACTCCAGGAGGCTTACTTCCGTGGCGCCCTTCCATAGTATCTAGCTTGTTATTCCTTGTCATAACGGCGCACTGGATCGCGGCTATCGGCGCGAGCTACGATGAAGCGAACGGTGACGTGACGACAGCTGGAAGAGCAGTTAAGGGGCGCGACGTCCATCCGACGGCGCTCCACACCCGTAGGTTGACGCTGTACACAGCGGTATGCCCAATGACAACGACGGCCTGTAAATTACGCCTTTTTCACGTAGGCGTTACACCACCCTTTTGCGTCGACCAGCTTGCCCCCGTAAGTCGGACACGGTCCATTCGTGGAACCGGGTTTGCCTTGATACAGTTGGCAATTGGCGCAGGTCTGCCCTGGCTGGTACCGAGGGAATTTCGCCTTGTCGACCTTCGATGCGTCCATCTTGTATCCGAGGGCCAGTGCGGTCGGATCGTTTTCGGACAGCACAGGCGCGTCCGCGTTTGACTTTGTCGAGAGAACCGTCGTTGAGGCAACGGATGCGGCAAGTATCATGAAATGACGGCGAGAGAGCGACACGATCGAAACTCCTTTCGAGACACAATCAGACGGTGGCAAAGTGACGGTGAACCGGTCAATCGCAAACCATCTCGTCATAACATGAGCAATCAGCATACCTGCACGATCCAGCGTGACGGATTGACAGATTCAGCGATTAGCAGCGAAACAGCATTCACTTCCCATCACAAGCTGTGTCATACGTTGGGCGGTACGTTTAACCTGCCGCATACGGCACACTACAACCACGACGCCGCGCCCGATGCGCTTGCGCGCGTCGCACGCGCGCTCGGCGGCAAGCGCGCGGCCGACGCGGGTCCGCTGCTGTTCGAACTGAACCGCGCGCTCGGCATTCCGATGGCGCTCGCGCAGATCGGCATGGCCGAGCAGGGACTCGACGAAGCGGCCGATCTCGCGTGCAAGAATCCGTATGCGAACCCGCGTCCCGTGGCGCGCGACGCGATCCGCGCGCTGCTGCAACTTGCGTGGCAGGGCGTCGAACCCGCCTGAGCATTGGCCAACGCAGCGCCGCCAGAACAATCGATGGAGGAAGACATGTCGACAGACAGCAAAGAGGCCGAGCAGGCCCTGACCGAGCAGGTGGTAGCAAGCTTCGCGGGCACGCCCGACGAACGGCTGCGCACGCTGATGCAAAGCCTCGTGCGGCACATGCATGCGTTCGTGCGTGAAGTCGAGCCGACCGAGGCCGAATGGATGTCGGCCATTCGCTTTCTGACCGACACCGGCAAGATGTGCGATGAACTCGTGCGTCAGGAATTCATCCTGTTGTCGGATACGCTCGGCGTATCGATGCTCGTCGACGCGATCAATCACCGTCTCGCGACGGGCGCGACCGACACCACCGTATTCGGTCCGTTCTATATTCGCGGCATGCCCGAGCGCGCGTACGGCGAGAACATCGCGTTCACGCCGGGCACGCCCGCACTCGTGCATGGGCGCGTGCTGTCGACGGACGGTGAGCCGCTTGCCAACGCGGTGCTCGACGTCTGGCAGACCGCCGATAACGGCATGTACTCGGGGCAGGACACCGAGCAGCCGCACGGCAATCTGCGTGGACGTTTTCGCACCGACGCCGAAGGCCGCTACGCGATTTCGACGATCGTGCCAGTCAGTTATCCGATTCCGACCGACGGCCCGGTCGGCCGCATGCTCGAAGCGACTGGACGGCATCCGTGGCGACCCGCGCATCTGCACTTCATGATAGATGCGCCGGGGCATCGGACACTGGTCACGCATGTGTTCGATCGCGAGGATCCGTATCTGGATTCGGACGCGGTGTTCGGCGTGAAGCCCTCGCTGATGGTCGACTATCGCGAGTGCTCCGCGGATCACGAACTCGCGCGCCGCTTCGGTTTCGATGGACCGTTCCGCGAAGCGCGCTACGACTTCATCCTCGATCGGAGTTGATGACGATGGCACGTTTTTTCGCGGTATTCGCGACCGACAAGCCCGGCATGCGCGAAGTGCGCGAACGGGTGCGTCCGGTGCATCGGACGTGGTTGCGCGGCAATACGCATCGTGGCGTGTTCGTGCGCCTCGGCGGTCCGACGCTCGCGCCGCAATGCGATGCGATGAATGGCACGTTGCTGGTCGTCGAAGCGGAGCGTATCGACGATGTGATGGAGTTCGTCAGCAACGATCCGTATATGCAGGCGGGGCTGTTCGATTGCGTCGAGATCCGTCCGTGGGACTGGAGCCTCGGCAATCCGGAACGGAGAGTCTGAGCGATGAACGAAACACCCTCGATGCGGTGAAGATCGCGGTCGACGGGAACGCGTGGGTCGTGTTGAACCCTTAGTCGACGCTCGCCTGACCCTGTCGAGGACATTCAAGCCGTCTCGTTCGAGTCTCGACAGCAGCCCTCCGGTGACGTACCGTTATGGCCTTGCGCATCGGGCTCGCTCCGCGATGGCAACTGGTTGATCCGTGACGGCCTGAACGTGTCGTATTCGGCGGCACCGCACAGCGTGGAGATCGTCGGCGACGAACTGCTCGTGCACGTGGCGCCGCGTGACGTATCGAACCGCGAACGACAGCTCGATACCGGGCTCTTTACGTGGCGCTTCTTTTCGCAGCAAAGCGGCGATGCGGGCAGCCTCGCGGCGCGGTCACACGAGTCAGGCGTGATCCTCGTGCTGCCGGAGGGCGAGAGCGAACACACGGTGTATCTGTGAACCGCGCGCAGACCAGTGCGATCGGGTGAGTGGCGCAGTCGTTCTGGAAATGATTCGAGGTAAGGCGCGACGCCGGTCGACGCGCCATACCCCGCCGCCGCTACTTCAACCGCCCCGCCAAAAACTGCTGCAACCGCTCACTGCGCGGATTCGTCAGCACCTGATGCGGATGCCCTTGCTCCTCGATCTTGCCCTTGTGCAGGAATACGACATGATTCGACACGTTGCGCGCAAAGCCCATTTCGTGCGTGACGACGATCATCGTGCGGCCTTCTTCTGCGAGCGCCTGCATCACACGCAGCACTTCGCCGACGAGTTCGGGATCGAGCGCCGAAGTCGGTTCGTCGAACAGCATCACTTCCGGCTCCATCGCAAGCGCGCGAGCAATCGCGACGCGCTGCTGCTGACCACCGGACAGATGCGACGGATATTTTTTCTCCGTGCTGGCCGGCAAACCGACCTTGGTCAGATACTTCCGAGCGCGTTCCTCGGCTTGCGCGCGGCTCAATCCCAGCACGCTGATCGGCGCCTCGATGATGTTCTCGAGCACCGTCATATGCGCCCACAGATTGAAATGCTGGAACACCATCGACAGACACGTGCGCATCGTTTGCAACTGCTTCGGATGGGTCACGCGTAGCGAGCCGTTGCGATCCCTGCTCGTGTTGATTTCCTCTCCGTTCAGCGTGATGCGCCCGGAGCACGGCGATTCGAGAAAGATTGATACACCGCAGGAAGGTGCTTTTCCCGGAGCCGCTCGACCCGATGAGGCTAATCACGTCGCCCGCCTTCGCCTTCAGCGAGACGCCCTTCAATACCTCGTTGTCGCCGAACTTCTTGTGCAGGTCGTCGACCGTCAGCTTGTACATGCTCGTATGCTCCATCATGACGCGAATGCGCCCGGGTTTAATGCGCTTGCGGTTTCAGATAAGCCAGCAATCGGATTTCCATCTTGCGGAAGCCCCAGATCAGCGCGAACACGATCGTCGCATACAGGATCGCCGCGATGCCGTACGCCTGGAACGTCGCGTAGGTCGCGGAGTTGACGTCGCGCGCCACCTTCAGAATGTCGGGCACAGTTGCGGTGAACGCGAGTGTCGTCGCGTGCAGCATCAGGATCACCTCGTTGCTGTACGAGGGCAGTGCCCGGCGCAGCGCCGAAGGCAGGATGATGCGCGTGTACAGCTTGAACTTCGACATGCCGTAAGCCTGGGCCGCCTCGATTTCACCGTGCGAGGTCTCCCGGATCGAGCCCGCGAAGATCTCGGTGGCATACGCGCATTCGTTCAGCGCGAACGCGAGCAGCGTGCAGTTCATCGCATTGCGAAAGAAGCTGTCGAGCATCTGGTGCGAATGGACGAAATGCAGACTGTAGAGGCCCGTGTAGATCAACAGCAACTGAACGTATAAAGGCGTGCCCCGGAAGATGTAGGTGTAAAGCCAGACGGGTCCGGAGATGTAGCGGTTGCGCGACGCGCGCGCGATCGCGAGCGGCACGGCCAGCACGAAACCCAGCACGATCGACGCAACCAGCAACCACAGCGTGATGACGAGGCCGGTGTAGTTGAAGCCGTCCGTGAACAGGTAGTTCTGCCAGTATTGACGAGTCAGTTCGATCACAGCGCGGCCCTCCGTACGCCGATCGAGTAGCGCTTCTCGAGGCGGTTCAAGAGCAGATTCGAAATCGTGGTGATGGCGAGGTAGATGGCTCCGGTCGCCAGCGTGAAGAAGAAGAACGACTGCGTGCTCTTGCCGGCGTCCTGCGATGCCTTGACCACGTCCGCGAGACCGATGATCGACACGAGCGCGGTGGCCTTCACGAGCACCTGCCAGTTGTTGCCGATGCCGGGCAGCGCGAAGCGCATCATCTGCGGGAACAGGATGCGCGTGAACACGCGCCGCGCGCTCATGCCGTACGCGAAGCCCGCTTCGATCTGCCCGCGCGGCACGGAGAGAAACGCGCCGCGGAAGGTTTCGGTGAAGTACGCGCCGTAAATGAAGCCCAGCGTGATCACACCGGCGAGAAACGGATCGATGTCGATCTGCTCCATGCTGAACATGTCGGTCAGATCATTGAGCCAGATCTGGATGCTGTAGAACAGCAGCAGCATCAGCACGAGATCGGGCACGGCGCGGATCAGCGTCGTGTACATCGTGCCGATGCGCGAGATCGCACGGTTGGTCGACAGCTTCGCGGCGGCGCCGAGAAGTCCCAGCGCAAACGACGCCGCGAGCGACAGCACCGCGAGCTTGATGGTTACCCACGTGCCCGCGAGGAGCAGCGGACCGAAGCCTTGAAACAGCATGGGAGTGTCCTTGTTGAAGGAGCGAACCGCGCGCATGCGCGCGGGGCCTGGCGATCGGGTGGGGCGGGCTCGTGGGGGCGGACTTAACTGCCGTACACGTCGAAGTTGAAGTACTTCTGCTCGATCTTCTTGTAGGTGCCGTCCTTGATCATGTCGGCGATCGCCTTGTCGACCTTCACCTTCAGATCGGTGTCTTCCTTGCGCATGCCGATGCCGGCGCCGTTGCCGAGGATCTTCGGATCGTCGAGGTCCTTGCCGACGAACGCGAAGCCCGCGCCGCGCGGCGTCTTCAGGAAACCCTGGTCAGCCTGCACGGCGTCCTGCAGCGCTGCGTCCAGACGGCCCGACTGCAGGTCGGTATAGACCGCGTCCTGGTTCTGATACGGCACGACCTTCACGCCCTTCGCCTCCCAATAGGTCTTCGCGTAGGTTTCCTGGATCGTGCCCTGTTCGACGCCCACCGTCTTGCCCTTCAGCGAGTCGGCGGTCGGCAGGATGCCCGAACCCTGCTTCGCGACGAGACGTGTCGGCGTGTTGAACAGCTTCGACGAGAAGGCGATCTGTTCGGCGCGTTGCGGTGTCATCGACATCGACGACAGCACGCCGTCGAACTTCTTTGCCTTCAGTGCCGGAATCATGCTGTCGAAGTCCTGCTCGACCCACACGCACTTCGCGTTCAAACGGCGGCAGATTTCGGTGCCGAGGTCGACGTCGAAGCCGACCAGCTTGCCATCGGTCGCTTTCGATTCGAACGGCGCGTAGCTCGCATCCACGCCGAAGCGAACCGTGGACCAATCTTTGGCGAAGGCGCCGGTGGCAGCGAGCGCGAGGGCGAGGGACAAGGCGAGTTTCTTCATAAAGTCTCCGGGAGGGATGCTGCGAGGTGCGATGTTGTATAGACAAATTATCCCGTACGAGCGATGAGCGGCAATCAGGGTTAGTGCTTACGGGCACCCGGGAAGGAGACAGAGAATAGGCGTGAAAGCCCTTGTGGACAAGCTTGGAAGGCTAGTTGAAGGGCTGCGGGCGCAGCCGGAATTTTCGCGTATACCCGCGGTCTATACCGTGGCGGATATCTTGTCCATACAACTTCGTTACGGCGACGCCCGCCTGGGCGTCGGGCCGCGAACCGCGCAATCCGCTCTACGAATGCGAAGGCGGCAGATAGGTCATGTGCTCTTCGTCGTACAGCGCGTAGATCAGTTCGAGCATGCGCTGGATGTCGGCCGATTCATCGAGCATGCGCATGCTCATGATGATCGGCGACACGAGGTTCTGATCGTCGAGGTCCTTGTAGGCGACGTCGCCGCGCTGCAAGCCGTACACGCTCGCCGGCACGATCGAGATGCCTTCGCCCGCGCCGACGAGGCCGAGCGCGATCTGCAATTCGCGCGTCTCGTAGAGCCGCTGCGGCTTCAGACCGCGATCGTGAAACGCGGCGAGCACCTGGTCCGCGTAACTGGGCCGTGGCGCCTTCGGGAAAATGATCAGCGTTTCGCCGGTCAGGTCGTGCAGCGACAGCACCGGCTTCGCGGCGATCAGCGGATGGCCGAGCGGCAGCGCGACGATCATCCGTTCTTCGCGCAGCACGATGCGCCGGATGCTCGGGTCTTCGTGACGGATGCGGCCGAAGCCGACGTCGATGCGGCCTTCCTTGAGCGCCTTGATCTGATCCATCGTCGACATCTCGTGCAGGCTCAGCTCGACGGTGCTGTTCTCGGTACGAAAGCGCCGGATGATTTTCGGCAGCATGCCGTACAGCGTCGAGCCGACGAAGCCCACCGACAAACTGCGCTCGATCTTGCCGACGCGCCGCGTCATCGCCTCGATTTCCGTCGTTTGCGCGAGCAGTTGCACGGCGTGCGAGTAGAAGAAGCGGCCAGCCTCGGTCAGCTTCAGCGGCCGCGAGTTGCGCTCGAACAGCTGCACGCCAAGGATGTCTTCGAGCTGCTGGATCTGCCGGCTCAGCGGCGGCTGCGCAATATGCAGACGTTTGGCGGCCTTGGTGACATTGCATTCCTCGGCGACGGCCACGAAGTAGCGCAGATGGCGCAGTTCCATAGAAATACCTTTTAAGTATCGTCGCGATACCAAATCAGTGTTGGACGATGCAAATGGCGTAGAACTATCCTTCAGTTACCGTAGACGCCCCACAAAATTATACCTCCCGAGCATCGATAACTCGGCCGGGTCTGAAGCGTCGGTCGGCCCCCGGAGACGGCGCAGGCAAATCCTCGCGCATGGGATCCAAGACCTAGAAAGAGTTCAGGAGCAGCAATGAGACATGCTGATATCGCAACCCCGATGCAAGGGTTGTGCGCCGATTCCCCCAGGCACCAGGTCCCGCCTCCCGTGCCGAAGGTCGAGCGCTTGCGCGCCACGGCCTGACGCCATACGGAGGCGCACCGCCTCCGCTTCCCGACGTGAAAGACCAACCGGCCACCGGCCTCCCGGCAGGCAGGCCGCTCCCTATACGCGTGCGTCGCACGCATACCAACAGTCCGAATCAGGAGACAGGCATGATTCCGATCTACCCGGATCACACTCCGCAACTGAAGAACATCGACGACTTTCTCGTCGAAGACAGCGAGCGCGGCGATTACCGCCTGCATCGCAGCGCGTTTACCGACGAGCGTCTGTTCGAACTCGAAATGCAGCACATTTTCGAGGGCAACTGGATTTACCTGGCCCACGAAAGCCAGATTCCGAACAACAACGATTACTTCACGACCTACATGGGCCGTCAGCCGGTCGTGATCGCACGCAATCGTCAGGGCGAGCTGAACGCGTTCATCAACTCGTGCACCCATCGCGGCGCGATGCTGTGCCGCCACAAGCGTGGCAACAAGGCGACCTATACGTGCCCGTTCCACGGCTGGACCTTCAACAACAGCGGCAAGCTGCTGAAGGTCAAGGACCCCGCGGACGCCGGCTATCCCGACTGCTTCAACAAGGAAGGCTCGCACGACCTGAAGAAGCTCGCGCGCTTCGGCAACTATCGCGGCTTCCTGTTCGGCAGCCTCAGCGATGACGTGCCGCCGCTCGAGACGTTCCTCGGCGAGGCCGCGCGCATCATCGACATGATCGTCGACCAGTCGGAAGACGGTCTCGAAGTGCTGCGCGGCTCGTCGACCTATACGTACGAAGGCAACTGGAAGCTGACCGCCGAAAACGGCGCGGACGGTTATCACGTGTCGGCCGTGCACTGGAACTATGCGGCAACGACCAATCATCGCAAGGAAGAGAACGCGCGCGAAGACAAGATCCGCGCGATGGATGCCGGCAGCTGGGGCCGTCAGGGCGGCGGCTTCTACGCGTTCGAGCACGGTCACATGCTGCTGTGGACGCGCTGGGCGAATCCCGAAGACCGTCCGAACTTCAGCCGCCGCGAGGAATTTGCCGCGCGCTGCGGCGCCGAGCGCGCGGACTGGATGATCCAGAACTCGCGCAACCTGTGCCTCTACCCGAACGTGTATCTAATGGACCAGTTCGGCTCGCAGATTCGCGTGCTGCGGCCGCTGTCGGTCAACAAGACCGAGGTGACGATCTACTGCATCGCGCCGAAGGGCGAGTCCGACGAAGCGCGCTCGCGCCGCATCCGTCAATACGAGGACTTTTTCAACGTGAGCGGCATGGCCACGCCCGACGACCTCGAGGAATTCCGCGCCTGCCAGCTGGGCTACGCGGGCCGCGCGGTCGAATGGAACGACATGTGCCGCGGTTCGAAGCACTGGATCGACGGCGCGGACGAAGCCGCGCAAAAGATCGGCCTCAATCCGGTGATGAGCGGTGTGAAGACCGAGGACGAGGGCCTCTACACGGTGCAGCACCGCTACTGGATCGACACGATGAAAAAGGCGCTGAATGCGCCGGGGAGCCGCGCATGAGCAACATCGCCATCACCGATATTCAGGCTTTCCTGTTCCGCGAAAGCCGCCTGCTCGACGACGAGCAATGGGACGAGTGGCTCGCCTGCTATCACCCGGACGCGTCGTTCTGGATGCCGTCGTGGGATGACGAGGACAAGCTCGTCACCGATCCGCAGCGCGAGATTTCGCTGATCTACTACCCGAACCGCCAGGGCCTCGAAGACCGCGTGTTCCGCATCAAGACCGAGCGTTCGAGCGCGACGATGCCCGACACGCGCACGAGCCACAACGTGGCCAACGTCGAAGTGGAGAGCGCGGACAACGGCGTGTACACGGTGCGCTTCAACTGGCACACGCTGAGCCATCGCTACAAGACGAACTACAGCTACTTCGGCATGTCGCGCTACGTGATCGACTTCAACGGCGCGCAGCCGCAAATCCTGAGCAAGTACGCCGTGCTGAAGAACGACTACATCAATCAGGTCATCGACATCTACCACATCTAGCCGGTGCGGTTGCAGGAGACAGGTCATGGAACACACTATTGCACTTCAGTTCGAAGACGGCGTCACGCGCTTCATCAGCTGCCGTGAGAACGAAACGCTGTCGGATGCCGCTTACCGGCAGAAGATCAACATTCCGCTCGATTGCCGTGAAGGCGCGTGCGGCACCTGTCGGGGGCTGTGCGAATCGGGTGCGTACGACATGCCCGAGTCGAGCTACGTCGAAGATGCGTTGAGCCCCGAGGAAGCGAGCCAGGGCTATATCCTCGCGTGCCAGACGCGGCCGCGCTCGGATCTGGTGATTCGCGTGCAGGCGTCGTCGGCGGCGTGCAAGACCGGGGTGTCGCGTTTCGAAGGCACGCTCGCGGCGGTCGAACGGCTGTCGGATTCGACGATCCATTTCTCGGTCGATATCGACGGCGCGAGCGCGCCGAGCTTCCTCGCGGGTCAATACGTGAACGTCGAGATTCCGGGCGCGAGCGGCGAGAGCCGGTCGTACTCGTTCAGCTCGGCGCCGGGCGCGACGCGCGCGGCGTTCGTCGTGCGCAACGTGCCGGACGGCAAGATGAGCGGCTTTCTGAGCAACGATGCGCAGCCTGGTCAGCAGATCGGCTTCACGGGTCCGTATGGCAGCTTCTATCTGCGCGATCCGCAGCGTCCGGTGCTGTTCCTCGCGGGCGGCACCGGCATCGCACCGTTTCTGTCGATGCTCGACGTGCTGAAGGCGAGCGGCAACCTGCAGCCGGTGCGCCTCGTGTACGGCGTGACCAACGACATCGATCTGGTCGCGCTCGAACAGATCGAAGAGGCGCAGCGCTCACTGCCGAATTTCAGCTATCGCACCTGCGTCGTCGATTCCGCGAGCAGCCACGAGCGCAAGGGCTACGTGACCGCGCATGTGGATAGCGAATGGCTGAACGACGGCGACGTCGACGTCTACCTGTGCGGCCCGGTCGCGATGGTCGAAGCGGTGCAGGACTGGCTGCGCGACAGCAGCGTCGAGCCCGTGAACTTCTACTACGAAAAATTCTCGGCGAGCAACGTAGCATGACTTCGACCTTTATTGATCGCTTCAAGGGCAAGGTGCTCCTCGTGACCGGCGCGGGCCAGGGTATCGGCCGTGGCGTCGCGTTGCGCGCGGCGCGCGAGGGCGCGGCTTTGGTGCTGGTCGACCGTTCCCCGATCGTGCACGAGGTGGCCGAAGAGATCGCACGCACAGGCGGCGAAGCGCGCGCGTTCATCGCCGACCTCGAAACCTATGCGGGCGCGGCCGCGATGACGGCCTTCGCGATCGAGGCGTTCGGCCGCATCGACGCGCTCGTCAACAACGTCGGCGGCACGATCTGGGCGAAGCCGTACGAGGAATATGAAGCAGAGCAGATCGAGGCCGAGGTGCGGCGTTCGCTGTTCCCGACGCTATGGTGCTGCCACGCGGTGTTGCCCGTGATGCTGAAGCGCGCGAGCGGCGCGATCGTCAATGTGTCGTCAATTGCGACGCGCAGTATCTATCGCGTGCCGTATGCGGCCTCGAAAGGCGGCGTCAACGCGCTGACCGCGAGCCTCGCGTTCGAGCATGCCGAACACGGCATCCGCATCAACGCGGTCGCGACCGGCGGCACCGAAGCGCCGCCGCGCCGCGTGCCGCGCAATACGGCACCGCAAAGCGAGCAGGAAGCGACGTGGTATCAGGGCATCGTCGATCAAACGATCGCGTCGAGCCTGATGCATCGCTACGGCACGATCGACGAACAGGTCGGCGCGATCCTGTTCCTCGCTTCCGATGATGCGTCGTATATCACCGGCACCGTGCTGCCGGTCGGCGGCGGGGATCAGGGCTAGCGAGCGGCTGCGGCTGAACAATGCCGATAGGCCGCGCGGCGATCGTCCTTCATACTATCGGCCCGGAATGACTCCGCGCTCTGACGGTGACTTGCGGCGGCCAGCGGCAACCTGCGCCGCGAGGCGCGTGTCACCGACAGCGGGCCGCCCTGACCCACATCGACGATGAATCCCACCCCTAGCCAGGCGCCGACCACGCGCGCCGTTGCGGCGGACTGGTCCGTGTCCGCCGTCGTGGCCGGCTTTCTGGCCGTGCTGATTTCGTACGCGGGCCCGCTCGTGATCTTCTTCCAGGCGGCGCAAGCGGCCCACATGCCCAACGAGATGGTTGCGTCGTGGGTATGGGGCATCTCGATCGGCGCGGCCGTCTCCGGCATCTTCGCGAGCTGGAAGCTGAAAGTGCCGGTCGTGACCGCGTGGTCGGCGCCCGGCACCGCGCTGCTGGTCGGACTGTTTCCCGCGTTGACGCTGCATCAGGCGGTGGGCGCGTATCTGAGCGCCGCCGTGATCATTCTGCTGATCGGTATCTCGGGCTATTTCGACCGCATGGTGCGCAGCATCCCGAAGGGCATCGCCTGCGGAATGATGGCCGGCATTCTGCTGCAGTTCGGCACGCATGCGTTCAAGGCGGCGGCGTCGATGCCTGCATTGGCGTTCGGCATGATCGGCGCGTACATCGTGTTCAGGCGCCTGCTGCCGCGCTATTGCATCGTGCTGGTGCTGTTGACGGGCACGGTGCTCGCCATCGCGCTCGGCGCCGCGCACCTGGGCGCGCTGCCGCTGCAAGTCACGCGGCCGATCTTCATCAAACCCGAATGGACACTGAGTTCGACGCTGAGTCTTGCGTTGCCGCTCGTGGTCGTCAGTCTGACCGGGCAGTTTCTGCCGGGGATGGCGATTCTGCGCGTGTCCGGCTATCACACGCCGGCCCGGCCGATCATCACCGCGACGAGCATCGCGTCGATCGGCGTGGCGTTTTTCGGTGGCATCACGATCGTGATCGCCGCGATCACGGCGGCGTTGTGCACGGGCAAGGATGCGCACGACGACCCGGACAAGCGCTATATCGCGGGCATGGCGAACGGCGTGTTCTATCTGATCGGCGGCACGTTCGCCGGTGCGATCGTCGCGCTGTTCACGATGCTGCCGAAGGAGTTCGTCGCGATTCTGGCGGGCCTCGCGTTGATCGGTGCGATCACGTCGAACGTGATGGGCGCGATCCAGGACGAAGACCATCGCGAGGCCTCCGTGATCACGTTTCTCGCGACCGCATCCGGTATGACGTTCCTCGGGCTCGGCTCCGCGTTCTGGGGCATCGTGATCGGCTCGTTCGCGTACCTAGGGTCTGTTTACATATGGAACGCACGTGCGAATGCCCGCTATCGGCCGTCCCCCAAGGGGACTTCCTTCGGGGCGCAGGGCAAGGAGTAAGGAGCGCTGCGTGGCCGTGCCACGTGAGCGACGCACGACGCCGCCATGCGGCCGATAGCGGGCATTCCCCTGGAATGAATTTCAGAACTGGGGTTGCCGCGAGAAGGGCCGCTCGCTGCGTCATGCTCCTTGCGAATACGTCGAGTATTCGCGGCGTCGCAATCCTTGCGAGCGGCCCTTCTCGCGGCAACGCACGTGCGTTCCATATGTAAACAGACCCTAGTGCTGAACAAGGTGCGGCGCGAGACGCCTGCAAACCGATGACCAACCGATCGACTCAAGGCCGCGCCCCGAGCGCCTGATAGAGCGCGGCGGTATCGGCATAACGCTGCGCGGCGGCTTTGGTGCGATCGAGTCCGGTCTGCAATTCCTGGCGCTGCGTATCGAGCAGTGTCAATTGACTGATGCCGCCCGCCGCATACCGCTGGCTGGCGATCCCGGCGCTGTGTTGTGCGCTGCGCTGCGCGGCGTCGAGTGCCTGCAATGCAATCGCGTCCTGATCGAGCGCGCGCAGCGCGTCGGCGACCTGTTGCAGTCCCTGCAGCACGGTTTGCTTGTAGACGGCGAGCGCCGCTTGCCAGGCCGCCTCCGACGAGCGCTTGCGCGCCAGCAGTTCACCGCCGTGGAACAGCGGCTGCGTGAGACCCGCTCCGAAATTCCACACGTTGAAGCCCGTCAGCAGATCGGACACGTTGACGCGTTCGGTCGCCGCGCTGCCCGACAGCGTGATGCGCGGATACAGGTTGGCGGTCGCGACGCCGATGTTCGCGCTCGCCTGATGCAACAGCGCCTCGGACGCGCGAATGTCGGGCCGCTGCTGCGCGAGCGTCGACGGCAAGGTCAGTGGCAGATCGGCCGGCAGCACTAGCGTGTCGAGGTCGAGCGCGGCGAGGTCGTGGGTGGTGGCCAATTCCGCCGGCGCGCGTCCCAGATAGATCGCGAGTTGATGATCGGTCTGCGCAAGCTGCGTGCGCAATGGCGGTAACGTCGCGCGGGTTTGCTGCACGAGCGTGCGCTGGCTCAGCAGATCGACCTCGGAGATGCCGCCCGCGCCATAGCGGCGTTCGGCGATATCGAGTTGCTGCATCTGGTTGGCGAGCAGCGCTTCGGTGAGGGCGATCTGCCGCGCAAGCGAGGCGCGCCGGATCGCCGCCGTCACGACATTGCCCGCGACCGTCAAACGCGCGGCTTCGAGTTCGTATTGCTGATAGTCGACCTGCGCGGCCACCGCTTCGAGCGCGCGGCGATTCGCGCCGAACAGATCGAGCGTGTACGACACCGTGACCTGTGCGCTGTACAGTGTGAACGGCGCAAACGCGCGGCCCTGCGTCAGCTGACCGAAGCCGAGCGCCTCGGGATCGATTTTCTCGCGCGTGGTCGACAGGTTCGCATCGACTTGCGGCCATAGCGTGCCGCCCGCCTGCGCGCGATAGTCCTGCTGCGCTTCGTCGAGTTTCGCGCGGGCTTGCGCGAGAGTCGGGCTATCGTCGAGCGCCTGTTGCACGAGCGCGTTCAGCGCCGGCGAGCCGAAAGCGCGCCACCAGCCGTCGCCGGGTACGTCTGTCGGCACGAAGTGTTGCGCGGCGCCGCCGGGACCATCGGCTGCGACGGTGCTCGCCGCAAGCGGCGCGGCGGTATAGCTCGACACGCGGGTCACGTCGGGTCGATGGAAATCCGGGCCGACGCTGCACGCGCACAATGCCGCGCTTGCGCAGAAGACGGCCAGCCGGCGCAGGGCGGAACGCTGGGACCAACAAGCCGCGCGATGAAAAACCGCGTCACGAAAGCCAGGAGCGGAACACATTGCAGGCCTTCCTCAATCGAGCGTGCGCCGATAGAACTTCACGGCGATACCCATGACGACGAACAGAAAGATCAGCAGCGGCCATACATGCGGCCACATGTCGGCCCAACCGACGCCCTTGAGCAGAATGCCGCGCACCAGCCGGTTGAAGTAGGTGAGCGGCAACAGGTTGCCGATGTACTGCGCCCACTTCGGCATGCCCGCGAACGGAAACATGAAACCCGACAGCAGGATGTTGGGCAGAAAATAGAACATCGTCAGTTGCATGGCCTGCAACTGGTTCTGCGCGAGCGACGACAGCGTAATGCCGATCGTCAGATTGGCCGCAACGAACAATAGAGCGGACAGATACAGCGCGATCAGACTGCCTTCGAACGGCACGTTGAACACGAAGCGCGCCGCCGCGAGAATGATGCTGACCTGCACCAGGCCGATCGCCACGTAAGGCACGATCTTGCCGGTCATCACTTCGAGCGGCAGCACCGGCGTGGCGAGCAGATTTTCCATCGTGCCGCGCTCGCGTTCACGCGTGATCGCGAGGCCCGTCATCATCACCATCGTCATCGTCAGGATCACGCCCATCAGGCCGGGCACCACGTTGTACTGGGTCAGGCTTTCGGGGTTGTAGAGCCGGTGCAATTGAACGTCGAAAGCGGCGGGGCCGACCGCGAGCGTCGACAGCGGACCCGTGAGGTCCTTCCGCAACACCGACTGCGCGATCGACGGCAGCGCGCCGAGCGCGGTGCCCACCGCGGTGGGGTCCGTCGCGTCGGCTTCGACGAGCAGCGATGGCCGCGCGCCCTTGGCCAGATCGCGCGTGAAACCGACGGGGATATTCAGCACGAACAGCACCTTGCCCTGCGCGAGCGCGCGGCGACCGGATTCTTCGTCGGGCAGCGTCGATACGATGTCGAAGTAATCGGAGTTGCGCATCGCCATCAGGAAACTGCGCGTGAACTCGCTGTGATCGGCGGCGATGACGGCGGTCGGCAGATGCTTGGGGTCAGTATTGATCGCGAAGCCGAACAGCGCCATCTGCATGATCGGCAGCACGATCATCATCGCAAACGTGATGCGGTCGCGCTTCAGTTGCAAAAACTCCTTGCGCACGACGCTCCACCAACGCATCAGCGAAAAGCGTGGAAGTCGGCGGGCGGAATTCACGATGCTTTGCCCGAAGGGGTGGCGTAATTGTCGGTCGAGCGGTTCATCATGAAGATGAACACGTCCTCGAGGCCGGTTTCCTGTCTTTCGATCCGCAACGCCGGGTCCGAATGAGCCAGCTGGTCGATCGTGGCGTGGAGTTCGGGCGTGTCCGGACCGCTCACGTGCAGCGACGAACCGAACGCCACCGTCTGCTCGACGCCGGGCGAGCGGCGCAGCCGGTCGCCGAGCTCGACGAGATTCTGGCCGTACACGGCCCACGTCACGAGCCCTTGCGAATCGATGACCTGTTTCGACGTGCCCTGCGCGAGCAGCTTGCCGTAGGCGATATAAGCGAGCTTGTGGCAGCGTTCCGCTTCGTCCATATAGTGCGTGCTGACGAGCACCGAGATGCCGCGCGCCGCGAGGCGATGCAACTCTTCCCAGAAGTCGCGGCGCGCGCTCGGGTCGACACCTGCGGTCGGTTCGTCGAGCAGCAGCAGTGCCGGCTCATGGAGCATGCACGCGGCCAGCGCGAGACGCTGCTTCCATCCGCCCGACAGTGCGCCGGCCAACTGCTTCGCACGGCTTTGAAGGCCAAGCTGTTCGAGCGCGCGATCGACCGCCTCGCGGCGGTTCTTCATCTCGTAGAGGCGCGCGACGAAGTCGAGGTTTTCGCGGATCGTCAGATCTTCCCAATAGGAGAAGCGCTGCGTCATATAACCGGTGCGCCGCTTGATCTGCGCGCTGTCCCGCACGATGTCGTAGCCGAGACACGTGCCGCTGCCGGAGTCGGGCGTCAGCAGTCCGCACATCATGCGGATGCAGGTGGTCTTGCCGCTGCCGTTGGGGCCGAGAAAGCCGAAAATCTCGCCGCGCTGCACGCGCATCGTGACATCGTTGACCACGTGCCTGGTGCCGAAATGCTTGTTCAGCCCCTGCACGTCGATCGCGTACACGGGGTCGCTGGCATTGCCGGGGGGCGCGGGCGCACTCATTGCAGCGTGACCGTGACGGGTTGGCCGGGCCGCAGCTTCGGCGCATCGGCGGTCCGGGGTCGGGCTTCGACCATGAACACGAGTTTCGCGCGGCTTTCGTTGCTGAAGATTACCGGCGGCGTGTACTCCGCCTGGTCCGAAATGAAGCTGAGCACGGCCGGCACATCGGCCGCGCAACCGTCGCAATGAATCGATACGCGACGGCCCGGCGCGAGCGAACCGACCACTCCCTGGGGCACGAAAAAGCGCACCTTGACGTTCTCCGGCGGCAGCATGCGCACGACGGGGCTGCCGGCCGGCACCCATTCGCCGCTGCGATACATCGTGTCGAACACGAGGCCGGCGTGCGGCGCGTGCACGCTTTTCTGATCGAGCTTCCATTGGGCCTGGCCGAGCTGGGCCTGCGCCGCGTCGACCTGCGCCTGCTGCGCGCGGATCTGTTCGATCCGCCCAGGAAGACGCACGACGGCCAGCTGGCTTTGCAACTCACGCACGTGCGCGGCGCTCGACAACGCGGTCGCGCGCGAGTCGTCGAGCTGGCTTTGCGCGATGCCGCCCGCGCCGAATTGCTGTTGGTCGCGGCGGAACTGCGTCGCGGCGCGCGTCGCATCGGCTTCGGCCTGCACGAGTTGCGCGCGCGTCACATCGACTTCCGGCGGACGCTTGCCGGTTCCAAGGTCGGCAAGCTGGGCGCGGGCCGAGCGCAGTTGCTCGCCCGCCTGCGCGACGGCGTCGGTTTCGTTCTGCGCTTCGAGCGCGAAGAGCGGCGTGTTCTGCACGACGGTCTGCCCGCGCGAGACCGCGAGCTCGGTCAACTGTCCCGCCTGCGAAGACGCGAGGTACAGGAACTCGCCTTCCACATAGCCTTGCCACGTGTTCGCCGGTGGTCGCGAACAGCTTGCGCACGCGATGCACAGCGCGAGCAACGCGGCACGTCGGGATGAGCTGGCGAACACGATCATGACGGCTTCCCCTTCGCGCGGCGTGCGGTGGACGTCGCCCCGGTTCCGGCCTTGGCGTTGGTTTCGACCGCCGTGGTTGCGCTCATGCCCTGCGCGAGCAGCGCGACGACATGGCGTTCGAGCGTCGCGCGATCGAACGAGGTACGCGGATTCAGGCGCTGCCAGATCCTCGCGGTTGCCTGCGGCAGCATCACCAGAGCGAGCACCGAGTTGAACAGCAGCAACGGTTCGAGCTGGGCGTTCAACTGACCCGACGCGCAGCCACGCGCGATGTTCTGACCGAACGCGGCGAGCTTTTGCACGGGGATGCGCGCAAACGCGCGCTCGCGCAGCAAACCGCCTTCGTTGACGATCTCGCGCAGCCAGAGCGAAGGCAGCCACGGCATGGTTTCGGTGACATCGAACATGCGCTTGACGATGCCTTGCGTCAGCGCGAGCGGTTCGTCGTGTTCGGGATCGACCGGGTCCCAGATCGCGCCGAACGCGGCGACGAGCCTTTCCTCGAACAACGCGTCGAGCAGCTTTTCGCGCGTCTGGAACCAGTAGTGCACCATCGCGGATGTCACGCCGCTCGCCGCCGCGATCTGCGCAACCGTCGTGTTGGCGATACCGCGCTCGGCGAACAGCGCCACCGCGACATCGAGCAGATGTTCGCGTGCGTCGAAGTCCTGCGGATGAGGACGGCGACCCATTCGGGAACGGGCGGCTTGCGGCATGGACACCAGACTAATTGATGAGTTAGTTAGTTTTAATTCGTTGATACTAGGATATTTCCCGGTATGGCGAAGGAGGGGAAATCCCTGGCGGCGGGCGGCCTTTATTCTCTCGTTGATCCGCGTCAGGAAACGCGCGACGTCACTGCCTGGGTAGCTTCGCTTTCGCCGTTCCGCCTGACGTTAAGCTGACAATGGACGGTAGCTGGCATCCCCGCGCGAAGCGCATTTTCGCCGGAAATTTCTATACTTTCTCTAGCGCACACCCGGCACGATCCAGCCCGTACGACCCAAACGAATTCACATCAACGAAACGAAAGAATCGAAGCGAACCCGCGGCGCGGCCCTCACGGCTCACGCGCGATTCGTATGAGGAGGCAGACATGGCACATTCCTCAACCGCCGCGCCGGCGAAGGAAGGCCACGGCGAAGCCTCGCCGGCTCTGCCAGCGCTCGCGCTGGCCGCGCTCGGCGTGGTCTATGGCGACATCGGCACGAGCCCGCTCTATACGCTCGCCACCGTGTTCGATCCCAGCAACGGTCTCACGCTCAATGCTTTCAATATCGTCGGCATCGTCTCGCTGATCTTCTGGTCGCTGATGATCGTCGTTTCGCTCAAGTACGTCGTACTGATCCTGCGGGCGAATAATCATGGCGAAGGCGGCATCATGGCGCTGCTCGCGCTCGCGGCGTCGTCGATCGCGTCGCGGCCGCGTTTGCGTCGCGGCCTCCTCGTGGTGGGCGTGATGGGCGCGGCGCTGTTCTTCGGCGATAGCGTGATCACGCCGGCCATTTCCGTGCTGAGCGCCGTGGAAGGGCTCCAAGTCGTCGAGCCCGGGCTCAAGACCTATGTGATTCCAGTGACGCTCGCCGCGCTCATCATCCTGTTCGTCACGCAAAAGCACGGCACGGGCGGCATCGGCGCCGTGTTCGGGCCCGTGATGGTGCTCTGGTTCGTCGTGATCGGCGTGGCGGGCGTCTCGAACATCATGGCCGCGCCGGTCGTGCTGTATGCGCTCAATCCGCTGGAAGGGCTCGGCTTCGTCATGCATCACCGCTGGCTCGCGTTCGTCGCGCTCGGCGCGGTGGTGCTCTCGCTGACGGGCGCCGAGGCGCTCTACGCCGACATGGGCCATTTCGGCAAGCGACCCATCCGCCTCACCTGGTTCGGCGTCGTTTTTCCCGCGCTCGCGCTCAACTATCTGGGCCAGGGCGCGCTGCTGCTGGCGAATCCCGGCGCGGTGCAAAACCCGTTCTACCGCCTGTTCCCGCAGTGGGCCATCGTGCCGATGATCGTGCTGGCGACGATCGCCACCGTGATCGCCTCGCAGGCCGTTATTTCGGGTACCTATTCGATGACGATGCAGGCCATGCAGCTTTCCTTCCTGCCGCGCATGAACGTCGTGCATACGTCGGAGCGCGAGATCGGGCAAATCTACGTGCCCGGCATCAACTGGATCCTGTTGATCGCCGTGGTTGGGGCGGTGTTGGGCTTCCGCTCGTCCACGGCGCTCGGGTCCGCGTATGGCATCGCCGTGACCGGCACGATGCTCATCACCACGTTCCTGACGTTCTTCGTCGTGCGTTACGCGTGGCGCTACAACTGGCTGCTGTGCCTGCTGTCCACCGCGTTCTTCTTCGTGATCGACGCGTTGTTCTTCTCGGCTAATCTGCTCAAGATCGTCGATGGAGGCTGGTTCCCGCTCGTGATCGGCGCGATCGTGTTCACGGTCATGGCGACGTGGGGACGCGGCTGGGAAATGATGCTGGCCGAAGCGCGCGTGCGGGCGGGAAAGACGCCGCTCAAGCCGTACCTCGCTGCGCTGCTCGAAAGTTCGCCGACGCGCGTGGGCGGCACGGCGATCTTCCTGACGCCGGACGCCGACGCGGTGCCGCACGCGCTCGTCAACAACCTGCGGCACAACCGTGTGCTGCACGAGCGCACGGTTTTCCTGAGCGTCATAACGAAGAACGTGCCGTGGGTGGCCGACAGCGAGCGCGTGCAGATCAGGCCGCTGTGCACGGGTTGCTGGCACGCAACGGTGAAGTACGGATTCAAGGACGAAGTGGACTTGCCGCGCACGCTGGCCGCCTACAAATCGCCGGAACTGGCCTTCAACCTGGACGACACATCGTGGTTCCTGAGCCGCCGCGGCCGTGGTACCCAAACGCGGCCATGGCATGGCGCTATGGCGCGAGCGGCTTTTCGCGGTGATGCTGCACAACGTGGGCAATATCGCGGCGTTCTTCAAACTACCGGCCAATCGCGTGATCGAAGTCGGCGCGCGCGTGGAGATCTAGAGCGCGCCGTTCAGCCAGCGTGGAGCAGCGGCGGGCCTGCTTCGATACTCCTCGGCCAATTCGGGCATCGAGTAGGAGTGGTCTCCTGTAAGTTCGTCAGTCTGGTTGGCGTGACCAGGCTGCGTGAGCACCGTAACCGCCGCCATGCGGCCGATAGCGGGCATTCCCCTGGAATGAAATTCAGAACTGGGGTTGCCGCGAGAAGGGCCGCTCGCTGCGTCATGCTCCTTGCGAATACGTCGAGTATTCGCGGCGTCGCAATCCTTGCGAGCGGCCCTTCTCGCGGCAACGCACGTGCGACCTGCTGCCTATCGGCTACTACACGTCGGCCGATCTTCAATTTTTCAACGCCGTGGCGAGCAGTTATACGATCGGCGACTTCTACTTCAGCGGCATCCTGACCAGCACCTTTCCCAATCGCCTCTATCTGCATAGCGGCGCAACGGATCGGCTCGACGACAGCACCGACACTTCGTCGCTCGCCACGATCTGGGACAAGCTGAGCGACGGCAATATCGACTGTCGCTACTACTACCACGACGTGCCGTTCACGGCGCTTTATGGCACGCGTTATCTGGGCATTTCGCGCCCGTTTGCGGATTTCCTCGTGAATGCCGCGGCCGGGACGCTGCCGCCGTTCTGCATGGTCGATCCGTCCTTCGCGGGCGAGCCGGAAGGTGTTTCCGCCGACGATCATCCGCATGCCGACATCCGCGACGGCGAGGCGTTTCTCGCGCAGGTCTACGAGGCGCTGCGCACGAGCCCGACGTGGAGCCGCACGCTGATGATCGTCGTCTACGACGAATGGGGCGGCTTTCTCGAGCACGTGGTGCCGCCCACCAGGCCGATCAGCAACGGCGAGCTCACACTCGGCAACGACGGCAAGCTCGGCTTTCGCGTGCCGCTCGCGCTGCTTGGCCCGCGCGTGCGCGCGAACTCGATCACGCGCTATCCGTTCGACCCCAGCTCGATTCACGCGCTGCTGCAATGGCGCTTCGACTTACAGCCGCTTGGCGTGCGCGGCAGCGATCCGGCGACGTTCAATCTTGCCTACGCGCTCGATCTCGACGACGCGCCGCGCACCGACGCTCCCGCGTTCACGGTCGCCCAAGGGCCGTTCGGCGGGATCTGTCTGGGGGCGGCGGCACCTTCGCCCTCAAGCTCCGTAGCGGCGATCGATCAGTCGCAAAAGCTGGCGATCAACCCGACGGCGGACCGCTTCGCGGATCTGCGCGCGAAGGCGGCGTCACTAGGATTCCGGACCGGAGGCTAAGCTGGGTTTCCGCTTAAAATGAGCGGGCCGCAAGCCGGCGCCGGACCGGGCCGCGCTGGATTCTGAATGGCAGCGCGCACGGCGGGATGCACGGCCTGATGAAGGCTCATGCCTTGAGCGCAGTTTGGTGAGAAACGCTGGCGCGCGACATCGTTTTGCGAAGCGGGCCCCGCACTTGCTGGCGAGACCGTCTCGAAGCCCCGCGGCAGCGTGCAGCATGTCATCGGCGCGCGCGGCGGGCCGCCTACGTCGACGTCACCGCGTCGTCCTCAACGGGTCCGCCGATGCCATTTCGTTACGATCTTCCCGTTTGGTGTTCCCGCGAGCGGCCGTACCACCGCGTTGTAGCCAACGTGGCCGCCGCGCTGGCGCTCGCCGCAAGCACCAGCGTCATTGCGCAATCCGCGCCGACGGTTGCGCAGACCCAGCCGGCCGTGCCGGCCGTTACGCTGCCCGCATCGGCCGCCGCCGCGAATGCCGCCAGCAGCGCAGCGGACCGGCACGTCGAAAACACAAATCACGCGCAGCCGTCGCCGGTCGTGCCGACGCCGCCGTCCGAGCTGTACGGCGAGCTGTATCGCGACGTCGAACTCGCGCATCTTTACCCGGACAGCAAGACGTTCGCCGATATGTCGCCAGGCGAGCCGCCGACCCAGGTCATCGCCGACTACGACAGCCAGCGTGCTCAGCCGCGCTTCGACCTGAAACAATTTGTCGAACAGCGCTTCACGCTGCCCCCGCGCGCGCCGAAGCGCTACGCGTCCGATCCTGACGAGAGCGTCACCGCGCACATCGATACGCTGTGGAGCGTGCTGCGCCGCGCACCGGATGCGAGCGCGAGCCCGTACTCGTCGCTGTTGCCGCTGCCGTCGCCGTACATCGTGCCGGGCGACCGCTTCGACGAGATCTACTACTGGGACTCGTACTTCATCCTGCTGGGGCTCGACGCGAGCGGCCAGCACGCGCTCGTCGACGACGAGCTGAACAATTTCTCGACCTTGATCGACCGCTATGGCCACATCCCCAACGGCAATCGCACGTATTACCTGAGCCGTTCGCAGCCGCCGTTCTTCGCGCAGATGGTGCAGCTCGTCGCGCGCAAGGAGGGCGATCAGGTCTACGCCCGCTATCTGCCCGAGCTGCGCCGTGAATACGCGTACTGGATGGCCGGCAGCGACCATCTCGCACCGGGCAACGCGGCCCACCATCTCGTGCGCCTCGCCGACGGCACGCTGCTCAATCGCTACTGGGACGAGCGCGCGGCGCCGCGCGACGAGTCGTACCGCGAGGATGTGATGACGGCGCAGCGGATGCCGCAACGCGATGCGCAGGATTTGTGGCGCAACCTGCGCGCGGGCGGCGAAACCGGCTGGGACTTCAGCTCGCGCTGGTTCGCCGACGGCAGGACGCTCGCGAGCATCGACGTGACCTCGCTAGTGCCAGTGGACCTGAACTGCCTGATGGTGGACCTCGAACGCACGCTCGCGAAAGCCTACCGTGTGACCGGCGATGCAGGCCACGCCGAGAACCTCGAACTACGCGCCCGGGTGCGCGCCGATGCGATCCGCCGGGTGCTGTGGGATCCGCAACTGCACGCTTTCGGCGACTACGACTTCGTGCACCGCACGCTCACGCACCGGCTTACTGCCGCGACGGTGTACCCGCTTTACGCCGGCGTCGCGACACGCAACGACGCGCGCGAAGTGGCGCAGACGATCCGGCGCGATCTGCTGCGTCCGGGCGGTCTCGCGACGACGCGGACCAACACCGGCCAGCAGTGGGACGAGCCGAACGGCTGGGCGCCGCTGCAGTACCTCGCGGTGATCGGGCTGCGCCGCTATAGCGAGCCGGAGCTCGCGCGCGATATCGCGACGCGCTGGATCCGCACCGACGTCGCGTACTACCAGCGCACCGGCAAGCTGGTCGAGAAGTACGACGTCGACGCGAGCGGCAAGTCGGCGGGGGGCGGCGAGTATCCGCTGCAGGACGGCTTCGGCTGGACCAATGGCGTGCTGCGGGTGCTGATGCAGCTCTATCCGGATGCGGTGAGTTCGACGCGGCCGGCCGATCTGCCGGGCGGCGCGGTGGGGGTGTCGGATGCGGCGGCATCGGCGGCGGCCGCGCCGCAGACGTCGCACAGCACGTCGCCCGCGGGCCACTAGTTGCAAACGAGGCGCGCAGCCAGGCCCGCGCGTTCCGAAGAGGTAGTCGCGATACCAGGATGATGGGTTGACTGCCTGGCGGCGGCGCAGCCCGTTACGATGCTTTGGATAGCTCGAACAGACCCTCGTCACCCTGGAAAGCCTCGAAGATGAATCGCAAGCTCGACGTACCATCGGCTGAACCGGTGCCGCCGCAGGCGCAGGCCACGGCGACAGCCAAGGCCGCCCCGCCGGCCGGCGATGAAGCCGCCGCGCATTGGCAGCGCAATCTGTGCGTGTGCGTGTTCGGCTCGTTCACGACCATCGTCGCGATGACGCTGCTGCTGCCGTTCCTGCCGCTCTATGTCGAGCAGCTCGGCGTAAAGGGTCATGCGGCGATCGTGCAGTGGTCCGGCGCCGCGTTCGGCGCGACCTTCTTCAGCGCCGCGCTCGTCGCGCCCCTGTGGGGCAAGCTCGCGGACCTCTACGGCCGCAAGCTGATGCTGATCCGCTCGAGCCTCGGCATGGCGGTCGCGATGTCGCTGATCGGCATGGCGCACTCGGCATGGCAGCTGGTCGCGTTGCGGCTGCTCGCCGGATTGCTCGGCGGCTATGCGTCGGGCTCGATGATCCTCGTCGCGACGCAGACGCCGAAGGCGCGTTCGGGCTGGGCGCTCGGCGTGCTGTCGTCGGGGATCATGGCGGGCAATCTGGTCGGCCCGCTGATCGGCGGCTTCCTGCCGCCGCTGATCGGCATCCGCGCGACCTTTTGGGCCTCGGGCGCGGCGATCTTCGTCGCCTTTCTCGCGACGGCGTTTCTGATTCGCGAAATGCCGGTTCGCAAGCGCGCGGACAGCGCGCCGAAGCAGGGCGCGTGGGCCTCGGTGGACGACAAGCGGCCGGCCATCGCGATGCTTGCCACGGGTCTGCTGCTGATGGTCGCGAATATGTCGATCGAGCCGATCATCACCGTCTACGTCGCCCAGCTCACGAAGCCTCAAAGCGTGACGATGGTCGCGGGCTTCGTGATGTCGGGCGCGGCGCTCGGCAGCGTGATCTCGTCGTCGCGTCTCGGCAAGTTCGCCGATCGCGCCGGGCACTGGAATGTGATCGTCGGCTGCCTCGCCGTATCGGCGGTGTTGCTCGTTCCGCAGGCGTTCGTCAGCGCGAGCTGGCAGCTGATCGTGCTGCGTTTCCTGATGGGGATGGCACTGGGCGGCCTGTTGCCGTGCATCGCGAGCGTGATCCGCCATAACGTGCCGGCGAGCGTGACGGGCGCGATCCTTGGGTACTCGGTGTCGTCGCAATACGCGGGGCAGGTGGCCGGCCCGTTGCTGGGCGGTTTCGTCGGCGGACACGTCGGCATGCGCGCGGTGTTTCTCGGCACCAGCGTGCTGATGGCGCTCGGCGCGCTCGCGAACTGGCGCGTGAAGTCGGGCAGGGCACGGGCAGCGGTGGCGCGCTGATACAAGCCACCTCGACGGTCAACACGTTTGCCATTCCGGCGCAAACACCTTTTCCCTGGGCGACCGGCGCCCGCGTAAACCCCAGCGCGCGTCTAGCCAGAACCCGCTTTGCTCCTTTTTTTATTCATGCTACTGTGAATCACAGTTCGTCAGGCTATGCAAATTTACATTGTGACCAGCCGAGGCGAAGCGGGCGTGGCCTGACGTCGCCACCCCGCCGGACACACCCCAACGTGTAATCCCGACCAAGGAGAAAGCGCGGTGACGCAGGTTCCGATCGACGGTAGCAGCATCGTTTCCGCGCGCGCTTTGTCCCACCCACGTCTGTCCCCGGCGAAATGGTTCGTCAGGGCGGGCGTCGCGCTCATCTATCTGTTCATGCTGAGCCCGCTGATCTTCGTGATCTGGCTGAGCTTCTTCAAGGACGCGATCATCACGTTCCCGCCGTCCGGCTACACGCTGTCGTGGTACGTCAACGCATGGCGTAACGACGCGTTCGCGCATGGTTTCGTGCTGTCGCTGAAGCTCGCGGTCGGCGCCGCGATCGGCGGCGTGGTGCTCGGTGTCGCCGCCTCGCTCGCGCTTGCGCGCTACCGGTTTGCTGGGCGTCGCCTCGTCAGCAACACGCTGCTGCTGCCACTAGTCGTGCCTGGTATCGTCGCCGGCATTGCGACCTATCTGTTCTACCTGCGCGCCGAGAATGCGCTCGACACCGACATCGTCGGCACATTCGGCGGCCTGCTGCTCGCGCATATCTGCCTGACGATCCCATGGACGATCCGGCTCGTCACCGCGAGCCTGGGCCAGCTCGACACTACCGTCGAGGAGGCGGCGCGCAATCTCGGCGCCGGTGCGTGGCGCACGCTGTGGCGCGTCACGCTGCCGATGCTGCGGCCGGCGATCGTCGCGTCCACGCTGTTCGGCTTCATCGTCTCGTTCGAGAACCTCGAGATGACCTTGCCGCTCGTCGGCCCCGGCAAGACGACGTTGCCGATCGCAATCATGCAGTACCTCGAATTCAATCTCGACCCAACCATTGCGGCGGTATCGGCCGCGCAGATCGTGCTGCTTGGCATCGTGATGCTGATCACCGATCGTTTCGTGAAGCTCGGCAAGGTGATCTGATCATGGCTCAGGTATCCCTGCGCAATCTGCGCAAGCAGTACGGTGCGACGACCGCGGTCGCCGACGTGTCGTTCGATATCGCCGAGGGCGAGCTGGTCGCGTTCCTCGGCCCGAGCGGCTGCGGCAAGACGACGACGCTGCGCATGGTCGCGGGCTTCGTCGAGCCGAGCGACGGCGAAATCTGGATCGGCAACACCGAGGTCACCCGGCTCGCACCCGACAAGCGCAATACCGGCATGGTGTTTCAGCGCTATGCGTTGTTTCCGCACATGACCGTCGCGCAGAACGTCGCGTTCGGTCTGGAAATGCGGCGTGTACCGAAGGCGGAGCGCGACACGCGCATTCGCGAGGCGCTCGACATGGTGCGGCTGAGCTCGCTCGCCGAACGCTATCCCCGGCAGTTGTCCGGCGGCCAGCAGCAGCGCGTCGCGATTGCGCGCGCCCTCGCGATCCGGCCCGACGTATTTCTGCTCGACGAGCCGTTGTCGAACCTCGACGCGAAGCTGCGCGTCGAGGTTCGAGAAGAAATTCGCGCGCTCCAGCAGCGTCTCGGTCTCACGACGATCTTCGTCACGCACGATCAGGAGGAAGCACTTGCGATGGCGGACCGCGTGGCCGTCATGCACGACGGACGCGTGCAGCAGATCGGCAGCGCGGACGCGTTGTACGAGCGGCCCGCCAATCCGTTCGTCGCGAGCTTCCTGGGCCGCATGAATTTCCTCGCGGGCCACGTCGACAACGGCCAGTTCATCACCGCGAACGGCGAAAAGATCACGGTCAACGCGGCCGCGCGCAATGCCAACACGCTCGGCATCCGACCCGAGCGCCTGCGTCTCGCCGCGGCGGCCCGAGCACAGCGAAGCGTCGATCCCGGTCCGGCTGGCCGACCGGATCTATCTCGGCGCGACCGTCGAATTGCGCCTCACGAGCGAGCGCGGCCAGAGCCTCGTCGCGCTCGTGCCGAACACCGCGCACGCCGGTGCCGGCGCATGGTCGCCGGGCGACACGCTGCACGCGTGCTTCAGAACCGAAGACTGCCTGCTTTTTTCCGCCTGAAGGACCATTAAATGAGCTATCCCATCACGCGCCGCACGTTTCTGAAAGCTGCTTCCGGTCTGCTCGTCGCTCCGTCGCTCGGTTTCGATCCGCGTACGGCGCTGGCGGCCGACGCTTGCCCCAACGTCGTCGTCGGCACGTGGGGCGGCGATTATCTGAACCTGCTCGAACAGAACATCGGCAAGCCGATCATCGAGGCCGCTGGCGGTCGCGTCACGTACGACTCGGCGGATCAGATCGGCCGCATGACGAAGCTGCGCGCGGAGAAGATGTCGCGTCACGGTTCGCTCGACGTCGCCTGTCTCGCCGACATCGACATGTTCGACGTCAACCGTTCTGGGGTGCTCGAACCGCTCGACACGAAACTGGTGCCGAACTCGGCGCGCACGATCGAAGCGCTGCGCCGCCCGTATTCGATTCCGCACATCTTCAGTGCGATGGTGATCGTCTACAACCCGGAGAAGTTTCAGGCGAAGCCCGATTCGCTCGCGGTCGCGCTCGATCCGAAACTGAAGGGACGGGTGGGTTTTTCCGACATTCTGTACAACTTCAACGTGCTGCAGTCTTCGCTCGCGGCGGGCCAGCACAATGGCGACACGGCGGCCGGTATCCAGTTTCTGCGCGAGGTGCGCAAGCAGCAGCCGAAGGTCTATCCGTCGAACGAAACGGTCGCGGCGGCGCTGAAAAGCGGCGAAATCTGGATGACCTGCATGTGGAAAGCGCGCGCGCTGCAGTGGAAAAAAGGCGGCGTGCCGGTCGACTACGCGTTCCCGAAAGAGGGCGGCGTGCCGGTCACGTTCGAGGCCGCCGTGCCGAAGAACGCGCCGACGCGTGCGTGCGGCTTCAACTATCTGAACGCGATGCTCGATCCGCGCGCGCAGGTCGGCTTCGCCGAGACGATGGGCTATGCGCCGACCGTCACCGATGCGGCCTTGCCGCCGACGCTGCAACAGAGCGTCGGCTTCACGAATGCCGAGCTCGATCGCCTCGTGAAAGTCGACTACGCGCGTTTCACTGCGGAAAAACCGGCGCTGCTCGACTTCTGGAACAAGGAATTCAAGCCGGGACTTTGAACCATGACGACGAGCGCACTGAACGCCGCGCCGCGGCGCCGCGACTTCGCCGGGGGCCTGCTCGCTGCGCCCGCCGTGTTGGTCGTGCTATTCGTGATCGTGCTGCCGGGCGTGCAACTGGTGCGCTACAGCTTCAATCATTTCGACTCGGTCCAGATGATGCAGGCGGCGTTCACGCTCGAGAACTACGTCCAGTTTCTGACCGATCCGTACTACCACGCGGTGCTGTGGACCACGATCAAGGTGGCCGCGCTGTGCACGGCGCTGTCGCTCGTACTCGGTTTTCCGGTCGCCTATGTGCTTGCTAAAACGCAGAGCCGCTTCAAGAGCCAACTGGTGATGCTGCTGGTGTTTCCGCTGCTGGTCGGCAACGTCGTGCGCGCGGCGGGTTGGATGGTCATGCTCGGCAACGCGGGTTTCGTCAATGCGATGCTGATGGCGCTCGGCCTCGTCGATCAACCGGTGCGGCTGCTGTATACGCCGTTCGCGGTGGTGGCCGGCACCACCGCCGTGGTTCTGCCGTACATGATCCTGACCTTGCAGAGCGTGCTCGAAGGCCTCGATTTCTCGATCGAGGAAGCCGCGCGCAATCTCGGCGCGAACTTCGCTCAGACGCTCGCGCGCGTCGTGCTGCCGATCGCGGCGCCCGGCGTCGCGGCCGGCACGATGCTCGTGTTCATTCTGTGCATGAACGCGTACGCGACACCGGTTCTGCTCGGCGGCACCGGCATCACGATGATGACGCCGGCAATCTACGACCAGATCGCCAAGGCGAACAACTGGCCGTTCGGGGCCGTGCTGTCGATCGTATCGATGGTCGTCACGTTTGCGCTGGCGCTGTCGTCGCACTGGATCATCCAGCGGCGCTACGCGAAGACGATGATGACCTGAACTGGCAGGGCGCGCCGCGGGCTGGTGGGTGGGATGCGCCTCTCCTTAATTCTTCTTCCTGAAGGAACGACAGATGCCAATCCTCACCGACAAGACTCGCGCTTACCGTCACGACCTGATGCAAAAACTGATGGAACGTCAGCGAGTCGATGCGCTGATCTTCACGTCCGCCGACTTCTTCCAGTGGGCGACCAATTTCCACGTCGACGTGCAGACCTGGGAGCGGCCGATCGCCGTGTGCGTGCCGCTGTCGGGCGAGCCGTTCGCGATCATGAACGAGCTGTCGACGCATCACGTGATGATGGCGCGCGAGCGTGGACATCTGTGGCTCGACGATATCTCGTTCTACTCCGAGCATCCGCGCGTGGTCGAGCGGCAGCCGCTACTCGCGGAAGTCCCGGAACTGATCGCCGCGCGTTTGCGTGCCGCCGGGCTGGGCGCATCGCGAATCGGCGTCGAAGCCGCCGGCGGTCCGCTCGGCCGCGCGGCGGCGCTGCTGCCGGACGCGAAGTTCCTGCCGATGCTCGCCGAGCTGCGCTCGTTGCGCTGGGTCAAGCACCGGGAGGAGATTGCCATCATGCGGGCCGCCGCAAGCCTCGCCGATTGGGTGCAGGACCGCTATCGCGAGAACATTCGGCCCGGACGGCTCGTTCAGGAACTCGACTATCAGATGGCCGCCCTGATGGTGACCGAAGGCGCGCGCCGCTTTCCTGGCGAGAACCTCGAAGTGATGCGTTGCTGGACTTTGTCGGGACCGGCATCGGCGTCGCCGCACGGCGACGGCGCGTCATGCGGCGCGCAGATCAAGGCGGGCGACGGTCTCGTCAATATCGTGATTCCGCGTTTGAACGGTCTCGTGATCGAGAACGAGCGCACCTGGTTCTGCGGCAAACCGGGCGCCGAGCAGGCGCGTTTTCATGAGGTCGCGCGCGCGGCCAACGAGGCGGCCGTCGCGGCGGCCGTCACGGGTCAGCCGGTTTCGGGTATCGACGCGGCCGCGCAGGCGGTGATCGAGCAGGCCGGCTGCGCGAAGTACATCCGTCATCGCACGGGGCATGGCATGGGCATCATCGGTCACGAGTATCCGGACGACATGGCGTTCAATCACCGCGCGCTGCTGGACAACGAGGTGTACTCGGCGGAGCCCGGCATCTATGTGTACGGCCTCGGCGGTTTCCGGCTCGACGATTCGGTCGTGACCGGCCCGACGCCGGAGCTGCTCACGAAGACCCCGCGCACGCTTGCGCACGCGACCATCGATTGAGTCGCGCAGCGCGCGACACCCTTCAACGTTGGAGATGACCCGGATCTTGTACCGGGAGGAGACCTGATGGAGTCGATTCTGTTCTCGCACTGCGCGCTGCTCGATCCGGCTGCCGGCGAATTGCGTGAGGACCACGCGGTGCTGGTGGAAAACGGACGCATCAAGGAGGTCTCGGACCGGCCGATCCGCAGCGCGTCCGCACGCGAAATCGACCTGCGCGGCAAGACGCTGATGCCTGGCCTGATCGATTTGCACGTGCACGTGCATGCGACGCAGCTCAATCTCGCGGCACAGGTGAACTTGCCGAACGTGCTGGTCACGCTGAAGTCGTTGCCGTTGTTGCAAGGCATGCTTCGGCGTGGCTTCACGACAGTGCGCGATGCGGGCGGCGCGGGCTTCGCGCTCAAACAGGCGTTGGAACAGGGGCTCGCCGAAGGTCCGCGCCTGTTCGTATCGGGCCGCGCGATCAGCCAGACCGGCGGACACGGCGACATGCGCGGCCGCAGCGACTACATCGGCACCGACAGCCCATGCGCGTGTTGCGCACGGGTCGGCGCGATATCGCGTGTCGCCGACGGCGTCGATGCCGTGCGTCGCGCAGTGCGTGAAGAGCTGCAGATGGGTGCCGACCAGATCAAGATCATGGCCTCGGGCGGCGTCGCCTCGCCCACCGATCCGGTCGGCGCATGGGGCTATTCGGAAGACGAGATCAGGGCGATCGTCCACGAGGCGCGGGCGCGCGGCACCTACGTGCTCGCACACGCGTACACGGCCGAGGCGATCGCGCGCGCGGTACGCTGCGGCGTTCGCACGATCGAGCACGGCAATCTGGTCGACGAAGCGGCTGCGCGGGTGATGGCCGAGCACGGCGCGTTCGCGGTGCCGACGCTCGTCACCTACGACGCGCTCGAGAACGAAGGCGAAGCGCTCGGCCTGCCCGCCGACAGCGTCGCGAAGATCGGGAGCGTGCGCCAGGCGGGCCTGCGTTCGCTCGAAATCTTCCGCGCGGCGGGCGTGCCGATGGGCTTCGGTAGCGATCTGCTCGGCGAATCGCAGCGTCTGCAAAGCGATGAATTCCGCTTGCGCAGCGAAGTGCTGACGCCGCTCGAGATCCTGCGTAGCGCAACGGTGGTCGGCGCGCAGGTGCTCGGCCAGGTCGGGCAGCTCGGGCAGATCACGGCAGGCGCGCACGCCGACATGCTCGTCGTCGACGGCAATCCGCTTGCGTCGCTCGACTGTCTGCTGGGGCAGGGCGAGCGCATTCCGGTCGTGATGAAGGGCGGTAGAATCCATGCCTTTGATTTGCCGGCGTGACATGCGCAGCGCTCCCTTGCGAGCGAGGTTGACAGCGGGAAGCGCCGGCGGCCCATGCAATCCGGAGAGAACGGATGGACTTTCGGCACATCGACGCATTCAGGGCGCTGATGCTCACGCGCACGACGACCCGCGCCGCGCAGGTCATCGGCACTTCGCAGTCGGGCATCAGCCGCCTGATTACCGATCTGGAGCGCTCGACCAGTCTCACGCTGTTCGATCGCAGCCGCGGCCGGCTCGAACCGACCGTCGAAGCCCTGGCGCTGTTCGAGGAAGTCGAGCGGCGCTATGCCGGCCTGGACAACATCCGCGAGTTCGCGCTGAGCTTGCGCAATCCGTCGACCGCGGTGATTCGCGTGGGCTCGGTCGTATCGTTCGGGCTCGGCTACTTTGCGCGCGTCGTGGCGAACTTTCATCGCCGGCATCCGGCCGTGCAGATTGCGTTGACGACCGGGGCATCGTCGCTGATTCGCGATCAGGTGGTGTCGCGTCAACTCGCGCTCGGTCTCGTCACGAATACGGTCGACGTGACCGGCACCGATTCGACCGCCTTCGCGCAGCTCGACGCGATCTGCGCGTTGCCGGCCGGTTATCCGCTGGGCAAGCGCAAGGTCATCAAGGTGGCGGATCTGCGCAATCAGCCGATCGTGTCGTACGATCTGCCGGACCTCGTGCGCTGGGGCATGGATCAGGTGTTCGCGACCGGTCAGCTGCAATCGCAGGTGGTGGCGACCGCGCCGTATTCGGTCAACATCGCGACGATGGTCAAGGAAGGCCTCGGCATCGGGTTGCTGCATCCGGTGTCGGCGTACGACTTTCTCGACTCGAATCTGATCTTGCGCCGCTTCGAACACGCAATGCCTTTCTATACGCTGAAGATCACGCCGCATGGCGCCGCGCCGGCTCCGCATCTCGACGAATTGTCGAAGGTGATGGAGGAGACGCTCGAAGAAGTGCTGGCGGCCGTGAATACGCGCTTGACGGCAGCGAGCTGACCGATTGCCGCTTCGCGGCGGCAGCGGCGTTCCCCACCTATCCAATGAAATACAGATCGGGCCACCGAGGCCTGACGTCGTCTGTTGCGGCTGCCGAACCTTGCCAACGTGATTCCGCAATTTCGTCGCAGCTACGCGGTGCCGCACATCTTCAGCGCGCTCGTGCTCGTCTACGATACCGACAAGGTGCGCACGCGCCCGGACGGTCTCGCCGCGCTGCTGGACCCTCAATTCAAGGGCAAAATCGGCCTGGTCGATGATCAGTATGACTATCTGACGCTCGCGGGCGCGCTTGCCTCGGGTGGGCAAGCGAGCGATCTCGCGCTCGGGCAGAAGTATTTGCGCGCGCTGCGCGAGGCATCGCCGCGAGTGTATCCGTCGGTCGATGCACTGGCGTCGGCGCTCAAGAGCGGCGAGATCGTCGTGACCGTCACGTGGAAGGCGCGCACGCTGCAGTGGAAAAAAGCGGGCCTCGCGGTCGATTACGTGTTCCCGAAGGAGGGCGCATTACCGGCCACGTTCGAGGCCGCGGTCACCGCGGGCAGTAAATCGTCCGCCTGCGCGTTTCCCTATCTGAATGCGATGCTCGATCCGCGTTCCCAGCGCGCGTTCGCCGAATCGATGGGCTACGCGCCGACGATCGCGAACGCGAACCTGCCGCCGTCGTTGCAACAGGCGGTGGGCTTCTCGGGCAAGGAGCTGGAGCGGATCGTGCCGGTCGACTTCGCGATGCTGATGAAACACAAAACGGAAATGCTCGACTTCTGGAACAAGGATTTCCGCGCTGGACTTTGACCCTGAGGCTCCGCACATTTCTGCCTGCAAGACCCAAACACATGATTATTCTGACCAACAACGAAGGTAAATCCGGCATCGGCTTGACCGCGGAACTGCTGCGCAATGGCGGTGCCGGGCTCGACGCGGTCGAGGCAGGCATCCGGCTCGTCGAAGATGACGAAGAGGTGCGCACGGTCGGGCGTGGCGGCTGGCCGAATCTGCTCGGCGAAGTCGAGCTCGATGCGTCGGTGATGGATGGCTCGACGCTGCGGACCGGCGCGGTCGGCGGCCTGAAGGGGTTCAGGCATCCGGTCAGCGTCGCGCGCGCGGTGATGGAACGGCTGCCGCACGAGCTGCTGATCGGCGAGGGCGCCGCGCGCTATGCGGCCGAAACGGGTGCGGAGCGCTGCGAGCTGCTCGCCGAACATTCGCGCAAAGCATACGCGCGCTGGTTCGACGGCGAAGTCAGCGCGACCGACAGGGCCGCGTGGCCGAACGTGCCGCTCGAACGCTATTGCCACGACGCGGTCGATCCGGAGATCGGCAAGGACACGACCGTGTTTCTCGCAATGGACAGCGCGCGCAATGTCGTGAGCGGCACGAGTACATCGGGATGGGGCTGGAAATATCCGGGCCGTCTCGGCGACAGCCCCGTGATCGGCGCGGGCTCCTATGCCGATAGCCGTTACGGCGCCTGCGCATGCACGGGCGCGGGCGAGATGACGATTCGCGCCGGCACGGCGCGCGCGGTGGTGCTCTACATGAAAATGGGCATGAGCGTCGAGCGCGCGGTCAGCGAAGCGGTCGACGATATGCGCGCGCTCAAGGGCGGCTTGATCAGCCGCGTGACGATCCATGCGATCGATGCCGCGGGCAATCACCGCGTGGTGGCGGTCAATGGCTTGCCGGGCAATCACTACTGGGTGTGGACGCCAGTCATGGCGCAGCCGGAGAGCCGTGCTTGCGAGCTGATCCGGATCTCGGAGGGTGAGCCGCAGAGCAAGCGGATTGCGATGCAGGTTTATACCGACGTTTGAGGGTGACGCGCACTGGTGAATCAGCGGTATTCCCGCAGCGGCACCTAAGACGTCCGCTGCCCCCCCGCAATCACCCGCTCCAACGACAGCTTCAAGTGACGCTGCATCGCCGCCTGCGCCTGAATCGCATCGTGCGCCTCCAGCGCTTCGAGAATCACGAGATGTTCGTCGGGCACGGCGCCCCACGTCGTCTCGTTCTCGAAGTGGCCGCGCAGCTTTTCCGACAGCGGACTATGCCGCGCATCGAAGAGCGAGCTGACGGTGCGCACGAGCACCTCATTGCCGGACATTTGCGCGATCGCGAGATGGAACGCGCGATCGGCCGCGACCGGAATTCTGCCGGCCTTTACTTCGCGCTCCATCTCGTTGTAGATGGCGCGCAGCATCTTCAGATCTTTCGGTTTGCAGAACGGTGCGACGCTCGCGACGATCGAGCCTTCGATCAGGCAGCGCGCGCCGAGGATGTCGAGCAGGCTATCGCCGAGTTCGGCCTGCGACAGCGACGCATCATTCTGCGCGGACGGCGTCGCGCACAGATAGACGCCCGAGCCCATGCGAATCTCGACGAGCCCTTCCAGTTCCAGCGCGACCAGCGCCTCACGCACCGACGGCCGCGACACGCCGAGCGTCTCCGCCAGCGCGCGCTCGGGCGGCAGGCGGCCGTTCGGCGCGAAGTCCGGCTGAGCGATCAGATCGCGCAATTTTTCGGCGATCTGAAGATAGAGACGGCGAGTGTCGGCAGGTTTGGCGGTCACGAAACGATTCCCGGCGATGTAGCTTGTGCAAGCCCGATAAGGCGAGCGCCGATTGTAGATCGAAGCGCCCGGCACGCAAACCGCGCGCCCTCGGCGGCGCGCTGACAGTGTTCGGGATTTCCCCAACTCCGTGTAAATTGGCTTGACCAGTATCGCACGCGCCGTTATTTTTGCAAATTGGTAAGGCCGGATTGACGCCACGGAGACGCCAGCCGTGCAGCCCTGCTGGTCGCTCCGCATCCCGATACCCGATCAATTTCTCCATGACGATGAAGACTGTCATTTGCGAACAACCCGGCCAACTCGCGCTCGTCGAACGCGCGATGCCGGCGGTTCCTCGATCATCGGCTCGCCGACATCGCGCGCAATCACGAGCAAAAGAAAGAGCGGCGTTTCAAGCCGGTGATCGAACTCGCGCGCGAGCTTGGCGTGCGTGTCGAGCAACCGCGTCTAAGCGCGGCGCTTGCCGCGTGCACGCACGACGGCTAACGACGCGGGCCGCAAATCCGCAGTAGATCTGTAGCAGACCCCGGCAGCACACCCCGGCAGCACACCGGCGGCCACGAGGCCGCATGGTTCATCCAAATAGAGTAGATGCCAGCCCAGGAGGAGACGGTTTCATGAAGAAGAAGATGCGTTGGGTAGTGATTTTTCTGTGCTTTCTCGCGATCGCGGTGAACTACATCGATCGCGCGAATCTCGCGGTCGCCGCGCCGCAAATCGAAAAGGCGCTCGGCATCGGCCCCGCCGAGATGGGCTTCATCCTGAGCGGATTCTTCTGGACCTACGCGTTGATGCAGATGCCGTTCGGCTGGTTCGTCGATCGTGTCGGCGCGCGCATCGCGTTGCCGCTCGCGGTCGGGTGGTGGTCGGTGTTTACCGCGGCCACCGCGGTCACGACCAGCGTCGCGGGCATGTTCGGCTGCCGCCTGTTGCTCGGCGTCGGCGAGGCGGGCGCGTATCCATCCTGCACGAAGCTCGTCAGCCAATGGTTCGCGCCAAAGGAGCGCGCGATCGCGACGAGCATCTTCGATAGCGGCTCGCGGGTCGGCTCCGCGCTGTCGATTCCCGTGGTCGCGCTGATCATCGGCACGCTCGGCTGGAAGGCCGCTTTTGTCCTCACCGGTTTGCTCGGCGCGGTGTGGATCGTCGGCTGGTTCGTGATCTATCGGAATCCCGTGCAGGACGCGATGGAGACCGCGCGCAACGCTGCGCCGGCGGCTCGAGCGAGAGGCGGCCAGGACGACGTGACGTGGGCATCGCTGTTTCGCCATCGCACGCTGTGGGGCATGATGCTCGGCTTCTTCTGCCTGAACTTCGTGATCTACTTCTTCATTACGTGGTTTCCGAGCTATCTCGTGCAGACGCGCGGTTTCTCGCTGAAATCGCTCGGCACGCTCGGCATGATTCCGGCGCTGATCGCGATTCCGGGCGGCTGGCTCGGCGGCTATGTGTCCGACGCGCTGTTCCGGCGCGGCTGGAGCCTGACGGCTGCGCGCAAGACCTGCATGGTCGGCGGCATGCTGGTGTCGTCGGTGATCACGCTGTCGGCGTTCACGGAGAACACGTATCTGATGCTCGCGTTCTTCGGTATCGCCTATGGCAGCCTCGCGTTCGCCGCGGCGAGCATCTGGTCGCTGCCCTGCGACGTCGCGCCGACACCGCGCCATGTCGCGTCGATCGGCGGCATCCAGAACTTTGCGTCGAATCTGGCGGGGATCGTGATCACGACGTTCACCGGCGTGATGGTCGCGATGACGAAGGGCTCGTTCACGATCCCGCTCGTCGTCGCGGGCGGCTTCTGCTTTCTCGGCGCGTTCAGCTATCTTTTCATCGTGGGACGCATCGAGCCGCTGCCGCTGGAATCGGAAAGCCGCGATCTGCCGAAGGGCGCGGGCTCCACGATCTGACGTATTCTGTGTCAACGCATACGGACAACCCTGTTTTCGAGGCTTTTCATGTCGACTCAAGCTAGCGTCGCGTCCGCGATCATCCGCCTGCATCCCGGCGACGACGTCATCATCGCGACCCGGCAGTTGTTGCCGGGCACGCGCATCGAGGCGGAACAACTGGTCGTCGCCGGACTGATTCCACCGGGGCACAAGATCGCGACGCGCGACATCGCGCAAGGCGAGCCGGTCAAGCGCTACAACCAGATCATCGGCGTCGCGCGTGAGGCGATCGCGCGCGGCCAGCATGTTCACACGCACAATCTCGGCATGTCGGAGTTCGCGCGCGAGCACGCGTTCGGCGTCGATGCGCAGCTGACCGTCTACGTCGACGAACCCGCGCATTTCATGGGCATTCGCCGCGACGACGGCCGCATCGCGACGCGCAATTACATCGGCATTCTGACCAGTGTGAACTGCTCGGCGACGGTCGCGCGCGCGATTGCCGATCATTTCCGGCGCGACGTGCGTCCCGACGCGCTCGCCGACTATCCGAACGTCGACGGCGTGATCGCCTTGACGCACGGGCTCGGCTGCGGCATCGACATGCAAGGCGAGGGCATTGCGATCCTGCGTCGCACGCTGGCCGGTTACGCGGTGCATCCGAACTTCGCGTCGGTGCTGTTCGTCGGGCTAGGCTGTGAGACGAATCAGATCGACGGCGTGCTCGCCGCGGGCGGTCTCGACGCCAGCACGACGAAGCTGCGCAGCTTCACGATCCAGGACAGCGGCGGTACGCGCAAGACGATCGAACTCGGTATCGCGATGGTGCGCGAGATGCTCGCCGACGCGAACCGCGTGCAGCGCGTGCCGGTGCCGGCTTCGCATCTATGCGTCGGTCTGCAGTGCGGCGGTTCGGACGGCTACTCCGGCATCTCCGCGAATCCGGCGCTCGGCGCCGCGGTCGATCGGCTCGTGCGGCACGGCGGCACCGCGATCCTGTCGGAGACGCCGGAAATCTACGGCGCCGAGCATCTGCTGACGCGGCGTGCGGTGAGCGCCGCGGTCGGCGACAAGCTGCTCGCGCGCATCGCATGGTGGCAGGACTATTGCGCGCGCAATGGCGGCGCGATGGACAACAACCCATCGGCGGGCAACAAGGCGGGCGGCCTGACGACGATCCTCGAAAAATCGCTCGGCGCGGTCGCGAAGGGCGGCACGACGAATCTGGTCGACGTCTACGAATACGCGCAGCCGATCGCCGCGAAGGGCTTCGTGTTCATGGATTCGCCCGGCTACGATCCGGTGTCGGCGACGGGACAGGTCGCCTCGGGCGCGAACCTGATCTGCTTCACGACCGGGCGCGGCTCCGCCTATGGCTGCGCGCCGTCGCCGTCGTTGAAGCTGGCGACCAACACCGCGTTGTGGGAGCGCCAGCAGGACGACATCGATATCAATTGCGGCGGCGTGATCGACGGCAGCGCGAGCATCGACGAACTCGGCGAAGCGATCTTTCGCATGATGCTCGACTGCGCGTCCGGCACGCGCACGAAGAGCGAGCTGCACGGCTATGGGCAAAGCGAGTTCGTGCCGTGGCAGGTCGGCGCGGTGACCTGAGCGGGTGCATTGCAGCGACACAGCCGAACAGCCGAATGGATCACGCACTGGAGGATGCAATTGGAACGCCGCCTTTATTCAGGCTTCAGGCCGCGAAGTGAAGCGCGCGCAGCGGCTCTGCCCGTCTGACGAACTGGAGATACCAGATGCAGCACGAACCGATCTCCGCGACCCGCGGTAACGAAGCCGCCGCCGCGCTGCGCGCTGCGCTCGGCGCGGACATCGTGAGCCTGCCGGCCGAATTTGGCGGGCGGCAGTTCGCGGACTGGAGCGGCACGCCATCGACCGATCCGATCGCGCTGATCCGCCCGCGCACGACCGAAGAGGTCGCCACCGCGCTCAGGATCTGCCATCAATTCCGGCAGCCGGTCGTCACGCAAGGCGGCATGACCGGGCACGCGGGCGGCGCCTGCGTGCTTGGCGGGGAGGTCGCGCTGAGCGTCGAGCGGATGAACGGCGTCATCGACATCGATCCGGTCAGCGCGACGATGACCGTGTTCGCGGGCACACCGCTGCAGGTCGTGCAGGAAGCGGCCGATCACGCAGGCTTCATGTTCGCGCTCGACCTCGGCGCGCGCGGCAGTTGCACGATCGGCGGCAACATCGCGACCAATGCGGGTGGCAATCGCGTGATCCGCTACGGGATGATGCGCGACCAGGTGCTCGACGTCGAAGCGGTGCTCGCCGACGGCAGCGTAATCGGCGGCGAGCGCAAGATGATCAAGAACAATACCGGCTACGACCTGCGCAACCTGCTGACGGGCAGCGAGGGCACGCTCGCGGTCATCACGCGCGCGGTGCTGCGCCTGCGGGCCAAGCCGCGCGCGATCTCGACCGCATGGTGCGGCATGCCGGACTACGCGGCGGTGACCACGCTGCTCGGCCGCGCGCAGGAGCGGCTGCCGGCCGGCGTGTCCGCGTTCGAGGTCATGTGGCCGAGCTATTGCGACTTCGTGCGGCAACGCCTGCCCGAACTGCGCGTGCCGCTCGCGAGCGATCACGCCTACTACGTATTGCTCGAGACTTGCGGCGCGGACCCTGAACGGCAGTCTGCGGCTTTCGAGGAATTCCTCGCCGACATGTTGGACGCCGGCGTGATCGCCGACGCCGCAATCGCGCAATCGGACGCGGACGCCGCGGCGTTCTGGGCGATTCGCGACGCGCCAGCCGAATATCCGCGCCTGATCCCGGGACGCATCTCGTTCGACATCAGCTTCGCGGTCGCGCAGGCGGGCGACGCGGCGCAGCGTTGCGACGAGCGGTTGCGCGCGCGCTGGCCGCAAGCGACGATCCTCGTCTATGGGCATCTCGGCGACGGCAATCTGCACGTAGTGGTGCAAGAACCTGGCTGGACCGACGAGGCCATCGACGACGTCAAGCGCGTCGTCTATGAACTGACGGGGGAAATGGGCGGCTCGGTATCGGCCGAGCATGGGATCGGCGAGGAGAAGCTGGGCGTGCTCGGCCTGTCACGCTCGCCGGCCGAACTCGCCGCGATGAAGGCGATCAAGCTCGCGCTCGATCCGCACAATATCCTGAACCCTGGCAAGGTGATCGCGATGTAGTGTGCGCGGCGCGAATCTGCGTGCGCAGCCACGGCGCTTTCAGCCGCTCGGGAACGCGCGCAGCATGTTGCGCGAGTCGCTTGCTCAGGCACTCGATCTCGCCGAGCGCGACGTGTTCGAATTCGGCGGGGCGCAGTGCGATCGCATCGTTGCGAGCGTACTCACGGAAATATCCGGCGGCGAGTCATGGCATCGGCGACGCGGTACGCCGGAGCTGTGCCGATTCAGGCGTCTTCGCCGGTTGCGAATACGCCGTTTTCCGGTGCCGTCCGTTCGACGTCGATGCATTGCACGCGCCAGTGCCCGCTCACCAGGATGCGGCCGTGCTCGGCGCACCACTGCACGCGGCCGACCTCGCCTTCGAACGGCCCGTCGAGCTGATTCAGATCGAGCCCCTCGAGCGCGCAGACCGGCGCGGAGCTATGCGGCGCGCACACGAGCGTATTGCCGCAATCCATATGCAACGCGCCCCATTCGGGCAACTCGAGCCCGAAATGACCTTCGCGCGACCATTGCCGCGTGTCCTTGTCGAGCCAGAGAATGGCGAAGGCCATCGGGTTGACACGATCGAACGTGTCGAGATGAACAGTCAAACGCATGACATGTCTCCGCAATGTATACAACTGATTCGCATTGCCGGCGCCATCGCGCGTCGGCAGCGGGCCCGCTGCGTGCGCATCGAGGCAACGCCGGCCGTCAGCGCGGACGCCGAGCACACGAGCAGACAGTTTCGGATTCGCGCAATCACGGCACGTACTCCCGTATCAGGAATAAGATCAGTGTACGGGCGGCGAAACCGCCCTCATTGACTTCGATCAAACGGTCTACGGCGCGGGCCGATCGCGCGACACAATGGCGCGCCTACGCTGATGAGAACGGCGCGCGCCTCGCTGTCTGCCATGACGGCAGCTTGTCGCCGCCGAAGTCTGAAGGAGAACCCGATGCGAGCGATGGTGTTCGACGGCAGCTCGGCGACGCTGACCGAGCGGGAAGTGCCTGATCCGCGGCCCGGTGCCGGCGAGATCCTGATCGACGTTCATGCGTGCGGCGTGTGCCGCACGGACCTGCATCTGGTCGACCGCGAGCTCGAGCATCCAAAGCGGCCGGTGATTCCTGGCCACGAAATCGTCGGCGTGGTGGCCGAATTGGGCGCGGGCGTCAGCGGTTTCACGGTGGGCGAGCGGGTCGGCGTGCCGTGGGTCGGGCGCACCTGCGGCCACTGCCGCTACTGTCTGTCCGCCCGCGAAAATCTCTGCGACGACGGCGGCTTCACCGGCTACACGATCGACGGCGGCTACGCCGAGCGCACGGTCGCCGATAGCCGCTACTGCTTTCATCTGCCGCCGCACTACAGCGATATCGAGGCCGCGCCGCTGCTGTGCGCGGGTCTGATCGGCTATCGCACGTTGAGCATGGCGGGCGACGCCGAACGGATCGGCATCTACGGTTTCGGCGCGGCCGCGCATCTCGTCGCGCAGGTGGCGCGTCACCAGCAGCGCACCGTCTATGCGTTCACGCGTCCCGGCGACCACGCGGCCCGGCAACTCGCGCTGCGCCTCGGCGCGGCATGGGCCGGCGGCAGCGACGAGGCACCGCCCGGCGAACTCGACGCCGCGCTGCTGTTCGCGCCGGTCGGCGCACTGGTGCCGCTGGCGTTGCAGGCGGTCGCGAAAGGCGGTGTGGTGGTGTGTGGCGGCATTCATATGAGCGACATTCCGTCGTTCCCGTACGCGTTTCTGTGGGGCGAGCGGCGCGTGGTGTCGGTCGCGAATCTGACCCGCGACGATGGGCTTCAGTTCATGCGCAGCGCCGCCGAGATGCAGCTCGCGATCGAGACCACGACTTACGCGTTGCGCGACGCGAACCGCGCGCTCGACGATCTGCGCAACGGCAACCTGACCGGCGCGGCCGTGCTCGCGGTCCGCTCGTGATCCGCTAGCGAGCCGTTGGCGCTTGATACAGATCAAGCCGCGCGCCGCGTCGGCGTTCATCATGTAAGCGCGAACCGTTGGCGTCCCCGTCACGGCCCGAGGTGTGAAGCGATGCGGTCGGCGCGCCGCCTCGCGGTGCGACGATCCGAGGAGAGCCGATGAACACTGCTGCCGAGCGCAACACCTTCCACCGCGTGATGATCGCGTCCGCGGGCGGCAGCGGACTGCCGCTCGGCACGCGCGTCGCCCGGCAGTTGGTCGCGGCGGATGCGCGCTTTCGTCTCGTCGATATCGTTTGCAATCCTGCCGCGCTTTATCCGACGCTGATGCTCAGCTATCCGGACTGGTGCGAGGCGCATCGCGCGATGCTGCACGGCGCGCAGGCCGCGCTGCGCGACGCGGTGATCGCGTTGCACGGCGTCGTCGCGGCGACCGACGCCGAGATCGTCGATCTCACCGCGCTGCATCAGGGCGCGGCCGAAGCGCTCGCCCACACGGCGACGCAATGGGACGCGGATCTGGTCGCGGTGGCCGCGCATCCGCGTGAACATCGCTGGGACAGCCGTATCGATCCCGAGGAACTGGTCGCGTCGATCGGGCGTCCGGTGCTGTACATGCAGGCGAGGTCGACCGACGCGAGCGATGCCTCGGCGGTCAGCCGCGTGCTGGTCGCGATCGATGGCAGCGACACCGCGCTCGACGCGCTGCGCACCGCGCTCGCGGTAGCGCCGCCCGACGCGCGCATCAAGGTCGTCTACGCGGCCGACGACCGCTTCGCGTGGTGCGAATGGTTACCGTTCGAAGTCGTGTCGCAGCATCGAATCGATGTCTTGCGGCGCGGCGCGGCGATGCTCGAACAAAGCCGGCGCGCGGCCGAAACCGCATTGCTCGAGTTCGACGATGCTTCCGGCGATGCGTCGAGCGCGATTCTCGACGAAGCACAACGCTGGCACGCGGACCTGATCGTGATGGGTTCGCACGGCATGCGCGGCGCGCCGCACCCGTTGCCGGGGCACGTGACGTCGCGCACGCTGCGCGACGCGGCGTGTCCCGTGCTCGTGTGTCCGCGCGGCGCGTCGTCGTTGCGGGCGGACGACGTGCCGCACGGCGAGTGGCGCGAGCCGTATCCGGGCAGTCCGGGCGGGCCGTTTTATCTGTAGCAGGAGCGCGCCACGCGCGTTGACAAATCCAACCTCAGTGGAGAATCGGCATGTACCAACATATCCTCGTCGCGCTAGACGGCAGTACTTTCTCGAAACGCGCGCTGAAAGAAGCGGTGAATCTCGCCGCGTTGACGAAGGGCGTCGTGCATCCGGTTTATGTGGTCGACAAGACCCCGCTCTTTTCCTATGCCGGCTATTACGACCCGCTCACGCTCGTCGAAGCCTTGCGCCAGGACGGCCAATTGGTGCTGGAGGAGGCCGAACAGGCCTGCGCCGCCGCCGATGTGCCTTGCCGCCCTGAAATGATCGAGTCGGAGAGCCTGTCCGACGACGTCGCCGCGATCGTGCTGCGCCACGGCGAGCAGATCCACGCCGATCTGCTTGTGCTGGGCACGCATGGGCGACGCGGCGTGCGGCGCCTCGTGATCGGCAGCGTGGCGGAGCGGGTGCTGCGTTTCTCGACCTGTCCGGTGCTGCTCATGCGCGAGCAAAGCACCGAGGATGCGCCTGCAGAGTAACCCGCGACAGCGGGGCGCGACAGCGCGTGAGCATTACGCGAGCGCGTCGGCCGGTATCTGGATCGAGATCCTGAAGCCATGGCCCGGCGAGCTGGTGAACGACACGTTGCCGCGCAACTGCCGCACGCGTTCGCGAATGCCGAGCAAACCGAATGAATCTGTTCCCTGCGACCGATCCAGCGCGACACCCACGCCGTCATCCTCGATATCGAGCGATACGATGGGGCCCGCGCAGGTCATGTCGATGCGTACGCGGCTGGCCTTGGCGTGCCGCGCGACGTTCGTCAACGCCTCCTGAACGATGCGAAACAGCGCCGTCGCCGCGAATTCGCCGCATACCGGCTCGGCCGGTTCGAGATGCACGCTCGAGCGCACGTTGTAGCGTTTCGTGAAGTCTTCGGCCAGCCAGTCGAGCGCGGCGGCGAGCCCGAGGTCGTCGAGCAGCGGGGGCCGCAGATCGGCGGCGATACGCCGCAGCGAAGCGGCCATCCAGTCGATCTGCTTTTGCAGTTCGTGCGTCTGCGCGGCCAGCGGCTCGGTGTCGGCCTGGCTTTTCAGCTTCGCTTCGAGCAGCGCGACGCTCATTTTCAGCGCGGTCAGCCGTTGGCCGAGATCGTCGTGCAGTTCGCGCGCCATACGTTTTTGTTCGTTTTCGCGGGCGATCTGCACGTGCGTGGATACCTGATTCGCGCGTTCGAGTTCCGCGAGGCGCATACGTTCGGTCAGGTCGCGCGTGATCTTGGCGAAGCCGAGCAGCGCGCCCGACGCGTCGTGCACGGCGGAAACGACCACGTTGGCCCAGAAACGCGAGCCGTCGCGACGTACGCGCCAGCCTTCGTCCTCGGCGCGGCCTACGGCTGCGGCGATTTCCAGTTCGCGGGCGGGCTTGCCGGCCGCGATGTCTTCCGGGGTATAGAACTTCGAGAAATGCTGGCCGATGATTTCTTCGGGCGCGTAGCCCTTGATGCGCTGTGCGCCGGGATTCCAGCTGGTCACGCGGCCGGACACGTCGAGCATGAAGATCGCATAGTCCTGAACCGCATCGATCAACATGAAATAGCGATCCTCTACTGGCACGTCCGACACGGACGCCGCACCGGTGAAGCAGGAAGACTCGCCGCTCGACAGACCCATCGCTCCTCCGGGTGGTCACGCAAGGTCGCGCACCGCAACGCACCGAGTTATATCAGTTCGGGAGCGCTTGTTCCACCCCGCATGTCCCGCGAACGAACGTGAGGCGAGCGTCGCGTCGGCGTTCAAACCCGAGCCAGTCCTTCCGCGTCTTCGATGCGGATCGTTTTGCCGTTCGCCTTGACGAGGCGCTCGCGCTGGAACTTCGAGAACATCCGGCTCACCGTTTCGAGCTTCATGCCCAGAAAGCAGCCGATTTCCTCGCGGGTCATGCGCAAATGAAACTCCGCCGCGGAAAAGCCGCGCGCCTTGAAGCGCTTCGACAGATTCAGCAGAAACGTCGCGACGCGCTGTTCGGCGCTCATCGTGCCGAGCAGCATCATCTGGCTCGATTCGCGCACGATCTCGCTGCTCATCATCTGGTAGATGTGATGCTGCATCGGCTTCATCTCGCGACAGATCGCCTCGAATTGCGCGAACGGAATGATGCACACGACGCTGTCTTCGAGCGCGATCGCATCGCAATTCTGCTTGCCCTCGCTGATGCCGTCGAGGCCGAGCGAGTCGCCGGCGATCTGGAAGCCAGTCACGTGCTCGCGGCCGTCGCGATGCATGACCACGGTCTTGAACGATCCGGCGCGGATCGCGTAGATGCTTTGAAACGCGTCGCCCGCGCGATACAGCGGATCACCGCGTTTGATCGAGCGCGTCGAGCAGATCAACGTGTCGAGTCGGCTCAGTTCGTCGGATGTCAGCTCGAGCGGCATGCAGATCGCGCGCATCGCGCAGGTGGAGCAGCGCGGCACGGCGTAGCGTGTGGCCGCGGTGCGTGGCACGACGTGGATCGGTACGACGTGCGAAGTGCGGGGCGCGTCGTGGCGGGGTTCACAGACTGCGGCAACTTGCATGATCGGCTCCTGGCGGTCAGACCGGATGCGCACGACGCGCATAGGCAATCGCTTCGATGGCACGGCAGGCGAGTTCGAACTCCGAGGTCTTGTCGAAGAAGAAGTCGGCGCCCGCCGCTTCGCACGCTCGGCGAAACGCCGTCGCGCAATGATTGGTCAACACGATGCTGACGATGGACGGCCGCACCCGCGACAGCGCCGCGAGCAGCAGCAGATTGGTCTTGCCCGAGAAGCACGGGTCCAGCACCGCGACATCGGCGCGACTCGCGACGATGTCGTCGAACGTGTGCTCGACGCCGGCGGACTCGCCGGCGATTTCGATGCCGGGAATCAGCGCGATCAGGCAAGCAAGCCGGCGTCGGACCTCGGTCGCATCGTCGACGAGGAAGACTCTCGATAAGGTGGCTGGCGGGGCGGTGTCCATACCGACCAGTATTGGCAACCTCATCTCAGAAATATATCGGCGGGGATTTAAGCGGCGCTAGGAGTTCGGGTAATGTTGTAGGAATATTCCTATGGTGTGGCTGCTTTGCTGTTCAATCAGAAGTGACGGGCGAACATATCGGCGTCGAAAATATATTAATACGAAGTGGCATTAAAGAAGTGGAAAGCTGTGCGATAGACCGGCCATTATGTATTTTCAATTATTCGAAGAATAGTAAGTATCTGAGTGGGCTTGTTACTGCCGGGGAAGACGTGCCTACGATGCAAATTATCGATATTTCCCACTCCTGCTCATCGTCGACCGTGCTGGCACGATAGACGATAACGTCTGGACGCTGCCTTCCGAGGCTGCCCGGCGTTTCTAGCCTGTCTGCTGTTAAATACCTCATCGGCGTGCGGCCATTTCGTCCTTGCCTTTTTCTTCTCCTTACCTAAATGCTAGGAGCATCGGAGGTGCCACTATGGCAGCAGCAACTATCACTTCGAAGGGCCAGGTCACGATCCCGGTGGACGTGCGCAACCAGCTCCCGAGCGGCGAGCCATTGACCTGCGTCAAGCCGCGCGGCGGCGCGCGCTTCACACTGTCGGCGCGGACACGCGACGGCACCGCTTCGGTTCATGCCAGCGCTTTCACAGGGAGTCCAACATGTATGCACGAATTCTGGTTGCGCTCGACGACAGTCCCAGCGCGCAGCGCGCCTTTGCCGAGGCGCTGAAGCTCGCGAAGCTGACGGGCGCCACACTCGAAGCCTGCTGCGTGGTAGGGCACGGCAAGTGGTCGGACAATGCCGATGTGGCTTTCGAGCCGGAACCGGCGACCGCGGCGCAAGAATTCGCCAGCCGCGCGCTCGATGCGCCGCGCGAGTTGATGCGCGAGGCGCAGGTGCCCGGCGGCGTGCGGGTGATCGACGCGTACGCCGAAAGCGTGTCCGCGGTGCTCGCGCGCGTCGCCGACGAGATCGAAGCCGATCTGATCGTGATGGGCACGCACGGTCGCCGCGGCGTGCAGCGCTTTCTGCTCGGCAGCGTCGCCGAGTCGCTCGTGCGTGCGACCGACAAGCCGGTGCTGATCGTGCGGCATGACGAACACGGGCACGCGCGGCCCTGAAGCGCCGCGTCGCGGAGCCGTGGCGCGATCGCGTCGGAGCGGCCGCGCAGCAGCCTGGTTTTCGCCGCTCAGGTGAGTTCGTTTTCGGCGCAGGCCGGGACTGACTGAGCGCGCGTCGCGCCGTTCGCGTGCGCGGGAACCATCAGCGCCGGGCAGCTGGCGCTGCGCAGCACGCGCTCGGCGACGCTGCCGAGCATCAGTCGTTGAACACCACGGCGGCCGTGCGTGCCCATCACGATCGCGTCGGCGTGCCATTCGAGCGCCGCCTCGACGATGCGATGCGCGACGTCTTCGCCGGTGATCGCGGCTTCGACGGTGCGGGCCGTGCCCTTGATCCCGCGCGCGGTCATCCGGCTCTGGGCATCGGCCGCGATCCGCTTGCCTTCCTCGATGAAGGCGTCCTGGATCACGCAAGGGTCGAAGCCGGGCGCGTCGTAGGCGATGACGGGCACGTCGATCACGTACAGCGGCTGCAGCTCGGCGCCCGATTCGGCGGCAAGGGTCAGCGCGGCGTCGAACGCACGGGAGGCAGTGTCGCTGCCGTCGAGCGCGACGAGTAGGCGGTGAAACATGGCGGACTCCTTAAGCGCGCACTTCAGTGCGACAACAGCACCGGCACGGTCATCGACTCGAGCATCGTGCGCGTCGCGCCGCCCAGTACGACTTCGTGCAGACGCGAATGCGCGTAAGCGCCCATCACGATCATGTCGCAGCCGAGGTCGGCCGCCTGCGACAGCAGCGCGTCGCCGACCGGCGTGCCGTCCGCGACGCTCAGTTCGCGCACGTCGATCTTGACGCCGTGACGCGCGACGGTGAGTGCGATGTCGTCGCCCGGAACCGTGTCGCGCGGCGGACGATCGCCCGACGAATGAACCGTCAGCAGCGTCACTTTGGACGCGTGCGCGAGGAACGGCAGCGCGTCGTGGATCGCGCGGGTGGCTTCGCGGCTGCCGTCCCACGCGATCAGCACGTGGCGGCCGGGCGCCGCGAAGGTGCCGCCCGACGGCACCAGCAGCACCGGCCGCCCGGCCGACAGCACGACGTGCTCGACGAACTGTTCGGCGACGAACGCCTCGGGGTCGGTCGGGTCGGTCTGCCCGAGCACGATCAGATCGGCGAGACGCGCATAGGGCGGCACCACGTCGTTCGCGTAGCCGTTGGCGGCGATCCAGTGACCGTCGACGTTCGCGCGCGCGAGTTCCGCACGAAACAGCCGCTCGAGCGCGCTGGCACGCTCGTGCCGCAGACGCTCGTGCTCCGCGTAGTAGTCGGCGGTGCCGGCCATCACGAAGAACGCGTGCCGCGGTGGCACGTACGTCGAAAACAGGCCGGTCAGCGTCGCATGAAAGCGGTGTGCGAGCTGCAATGCGATTTCGAGGCGCGGATGTGCACGAACGCTCGTATCGAGGTGAACGAGAATGCTTTTGTAGCTCATCGCCAAAGCTCCGTGACAGAACGTGGGGAAACGGGCGCAAGCAGGCTCGAGCCCGTCGTCAAATGGAGTCTAAGGGCCCGGCGGCCGCGGCTGTTGATGCAGATCAAGCGGGGGCCGCCGCGCGCTCAAATTACAGTAGCAGGCGCGCTCGACGGTTTGCAACCGCGCCTGGCAATCCTATGCTGTGCTCTGGAGGGCAGCGATCATGGTTGCCGAATCCGATGCGCCGCCCGGGCGCCCCGCTTCACCGTGGACCTCGACGGCGTCCGGACCGCCCGAAGGCTGGCTCGACTACGCGGCGGCGTATCAGACCGCACAGGGCGCGGCACACGAGTACGCCGAGCGGTGCTTCGGCGACTGGAGCAAGTCGATCGCTTTCGTCGCGCAGCGCGAGGCGGACTGGTTCGGCGAGGCCAACCGCGCTTGCGCCGCCTGGTATGCGTGGTGGCAGACGGTGTACGGGATCGCGCCAGGCGTCGCGCCGCTCGCGGGCGGCCTGAGCGCATGGTGGTGGAGCTCGCAGAACGCGCTGCCGTTCGCGGGCGTCGTTTAGCCGCGCGCGCCGGCAAGGCAGGCGCGCGCACCGTCAATGGCAGACACGGCAAGGAGGAGTTCAGATGGGAACGGATCGCGTGGCATTGGTCACAGGCGGGATGGGCGGTTTGGGCACGGCGGTCAGCCGGGCGCTTCATGACGCGGGCATGACGGTCGCGGTGACGCACTCGACGCACAACGATCACGTGTCGACATGGCTGCAGCACGAGCGCGACACGGGGCGCGACTTTCACGCTTACGAAGCCGACATCGCCGACTTCGATTCATGCTCGCGCTGCGCGCAACGCGTGCTGACCGAACTGGGCGCGGTAGACGTGCTGATCAACAACGCGGGCATCACGCACGACACGAGCTTCGCGAAGATGAGCAAGGAGCACTGGGACGCCGTGCTGCGCACCGATCTCGATGGCCTGTTCAACATGAGCAAGCCGCTGTTGCCCGGCATGCTCGAGCGGCGCCACGGCCGCATCGTCAACGTGGGGTCGGTCAACGGTTCGCGCGGCGCCTACGGGCAAACCAATTATTCAGCTGCCAAAGCGGGCGTGCACGGCTTCACGAAGGCACTTGCGCTCGAAACCGCGAAGCACGGCGTCACGGTAAACACGGTGTCGCCCGGTTATCTCGCGACCGCGATGGTCGAAGCGGTGCCGCGCGAGATCCTCGACACGAAGATCCTGCCGCAGATTCCGCTCGGCCGGCTGGGACGTCCGGACGAGGTGGCGGCGTTGATCGCGTTTCTATGCTCAGAGGAGGCGGCTTTTATCACCGGTGCGGACATTGCGATTAACGGGGGTATGCATATGCAGTGAGGGTGCTCGCCTTCACCGCGCTTGACCCACGTCAATGACCGCCTTTCTGGCAAGAACAGGATAAGCCCCATAGCAGGCGCCCGGACCCTGAGTCTGCGCGCAACAGGTTCGATCGACACTCGCAAGGGGAGGCGAAGATGGGCATCGACATGCAGATCGTCTACCTTGGCTTTGCGGGTGCCGCTCCGCTCGAAGCGGAAGCAGGTGCGCAACTGGTGCGTCTCGCGCGGTTTGGCGCGCTCGTGTCGCACTGCCATCTCGCCATCGAGGCGTTGCGTCCGGGATCGGCGCATCCGCTGTATGACGTGAGGCTGGATCTGGTCACGCCCGCGCACGAGCTCAAGCCCGTCGCGCACTGCACTGACGACGACGCCAAAGCGGCGATCCGTCGCGCGTTCGATGTGGCGGAAATGACCCTCGAAACAGCGATCGGCACCGAGCGTGGGAACTGACGAACTTGCGTCGTGACGTGACGCTCGGCGTTCGTCAGATGCGGACTGCTGACGTTTTCCCCGGCCACCTCACGCCGATTTGCGGTTTGCCGAACCCCTGGCCGCGCGGCGCGGCCGGCAAACCTTCAACGCGGCGTGCTCGACATCGCGCCAGAATTCGCAGAGCCCCGGATGAACCGCATCGCGCCAACGCGGCCCGATGAAGAGGTCGTAGTGATTGCACTGCTCGATGGTGAGCTGCCGCGCGGCTCGCATCGGCGATGCATCGCACAGCGCATGCGCGCAATGCGTTTGCCCCGCGCCCGTGATCTCGTCGCTGTCACCCTCGATCGTGCACAGCGGGGTATCGCGCAGCGCGGCGATTCGTACCCGGCGCCCGGCGACCGACCACAGATCGCGCGGCAACAGATGTTCGTGAAACACCACCCGAAGCATGTCGAGGAAGTAGCACTCCGCCATGTCGAGCACCGCGGCATATTCGTTTGCCGAGCGCAGCGCCTGCTGCGCACCGGGCATATCGCCGGCGAGCCATCGGGACCAGTAATCCGCTTCGAGTCGCAACTGCCGCTCCGGATGCGCGGCAAAAATCGCGGTCTGCTGGATGAAGCCCGGATACACGAGACGCCCCGCGCCGCAGTAGGGCGGTGGAACGATATCGATCGCATGGTCGTGAAACCACTCGAGCGAATGGGAACTGGCGAAGCGGTCGGTGATGGTCGGGTTCAAACGGGTATCGATCGGGCCGCCGAGTAGCGAGAGGCTCGCGATCGGCGCCGCCTCGTCCATGGCGAGCAGCGCCGCGGCGCCGAGCGCAGGCACGCTCGCCTGACAGATCGCGATCACATGAACCGGCGAACCGAACGCGCGGGCGGCGCCGACGAAGCTTTCGAGCGCCTGCACGTAGTCGTCGAGCGATAGCGGGCCCGCTTCGCGCGGCACGTCGCGCGCGTCGGCCCAATCGGTCACGAACACGTCACGTTCCTCGAGCAGCGTTTCGGCGGTCTCGCGCAGCATGACTGAGTGATGTCCGGCGAGGGGCGCGCACAACAGCACCGGCAGTTTTGCGTCGGTAGGGGGTGTAGAGTGGTTGCGCTTGAACCTGAGCAGCGCGCCGAGCGGCAAGGAGGCGACGACGCTTTCGTCGACGGTAACGCGGCTACCGTTGCCGGCAACGGAGTGGATCGCGAATGTCGGCGTTCGTTCGAAAGCGCAGGCGGATCTCAGCAGCCAGTTGCTGAGCGCGTCGGCCGCCTGTTCCGGGCCGAGCCAGCCTGCTTGCGGGCGCGGCCCCGACTCCGGTTCGGACAGAACTCCCCCGACCATCGCGCGCGCGAGGCGTTGCTGTGCATCGATGAAGGCGTACCACATGATGAACTCCGACATTCGTCGATCATGAGGGCAGCGTTGCCGCACCGGCACGAACTCATGACGCGGATACCGTCGCAAAGCTTACCGCGAAACGTCGGGGCGAGGGGCGCGAAATCGGTGCGCGCGGCGCGCTAAGCACGCCGCGTGCAAGAGGCGTTGCGCGTTTTCCCGGCAGGGTTTTCACGCGATGGCGTGCGTCTGAAACGGAGCTGAAAGTATCGGGGAAAGCGAACGACGTCCAGCGTGACTCATGGTTCGTGTTGACGGTTGACGTGGATCAACGAGAGAGGCGTTGCGGGTCATTACGCTGACGATGCCAGTCGCTCGCGACAACCCCGAGGAGCATCCAATGACCATATCAGCAAACGCGCAGGAAGGAACCTGGTCCGTGAGCGTCGAGACGCGGGAGGCGCAGGAAGGCGGGTTTCTGTCGACGATCCATGTCAAACATGTGTCGCCCGAGGGTGACTTCGAACGCACCTTTCATCAGTCGCAGGTGTTCGCCGTGGAAAGAGAAGCGGTACTCGAAGGCTTGCGCGAAGGCATGACGTGGATCGCGCTGAAGACGACGCGGACCATCGGGGTGTAACGGCGCACCGCGCCTCGCGTGCTCGCCGTAACAGGCAACGCGTGCGAGGTAGCGGTGCTCGAGCGTCGCGATGCGTGTCTTCAGATTCCGCTCGTCGGATCGACACGTGTCGCGGGATCGCTTTCGACGACACTGCGCGTCGCTTCCCAGTACGGTTCGCGATGATAGAACTGATGGACCGACGTCCCCCATGCGCGATCGGCCATCGCCGGCCAATGGTCCTTGTCGAAGCCCGGCGAGCTTTTCACCTGCTCGGCCGTGGCGTCCAGCTGGAAGCGCTTGCGGTCCGTGTCGAGCGTCAGCGAACGCCACGGGATCGCGTGCAAGGTCCCGCCGATGCCGAGAAAAGCGCCCTCCGTCAGCACCGCATACGCGATGCGGCCGCTGCGCACGTCGAGCATGATGTCGGAGATTTTGCCGAGGTCCTGGCCATCGGAAGAGATCACCTTGTTGCCGTCGAGCGTCGCGGCGGCCATGACCTCGGGTCCGGGACCGTCGCCGACGCCGCTGCCGGCGATACGTGCGCCGGCGCTGGGCTGTACGGGAGTCGCGGAGGCGTTCGGGTCGAGAGGATCGAGCGGGTTCATGTCGAAACTCCTGATTTCCACGGAATACCTGCCGTTTGCAAGACCCGTACCCGAGACCGGATTCGAAGACTAGAATAAAAACAGGCCGTGTCGAGACGGCTGCGCTGCGCCCGGATAGGGGGAGCGATCATGCGTTGTGGAATCGTTGGTCTATGCACTGGCGTGGCGGGCGTATGTGTGTTGTCTGGCTGCGTCTATTACGGTCCTTATTCGTACTATCCGGGAGCCGGTGGCTATTACGCCTGCACCAGCGCCACTGCCACTGGCCCCGCGCAAGCATCGTCTGGCAACGCGCCTGTGCCGGCGAGCGGTACGGCGGCCGCGAATGCGGCGCCAAACGACTTGCCGTTGTCGGGACAGAATTGCACGTACGTCGCGGTACCTGCGCCTGCTTATTACGGCTATCCCGGGTATTACGGTTATCCGGGCTATTACGGCTATCCCTATGGCTATTCATGGCCGGGCTACTACGGATGGTGGGGACCGTCAGTGGTGATCGGAGGCTACTGGGGCGGTGGCTATGGCCGTGGCGGCTATTACGGCCACTGGCACGGAGGACATGGCGGGCACGGGCATTGAGCAGCCAGCACGCCAGCCAACTACGAAAACGTCTCCGGATAAAGATCCTCGCTCATGTCGAGATTGCCAGTCTGCGCGTAGATCAGCGGGTCGCCGTCCGCGCCGGCTAGCGCGCCATCGACGACACGCCCAACTATCAGCCGATGATCTCCCGCCTCGATGTCGCCGGTCACCCGGCAGTCGAAATGCGCGAGCGCATCGAGCAGCAGCGGCGCGCCGGTCACGCCGGTACGCCAGCGAGCCACCGCGAGCTTGTCGACGGCTCGGCCCGACTGCGTGCCGAAGTGCTCGGCGAGCTTCTGTTGATCCGCGCGCAACACGCTGATCGTGAACACCGCGCCGCTGCGCAGGAGTTCGTACGATTCATGCTCGGGACTGATGCCGAGCGCGATCAGCAATGGTGCAAACGAAACCTGCATCACCGAGCTTGCGGTGAACGCATTGCGGCGCTCGCCGTCCGCTACGCCGATCACATATACACCCGCAGTCAAATGCCGGAAAAGCTGCGCGATCCAATTGCTCATAGGGCCTCCTGGATAAAATTTCGTCGCGTGTTGCATGCCTGTGCGGCTGCTCCGGAAGATGCAAAACTTAAATATTGAATCGATATAAACATATCGAAATAGAATGAATCTCAGCGCGGTTGTTCGTCGCCAAGATCGGCAGGTGGGGCGTCTGTTTCGGCTTCACATCGGAGAAGGCTTTTTCGAAGCGGTAGAAACGGCCCTCGTGATCGAACGGCCGCTCTTCGGTCCAGGCCCGCGGAAGCAGACGTGACGCGGTGCACGCCTGTGGGACGAATTCAGGCTATCACCGGGTTATGCAAACGATAAATGTTCGGGGCGACCCAAAGCTTTGCACCAAGCGAGTGCGGCCGGCGACCTGAACATCAGTATCGCCCTGCGGCCCGGCGATACCAACAGCCTGATGGCGTCGCTGAAAGCCATGTGCGACGCCCTGGTGCGGGTCGTGTCAGAGGTGCGCGAGAACGCCGAAGGTGTCGCGACTGCGAGTGCGCAGATCGCACAAGGCAATCTGGATCTGTCGAGTCGCACGGAGCAACAGGCGGCGTCGCTCGAAGAAACGGCTTCCAGCATGGAGGAACTGACTGCGGCGGTCCGCCACAACACGGACAATGCAACCCAGGCTGCCACGCTCGCGGGTACCGCCTCGAGCGTCGCGCAACATGGCGGCGAGATCGTCGGGCGCGTGGTCGACACAATGCGTGACATCTCCACCAGCTCGGCCACGATGTCCGAGATTATCGGCGTCATCGAAGGCATCGCCTTCCAGACCAACATCCTCGCGCTGAACGCAGCGGTCGAAGCGGCCCGCGCGGGAGAACAGGGGCGGGGCTTCGCTGTCGTTGCGGGCGAAGTCCGCACGCTCGCGCAGCGCAGTGCGACTGCCGCGAAGGAAATCAAGGAGTTGATCTCGGACTCTGTCAGCCGGGTGGAGGCAGGCTCGATGCTCGTCGAAGAAGCGGGCGGTGCGATCAAGGAAATCGTGCAGTCAGTGAAGCGCGTGACCGACATCGTGGGCGAAATCTCGTCGGCATCGAGCGAGCAAAGCACCGGTATCGAACAGGTCAATCAGGCAGTCAACCAGATGGACCAGGTCACACAGCAAAACGCTGCGCTTGTCGAAGAGGCGTCGGCGGCAGCCCAGACAATGGCCCGGCAAGCGGAAAGCCTGCGCAAGACGGTCGCTTTTTTCAAGGTCGATGGCGAGAAGGCTGCTTCATCGCGAGCGACGACGCAAGCGGCAGTACCGCAACGGACGGCCCTGAACCGCGCCCCGTCCTCTGCTGTAACCCCGGCAAAGGTTGCGAGGAGACCAGTCCCCTCTTCAGAAGGTCCGGTAGTCGTCGCCGCCGCGACTGAGACGGACTGGCAGAAATTCTGAGCGATTCCGACCGGTTCCGGGTGCTGGATGACGTCGATTCATACCGTCGGCGCGTGCCAGCCCCGCGGGAGTCGAGCGGGCGAAGATCCGCGATACACGTGCGCCGGATGGCTATCAATTCGCCGCGGCGACTGCCTCGGGCACGCAGGCAGCGTGGATGATCAACGGTGCAGCCAGGGCGTGTGATTGTAGACGGAGACACCCGTGCCCGCCGGTCAAGCGGGTTCGAGGAAATAGCGTGATGCGCGACTGCACTCGACGTGCAGCGCCTTGAATGTCGTCTCGCCGTCTCCGCGCACCGGCCATCGCCGATCTCGTCTCGCGCCGCTCCGACATGCAGCGCGTGACGGGCAGATGCGCAGCGGTGAGATTCGATTAACGGTAACTCGTGAGATCGTAATCAAAACTATGGGATCAAACGCTCCGCTCAATGTCTCGACAATGGTTGTGAACTCGTTGGAGTCCGTCGGAATAGACCACGTGTTCCTGGTCCCGGGAAAACTGATCTATCCGCTGCTGGACGCAATCGACAACTCCCCTTTGACTCGCGGAATCGTCGGCGCTCATGAGACTGGCAGTGCTTTCATGGCCGATGGCTATGCCCGCGCCAGCCGGAAATTCGGCGTTTGCGCAGGGATTTCCGGCCCAGGCACGATGAATTTCGTTCCCGGCATGGCAGCCGCTCACGCAGACCGGATTCCGATGCTCTATATTGCCGGCGGGATCTCGTCGCATGCGGAAGGCAAAGGGGCGTTCCAGGATGCCACGCCCGGAGGCATTTTTGAAAGCGGCGTGGTCAGAAGTCTGGTGACGGATATCGTCGAGCTAAAGAACAAGGAAAATACTCAGGCCGAGATGCGTCGTGCGATCGAAGCGTTGAACTGGATGCGTCGAGCGCAGTCATTCATCAGTATCCCCGTAGACGTTCAAAAGCAGGATGTCCTGCCCGGTCAGGACGTGGCACGGCAACCCTACGCTCACCGCGAATTTAACGCATGCGAAGTGCCCGCGAACCGCGCCGCTCTGGATGCGCTGTGCGATCAGTATTTGTTTCAGTCGAAGAGAGTCGCGTTTCTGGTCGGAAGTCGTGGCAATGATGCGGAAACTGCAAAGCTTCTTCTCGAGGTTGCCGAAGGCTTTCACATTCCAGTCGCAACGACACTATCGGGAAAAGGCGCATTTCCCGAGCAACATGCCCTTGCACTGGGTGTGTACGGATTTTCAAGTCATTCGCGCGCTGCACGGGTGATCAACTCCGACGAACTTGATGTACTAGTCGTGTTTGGTAGCGACCTGAACCAGCGAGACAGCATGAACTGGAGCAGGAGGCTGACAGGGGGGAAGGAGCTATTCATCTTTGATGACAGCTTCGATTCACCGGCGATGGGGCACATTTCGCGTCAAGGAATCTTCTCCGGAATTTCCGCGAGCTTCCGGTTGCTGGCCCAGAAAGCCGCGGACAACCCTCCCGGGCTGCCGCAAGCACTGCAAAGAAGAAAGGGGTGGATTGCCGAGATCAACGAGACCCCCCTGTACGACCACCGGTTCGAGCAGTTAGGAGCCCGAGTTTCCAGCGGCGACGAAGCGCTATATCCTGGAGACGTAGTTAAGCACTTGTGCCGAATGCTGCCGAAGGACAGCAACGTCGTGGTGGATTCCGGAGCCCACCGCATCTTCATGGCCCATTACTGGCTGTCGTCAGGTAAGGGCAACTACTTTTCGTCGAGCTCGTTCGCCCCGATGGGCTGGGCCATCGCAGCCGGAATCGGCGTCAAGCTTGCAGCCCCGGAACGCCCGTGTGTCGTGGTGACCGGCGATGGGTGCATGATGATGCACGGCATGGAGATTCAGACCGCGGCTCGATACCGAGTCAAGGTGATCTATGTGGTTCTGAACAACGCCGCACATGGCGCAATCCATATCGACGCTATCAGGAGTGGTTCGATTTCAGAGCAGTTCACCAAATTGCCCTGTCATAGCTGGTCGGCTTTTGCATCGTCGATCGGTGTGGCCGCGCGCGCGGTTGAGCGCATCGACGAGCTTGATGGTGTATTGAGTGAAGCTTGTCAATATGACGGCCCCTTTCTGATTGAAGTCATCACCGGAGTTTTTCCCGCGCCGAACCGGTACTATGCAGAAGCCGAAGCCTGTCCGTGAGATTCCATCCTTCAACGCGACAAAGCCAACCGCATTGAACGCCGCGCCGCGGTTGTCAACGAAATGTCATTCGAACCGCCTAAGTTTAGACGTTCGGGCCGATGGCAAGGCTCGACGCGGCGATGGGCACGCCCGGCCTGCGGAAGGCGCAAGAGAGGGGTCGCGGCGCGTAGCTTGCTGCAACCATTGAACCGGTCAGTCAATCTCGTGGAGGCAAACCATGCTGTTAAAACGCGGAATTGCAGTTCTTGCCGTTGCTCTACCGCTCGCGGCCGCGCAAGCGCAAACCGTCGACATCACCGGGGCGGGCAGCACTTTTGCGGCCCCGATCTATAACAAGTGGGCTGACGCCTACCATAAGGCGGGAGGCGGCAAGGTCAACTACCAAGGCATCGGTTCAGCAGGCGGCATCAAGCAGATCATCGCGAAGACCGTTGATTTCGCAGGTTCCGATGCGCCGATGAAGGACGACGAACTGGCGAAGACTGGCCTGTTCCAATTCCCGACCGTGGTCGGCGGCGTCGTGCCGGTCGTGAACCTGCCCGGCGTGAAGCCGGGTCAACTCATTCTGTCGGGTGCCGTGCTTGGCGACATCTATCTGAACAAGATCAAGAAATGGAACGATCCGGCGATCGCCGCGCTGAATCCGGGTATGAAGCTGCCAGATACGGACATCGCCGTGGTGCGCCGCGCCGACGGTTCGGGCACGAGCTTCATCTGGACGAACTTTCTGTCGAAGGTGAACCCGGAGTGGAAGTCGAAGATCGGCGAAGGCACGACGGTGAACTGGCCGACCGGTACGGGCGGCAAGGGCAATGACGGCGTTGCTGCGTTCGTGCAACGCCTGCCGGGCGCGGTCGGTTACGTCGAGTGGGCATATGCGAAGCAAAACAACATGATCTACACCAGCCTGAAGAATTCGGCCGGTATCGTGGTTGCGCCGAAGACCGAAACCTTCAAGGCGGCCGCCTCGGGCGCGGACTGGAAGACGTCCTTTTACCAGATCCTGACGAACGAGCCCGGCAAGGACGCGTGGCCGGTCGTCGGCGCGACCTTCGTGCTGCTGCATGCGACGCAGGACAAGCCGGCGCAAGGCGCGGCAACGCTGAAGTTCTTCGACTGGGCGTTCAAGAACGGCGAGCAGGCTGCCAGCGATCTCGACTACATTTCGCTGCCGGACTCGGTCGTGTCGGAAATCCGCGCGCAATGGAAGACCAAGGTCAAGGACGCGTCGGGAAAACCGGTGTTTCAGTGAAGGTCTCGATGCCACCCGCCTCAAACAGCTTGTAAGCGATCATGGAGGAAGTCAATTGACGCGGGTCAATTGACTGACGCATAGAGGCGGGTAACGTGTGTGTGACGGTCCTTTATCACCGCACGCCCGGAGCAAGCCATGGTCACGCGCAACGTCGAGGATGTCATCAGGCAGATTGCCGCCGCTGCCGACACTCCTGAGGAAACGGTCTCGCAGATGTACGCGCAGACGTGGATTGAATACAGCGAAGGTGCATGAATCACGGACTACCTGACGGTGCTGGTCGCTCGTCGTGTGCGGGACGACTTGCGTAGGCGGCAAGTGCGGGATTCGCTGGTATCTCTCGGACAAGCTGACTAATATTCTGCGTGTGGGCCCACCACGGTTCACGCGACTCCGGTCGGATTGCGGGCCGATGGCGTCCAACTTCCGCGGAAGGGGGACATATGACACCTTTGTCATTAAGTCGTCCGACACTGCGCGCGCTCTATCGCCGACATCCGTTTCAACACATCTCACCTTTCATCGCCGGATTGTCGTTGGCGCACGCGGCCTTTGCCGGTGGCGTGCTTCCGCAGGGCGGGCACTATGTTGCCGGGGCGGGAACCATCGCCGGTCAGGGCAACGCGATCACCGTCACGCAGCCGAACTCGACTCGCGGCGTGATCGACTGGACCAGCTTCTCGATCGGCAAAGGCAGCACCGTCAACTTCGACAACGGTTCGGGCGCAACGCTCAATCGCGTGACGGCCTGCGCGCCTTCCGCGATTCTCGGCAGCCTGAAGGCAACTGGCAGCGTGTATCTGATCAACCCGCAAGGCATCGTGGTGGGTCGTAGCGGGACTATCACTACCGGCGGACGATTCGTTGCTTCAACGCTCGATCTGCCGAACACACCCTTCGTGAATGGCGGGACGCTGACGCTAACGGGCACATCGAATGGCAATGTGGTGAATCTCGGCAAGATCAGTTCCAGCGGAGGCGATGTTTTCCTGATTGCACGCGGTGTCGTGGTCAATGCGGGCTCGGTCAGCGCACCGAACGGCACCGCGGAATTCGTCACGGGGCAGCAAGTGGCGTTGCTCGAATCGTCGGGCAGCAGGCAGGTATTCGTGCAGATAGGCAGCACAGGAACCGTGATAGATCGCGGTGCCACGCAAGCCGCGCAGATCAATCTGGAAGCGGCCGACGGGAATATCTATGCCCTTGCAGGTGGTGGCTCGCGTATCCGCGCGACGGGCACGGCGATGCGCGGCGGCCACATCTGGCTGGTCGCCGACAACGGGCACGTGACGCAGCAAGGCACGATCGCCGCGACGAATGCCGACGGCAGCGGCGGCACCGTCGATACGCTTGCCGACACACTCACGCTGGCGCATGGCGCCCGCGTGCGAGCAGGGCTTTGGAACGCGTCGACGCCAAACTTCACGATCGATCGCGGCACAGCCGACGCTTTCATGCGCAGTCTGAACGCCGGCACATCCGTCGATGCAACCGCGACCGGCACGAACGGCGCAAGCGGCGACATGACGGTTGCGTCGAATCTCAACTGGCGAGGACCGGCGTCGTTATCGCTCGCGGCTTTTGGCAACGTGACGATCGCACCTGCGACGATGCTCAGGAGCACCGGCAGTGGCAACCTGAGTTTGCGGGCCGACGCGATGGGCATCGATAACGCAGCCAGCGTGACCAACCGCGGCACGATCGACTGGTCGGTAAGTACTGGTTCGGTGAGTTCGTTCTATGACATGAACGGCAGCTACAGCCCAGGGACCATCCGCTCGAATACCGCGTGGACTGCCGCGCCCTATAGCGGTCTTCTGACGCAAGTGACCGGCTACAAGCTCGTCAATTCGCTTTCCGACCTGCAGAACATATCGCTCGATCTGACCGGCAACTATGCGCTCGGCAAGGATATTAACGCGAGTGCGACAAATCTCTCTTCCACTCCCGCCGGCGGCGTCGACTTCATCTCGCTCGGCAGCGCGGCAACACCTTTTTCAGGCCAGTTCGACGGCATGGGACATGTGATCGACCACTTCAGTCAGCAGGAGTATTACTCGCCGTCGGGTACCCGGTCGCTTGGCCTGTTCGGCGAAATCGGGAGCACGGGCGTCGTACGCAACGTCGGCATGACGAACAGCGAACTTACGGCCATCTTCGACATTTCGTTCAACGATCCCATCTCTGTCACGTACGGCATACTGGCCGGCCGGAACCAGGGGTTGATCACCTACGCATATACAACCGGCCTGCGCACGTCGCCCCACTATGGGAACGTTCCGATCGGCGGTTTGGTGGGCACCAATGATGGTCTCATCGAGCGCTCGTGGAGCAGCGTTTCAGTGAATGATGCCGGCGAGGCAGGGGGGCTCGTCGGCGTCAACACCGGCCGGATCGTTCAATCATTTACTACTGCGGATGTTAGCGGAGATGTGCGAATGGAACCGGGCGGACTCGTCGGCATCAACAGTGGCACGGTGTCACAGTCTTATGCCGCCGGCAGGGTGTTAGGGCTTTTTGCGGCTGGCGGATTGGCGTTCGCAAATAGCGGCGTGATCGAGCAGTCGTTCGCGGTTGGTCCGGTGCTAGGACCTTCCTACCAAGGCCCGGGCTACGGCACTTACGGGGGAATCGTGGCATACGGCGCCAGCGGAACGATTGCGGGCAATGTCTACTGGGACAAAGAGACGACGACACGTATGGTGAGCACTGGAGACGTGTCGCAACTGCCCGCGTCAAACGGGTTCACGACTGCTCAAATGAGCAACCCGGCGAGCTTCGACGCATCGTGGGATTTCAGTCCAACCGGCGCGTGGGTCATGCCTGCCGGCGCGACCCACCCCATCCTGCGCTGGCAACTCGGCCAGTAAGCGCTGCTGTGAGGCCGCGGCAGCAGTACCGACGCGCGCCCGTGAACGTGCCCTGCTAGCTCGGCTCGTCCTTGCGTCTGACGATGCCAGACATAACGCGACATGGCGGCAGGCGCGCAATGTGCTGGGAGATAGACCCGTTGATCGCTTTTGCGGCGAGGGCGCCGTGTGCACCGCGCCATGCGCCGCTAGAAGTGCTGTCAGCGGATCATCGGAGCGCACGGTAAATCGTGCAGCGCAGGCAACCGGCGTCATTGGCCGAAACCACAAGGAGAAATCGATGACCCTGCTCATCTATCTGGTCGGATGGATCATTTTCATTGGCGGCGTCGCGTGGGGATTGATGGCGCTGCATGTCGCGCAGCACGTCATCGCAATCGTGGCCGTGATCCTGCTCGGCATTGCGGTGATTACGGGCGCCACGCGTGCGCGTAATCGCGATCGGTCGTCATAGCCATTGGCGTTTGCTTGTCGGATCCATCAGGTGAGAACGCTCATCACACGCCACGCTACGGCACGCTCGCGATGTACCATGTCTGCGTGAAATCTCGCGCTGGATATCGTGGAGTACATCATGGGAAGCGCATGGAAACGCCGCTTCAAACTGTTTATCCAGCGTTTCTGGCAGCCAACCAGCGCGTGCATGACCTGTATGCCGGGGAGCTGGGGCAACATCATGAGCCTCACGCACTGGGCGATCGCATTCAAAACCGGGCTGCTCACCGGTGTGCTCGCCCTGCTGCTCACCTTCACGCCGGCGGCGAAGTGGTACGGGAATCGCTATAGCAACGCACTGCTCGTCGGTTGCCTGACCGCTATCGGCGATGCCTACTCTCATTTCAGCCAGTACCGCTTTCATGTTCTCGAACACGTCGCGACGGGGGTCATGTCAGGCCTGTTCGCGCTCGCTGCGTCGTACCTGTTCGAGGACCGCGCGCGCCGCGTACGCGCGGCGTGGTCGCGTTTGTTCGGATAATAAGACTTCGATCTCGAACATCGTGAGACCTCACGATCAGTGTTGCGCGTGACACGTTCGTGCCCGGATACATCGCGGTGAATTGTTCGCGTCAGTGCGGTGACGAAAGCAGTTTGAAGCGCTTCCACAGCTTCTTCAATGTCTGATGATCGGCAGCGACGCGTGACGCGAGGAAGCCGCGTGCGAAGGCCGCGCCCGAGGCGGCTTCCGGCGACGTTTTCAACAACGACTTCAGAAGCTGATCGGCGACGACGGCATCGTTGCGCCAGCCGAGATCATCCTGAAGCGCGGTGAGCGCGTCGACATAATGGCGAACGGCCTGCTTCGGGCATAGCGACGCAAAGAACTCGGTGGCGTATCGAACTTTTTTCGCCGCGATGCGGGCGCGGTGACGACGGTGATCGTCCAGATCGGCCAAACCCTTGCCACGTTTGATCAGTTTCTTGTGCCGACGACACAGGACATCGGCGGCGAATGACTTCACCGGGCCGTTGATTGCGTTGCGCTGTTCGTCGGACATCTCATCTCGCCAACCTTTGCGGTTCACCCAAAGCGCGAACTGGAGCGCGAGCCGCGTGTAGCGAACCGACTCGACCGCGGCAGCCGCGCGCTGCCGGTTGTTGACGGCAATCTGCTCGCAAGCCTTTCTGACGGGCCGGATCTCGTCCGCATTGCCGTCGGCGCCGGCATGGTCGAGCGTCGATCCCGCAAGCACTTCCCAGTCGCGCGCGCCACCGAGTTCCAAGGCAATCCAGCGCAACTCCTCGTCGAATCCGGACGAGGCGGGGATGACCTTCGCAAACAGGTCGAGAGCCGAACGCAAGCGACGAAGTCCCACGCGCATCTGATGGACGCTCGATGGATCGTGGCCCGACACGACGCCCCGTTCATTCGCGTGGACCTGGTCCAGACAGTTGCGCACAATCACGCAGAACGCATCCTCGACCGAATCGCGTTTGTTCAGTCGCACTGGTTGCGCTTTCACGGCCTCGGTGTGCTCGTCAATGAGCAGTGCATACCCGACATCTGCCTTGCTGCGATGATCGATACGCAGCGGCACAGTTTCGAGCATTTCCAGCGCGACGCGGTACAGCACATCCGGATTGCCCTGTTTCAGTTCCAGTTCCACCGCGGCGATCTGCACTGATCCAGAATCCGCCTCGACGCTTCCTTCGTCGAGAGCAAGCTCGAGTTCGTCTCCGGACGGCTGGCGCAGCACAAACGCTGACCGGTTGATCCGCGTGACGAACACCGGCTTCAGTTGGGCCGCAACGGTCTCGTCGCGAATCAGCTTTCCGCAGTCGCTGTCGTCGGGGATCTGGTCGTACAGCAGCGTCAGATCGGGCGCGTCGCTATTCACGGGCATCTCGAACTCGTCCCGCTCGAACAACCCCGCCTTGGCCGATCCTTCGCGCTTCAGCGTCTGGATTTTGTCGTTGCCGACGGTGCGCACGCGCAGCGAAGCCCCGCACCAGTGAAATGAAAAATCGGGCGTGTCGAAATAGGTGCTCGTCAGCAGGTGAGGCGTTCCCGCTGTGGCTTCTGATTGCGCAAGCATCGACGCGTTACGCAATTTGCCGAGATCTTCATTCGCAACGCGCAGCTTCAGCTCCCGTTCCATGCTGCCTCCGAAATGAGCACCAGACTGTCAGACTACACCGGATTGCCTGGAGCGCGTCACGGCCGATCGTCCCCAGCGGCCTCAGATAAAAGTCGTACACGGAAAAAGTGGATGAGACGGTGGACGAGCCTGGCGCGAATGCCTGAACACGTTGGGACATCTTGATTAGGAAATGATCATTTCCTATAATCGCCGTATGACTACACGCAACCATGCTGCCAGACAGCCACGTGCTCCAGGTCGTCCACGCGAATTCGAAATGGACGTCGCGCTGGACGGCGCAATCCAGATTTTTCGCGAGCGCGGTTATCAAGGGACGTCTCTTGGCGACCTTGGGTCCGCGATGGGGCTCACGGCCGGCAGTATCTACAAGGCGTTCGCCGATAAGCGAGCGGTATTCCTTGCCGCGCTCGAGCGCTACATCCATCTACGAAATGGCCAGTTGCAGAGCCTGCTCGACGCGGAGCAGACCGGCCGCGACAAGGTACGGGCCATTCTGCGGTTTTATGCTGAGTCTGCAATTGGCGAAGAGGGCAAGCGAGGCTGTCTCGTAGTCGGAAGTGCAGTCGACCTGCTGGCCTTCGATGATGAGGTCGCGAGTCATGTGGTCGCGTCTTTGCAGCGAACGGAGCGTCTGTTGTGTCGTTTGATCCGAGTGGGCCAGACAGACGGTTCGATCGCGTCCGCCGTGGATCCGGACGCTACCGGCCGCGCACTGCTGAGTCTGACGCAAGGTTTGAGAGTCGTCGGCAAAGTCGGGCGATCCCGGGCACACATGATGGCGGCGGCGGATCAGGCCATGCGTCTGCTGGACTAAGCACAGCAAGACATAGCATCGCATGACCTCCGCGTGCCGGTCACCCTATTAGGAAACGTCCATTTCCTAACATCATCCGCCAATGAGAAAAGCCGCTCAACGGTGTCATTCCTCAACGCAGAGGAGTTTCGTTCGTGAAAACACATCACTCGCCGGTACCATCAGGGAGTTCCGGAATCGTAAGCACGTTGCCAGTAGCAAGACCCGTTGCGGGGCTAGCAGGATTCGAGCACAAGTTCGCGACCGTCGACGGACTGAGGCTGCACTACGTCACCGGTGGAAACCCACAGGGCGACGTGGTCGTGTTGCTCGCGGGCTTTCCCGAGAGCTGGTTCGCCTGGCGCAAAGTGATGGGACTGCTTGCAAAGACCTACCGAGTCGTCGCACCGGACCTTCCCGGACAAGGTGATTCGGATCGTCCGATGGACGGCTACGACACACAAACCCTTGCGAGCCATGTTCACGGTTTGCTCCAGCAACTGGGGATGACCCGGTACTTTCTTGCAGCACACGACATTGGAGCGTGGGTGGCTTTTCCTTACGCCGTAATGTTCGGCGACGAGGTCCGGCGACTCGCGCTGCTGGATGCGGGGATCCCCGGCGTGACGTTGCCTGATGCGTTGCCGAGCGCGCCCGAGCGTGCATGGCGTACCTGGCATTTCGCATTTCACGGGCTACCGGACCTGCCGGAAGTGCTGCTCGCCGGCAAGGAACGTGAATACCTCGACTGGTTTTTGCGGCGAAAGGCGGCCAATCCCGATACTTTCACTGACGCCGATATCGATGAATATCTACGCATTCTCAAGAAAGACGGCGGCTTACGCGCGGGCCTTGCGTATTACCGGGCCGCGCATGTGTCCGCCCAACAGAATGCAGAACTGAAGCAACGAGGCATGCTCGACCTGCCACTGCTGACGCTCGGTTCCGATCAAGGTTCCATCGCCGATATGGCAACACCTTTGAGAGCCTTTTTCACCGACGTCCAAGGCCGCACCATCAGTCACTGCGGGCACTTCATTCCAGAAGAACAACCGCGCGCGGTCGCCGACGAACTCACCGCGTTCTTTGGAAGCGCAGAGGGGTAACGGGGCTACGTGGGCGCAAGATGCCGCGCATGGCTCAGGCGATGGGGGCGTGCTGTAGGACGATCCATGCGGACCACACAAGCAACGCAATGCCGAGCGGCTTGCCGATGGAGCTGCCCCAGCGGAAATTCTTCTCGGCCGACATGATCGCGCCCAGCGCCAGCATCCAGCCGACGCTGCCAGTGCCGACCGCGAACATCAGCAGCATCAGGGCCCAACAGCAGCCGATGCAGAAAGCGCCGTGACTGATGCCGAGCGCAAAGCTCTCGCGACGCGCGCTCCTGCCGCGCCAATGCTCGGTGATGAACATCAGCGGCGAGCGGCATTTGTCGAGACATCGGTGCTTGAGGCTGCTGAACTGATAAAGGCCCGCGAGCGCGACGATCGCGGCGCCGATCAGCCAGCCGTTTGCAAGCAAGCTCGCAGACTGGTCCGCGACCAGATGGAGCGCCGCGTCGAAGCCGTGCGCGAGCACGCCGAACAGCGCCCACATCGTCACATAACCGACGATCAGAAGCGCCATCAGCGTGCGCCGGTTTGCGCGCGCGACGGTCATCTGCCGAAAGGTGTCGAAGAGCGGGAAGGCGGTCGGGAGCATCATCGCCGCGATCATCAGCAGCCATGCGACGCTGTGCAGCAATGCCGCAATCGTGAGGCTCGCGCCGGGCACCTCACGGCATATCGTGCCGACGAGCGGCAGTTCGGCCCAACTCGCATGACGCAGAAAACGCGCATAGGGCCCCGCGTCCCATATCCATAACGCGATCCACGCGCTGCCCGTCAATGCGACGAAGAGCGGCGCGAACAGCCGCGAGCGTGCGAGCATCTTCACGACGCGAAGCTGAACGATCCCTGAATGGCGTTATGTCCGGTCAAGGCGAGGTCGAGATCGAGCTTTTCGTGCCGCAGGCGGAATGCGTTCGCCTTGCCGACGAAAGCAGGGGAGCCGGGTATCGTCGAAAAGATGCTTTCGACCAGTTTGGTCGGCTCGCCGGTCGGGCCGCGATAGGGCTCCAACTCGGCCTCGATGGCTTCGCCGACTTTCATCCTGCCCTTGCCGTCGACGACCGCGTATTCGATCGGCGCGCGTTCCACGGACACGACTTCGCCGATCAACTGCACGAGATCCGCGAGGGGGCCACCGCGCTCGCCACGGTGCACGCTAACCAGGGCGTCGAATTGCGCGTCGCTCGCGCGCTCGTCGACGAACATCGCGACGCGCCAGCCGCCTTTGAGCACGTTGCCGGGAATGAACGCCGCGAACGCGATCGTCAGGCCCGATACATCGACGCCGTCGATCATGCCTTGCTCGTAGTGGTACGCAAGCGCGCTGCGGCAAACGCCGTTATCGGGATCTTCCCCGATCCAGCATGGACACAGCACCTTGCATTCACACACTTCGAGGATGCTGCCCATCAGTTGATAGCTCATTCGCGCCTCCGCTGCCGGTTGGATCCGGCCGGGAAGAACATCGCCGGACATCCTCTGTTGTAGCCGTTAAGCGGGCAGGAATCAAAGTGTTCGGGGCACTGCGAATGATTGAAGCGGCTTACACAGTCGGTGCTTTTGCGGTGCAGGAGGGGGCGCGGAGTCAGATTGGCGGTCCTGAAGCGCGTGGCGCATCGACGATTTTCGCGCGCAACTCTTATATAAGACATAAGACATTTGACCTTGGATGGGTATTGCAATTAAAATCGCGATCGAAGCAGTGCCCGGCACAGCTTGGAGTGCCTTAAAAGCCTTTCCCTGAAACGCAAATACCAGCAGGTCCCCCATGCTTGAAAATTTTCGTGCTCACGTGGCCGCACGCGCCGCGCTCGGTATTCCTCCCCTGCCGCTGACGGCTCAGCAGACCGCCGAGCTGGTCGAACTCCTGACGAACCCGCCCGCCGGCGAAGAGCAGACGCTGCTCGACCTGATCACCAACCGCGTGCCCGCCGGTGTGGACGAAGCCGCCCGCGTGAAGGCAGGCTTCCTCGCCGCCGTGGCCAACGGCCAGACCGCCTGCGCGCTGATCTCGCGCGCCCGTGCCACCGAACTGCTCGGCACGATGCTGGGCGGCTACAACATCCAGCCGCTGATCGAACTGCTGTCCGACGCCGAAGTGGGCACCGTGGCCGCCGACGCGCTGAAGAAAACCCTGCTGATGTTCGACCAGTTCCACGACGTCAAGGAACTGGCCGACAAGGGCAGCGCCAATGCGAAGGCCGTGATGCAGAGCTGGGCCGACGCCGAATGGTTCACGAGCCGTCCGGAAGTGCCGCAAAGCCTGACCATCACCGTCTTCAAGGTGACGGGCGAAACCAATACCGACGACCTGTCGCCGGCCCCGGATGCGACCACCCGTCCGGACATCCCGCTGCACGCACTGGCAATGCTGAAGAACGCGCGTCCCGGTATCACCCCGGAAGAGGACGGCAAGCGCGGCCCGGTCAAGTTCATCGAGTCGCTGAAAGAAAAGGGCCACCTGGTCGCGTACGTGGGCGACGTGGTCGGCACCGGCTCCTCGCGCAAGTCGGCCACCAACTCGGTGCTGTGGTTCACGGGCGAAGACATCCCGTTCATCCCGAACAAGCGCTTCGGCGGCGTGTGCCTCGGCGGCAAGATCGCCCCGATCTTCTACAACACGATGGAAGACGCCGGCGCTCTGCCGATCGAACTCGACGTGTCGCAGATGGAAATGGGCGACGTGGTCGAACTGCGCCCGTACGAAGGCAAAGCCCTGAAGAACGGCGCAGTGATCGCCGAGTTCCAGGTCAAGTCCGACGTGCTGTTCGATGAAGTGCGCGCCGGCGGCCGCATTCCGCTGATCATCGGCCGCGGCCTGACCGCCAAGGCACGCGAAGCGCTGGGCCTCGCCCCGTCGACGCTGTTCCGCCTGCCGCAGCAGCCCGCCAACAGCGGCAAGGGCTTCTCGCTGGCGCAGAAGATGGTCGGCCGCGCTTGCGGTCTGCCGGAAGGCCAGGGCGTCCGTCCGGGCACGTACTGCGAACCGAAGATGACCTCGGTCGGCTCGCAGGACACCACGGGCCCGATGACCCGCGACGAACTGAAGGACCTGGCGTGCCTCGGCTTCTCGGCCGATCTCGTCATGCAGTCGTTCTGCCACACCGCCGCTTATCCGAAGCCGGTGGACGTCAAGACCCACCAGACGCTGCCGAACTTCATCAGCAACCGTGGCGGCATCGCGCTGCGCCCGGGCGACGGCGTGATCCACTCGTGGCTGAACCGCATGCTGTTGCCCGACACCGTGGGCACCGGCGGCGACTCGCACACGCGCTTCCCGATCGGCATCAGCTTCCCGGCCGGTTCGGGTCTGGTCGCCTTCGCGGCCGCCACCGGCACGATGCCGCTGGACATGCCGGAATCGGTGCTGGTCCGCTTCAAGGGCAAGATGCAGCCGGGCGTGACCCTGCGTGACCTCGTCAACGCAATCCCGCTGTACGCGATCAAGCAAGGCACGCTGACGGTTGCCAAGCAAGGCAAGAAGAACATCTTCTCCGGCCGCATTCTCGAAATCGAAGGCCTGCCCGATCTGAAGGTCGAGCAAGCGTTCGAACTGTCGGATGCTTCCGCCGAGCGCTCGGCCGCCGGTTGCACGGTGCACCTGAACAAGGAGCCGATCATCGAATACCTGAACAGCAACGTCACGCTGCTGAAGTGGATGATCGCCCAGGGCTACCAGGATCCGCGCAGCCTGCAGCGCCGCATCAAGGCGATGGAGCAGTGGCTGGCCGACCCGCAACTGCTGTCGCCGGATGCCGACGCCGAATACGCAGCCGTCATCGAGATCGATCTCGCCGACATCCACGAGCCGATCGTGGCCTGCCCGAACGATCCGGACGACGTGAAGACGCTGTCCGACGTAGCCGGCGCGAAGATCGACGAAGTGTTCATCGGCTCGTGCATGACCAACATCGGTCACTTCCGCGCCGCGTCGAAGCTGCTGGAAGGTAAGCGCGACATCCCGGTCAAGCTGTGGGTGGCCCCGCCGACCAAGATGGACCAGAAGCAGCTGACCGAGGAAGGCCATTACGGCGTCTTCGGCACGGCTGGTGCGCGTACCGAAATGCCGGGCTGCTCGCTGTGCATGGGCAATCAGGCGCAGGTGCGCGAAGGCGCGACGGTCATGTCGACGTCGACCCGTAACTTCCCGAACCGCCTCGGCAAGAACACGAACGTGTACCTCGGCTCGGCGGAACTGGCGGCGATCTGCTCACGCCTCGGCAAGATCCCGACCAAGGAAGAGTACATGGCCGACATGAGCGTGCTCAACGCCAACGGCGACAAGATCTATCAATACATGAACTTCGACCAGATCGAGGACTTCAAGGAAGTCGCCGACGCCGTGACGATGTAAGTGTGCTGTCGGACTACGGCGTGTGGTTCGCGTCGTAGCGCCAGAAATGGCGCCGTGGGCTGAATGCCTGCGGCGCCATTTTTTTTCGGCGTTCGAGTCGAGGTCCGCGCGGGCCAGCCTCGCCGGGATCGCAGAGGAATCTCAGGGCCTGGCGATAGCCGATCCGCATCGCAAGACAAACCCCGCGACCTGGTCCAACGCGTATCGGGCGCTTGCAAGCTCGTCGGTCGAGCGCTGGAACGCGTGATGGAGTCCCTCGTAGATTTCCAACTGCACCGTGTTTCCCCGCTGCGCAGCGGCAGCCGCGTAGCGCCGGGCGTCGTCGAGCAGTAGTTCGTCCGTACCGACCTGAATGGCGATCGGCGGCAGATGTGCGGGAACGTGGTACAGCGGCGACGCGCGTCGGTCCGCGGGATCGGCTGACCCAAGGTACGCGGCGGCGGCATCGGCGAGTATGGGTAGGGGTAAGGATTCGTGCGGAAATGCGTAACATCACCCGGAGAAGCTCGTCGTTCAAGCTTTTCGCCCGGATGCAGTTATGCAAACAACGAGTCTGGCAGCTGTCCCAATTGAAGCTGTCGAGAAAACTGCCCGCAGTGGCAAGCCCCGTCGGGCGGGATGTTGTCCCGTTCAAAGTAATCTTTAACTGGGACATCGTTTCGATCGTACGCATTTTCGCACGAATCCTTACCCCTACCCAGGCACCTTCAGTGTGCCAGTGTGGCCTTCGATGTCGCTGACGTTGTTCGAGTCCCCCTCGATATGGATGAGGGTGCAGGCTGCGCAGAAGACGGCGCATAGAACGATAAACAGACGGCGCATGGCGGACCTCGCTGTAAAGCGGCTTGACTGATCCGCCATATCACGCCGACCCTGCAGGGTCAACGCGAACTTAGTCCATCATCGGACGGAGTACAACGCACAGACGACCTTGAGCAGTTCTGAGTATCTGGAGCCGGGGAGGACCTCGATGCCTCCCGCCGCACCCACTTTTGACGGTTACCTAGACCTAGGTGTCGATAAAGCTCCTAAGGTTTCGCGACTGGCGAAGGCAACGCGATACCGCGCGAAGCCATCACTCGACGCAGAACATCCGGATAGTCGGTGATCAATCCATCTACCTTCGCATCGATCAGATAGTTCATCGTTGCGGGGGCATCGACCGTCCACGGAATGACTTTCATTCCCGCAGCGTGAGCGCGGGCAACCAGTTCTGGCGTTGTATAAGGAACGTATCCCTCTTGGCCGTACACACCGTTTTGCGGGTCGCCCGCGACCGGCGATATCGCATCGGCGCCGAACGAGGCAGCGGCCTTAACAAGATCACCACCGAATTGCGGGTCATCGATATCGATCCCTCCAAGCCATGGCGAGGCCCCGGGGACTCCGACCTGAAGGAACTGTTGACCATTGGTAAGTGCGACAATCGGGAGGGTCGGTTCGAGCTTACGGACCAGCATCAGTGCCCCCCAGTCAAAACTCTGAATGGTGATCTGGCGCGTGAGTCCTGAAGCACGGATCTCGTCCAGCACCGTACGCACGAATATGTCGCGCGGCGCAGTTTCGGATGGCGCTCCAGCTTCCACCTTGATTTCAACGTTCATCATGACCTGATCCGCCTTATACGACTTCACAAGATCGAATACTTCCCGCAACGTAGGCATCCGAGCTCCCGGTTCCAGTCGCTGAGTGGGGAAGTCGCTTTGTCTGAGCGAGCCGCAATCCAGCGTCTTGACCTGGGCGAGAGTCAACTCCTTGATATAACGTCCGACGTAGGGGTACAGAGGATCACCCTGCGTAACAGGCCCAGTGTCCAGGCATTTGTTTTTCGAGACCTGACGGTCGTGGGTGACTACCGCGATGCCGTCACTGGTAATTTGCGTGTCGAGTTCGAGTGTGGTGACACCGGTCTCCAGTCCGCTCGCAAACGATTGCAGCGTACTTTCCACAACAAGGCCCAGACCTCCGCGGTGCGCCTGCAAGTCGAACTGGCGCGGCTGGAAAAACAGATGCTGCGTGGGATCAACCGAGGCGACTTTGTCACTGCCACCACCGCAACCGCCTAGCAATGCCGACACGGCACAGACGAACAATCCCCGCTTGATATTACTTTTTGTCACGACTGGGCTCCCTTAAAAGAAGCCGGGAGTTTCCGTTATGATTATGTAATATATATTATGAGATGAAAGAATTGAGGCGTCGCTGCAGTTCCGTAGCGGCTTGGGTAGGGGTAAGGATTCGTGCGAAAATGCGTACGATCGAAACGATGTCCCAGTTAAAGATTACTTTGAACGGGACAACATCCCGCCCGACGGGGCTTGCCACTGCGGGCAGTTTTCTCGACAGCTTCAATGGGGACAGCTGCCAGACTCGTTGTTTGCATAACTGCATCCGGGCGAAAAGCTTGAACGACGAGCTTCTCCGGGTGATGTTACGCATTTCCGCACGAATCCTTACCCCTACCCCTGTCCGTCAGCATACGGCCCGCGCGTCATTGTGATGGCGGCCGATGCAATTCATCCGCCTCAACCTCATGACGGAGGCTCAAATGGAATACCTGTTGATGATCTACTCGGAAGAAAACGGCTGGAACAAGATGACCGAAAGCGAGCGGCAGCAAGGCGTTGCCGCCTATCACGCGTACACCGAATCGTTGAAGAAAGCGGGGGCTCTGGTGGGGGCCAACCGGCTGCAGCACACGAACACGGCCACCACGGTGCGGCTCGTCGACGGCAAGCCGCAGGTGCTCGATGGACCGTATTCCGATTCGAAGGAGCAACTCGCCGGCTACTACCTGATCGACGTGCCGAACCTCGACGCGGCGATGTCGTGGGCGTCGCGTTGTCCCGGCGCGGCGCACGGCGTCATGGAGGTGCGCCCGGTCTGGACCGCCCCTTACGAGGCACCCACTGCATGAGTGCGTCCGGCGGCGCCCCTGGCGATGACGGCGCCGCGCGTTCGATTGCCGAGGCGGTCGCTCGCCGCAGCTACGGCAAGCTCGTCGCGCTGCTGGCAATGCGCACGCGCGACGTCGCCGCAGCCGAGGACGCGCTCGCCGACGCATTCGCGGCCGCGCTCGCGGACTGGCCGGAGCACGGCTGTCCCGCGAGTCCGGAAGCGTGGCTGATGACGGTCGCGCGCCGCCGGGCGATCGACGGCGCGCGTCATCGCCAGGTCGGCGACGACGTGGCGAACCAACTGATGATCCTCGCCGACGAGATCGACGAGAGTGAGGCAGGCGCGTTGCCCGACCGGCGGCTTGCGCTGCTGTTCGCGTGCACGCACCCTGCGCTAGAGGCCGCGATACGGACGCCGCTGATGCTGCAAGTGGTGTTGGGGCTGGAAGCGAAGACGATTGCGTCGGCGTTCCTGATGTCGCCCGCCGCGATGAGCAAACGTCTCGTGCGGGCGAAGACCAAGATCCGCGAAGCGGGCATTCCGTTCAGCGTGCCCGAGCGCAAGGAGCTGCCGGGCCGGCTCGACGCGGTGCTCGAAGCGGTCTATGCGGCGTATGCGGAAGGTTGGACGGACCCGGTCGGCGGCGATACCGAGCGACGCGACCTCGCGGACGAGGCGCTGTATCTCGCGCAACTGCTCGTCGAGTTGCTTCCCGACGAACCGGAGACGTTGGGCCTGCTCGCGCTGATGCTGTTTGCACAGGCGCGACGTGATGCGCGACGCGATGCGGCTGGCGACTACGTGCCGCTGTCGGCCCAGGACCCTGCAACGTGGAACGCGCCGATGATCGAGGCGGCGAACGCACTGCTGCGGCGCGCGAACGCGCTCAACGCAATCGGGCGCTTTCAGCTCGAGGCCGCGCTGCAGTCGGCGCATGTGGATCGCTGCCGGACGCGTCGCCCGAACTGGGACGAAATCGTGCAGATCTACGATGGGCTGTTCGCCATTGCGGCGTCGCCGGTGGTCGCCGTGAACCGTGCGCTTGCCGTGGCCGAACGCGACGGCCCGCAGGCGGCGCTCGACGCACTTGCAACGTATGCGGACGACCCGCGGCTGGCCGACTACCAGCCCTACTGGGCCGCACGCGCCAATTTGCTCGCGCGTGCCGGCGCGACTGCGCAAGCACTCGACGCGTACGATCTGGCAATCGGCCTTGAGCGTGATCCGGCCGTGCGCCGGTTCCTGCAGCGCAAGCGAATGGAGCTTGCATCGACGAGCAGTTAGCGGAGCGGGTTGCGTTTGCCTGCTTCGCCAGGTCGGGCGTGGCGGCTTTGCCCCGACAGGCCTGCGCCTGAACCTCACCGCTCCGGCTGCAACAGCCCCCAGCTCACGAGAATCGCCTGGATGCTGCGCGCGTAGGCGTCGCGCTCGTGCGGCGATTCCGAGTGATACGCTCCGATTGCGCGCCATGTGTTGCCGTATCGCACCATCTTCTGCTTGAGCAGCCAGGCGGCCACGAAGATATTCACGCACGGGTCCGTGAGCGCGCGGTGCGGAATGCCCCGGCTCTCGAGTTCCGGAAAGTGGATCGAATTGATCTGCAATTGTCCCACGTCGATCGAACCGTTGGCGTTGCGGTTGATGGCGGTCGCGTCGCCTTTCGATTCGCGCCATGCCACGGCGCGCAGCACGTGCGGATTGACGCCCTGGTAAGCGCCGGCCTTGTCGAAGCAATCGTCGGCGGACGGGGCCGCTTGCGCGGCCGAATTGCCGAGCGCCAGCAGCGCCGCCCAGGCGCATATGGCCCACGACCGCAAAGGGCGGAAGGCGTTGGTCTTGTGCTGGTCCACGGGTCGGAGCTCCAGGTCCTGCTTTACTGCGCCAGCGCGGAATCGAGCTGCCGCTCGATGTCCGTGAGATAGGTGCGCGACGCATCGGAGACGACGAGGCGCGGCGTCGGCATCGCGCAGCGGCAATCGTGCTGGTGCGTCTTCTTCTTGTTGTGCGACGTCGAGCGCGGCGCGGGAAGGTCGTCGTCGTCCCCGGTGGAGGGCGGCAGCATGGCGAGCGTGGGCAGCGGCGGGTAGACCTTGTCCGCAGAGGCTGTGGTGGCAGTGCTGGCCGCAGTTGCAGGCGCGCTGGCAGCGGGCTGGCCCGCCCATGTGGCCGAACTTAAGCATAGCGATGCCGCGGCGAAAGCAATCAGGCGCATCGTGTCAGCTCCCCGCATGCAGCGGCTGGATCGAGACGCTGTACGTCTGGTTCGCGCCGGTCGTAAGGTTTTCGAGCGTGGGTTTGAGCCCCTGCTGCGGCACGCCCCGCCAGATCGCCTGGTTGATGTACTTGAAGTCCTGGCCCAGCGCCGTTACGCGGATCACAGTGGGCTGCTTCTGCGCGGCAGCGAGCGCACCCGCCTTGGCGAGGACCGTAGTCAGTTGCGGATCGCGCGCGCCGAGTGCATCGGCGGGAATGTCGAACTTCATGATCACGTCCGACACCGCAGGTTTCTCGGCTTGAGCCGTATTGGGCTGCTGCAGTTGTGCGCAGCCTGTTACAAACATTACGGCAAGTAAGAGCACAACGCGCGTCACGTCGGGGTCTCCAAAGTTTCGTAGCGATGTACGCGTTTTCGGCTTGGGATGCTGAGACTTGATACCTGGCGGCAAACGTTTGCGAAAAAGAAAGAGTTCGCTCTCGCGGCGCCGCTTCCCGGAAAGTTGCTGCGTGCCCCTCCGTCTTCGAGCAAAGAACTTCTTGCCCTGTCGGGTACAGCCACAGCGATTGCTACGCGTAGGCTCGTCGGGACGCGATCGACGTGACGCCCCAACCCGGCAAACCAACTCACGCATACCGCGCGAGAAACATATCCGCCGCCGCCTCCGCGATGCGCTTCTGCTCCTTGGCATCGAGCGGCACTTGCCCCATCGCCACTTGCGGCCAGAAGGCAAAAGCCTTCACGAGCCCCTGCAACTGCAGTGCCGCGAAGACGGGGTCATCGGTCTTGATGCGGCCGTCCGCGGCGGCCGCCCGGACCCACGCCGTCAGATCCTCCTCGCGTTCCCCCATGCGAGCGACCATGTCCCGCGCGCGCTCCGGTGAATGTATGCCAGCCGCGATCGCCACCCGGGCAAGCGACAAAAAGGACTCGTCGTGAAGCAGCCGCAGCTTGCGCTTCAGCAGATCGAGCAACTGCGCGCGCAACGGTTGGTCAGCACGATAAGAGGGTGCATCGCCGTCATGGCTCGCGTCCCACAGCTGATGGAGAATCGCCGCGAAAAGCGCTTCCTTGCTCGGGAAATGGTTATAGACCGTGCGCTTCGAGACGTTCGCGCGGGCGGCGATACGGTCCATGCTGGTAGCGTCGTAGCCGGCCGCGAGGAATTCCTCGATCGCGGCAGCGACGATCGCGACGCGCTTTCGGTCAGTCAGACGTTGGGGGCGGGCACAGGATTCCATCCAACGATTTTACACTGAGCAGTTTACTTTTCTTTAAGATAATCTACACTGCCGAGTGTACATTTTCTTCGGAAGGTCAACTTCATGACGTCGCTTCCCGCCCTGGTCCGCCGAATGCTCGGCGTGAACGCCGCACAACGCAGCCGCGCGAGGTTCAGCCTGTCGCCGCAGCATGACGGCGAGCGCTTTCGCAACGTCAAGCCGCGTCCGGCGGAAAGCCTGCGCAAAACGCTCGGCCTCGCGTGGACGATGCTGTTCAACAAGCCGAGCGGCACCGTGCCGGCCGACGCATTGCCGGTCGAAACGCTGACGCGCGCGCAACTCGACGCGGCGCCCGACCGCAGCCTGTACCGGCTCGGTCATTCGACGATGCTGCTGAAGTTGCGCGGCAAGTTCTGGCTGACCGATCCCGTGTTCGCCGAGCGGGTGTCTCCGTTCCGCAATCTCGGTCCGAAGCGCTTTCATGCGCCGCCGATCTCGCTCGACGATTTGCCGCCGCTGCACGGCGTGATCCTGTCGCACGATCACTACGACCATCTCGACCGCGAAACCGTGCTGATACTGGCGCAGCGTACCGAGGTGTTTTTGACGCCGCTTGGGGTCGGCGACCGGCTCATCGAATGGGGTATCGACGCGGCAAAGGTCCGGCAGTTCGACTGGTGGCAGGGCACGGAGGTCGAGGGCATCGAGTTCACCGCGACGCCCGCGCAGCACTTCTCCGGGCGCAGCCTGTTCGACGGCAACAGGACGTTGTGGGCGTCGTGGGTGATCGTCGATCACGATTTGCGCGTGTTTTTCAGCGGCGACACCGGTTACTTCGAGGGTTTCAGCGCGATCGGCGAGCGCCTCGGACCATTCGACGTCACGTTGATCGAAACCGGCGCGTACGACGCGATGTGGCCATACGTCCATATGCAGCCCGAAGAAACCGTGCAGGCGCATATCGACCTGCGCGGCCGCTGGCTCGTGCCGATCCATAACGGCACCTTCGACCTCGCGATGCATCGCTGGCAGGAGCCGTTCGAAAGGGTGACGGGGCTGGCGCTCGCGCGCGGCGTCGCGCTGTCGACACCGCGCATGGGCGAGCGGCTCGATCTGACCGCGGTGCATCGCGGCGAACGCTGGTGGCGCGACGTTGCGCAAACCGTCGCTGCGCCGAAGGCGTCGTGGCGGATGTGCGCGTCGCGTGGAGTTCGGGAAGGGGAGTCGTCCTGAGATCGTTGGCACGGCCACGTTTTTCGGCGGTGGTCGGCATCCGTCACAAGTGCTGATTGCTGGCCTGAATCGTCCGGCCGTATTTGGACGGCCGGTCCGCATGACGCCCGCAACCGTCGATCTGCGGGTTAATTCTTCAGGTCGGCGAGAATGCGTTCCGCGAGAAAATCGCACACAGGTCGTTTCGAAGCGGCACTTCGCGCCAGCACGACTTCAAGCGTGCCGATTTCCGGCAGGCCGTTCGCGGTTCCCAGCAGCGAGAAGTGAGCCGGTACCGCGCACTTGGCCAAAGGGGTCACCGCGAGTCCGGCCTCGGCCATCGTCAGCAGACCCAGCAGACTCGGACTTTCATACGAGGTTCGATACGTGATGCGCGCGCGCTCCAGGCTCCGGATGGCTTTCTCCCGCGCGACGCTGCCGGGCAAAAACACGGCGATGGGCAAGGGCCTTTCACGCCAGATCTCGGTCGCGCCTGGCGCGGCGGCCCAGACCATCGGTTCGTGACGCAGGAACTCGCCGTGCAATCCTTTCACGCGCGTCGCGCAGACGAGATCGACCGTGCCGTCTTTCAACATGGGCTCGAGAGCGACGCTTGGCAGGCCCACTACCTGAATCTCCACCTTCGGATAGGTCGCCGAGAATTTCTTGAGGATCGGCGGGAACAGTGACGTCGCATAGTCGTCAGGCACGCCGATCACCACGCGTCCGGTCACGTCGGGCCGTACCACCGCTGCCCACGCTTCGTCGCGCAGGGCGATCATCCGCCGCGCGTAGGTCAACAGCATTTCGCCGTCCTGCGTCGGCACCACGCTGCGAGGCTTGCGCACGAAAAGCGCCTTGCCGAGCGCCGTCTCGAGCGTCTTGATCTGCATGCTCACTGCCGATTGCGAACGATGCACGACCTGCGCCGCGCGACTGATCGTGCCGGCGTCCGCGACCGCGATGATCATGGACAGCACGTCCAGATCGAGCGCTTTCATTTCCGTTGCCATGATGGTTGATATCAGAAAAGTAGATCGATTCCATCAATATTATGCGATTTTCTTTTGCGAGCACACCCTCGATAGTGGCGCCAAAGGAGCCCTGTGATGAATGCACGTACCAGCCCATCGATTCTGGCCTCGGCCTTTGGCGCGTCCGCGCCATCGTTTGTGACCACCGCATCGAGTCTTGCGATACCGTATGTCGAGTCCGGGCGCGGCGAGCCGATGGTGTTCGTGCACGGCTCGCTTTGCGACTATCGCTATTGGGACGCCCAGATGGCCTCCCTGTCGGGCCGGTTTCGCTGCTTCGCGCCGAGCTTGAGCCATTACTGGCCCGAGATCGATGCATTTGGACACAGCGACTTCAGTTGGGAGGCGCACGTCGAGGAAATTGCCGGATTCATCACGGCGCTCGACCTTGCTCCCGTTCATCTGGTCGGTCACTCGCGGGGTGGGTGCGTGGCTTTCCATCTCGCGCGCGAATTTCCGCGCCTCGTGAAAACGCTGACGCTAGCCGATCCCGGCGGCCCGCTGCAAACCGAACCGAGGGGGCAGCCCGCGTTCATGCCGCCGGCGACCAACGTGTTGCGCGCACGGGTCGCGGAACTGATCGAGCGGGGCGAGTTCGACGCCGGCTTGTCGATGTTCGTCGACTCGGTGAGCATGCCGGGGTTCTGGAACAAAAGCCCGGAGAGCTTTCGTCGCATGGCGCTCGACAACGCGCTCACGCTGCCAAAGCAGTTGCTCGATCCGCTTCCCGCCTATACGCCGGGAGTCGCGCGCGATATCAAGTGCCGTACGTTGTTGATCGACGGCCAGAAAAGTCCCCGTATGTTCCGCAATACGGTCGACAAGCTCGAACAGTGGATCGAGTTTGCCGAACGCGAAACGATCGACGGTGCGTCGCATGGGATGAATGTCGCGAGACCGGATGCGTTCAACAGGGCGGTAGCGACTTTCGCGGCGTAGCCCGGTTGACGGGAGAGTGCTCCGGCGTGCACGCTGGTTTTCCCGGCCAGCAAGGTATCGATCTTGTGATCCTGGGCCAGCAACTCGGCCGCCGTACTCGAATGAACGACCGAGCCGCGCTCGAGCACCACGGCGTTGTGCGTGATGCCCAGCGCCTTGCGCGCGTTCTGCTCGACCAGAATCACTGAGAGGCCTTCGCGGATGATCTCCGAGAGGATGCGCATCAAGTCCTGCACGATAATCGGCGCGAGGCCCTCGAGCGGCTCGTCGAGCAGCAGCACCTTGGGATTGAGCATCAGCGCGCGGCCGATGGCCAACATCTGCTGCTCGCCGCCGGAGAGCTGGTTGCCCATATTGGCGCGGCGCTCCTGCAGGCGCGGGAACATCCGGTAGATGCGAGCCAGATCCCACGGACCGGACACGGCGATCGACGTCAGGTTCTCTTCGACCGTCAGCGACTTGAAGATATTGCGTTCCTGCGGTACCCAGCCGATGCCGGCCGGCGCGCGCCGGTGCGGCTTGAATGCGGTGACGTCCTTGCCATCGAGCCAGATCCGTCCGCTAAAACGACGCGTGTGACCGACGATGCCAGCCTTGAAGGCTTCCGCGAGCGGGCGTGTGATGCTGCGTGTGATCACCCAGCCGAAACCAACGCTCATGGCAAGGACCGCCGCGCCCAGGCAGGCCAATATCAAACAGCTCTTCTGGGCGATGTCCGTGATGGCGGCGGTGGCCATCGTTGTCCCGGCGACCTGAAACTGGTTGATGTCCTCGAGTGTCGCCGTGTAACCGATGTAGATCGTCAGCAGCTCCTCGTTCAGGGTTTGGATAGCCTGACTACGGAGGCCTTCGGCTTGCAACCCGACGATCTGTTCGACGGCACGGTCGGAGTCCGCGCTTTGCTTCACGAGCCGCGCGCCCACTTCGGGACGCGCCAGCGATTTCGACGGCTTCAGCCGAAGCACGCTGCCTCTTCATCGGGCGGCCAACGGCAGCCGGACACAGTTCTTGCTCGCGTATTCATCGATTCATCAATTCGGCGGGGCCAGGCGCAAAGCCGGCACGCATAGTGCTGACACGCGAGCGCCGTCGTGCCAGCGGGCGACTCGGGCGCAGCGTCGAGCGAACCCGCGGTCACGACGACGCCCGATCCCACACAACCGGGCCCTCGACCGCAAGGAGGACTTTCAATGAAAGACATCGATCTGAACCAGCGCGTAGAAGAAATCGAACTGGCTCTTTCCACACTATTCGAGTCGCCGAAGGCGCCCGCGATCAGCAGCTACGACGACGGCCGGACGTTCTTCATCCAGGCCTCCTGGGTCGTCGAGTCACATGGCGACACGACGCTGGATGCGCGATGCGTGTTCACACTCCACTTTTCGGATTCGCAGATTCAGCGTTACGCGCAGATGGACACGGCACAACGTATCCTCGTGCGCGAACGCCTCTGCCAAATGGTCCGCGATCGACTCCGAGCGGAAGGCGGTGAGCTGCCCTTGCGGGGAGAGTGCGCCGAAGACCTGCATGTGGAGGATCGGCTGCTGGATGTCGACGATCAGCTCTGATCCATCGCGGACGGCGTACGTCCGCGGCTTGGCGATTGGCTGTCCGAGCCGGCGGCCGCCTGCCAATCGAGTTGCGCCCGAATCTCCACGATGTAGCGAGGTCGAAAAGTGAACAGGCCCTAGCACGATTCTTCGCTTGGGACCGGGGGCGGGAGCGACTCGAGCAACTTCACGAGCCTTGCCTGCTGCTGCGGAGTCAGTCCTTGAGTAGCGCTCACCTGCTGAACACGCGCGCGCCAGTAGGTCCGGCTGAACAGCGAATCCGCGCCATCGGAGGACAGGATCCGTTCGAGATGGGAAATCGCATCTCCAGCGGTCAGGGGTGTATAGGGGCTCTCCCTGTCCGGGGGCCCTTTCTTGATTGTTGTTTTCATCCACTCCTCTCAGGTGGTGAGCGGCTGGGTCCGGTCGTATACGTCCGACTTCAATTGGCCGGTTCGTGCCAAACAACCCATGCGGGGCGCGCACCCGTCAGCTACCTGGCGGGCCAGGTAGCATGACGCGCGCGGGGTCGCGTGGCGACGCGACCCATTGCAAGCGGCACGGCCCCGGCGTTCAGCAAAGCTCCGCGGCGGCCACCCAAGGCATCGTCTCGAACTGCCTGAGAACGGTGTGCAGCGATCCGGAGAGCCTGTCGGCAAACGCGATCGTCATGTCTTCGACGTCACGTTTACGGTTGCTCGTAATCCGTACGTCCTCGATGGCATCTGCGACCGGCATCAATACCTGCCACACTGCGGCGACCCGCATGCAGCCGCGCCTCGCACGAACCGTAATCTGATGGCCTGTGGCCTTTAGTTGTCCGGTGGTTTCCGGTGTCATTCTTCAGCCCTCTCGATGTATCTGATTTGTTACTGGCACGAACGATGCACCTACATTCGCCCGCGCGGTTGATGCCACCACTCATGTTGATCCAGATGTCGTAGCAGTCGTGCCCGTCTGCGCTCACGGCGATAGTGATCAATCACCATCAGCATTGCGATGCCGAGGGACGAGCCCCCAATGATCAGGCCCATCCAGGTCTCACTCATGACACGTTCCTCTCATGGAAGCACAGCGGTGTTGCGTGAATGGTTCACGCCGTTTCGTCCGATGTTCCGGGGCGTACCGGCGCGGTGTGTCGCGTTACTGCATGTGCTGGCCGCCGTTGATCGCGATATTGGAGCCGGTCACGAAGCCGGCATCGTCCGAGCAGAGATAGAGCACGAGCGCCGCGACTTCCTCGGGCTTGCCGAGACGGCCCATTGGGATATGCGGCAGGACCTTCGTATCGAGGATCTCCTGTGGAATCGCGGTGACCATCCTGGTGGCCAGGTAGCCCGGCGAAATCGTGTTGACGGTGACCCCTTTGCGTGCCACTTCCAGTGCTAGCGACTTGGTGAAGCCGTGCATGCCGGCCTTGGCCGCGGCGTAGTTGGTCTGGCCGACCGAGCCTTTTGAACCGTTGACGGACGAAATATTGACGATGCGCCCCCAGCCTCGTGCGACCATCTCTTCGCACAGCGGCTTGGTCATGTTGAAGACCGAATCGAGGTTCGTGCGAATGACCGCATCCCAGTTCACCTTGTCCATCTTCCTGAGAGTCATGTCCTGGGTGATCCCCGCGTTGTTGACCAGGATGTCGACCGGGCCGACCTCCGCCCGAATCTTGTCCGCGCAACGCTGGCATGAGTCGTAGTCGGCCACATCGACCGGGTAAGCGCGGAAGCTCCGGCCCTGAGTTTCCATGTCAGCCAGCCATTTGTCCGCACCGGTGTTGTTCGGCGAGTGCGTGACTACCACCGCATACCCTGCGTCGTGCAGTTTCGTACTGATCGCTTCTCCAAGGCCGCCCATGCCGCCCGTTACTACTACGATTCGTTTCGTCATCCTTTCCATCCGTGATCGTAACGTCTGCGAGGATCGTGAATACCCAATGGCCGTCTCGCATACCCGCCATCGCTTTGCCACAATGCGCTGCCGCCTCCAGCGTCGAGGGAGGAACGGCTGCGGCATTGATTGAACTGCGCGGGTTTTTACAGGCTTGTGGTATTGCGCGAATGGAGCCGGGTGCGTCAGCTCGCGGCGATATGCCGCGCCGGCGCACTGCTCAAAGATTCCAGATGCCCCGAATGGTGTTTCTCGCCTGCCGGTTCAGGGCGGCGAGTTTCTGTGCCCTTCAAACGCTTCGCTGGCGAGCGAAAGAAAAATCGACGCATTCGTTCGGCAGAATTTCAGCAAAACTTCGGACGAAAGGTCTTTCATTGCTTCTCCCTGAATTGAATTCGAACCCGCTTGCCCCGGAGACGACATGCGCAATGAATGTGCTCGGTCGGAGAGGATTCCGGAGCAAAAGTGTTATAAGTAAGACTAAATAAACACCACAAAACCAGTTCGGCCCGGATCGCACTTCTGATCGTCGGTATTCAACAGTCGAATGACGACACGGTGTCCATCATCGGGTCGCGGCCGATCGGTTGGCCATAACCCTCGTCAGTCCTGCCGTGCCACTGACCGGATGCTTCGCCCTCTATTTCAACTGTCATGAAATGACATAACAATCGATTTTAGAAGGTTAATTCTAACTTCGAAATGTTAAATTTTTGAGAAGAAAGGCTAGGTGAATACCCCTATCCAGAAAGGTCGGCTGTCAGGGGCGTAGTCGAGCTAAGTCGACGTTTGAACGTCCGAACGAAGGACGCGAATGGCCAGCGATGATGAGTGCGCTCTCCGATTGCTTCGCAGAGCACCCCAACAATGTCACGAAAATGGCCGAAATGACAGGACACTGCAGTGAGCACCACCGGATGCATCATTGCATATTATGCAAGAAAAGGACAATTCAGCCGACCCTGTCAGACACTCCTGCCTGGGCCCGGCCGGCTCGCTGCACGAGGGGGCGGCTGCCCAGGCAGCGTCGCTCGTCCGCGGCGCGTGCTGTAGAGAAGGGCGAACGCTGCGGCGCGGCACGCATAGCGAATGCGTGTCGGCGGCGGTGAACGGGACCGGGTTTCGAAGGCAATGCAGGCGCACATGAAACACCGTTCGCACGCGAGCGTAAGATGGAAGCGATTGATCGATGAGTTTCAAGGGGGCGCCATGAAGGCGGTGTGCCCGCTGCACGGGCCAACGACCATCGTCGGCACGAACGCGTATGGGTTTCCGATCTATGCGTGTTGCCGCGACGACGTTCCTTATGTCACGCCGCCGGACGCCTGTACGCGTGAACCGGCGCAACGCGGACAAGAATCGAAACCGCCACCGCGGCAGCCTCAGGCAAACAAGGAACCACGCTGACGTTCGCGGGCAACGTCATACCCGCAGCGAAACCTTATCGGCTCCAGTTGCAGTCGATCAACGCATCAACGAGGCGCCAGTCCTGCCAGTCGCAAAAGTCGAGCATCAACGAGGCGCCAGTCCTGCCAGTCGCAAAAGTCGAGCATCATTGTGCCGCCTGGTTCCGGACGAGCCGCGAGTCGCTCCGCAAGTTGCTCGTGAATGCCGCGATGCCGTGTATCGCCACACGCCACGACGACCGGCGCCGCCGCCATCCCCGTGCCGCTGCAAAAGTTGATGACCCACCGCTCGCCGCACAGAGCGGGGGCGAGGTTCAACAGTGAATCGATGGCGCGCCATTTGTAAGCGATCGATGTCGGCACCGGCACGCGAAACTCGTCCTGAATGGTGAATGGCGTCGGCACGACGTCGATCTCGAACGTCGCATTGTCGGGCCAGACTGTCAGGTCGATGCCGAGCGGCTCTTCACTCGCGAAGCGCCGCAGTAGCACGATGCTCCCGCGTACCGCCTCCAGCCGCGGCCGCCCGGAAGCAAGCCGCCAGCGCACCTCCGCATGTCTTTCCACATACCATTCGAAGGTCGCGGCAAACGCGCGGGCGCAGTCGCGCGCGGGCCATTCGTCCTTGACGGACATGACGATACATTCGCCGCGGTGAAGCGCGAGAAACTGAGCGCATGTCCGCACCACATCGTCGAAAGTCAGACCCAGCGAGATGCCGCCGTGATGAATCGCGAAGCGATCATGCTCATGGCGGCAGCGGATGTCGAGGACCCGCACGCCATGGTGCAACTGATCGTCGAGCGTGGCATGCTGCGTGCGCGCGAGCCGGTCATCGACCGTGTAGGCGCAGGTGTCATGGCTGCCCGGCAACGTCAGTGCGGACAGCAAGCGGCTGCCATCGATGGCCGACATCCAGTCAGCCGGTGAAACGGTGTGATCAGTCAGGGCAGGGCGCAAGAGAACCTCTGGATAAGCAAAGCGTCTGCTGCAGCGGCGGCGTGAAGTCGGAGCCCCCTACTTCAACCCGCCCGAAAAGCCCTGCAGCAGATAGCGCTGCACATAGCCCGCGAGCAGAAGCGTCGGCACCGACGAAATCAGCCCCGCGCTCATCAGTTCGCCCCAGTCGATGCCGTTCTCGGTCACATAACCCGCCATGGCGAGCGGCAGCGTGAAATGACTCGGCGACGAGACGAACAACAGCGCCAGCAGAAACTCGTTCCACGCGATGATGAACACGAAGATGGCGGTGGCAACGAGACCTGGCGCGCACAGCGGCACGACGATGAAGACGATGCGCTGCGCGAGGTTCGCGCCGTCGAGCGCCGCGGCCTCCTCGAATTCGATCGGCACGTCGCGCACGAACGGCAGCAACATCCAGATCGCCATCGGCAGGGCGTACAGCTGATAGGCGAGTATCAGCCCAAACAGCGAATCGAGCAGATGGAGCCACTTGGCCAGCGAGAACAGCGGTACGGCCACCGTAATCGGCGGCATCAGCTTCAGTGCCAGCACGAGCAGCAGGAACAGCAGATCGAGGCGCGCGGGAAACGCAAGCCGCGCGAGGGCATAAGCGGCCGGAAAAGCCAGCGCGAGCGCGAGCAACGTGGCGCCTGGCGCGACCCACACGGAGTTCAGCACCGACTGGGCCATGCCGCTTTCCCACACCGCCGCGAAGTGCTCGAACGTGGGTGCCGAAGGCCACAACGCGAGCGGATGGGCGAGGCGTTCCAGCGTCGGCGTGAAGGCCGCGCCAGCCATCCATATGCACGGCAGCAGCAACACCGCCAGCGCAGCGATCCGCAACAGCCCTCGCACCGCGGCAGCGGACGAGCGTCGCGCGAAACCCTGCAAGCGTGCGAGAGGCATCAACGGTCGCGCTTGACGGCCGATTTCCATATGTATCCCGAGACCAGCACCGCGCACGTGAGCAGCATCAGTACCGAAGCCGCGCTGGCGGGTCCTACGTTGAAGAACCGGAAACCCGTGTCGTAGATGTACGTCGACAGCGTTTGCGTGGCATTGCCCGGACCGCCGCCCGTCAATGCGTACACCTTGTCGAACAGCTTGAAGGTGTCGATCGAGCGCAGCAGCATCGCGAGGGCGACGTGGGGTGCAACGAGCGGCAGCGTGATGTATCGCAGGCACTGCCATTCGTTCGCGCCGTCGGTGCGGGCCGCCTCGGCGATTTCCGGCGGAATCGACTGCAGCCCCGCGAGAATGATCAGGAATGCCATCGGCGTCCATTGCCAGACATCGACCAACATCAGCGACCAGAGTGCGAGGTGCGGATCGGATAACCAGGGCACCGCCGGCAGACCTGCCGCCGTGAGCAGCGCATTCAGGAAGCCGCGGTAATTGAGCCAATTGCGCCAGATGGCGGAGCACACGAGCGTGGAGAGCATCATCGGCAGCACGGCGAGCGGCAAGGCGATGCGCCGGCCCGGAAACCCGCGCACGAACAGCAGCGCGAGCGCGAGGCCGAACAGGACTTCAGCGAGCGAGGCCACGCTCATGAACTGGATCGTATTGACGAAACTCGTGCCGAACTCGCCGTCCGCAATGACCGATCGATAGTTGGCGAGCCCGATGAACGAGCGACGCCCCGACGCGTAATTCACCGAGAAAAACGAATCGATCAGCACGCGCGCCATCGGGTAGAGCGCCAGCACGCCGAGCACGAGGGCGGCTGGGCTCATCAGGACGATCAGCGGCAGATAACGTCGCAACCCGCTCATCGACTCTTTCCCACGCTTGTCTGCGCTGTCACCGCCGCTTTCACTGCAATGCGGCGTTGGCCTGGGCGATCTTCTGCGCCGCCTGATGCAAGGCTGCGTCGGGCGCGGCCTGCCCCGTCAGCGCGAGTTGCAACGCGTCGCCGAGAATCGCCTCGATCTGCTGCCAGTCTTTCACGCGAGGCCGCGCACGGCCCGCTTCGAGCGCCTTCAGCTGGTCCGGGTACCAGCGATACTGCTTGACGAGCGTCGGATTGACGAAGACGCTCTTGCGCGTCGGCGGAATGCCGAGCACGGCCAGTTGTGTTTGCGTGGCCGACGAAGTCAGATAGGCGAGGAAATCCGCCGCCACTTTCGCATGTGCCGCATCTTTCGCAATGCCCATTTGCCAGATGCCGAGCATCGGCGCCGGCCCCTTGACCTGACCGGGCGGCGGTTGCAGCGCGACCTGGCCGACGACGCGCGACTTCGCCGGATCGTCGAGCGCGGGCAGCCAGGCGGGCCACACTTCGATGGCCTGCGCGGCCGTGCCGCCTTGCAGGGCGTCTCGCACTTCACCGGCGCCATATACGTCGACGTCCTTCGGCGCCCACTTCTTCAGGGCGAGCAGCATCTTCAGCGCGGCCAGCGCTTCGGGCGAATCGATCGTAACCTTGCCGTTGGTGTCGACGACCTCTCCGCCATAGGCCCAAAGGATCGGCAGAAAACCGGTGACGACGGGGTTACCCTTCACGCCGCGAAACACGACAGCCGAGACGTCCTTGTCGGCAGTGCCGATGGTCTGCGCGATCTTCAGCACGTCGTCCCAACTGCGCGGCGGCTGCAGGCCGCGACTCGCGAGCAGATCCTTGCGATAAGCGAACATCTCGACATTGCCGACGATCGGCATCGCGTACAAGGTTCCCGTCGACGTGCGTCCGAGGGAGATCGTGGACGTCACCATGTCGGCATCCGCGAGCGTGGCGGGCAGCGGCTGAAGCCATCCGTTGGCGATGAATTCGGGGGACCAGGTGTCGTCCATCATCACGAGGTCATAGGCGCGCGTGTTTTCGCGTAATGACAGCTTCAGTTTCTGATACAGGTCGTTGTTCGGCAGCTTCAGCAACTCGATATCGACGCCCGGGTGCTGTTTCTTGTAGCCGTCCACCGCCTGCGCGAGTCCGCGGCCGTAGATGTCGTCCCGGCCTGCGATCACGAGATCCGCGGCATGGGCACCAAGGGCGGCGACGGACAGGCAAGCCGCGACGCAAGCCGCGCGCAGGCAGGCGAACAGGGTCGTCCGCTGGATCATTGAAGCCATGGCTCTTGAATTCCTCCAGGGGAAAGGCGTATGCGTACGATGAGTCCAGAGCAACCCACCCCGCTTTTTTTTGATCGCGCGCAGCGTTGCGAAAAATAGATGCCAGATGCGGCAGCGGGAATTGCAGCAACCTATCATGACGTACATGTGTCAGCGAGCAGGGTTGCCGGGTAGTGTTCGGACCCGCACGCAGGCACACTTGCCGCGTGGTCCGTTTCCGCGCCGCGACCGCCCTCAGCTGATCATGGCGCGGGTTGGTCCATTGAACCGCCGCACCAACCCCGCAAAGCGATGCGGCCACAATGCTTCGGATGACGAATGAGCGAGAGGATGAAGGCCGCTAATCTCGCGGTCCATAGCCATCGCTCTCACGATGGACAAACCGCGTCCGGCGGCGCGGGCGGCAAAATTTTTTCCGCTCTGCACCATGAAATCCGTAGGGACCCGGTCATCGTTTGTACCGATTGAGCGCTGCGAGGCCCGTGAATATTGTTGTGTGCGCATTCTTCGAATGCTGCGATGTGGCGGGCAAGTGTTGCTCAACGATCCTTTCGAATCGGAGATGCATGATGTCCAGGAACAATGTGTGGCGAAACCTTCATTGCGTCGTCGCGACGGGGATGGCAGCGGCGGGGCTAGGTCTGGCGGCAGGCGCCCATGCGGCGGCAGAGCCGATCAAGATCGGCGTGATCAGCGAAGAATCCTCGGTGGCGGGCGCTTCGATCAGCAAGGCGGCGCAACTCGCCGCGGACCAGATCAACGCCAGCGGTGGCGTCGATGGCCGGCCCATCCAGATCGTCGCGTACGACGACCATTCATCGGCTTCGGACGGCGTGCGCGCCTTCCAGCGCGCGGCGACTCAGGACAAGGTAGTCGCTGTGATCGGCAGCTACATCAGCGAAGTGGCGCTCGCGATGGAGCCGTGGTCGGCACGCCTGAAGATGCCCTTCATCACTCCCGGCGCGGCTAGCAACGACATTTCGAAGCACGTTCACGACGACTACGACCACTACAAGTACACGTTCCACGGCTGGATGACGTCGGCGTTCATCGCACAGTCCATCTGCGACTTCTCACACGACGTTCTGGTCGGCCAGTTCAAGATGAAAACGACGGTCGTCATGAGCGAGGACGCGGCGTGGACCAAGCCGCTCGACGAACGCTACCTCGAATGCCTGCCCAAAGCGGGACTTCAGGTGCTCGATCACATCCGCTTCAATCCTGACACTTCCGATTTCACGCCGATCTTCAACCAGATCGAGGCGAAGCACCCCGACACGATCACCACCGGCATCAGCCACGTTGGCGTGCAGCCGACCGTGCAATGGCACGACCAGCAGGTGCCGATCCCGATGTCGGGCCAAAGCTCGCAGGCCACGACCACGAGCTTCTGGAAGGACACGAACGGCGCGACGGAAGGCGTGATCACGGCCTCGGCCGCGGCGCCGGGCGTGGCGATCACGCCGAAAACGGTACCATTTACGGATGAGTATCAGAAGAAGTTCGGCGTTTCTCCGGCGTATTGCGGCTTCACGAGCTACGACCTCGTCTACATCCTCGCGGACGCGATCAAGCGCAACAAGGGCTCGACCGATCCGGACCAGATGGTCGACGCACTCGAGAAAACCGACTATGTGGGGACGATCGGACGCTGGCAGTTCTACGGCAAGAGCGATCAGTTCACGCACGCGCTGAAGTACGGGCCCGGCTATATCACGGGCATCGACCTGCAATGGCAAAACGGCAAGCAGGTTGCGATCTGGCCCAAGTCGATTGCCAACGGCGTGGTCAAATTCCCGACCTTCATGAAGGTGCAGCAGGCAAGCGCGAACTAGCAGCGCGAAGATCGCGACTGTCCGGATCCGCACATAGCGAAGGCCCGGACAGCGCACGCATCGACACCTTAACCAACATGAAAGGCCGGGCATGTTGCTACTGCAGATTCTCGTCGACGGCTTTGCAATCAGTTCCCTCTACGCGCTGGGCGCGATCGGTTTCACGTTGATCTTCGGCGTCTCCGGCATCTTGAATCTCGCGCACGGCGGCGTGATGCTGGTCGCGGCGCTGATGGGCTGGATGCTCGCGGGCGAGGCGGGACTTGGCACCTATCTCGGCACGCTGCTCGGCGTGTTGGCGGGTCTCGTGACGGCCTTCGTCACCTACCTGATGGTGGTGCGGCCCATTCAACGCTCGGCCGCGATTCCCGGCGAAGAGAAGGAAATCTTCGTGCTCACCGGCACGCTGCTGTGGGGCATCATGATCCAGCAGGGCATGGCGTGGCTCTTCACCGACAACCCGGTGACGATGCGCCCGCTGATCAGCGGTGTGGCGATGGTCGGCAGCGTGCGCGTGCCGTTCAACGAAATCATGATCGCGGTGGTCTGCTGGGTCGTGATCGCCATGTTGTGGCTGTTCGTGAACCGCACGCGCGCAGGCAAGGCGCTGCTCGCGGCTTCGATGAACCCTCGTGGTCTCACGCTGCTCGGTTTCGAACTCTCCCGAATCTATCTTCTCGCGTGGAGCATCTATGGGGTGCTGGCCGGTATCGCGGGCGTGCTGCTCGCTTCGTTCCTCGGCGTGAGCACCAACAATGCAGGGCAGCTCACGGCCGGCGCATTCTCCATTGTGGTGCTGGGCGGGCTCGGCAGCGTGTCCGGTTCGCTGATGGCCGCGTATGTCGTCGGTTATCTGGAAACCGTTACGGCCTATCTGATCGCGCCGACCCTGCGGCCGCTGCCCGCGTTGCTGCTGCTGGTGCTCGTGGTGTATGTAAGACCCCAGGGCTTCCTGGGACGCCGCTAACAGTGCGAATGGAGCGTACCCCCATGTCCGTTCTTCTCCGTTCGCGTGGCGCATGGATCGCCGTTGCGCTCGTCGCGATGGCGGCGACGTTGCCGTGGTGGCTTTCGGGCTACATCCTCGGCGTGCTCACGGTTGCGTATTACTTCGGCGTGTTCGCCATGTCGTGGGACCTGTTGTTCGGCTTTGCCGGCGAGGTCAACTTCGGGCCGACGTTCCTGATCGGACTCGGCGCCTATTCGGCCGCGATCCTCGACGCCAGATGGGGTCTGCCCATACCCGTTTGCGTGCTCGCTGGCGGCGGCGTCGCGCTGGTGGGCGGCCTGCTGCTGGCGGTGCCCGCGCTGCGGTTGCGCGGTCCTTACTTCGGGCTGGTTACGCTCGTGGCCGTGCTGCTGCTGCAGAACGCCATCGTGATCTTTGCGGGCATAACTGGCGGCGAGATCGGCATGATGGTGCCGGACGTGATGTCGGTCGATGCGAACCATAACTACTGGATCGCGCTCGCATTCCTGATCGTTTGCGCCGTCCTGCTGTTCGGCCTGTCGCGTTCGGCAGTCGGTCTGATCCTGCAGGCAAGCGGCCAGGACGCGACCGGCGCGCAGGCGCTGGGTTTCAATGTCACGCGACACAAGCTCGTGGCCTTTTGCATCAGCGCCGTTTTCTCCGGCGTGGCCGGCGCGATGCTGGTGTTCTACCAGGGCACGGCCTCCGTGAGCACGGTGGTGGATCTCAGCGTGGGAGTACAGATCATCATCGCGGCCGTGCTCGGCGGACGCCGCACGATACTCGGCGCGGTGCTCGGCTCGATCTTCCTGATCGTCGCCGGCGAGTTTCTGCGCCCGCTCGGCCAGCTCAACACATTCGTCGTCGCAGCGGTCGCGCTCGCGGCGCTGCTGTTCTTTCCAGACGGTCTGCTCGGCAATCTGCTGCGTGCGAGGGAGCGCCAATGAACGACACGCCGCTGCTCTCCGTACGCGGACTGACCAAGCGCTTCGGCGGTCTCGTCGCAGTCAAGGATATCGGCTTCGACATCCGGCCCGGCGAGATCCTTGGCCTGATCGGACCAAACGGCTCGGGCAAGTCCACCGTCATGAAGCTGATCATGGGCATCGAGCGGCCCAACGCGGGGTCGGTCAAGGTGAATGGCGTGGAGATGGCCGGATGGGCGCCGCACCGGATCGCGCGCGCGGGCGTGGGCATCGTGTTTCAGCATTCGCGGCCGCTCCATCGGCAGACGGTGCTGGAACACATCAAGCTCGCGCTGCTTCCTGATTCGCTCGTCAAGCTGGCCGCCGAACCGCACGTGCACCAGCGCGCGCAGGAAATTGCCTCGCGTGTGGGCCTTGCCGCCGTCATGCATCGGCATCCCGCGACACTGCCATTTGCGGATCTGCGCCGCATGGAGATGGCCAAAGCGATTGCGCGCGACCCGCAGGTCGTGCTGGTGGACGAGCCGTTCGCGGGACTGACGGTGGCGGAATCGGAGGCGTTTTCCGAGCTGATTCGCGGCTTTCGCGCCGAAGGCCGCGCGGTGCTGCTGGTCGATCACAACGTCAAAAGTCTGTCCGCGCTCGCCGACCGCGTGCTCGCGATGTACCTTGGCGAGCATGTCGCCGAGGGCACCGCCGGACAAGTGATGCAGAACGAGACAGTGCGCCGGGTCTATCTGGGCGGCAAGCTGGAGTTGCGCCAGCGCACCGGAGCCGCGGGCATTGCCAGGCCCACGATCCTCGAGGTGACCGGTGTGCGTGTGCTTTACGACAAGGCGTGCGCACTCGACGACGTCAGTCTGCAGGTGCGCGAGGGCGAGTTCGTATCGGTTGTCGGTCTGAACGGCGCGGGCAAGACGACGCTTTTCAACGCGCTCTCGGGCCTCGTGCCGTACAAGGGGACGATTCGCTTCGACGGGCGCGATCTGCGCGGCAGCAGCGGAGCCGCGATCTCGCGCGCCGGCCTCGTGCAATGCCCGGAAACGCGCGAGCTATTCGGCGACATGACGGTACGCGAGAATCTCGAACTCGGCGGATATCATCTCGCCGATACGGTGCGCGCCGAACAGCTGTCGTGGCTGTTCGATCTCTTTCCGATCCTCAAATCGCGCCAGGGCCAAACCGCGCGCACGCTTTCCGGCGGCGAGCAGCAAATGCTCGCGATCGCGCGCGCGCTGATGACCCGGCCGAAGCTGCTGATTCTCGACGAACCGACATTGGGGCTCGCGCCCGTGATTCTCGAGCAATTGTCGAAAGCGCTGGATTCGCTGCAAAAGTCCACGCCCATTACCGTACTGCTGGGCGAGCAGAACGTCAGGTTTGCGCTGCCGCAGGCGGACCGTGTCTACGTGCTCGAACATGCACGCATCATCTGGGAGGGCAGCGCTTCGCGCTTCGAGGCTGAGATGGGGCGCGGCTTTCTCGAGGCGGTGGCTACCGGTGAGCCCGACGCCACGACCTCCGGCGACGCGCGCAGCTAAGGCCAGCAGCGGCAGGCGAGCCCGTAGCGCGGCATCAGGACAGGGACGCAAAGCGAAATCGACCCGCCGCCTTCGTCAACAGACCGGTCTGCTCGGTCAGCGACGCGGCCGCGGCGGCTGCCTGCTCGACCAGCGCGGCATTTTGCTGCGACATCTGGTCCATCTGCGTAATCGCCCGATTGACTTCCTCGATGCCATCGCTCTGTTCGGCCGAGGCCGTCGCGATGTCGCTCATGATCGACGTGACGCGGCTGACGGCCGTCTGTACTTCGCCCATGGTCTCACCGGCCCGACCGACCAGGCGCGAACCGTCCGCGACGCGGGCTGTCGAGGCGTCGATGAGCTCCTTGATTTCCTTCGCCGCTGTCGCTGAGCGCTGGGCGAGATTGCGCACCTCGCCAGCGACGACGGCAAAGCCACGTCCTTCCTCTCCGGCGCGAGCAGCCTCGACAGCCGCATTCAACGCAAGGATGTTGGTTTGAAAGGCGATGCCTTCGATCACGCCAATGATCTCGCCCATCCTCTTCGCACCGTCGTGAATGTCGCTCATCGCGGCGATGACCTGACGCACCACGTCCGCACCCGCACCGGCCGTCGTCTTCGTCGCGTCGGCCAGCTCGCGCGCTTCACGCGCGTGCGCGGCGTTCTCCGTGACGGCATTGGTGAGTTGCTCCATGCTCGCCGCCGTTTCCTCGATGGACGCCGCCTGCGTCTCGGTGCGCGCCGACAGGTCCGCGTTGCCGGCCGAGATCTGCTGGGTCGCGGATGCGATCGACTCGCTGCCGCGCGCGATCTGTTCGATCATCGTGCCGATGTCCTTCTGCATCTGCCCGACGCTTCTGACGAGGCGACCCATTTCGTCATCACTGTCGAAGCGCAATTGCTGCGACATGTCACCCTGAGCGAGTCGCTCGACATGGCGCACCGTCATATCGATCGGGCGCGCGATTGCGCGAAGCAGCGTGAAACCGCAGGTGACGCAGGTCAGAAGACCGACGGCGATAGCGATTCCGGTAATTGTCACGAGGGTGTCATACCGGTCCTGTGCCGTCTTGTAACGCACATTGCCCTGCTCGTTGCGAAACTTGTCCAGAGCCGCGGTTTTCTGCGTGAGAGCCGCCGACAGCGGTGGCATCACGACCATCGCATCGTGGTCGGCGGCTTCATGGTCGCCACGGCTCATCGCGTCCATCATCGGCTCGAGTCCGCCATGCAGCATCGCTTCACGGGCGTCGGCCACGGCCTTCGACAAGGCCGCCTCGGCCTCGGAAACGGGCAGTGCGCGGTACTCTTTCCAGGCCTTGTCGGAGACCGCAAGATAGTTGCGCGCCTTATCGATGAGCGCGGCTCTGTCCGCTGCTTCCGGGTGCAGCAGCACGCGGTCGAGCGTGGTACGCACTACCGTCAGGTTCAGGTTGGACCTGCCGAGCGCGGTAGCGGCAGCCACGTCGTTCGTGTACGCCTGCGCAACGGCATGGTTTGAACCACGCATGCCGGCGATCCCCAGCACGCCGTTCACCGTCAGCAGGATCCCGAGCAAGGTGAGTGTGGCGAGAAGACGGAACTTGATGGTCAGTTTCATGCTGAACTCGGTGGAGTGAGATATCTCTGCATTAACGGCACCCACCCGGAAAAGTTCAGTTCTAGCGATGATTCGGCGAGCCGTCGAGAACCGCGGCGGCTTCGGTCGTCGGTGCCGGCGGGATCGCCGGTTGCGCGGCAGGACCAGGTGTGTGGAAGTGAGGCGTATGGTCGCGATCCAGCACCGCGCGCGCCAGCTTCCTGTCGAGTTGCCCCTCCCAGCGAGCGACGACGACGGTGGCAACGCCATTGCCGATCAGGTTCGTGACTGCGCGCGCCTCGTTGAGAAAGCGGTCCACGCCGAGCAGCAGCACGAGGCCTTCCACGGGAATCTTGTGCATCGAGGCGAGCGTCGCGGCCAGTGCGACGAATCCCGCCCCGGCCACACCCGCAGAGCCCTTCGACGTGAGCAGCAGTACGCCGAGCACGAGCAACTGGTCCCAGATGCTCAGGTGGACGTTCATCGCCTGGGCGATGAACAAGGCCGCCATCGTCAGATAAATCGCCGTTCCATCGGCATTGAACGTGTAGCCGGTAGGCAAGACCATGCCGACCACTGGGCGAGGGCAGCCCAGCGCTTCCATCTTGATCAGCATTTGCGGCAACACCGCTTCCGTCGACGCCGTGCCGAGCGTAATCAGAATCTCGTCCCTGATGTAGCGGAGAAACTTCCACAGCGATAGCCCGCACATTTTCATGACGAGGCCGAGCACGACGAACACGAAGAAGAACGAAGTCAGATACAGACAAAGCATCAACTCGCCGAACGATGCCAGGGTGCCGATGCCGTATTTGCCGATGGTGAAGGCCATGCCCCCGAACGCGCCGATCGGAGCAACGTACATGACGATTCGCACGACGCCGAACATTCCTTGAAGGAACATGTCGAGCATGTCGACGAATGGCGCGGCACGAGGGCCGAGCTTTGCCAGCGAGATGGCGAGCAGGACTGAAAAGAAAATGATGGGAAGCATCTCGCCTTTGGCGAATGCCCCGACGATGCTATTCGGAACGATGCTCATGAAGAAGTCGAGCATGCCGTGTTGCTGCGCCGCGTGCGTGTAGGTCGAAATCGCAGCGGCATCGATCTGCGAGGGATCGATGTTCATTCCGCTGCCGGGTTTGATGACATTGACGACCACCATTCCCGCTATGAGCGCAATGGTCGACGCCAGTTCAAAATACAGGAGGGCTTTCACGCCAACCCGGCCCGCTTGATGAAGGTCGTTCATGCGCGCAATCCCGACCACGACCGATGCAAAGATGATCGGTGCAAGCAGCATCCGGATCAGCTTGATGAACAGGTCGCCCAGCGGTTTCATCTGCGAGGCGAGCTCGGGGTAGAAGTGGCCGAGCAGGACACCGGCCACGATCCCGATGAGGACCTGAACGTACAGCTTGGAAAGTGCTCTTCTTACTTTCGATACTGGCATGTCTGTCTCCTGTGCACGGCGTCTTCAAAGGGAAAATGCGGCCCTCCCACGCAGCAGCGTGGAAAGGCCGCATTGAGCCGGCTTCGTTCCGTCTTTATATGAGCCATTCAACCGGGAATACTGGTCGGTGCCGTTGCGCGCGCGTCATTCAGCCAACTTGCGCATCTCGGCGATGAGGTCGGATTTGCCTTCGAAGCCGATGCCGGGCAGCTCCGGCATCGTGATATATCCGTTCTCGACGCGAACGCCGTCGGGGAAGCCGCCGTATGGCTGGAACAGGTCCGGGTACGATTCGTTGCCGCCAAGTCCGAGGCCCGCCGCGATGTTCAGCGACATCTGGTGCCCGCCGTGGGGAATACAACGGCTGCGCGACCAGCCATGCTGATGCAGCATGTCGAGCGTTCGCAGATATTCAACGAGGCCGTAGCTCAACGCGCAATCGAATTGCAGCCAGTCGCGATCGGGGCGCATGCCGCCGTAGCGGATCAGGTTGCGAGCATCCTGCATCGAGAACAGGTTTTCGCCAGTTGCCATCGGCTTGTCATAGTAGTTGCGCAGCGTCGCCTGCAACTCGAAGTCGAGCGGGTCGCCCGCCTCTTCGTACCAGAACAGGTCGTACTGCGACAGGGCCTTCGCATACCTGATCGCCGTATCGAGGTCGAAGCGGCCATTGGCATCGACCGCGAGCTTCTGGCCGTCCTGCAGCACGCTGAGGATCGAGTCGATGCGTCGCAGGTCTTCGTCGAGCGAGGCACCGCCGATTTTCTTCTTCACGACCGTGTAGCCCCGGTCGATGTAGCTGCGCATCTCATCCTTGAGCTTTTCGTGGTCCTGGCCCGGATAGTAGTAGCCGCCCGCCGCGTAGACGAAGATCTTGCGGTTGGCCTGGCCATTGCCGTACCGTTGCGCGAGGAGCTGAAACAGCGGTTTGCCCGCGATTTTCGCCACCGCGTCCCAGACGGCCATGTCGATCGTGCCGATGGCGACGGACCGCTCACCGTGGCCACCGGGCTTCTCGTTGATGAACATCGTCGCCCAGATCTTGTGGGGATCGAGATTGTCGCCGGAGTCGTCGACCAGCGAGGCAGGGGCGGCCTCGAGCAGGCGCGGGATGAAGCGCTCGCGCATCAGCTTGCCCTGGCCGTAACGGCCGTTCGAGTTGAAGCCGTAGCCGATCACCGGCTTGCCGTCGCGAATGACGTCCGTGACGACCGCGACGAGACTCGAGGTCATTTTGCTGAAGTCGATGTAGGCGTTCCGGATCGGGGAACTGATCGGAACGGTTTTTTCGCGGATTTCAACGATTCTCACGCCACTGTCTCCAGAGATTTGAACAGTTATTGAGCCACACCGGCTTCAATGTGTTGCATAGCTTAGCCGCGAAAGAGCTTGCTAGAATTCACTTACGTTCATTACATATTTCACCAAAAGTGAGTACTGCTCCCGCATCCGACTTTGAGTTCTTCATTCTCCTGGCGAATCTCAGGAGCATGTCCGGCGCCGCCCGGGCGCTCGATCTGAGTCCGCCAGCGGCGACCAAGCGGCTGGGGATCATCGAGCAGCGGCTCGGCGCGCGTCTGGTCAACCGGACCACGCGCAGCGTCAGCCTGACACCCGAGGGCGAGACCTATCTGCGCTACGCGTCCCAGATCGTCGGGCAGGTCCGCGAGATGGAGGAGGCCATATCCGGCGCCAGACGCGATCCGCATGGGCCGTTGCGCATCAACGCGACGCTCGGTTTTGGCAGGACGACCATCGCGCCGCTCGTCTCCGACTTTGCAAAGCGTTTTCCGAATGTCGAAGTTCAGTTCGAGGTGACAGACCGGCCGGTCGATCTCGTCGAAGGGGCCTTCGACATGGCGATACGGTTCGGCGAGCTACCCGACAGTCGCCTGAGCGCGAGGCGCATCATGAGCAATCGCCGCTTTCTTTGCGCGTCCCCGAAATATCTGGAACGTTCTGGAACGCCCGAGCGGGTGGAGGACCTGCACCAGCATCGCTGCATCATTCATCGGCAGAACGATGACGCTTATGGCGTGTGGCGCTACATCGTGAACGACCACATCGAGGCGATCAAGGTGAAAGGCGCGCTATCGAGCAATGACGGCGACATTGTCCTTCGGTGGGCGCTCGACGGTCATGGGATTCTGATTCGCTCTGAATGGGATCTGGCCAAGTATGTACAGAGCGGGCGCCTTAAGCTGGTGCTGCCGAATACCGTGCTGCCGTCCGCGGACCTGTTCGTCTATTACCCCAGGCAGCGCAATCAGACCGCGCGGGCGCGCGCCTTCATCGACTTCCTCGTCGATCATTTTCACGCACCGTTCACACCGGTCGACGCCACCGTCGAAGTTCCGGAAAGGAAGAAGAGGGTCTCGCGAAAGTGACGTTCATGTCGCGAGGACAGCGCTCGTGAAAAACCGCCGCAAGAATGGTGACCATTACCGGGTATGCGCGACCGTCACACCGGTGATTGAAGGCGGCAAGACCGTCGGCTATCTGAGCGTTCGTACCAAGCCTTCGCGAGACGAAGTGAAGCTTGCCGAGTCGACCTACGCACAGATGCGTGAGTCGTCGCTTACGGTCGCTCGATAATCGTTCCCTTTCGGGGCGGACCGCCCGGATCGTAGTGGAGGTCTAGCGCATCACCGCCGGTTTTTGCCAGCGGCTCGATCTTTGCAGTCAACCTAGTTCGAACGAACTCACCCCGAACACGCGTTGCACGGGAATGGCCGGCGGGGTGCGAGTGTACATTCGCGCCGTTTCGAACGCGCTAACCATGCCGTAGCGTTCAGCGAGCGCTATGGCGGCCGAGTTGACCTCCGGGACGTCGAACGCGATGACTTCGCCTGCGACGCTCGCGACCAGTCCGTCGAACAGATCGTTGGCGATCCGTGCGTCGTCGGCAAAGAGCGGACCGATCTTGTAGCCGGTCCCGCAACGGCGCAGCACGCCGTACCCCCTTATCTGAGCGTTGCGCACATCCGCCAGGGCCAGCGCCTGTGGTTGCGCGATCCAGTCCGCCAGGAAGCGGGGACGGGCGGTCGAAAAACACGCGCTGTCGTAGGCAACCAGTTGCGCGAAGGGTACCTCCCGCGCGTTCGTCAGGCTTGGCGTCGACGCCGCTTGCACGACGCCCTGGAAGCGGATGTTGCGATAGGCGAGCTGGAAGCCGGATTTTTGATAGTTCTGCTGCTGGGCAACGACACCATCGAGGCCGATCGTACGATCTCCCAGATAGCGCATCGCGTGCTGCCAGGTGCGCAGACCGAAACCCCTGGCGCGAAACGCCGGCTTGACGATGTAAAGGCCGATGAAACCGAAGCGCTCATCGTAGGCGACTGCCGAGATACATGCCACCGGCTCCCCACGCCAGGTACCGACGAAAAAGCCATTGGGGTCTGCATTCCAGAAGCACCTCGCGTCGTCGAGGCCCGGATTCCACCCCTCTGCCGCAGCCCATTCGACCGCCAGATCGACCTCGCGGAACGCCATGTTGCGCACAAGGAAATCGTCACGATCATCCATGATCAAATGCATCAACGTGATTGGCTACAACGTCTACGCAGGTGTGAAGACGACAGCGCCATGCTCGGCAACTTGCGCGAAGGTCCGAGCGAAGCGGTAGGCCTGTCCTTCAATGACCAACTGGTTGAATCCTGACCGCGTGGTCTCCAGAAGCGCGTGGACCAGCTTGTTCGGAATGGCCGCGCAGCTTGTCCAGTCCGCGTCTGGCTCGCCAGGATCACCAAGGTAGACTTCGCAATTTTCGCCTTGAGAGAGCACAAAAATCAGGCTCTTTCCTTTGTCTAGCGAAAGCTCCAGGTACTCTGAAAGCGTAGATACCGCCTCGGTCGCTACATCGAGCGGGTCGCGAGAGGAAGAGTTCATAAGTGGCCTTTTGTGGGTCGGGCGTGGCATCCAAATAGGTAACAAGACATGGCACACCTCGAAGACGATCAGACCGGCAACTGGCCGGGCGCACCATCCAGAATGCGAAGCTTGTCGTCGATGTCGGGAAGCTGATGGCCAGCCGCGCGAAGCTCGTTCACAAGCCGATGCGCAGTAGCACAACACTGCGCAAGCGTCTCATGCAGTCGCGGTTCGCCCCGCAGACCGGTCACCACCTTTTCCAGCTCGGAGGGGGGCTCGCTTAGCAGGGCGGGAACCACCTCTTCCGGCGGAATCAGCGACCCGTGGCTCAAAAGCTGGGCCGTCCACTCGCATCCATACAGCAGCGTCCGTCGCTCAGCCCGTTTCGCTTCTTCCTGCTCCAGAGTCGCGAGACTGTGCCGGTTCTTGTGAATCGAAGCGCGCCAGGTCGCAAGTATGTCGGCGCGCAACGCTGCAATTGCATTGCCGAGCGACGTGCTCTGTCCGCCAACGACGAGCCGGCGTTCGTCGAGCCTGTCGACGTGGTCCCGGTATCCTTCGAGGAAGGGCTGCCAGTTCAACGGCAATTCGGTCGTCTCGGAGAACGACCGGCTAGTCTCATTGAGCTCGGTCCTGATGTCCTCGATGGCCCGAGCGTCGGCGAGCCGTGCCTCATAGACCTCGTGAGCCGTCACCATCTGGCGATGAAGGGCGAAAAGGGGATTCTTGTGGCGGCGTTGCAGGTGTCGCTCGGCGGCGCCGGGATGAGCGCTCCATCTCCAGTTGGGCAGCGATTTCGCGTCGAAGTCGACCGCGTCTATCATGGGCCGGAATACCGCCAGCCCCTCTTCGGTTGCATGCTCAAAACAGTCGGCCAGTTTGAAGTCGTTGCCTTGCAGGTCGGTGCCTTCGTTCCCGGCGTAAGGCGAGTCCGGTGCGAGCCTGAGGAAGGCGGTAGCGAGGAAAAACTCCATGGGTAGCTCGACGGACAGACCCTCCAGTCGGAAGGTGCGCTGTTGAGCGGAAAGGTCCTCGACAGAATGCGCGAGGCGGTTTTCGAGGTCGAGGAGCGAGTCGATCTTGTCGCCGGACGACGGTTGCATCGCGTCGGCGAGCAGGCACAAAGACTCGCGCACCATTTTTGCCGCGATCGTGCCGTGCTTCTCGGCAAAAAGCCACAACCAGAGGGCAAGCTGATACCCCCGGACTCCGTTTCGCGCGAGCGTTTCGACTTCGGGCGTAAAAGTAATTCCAGGCGCGGCCCAGTTCGCAAACGGCGGCGAGTCGCTGCCCAGATACATATCCAGAAGCTGCTTCAACGACTCATGCGTGCCGCTCGGCCAGCTTCGCGTCTCGTCGTACCGCTTCTCGGTCTTCCAAAGTTTCCAGGCCATCGTGAACCTCGCAAGAGTGTGCGGGATGCGGCTTGGTGAAGATACTTGCACACTCGGTCGGGGGCGTAAACCGGCGGTTGACCTTGTTGACCCGGAGAGGTCGCCGCGGTGCGAAGGGGTTTAAAGCGGGTCAAAACGCTATGAGGATGAATCGGCTTTTGGTCGATCAGTGCCGCCATAAGCCAGGCTTTCTCTGCCTGCTCGATCCTGGACCGGCGCGACCCGGAAGCGGTGTCCGGGCGCGTTCGAATCCCGCGGCTCGTGGTCGGTCGAGGTTTCGCTCACGCGCGGTTAGTACTAGGCTAGAAGCCGGATCGACGAAGACCGGCTGACGCGCGAACCATCCACGGTCGCGTTGGCCTGTGTTCGACGTGTTTTCATCGGCGTGTTGCCGCAATGGAGCGAGGTCCACCATGCAATTGTCCGCCGTCAAGGTCGTCAAGCCCGAAGCGACCAACTTCATTCTCGGGCAAAGCCACTTCATCAAATCTGTCGAGGATATTCACGAAGCGATGGTCGGCACGGTGCCCGGCATCAAGTTCGGTCTCGCGTTTTGCGAGGCTTCCGGCAAGCGCCTCGTGCGGCGCTCCGGCACCGACGAAAGCCTCGTCGAGATGGCATGCCAGAACGCAACCAACGTCGGCGCGGGCCATAGCTTCTTCGTGTTTCTGGGCGACGGCTTTTTCCCCGTCAACGTGCTGAACACGATCAAGGCCGTGCCGGAGGTCTGCCGCATCTTCTGCGCAACGGCGAATCCCGTCGAAGTGCTGATCGCTGAAACAGATCAGGGGCGAGGTATCGTCGGCGTGATCGATGGTTTTTCGCCGGTCGGCACGGAAAGCGCGGAGGACATTCAATGGCGCAAGGATCTTTTGCGCACGATAGGCTACAAGCTGTAGCGGCTGCGCGTTCACCCGCTTCACGCGCGCCGCCACGCCTGCCGACATGCTATGGAACGACAACGACGCCTGATTCCGGGCACGCTATGGCCCGCCATTGTGCGACAGACCGGACATGCGCTGAGCTGCGGCGCGCTGCGACCGATCGACACGCAACAGTCCGTGATCGACAGCGGCGGCATCCGCTTTCTCGTGCGTCAGGTGTCGAGCCTGACGCGCAAGGAACAGCAACGCGAGCAAGCGCGAAAGCTGCAGACGGCAAAGCACCCTCAGGCGAACCCATTTCTTCCCTATGAGCCGGATCTGTTCGTCGCCGACATCTCCGATACTCACCTCGCGTTGCTGAACAAGTTCAACGTGATCGATCATCATCTGCTGATCGTCACGCGCGAATTCGAACCGCAGGAAGCGCTGCTCGATCTTGCCGATTTCGAAGCGCTGCTCGCGTGCATGGCCGAATTCGACGGCATCGGCTTTTACAACGCCGGCACGCAGGCGGGCGCGAGCCAGCCGCACAAGCACCTGCAGATCGTGCCGCTGCCGCTCGGGGAAGCCGATCCGTCCGTGCCTGTCGAGCCCTTGCTCGGTGCGGAGAACGGCTTGCCGGATCTGCCGTTTCGGCATGCGTTCGCACGCTTTCACGCCGATGATCTGGCTCGCGCGGATGCGCCGAAGCTGGCGCTTTCCCGCTATCGCACGCTGCTCGACGCGGCGGATATCGGCGCGCTCGAAATCGACCGTGCCTGCTGTCATGCGACGCCCTACAACCTGCTGGTCACGCGGCGCTGGATGTTGCTCGTGCCGAGATCGCAAGAGCGAGTCGAAGGCGTGTCGGTCAACGCGCTCGGCTTTGCGGGTTCGCTGTTCGTGCGCGATGCGGCTCAACTGGATGTGATCGAAAGGCTCGGCCCGATGACGGTATTGGAACGCGTCGCGCTGCCTGCGAATACATAGCGGCCGCGCAACCCGATCGCGCAGCAGACTCACGCGACGAACTCAAGCTCCGTCCGACTGCAAATACCTGTGCGCGAAAGCAATCGCCATGCTGCCCTCGCCGACGGCCGAAGCGACGCGCTTCACAGGACTCAGTCTCACGTCTCCGCACGCGAACACGCCAGCCACGCTCGATTCGAGCAGAGAAGGATCGCGCTGATGCGACCAGCGTCCGGCCTTGACGACGTCATCGCCGGTCAGAACGTAGCCGCGCACATCGCGCGCGATTTCGGGCGGCAGCCACTCCGTCTGCGCATCCGCTCCGATGAAGACGAACAGACCGCCGCAGTCGTGTCGGCTCACTGCGTCGCTCGTCGAGTCGCGAACGCTGATGGCCGTCAGATGCGTATCGCCATGCGCGCCGACGACTTCCGAGCGCAGCCGCACCGCGACATTCGATTTGCCCGCTAGCTGTTCGACGAGATAGCGCGACATGCCCTTTTCGAGCGAATCGCCGCGCACGACGAGCGTCACGCTGCGCGCATGATTGGCGAAGTACAACGCCGCCTGGCCGGCCGAATTGCCGCCGCCGATCAGATGGACATCGAGGCCGTGCGTCGCGCTCGCTTCGCTGCGCGCCGCGCCGTAGTAAATCCCCTTGCCGATAAAGCGGTCGAAGCCGTCGATCGCAAGCCGCCGCCACGTGACGCCCGTCGCGAGAATGATGGTTCGAGCGTGCACGGCGTCGCCGCCATCGAGATGAATCCGCCGCGCCTGCACATCGATGCGCTCGACCGAGCGCGTGACGAGGATCTCCGCGCCGAGCCGCCGTGCCTGTTGCAGCGCGCGGCTCGCGAGTTCGTCGCCGGAAACACCATTGGGAAAGCCGAGATAATTTTCGATGCGCGAGGACGTGCCCGCCTGTCCGCCCGGCGCCTCGCGCTCCAGCACCAGCGTGCGCAGACCTTCCGACGCGCCGTATACGGCGGCAGCCAGCCCCGCGGGGCCGCCGCCGATGATCGCCGTGTCGTATCCGGCCAGACGCGGCTGCGTCTGGAGGCCGAGCAGTCCCGCAAGCTCGCGGGTCGCGGGCCGCCTCAGCACTGTGCCGTCGACGAGGCGCAACGCGGGGCACTCGCCTTCCGTCGGACACGTGCCAGGCCAGCGCGCGGCCAATTCGGGCGCATCCGGCGCCAGCCAGTCGACGCTGATCTGATTGCGCGCGAGGAACTGACGCAGCAGCGTGCACGCATTGTCCCAACGGTTGCCGACGATCGTCACACGCGCCTTCGGCGGCTCGGCGGAAAGGCTTTGCAGCCCGCCGATGCGTTCGCGCGCGAGCGCGCCCATCTTGAACGCCACGTCGGGCGACGCCGCCGCGAGCGCATAGTATTGCGGCGCGTCGACCCGCATCACGCGCGAAGGCTCGGCCGCTCGATACGCGCCCGGAAACGGTGAGCTCAGCGCGAGCGGCACTTCGCCGAAGATCGTGCCGGGCAGACGCCAGCCCAAGGTTCGCTCGATGCCGTCGAACGTCTTGATGACTTCCATCTTGCCCGACAGCACGGCGTATAACGCGCGCTCGCCGCCTTCATGGACCGCGAACTCGCCCGCGCATAGATGCAGGTCGGCGCACGCGTGCACGAGGATTTCCAGTTCGCTGTCGGGGAGGGTCGAGAACAGCGGCACGGCGCGGATGTCGTCGATCGTCAGCATGGCTTGATTTTCCGTTCTGTCGGGCAGATGACGCAACGCGCGGTTGACCGGGTTTCAGCGGCGTCATGTCGGACGATTGGACTCGCGCAAACGGATGTGCAGACAAGGCGCGAAGTCAGCAACCGCACCGACCCAGTATAGGATTTTCAGATCGCGATGCAGACGATCGAGCCATGGGTGCGCTTCTGAAAGACCTAAGCTGGATGAACGGCCGCGATATGAATGCCGTATTTCGTCGCTGCCATGCAACTAGGGTCTGTTTACATATGGAACGCACGTGCGAATGCCCGCTATCGGCCGCAGGGCAAGGAGTAAGGAGCGCTGCGTGGCCGCGCCACGTGAGCGACGCACGACGCCGCCATGCGGCCGATAGCGGGCATTCCCCTGGAATGAAATTCAGAACTGGGGTTGCCGCGAGAAGGGCCGCTCGCTGCGTCATGCTCCTTGCGAATACGTCGAGTATTCGCGGCGTCGCAATCCTTGCGAGCGGCCCTTCTCGCGGCAACGCACGTGCGTTCCATATGTAAACAGACCCTAGTACCAGGCGATCAGCGTGGAGGTGCGCAATGGTGTTGCGATGGGTGCGAATGGTATGTCTGGCGACGTACGTGTTTGCCAGCGCGCAAGGATGTCTGGCCGCGGATTCGTCGGCAGCGCTCGCGGCTCCTGTCGCGCCGCCGGTCGTCTATGTCTCCGATTTCGATCTCGACGCCGCGAACATCGCCCCTGACAGCGGGCCAGGCCACCGCGCGCGAGGCATCCTGGGCAATCTCGTGCCTGAAGGCCCGCTGCGTCAGCAGCAAGATCCGCAGGCGCGTGCGCGAGACATGGTTGCGCTGATGGCGCAATCTCTGACGGACGATCTGAAGAAGGCCGGAGTAGACGCGCGCCGCGTCACGCCGGGTGAACCGCTGCCCCACGACGGCTGGCAGGTGCGCGGCGTTTTTATCAGTGTCGATGAGGGTAATCGGCTGCGTCGCGCGATGGTGGGTATGGGCGCGGGCCAAAGCCAGTTTCAGGTCGCGGTTTCCTGCGATAACCTGGCTACGCCGGAGTTACCGCCGCTCTATGAAACTGTTGAAGAGGGGGCGAGCAGGGATATGCCGGGCGCCGTGATCAAGCTCAACCCGTACGTGATCGCCGCGAAGGTCGTTCTGTCCGGCCGCGATGAAAAGACGGCGGTCAGGAAAAGCGCGGAGCAGATCGCTGACGAACTCGCGCGACGGCTTCAGACGGGTGCAAGGGAGGCCGGCAGCGCAGCCCCCGCCCGATAGGCGGCCGAAGCCGCCCGCTCAGCAGCCCGTCTGCTTGACGCGCTCGACCGCGAGGCCGAACACCGGACGCAGCTTCGTGCCGACCACGTTGCCGAAAAATGCCGAGACGAGCCACAGCCAGCCGTGCAGGCTGCCCGACACGATGCCGCTGAAGTACGCGCCGATATTGCAGCCGTACGCGAGGCGCGCGCCGTAGCCGAGAATCAGTCCGCCGATGATTGCCGCGATCAGCGAGCGCAGCGGCAGACGCCACACCGGCGCATAGCGGCCGGCCAGCGAAGCGGCAACCATCGCGCCGATCACGATGCCGATGTCCATGACCGACTTCACGTCGTGGCTGATCGGTGCGGCAAGGGCGGCCGCGTTCGGGCCGGTGCTCCACACATGCCAGCTCGCGACGTCGACGCCCATCGCGGAGAACGCCTTCGCGCCCCACAGCGCGAACGCCGACGTGACGCCCCACGGATGGCCCGACAGCGCGAGCGTCGCGAAGTTGAGGATCGCGAGCACGACGCCGCCGGTGAGGAGCGGCCACGGGCCATGCAGCCACGGCGATGCGTTCGGGGCGCGATCCACGCCGCTGACGAGACGGCCGTGACGGCGCTTTTCGATCAGCACGCTCAGCGCCGCGATGGCCGCGAACACCACGAGGTTCAGCGCGATCGCCGGGCCGACGCCGAGCGTCTGCACGAGCGAGATCGGCGGCAGATGCGGCAGCGCGGACCAGAACGGCATGTGCGCGGTGCCGATCACCGAGCCGATGATGAACGCGATCAGCGTGACCACCATCCGTGTGCTGCCGCCGCCGACCGTATACAGCGTGCCGGAGGCGCAGCCGCCGCCGAGCTGCATGCCGATGCCGAACATGAACGCGCCGATCAGGACCGACGTGCCGACCGGCGACACTTCGCCGACGACCGGATGACCGAATAGCGTGCCGGCGGAAAGCGCCGGGAAGAACAGCAGCACGCCGATCGCGAGCATCAGCATCTGCGCGCGCAGGCCGGCGCCGCGGCCGTCGGCGATGAACACGCGCCATGCGGACGTGAAGCCGAACGCGGCGTGATAGAGCGTGACGCCGAGCAGCGCGCCGAGGACGTACAGCGCGGCCTGTTTCACGCTGACGGTCTGCGCGAGATAGATCGCGCCGAGCACGACCAGCGCGAGCGCGACGGCGAGCGGCTTCGGATTGATATTGACGAGACGGCGGGGCGCGCCGAACGGCGTGGAGAGATCGGACATAGTGAGCGGGGCGGGCACGCTTGTCGCGCGAGGGCGGCACGCCTATGAAACGGCGGTCGCTGCTCGGGCGGAGGGCCGCGAATAATCGTTTTTGGGAAAGCTCGCGAGTATACCGAAATGTCGCGTTGCGGCTGTTGCCCAGCAAGGTTCGCGCTGCCCGATGGCAACTCCGGGCGCGCACGGTGCCGCCAGGCTGCAAGGCCCGCCGCACGGGGGCTTGACGGTGGTCGGCCGCGCTTGAAACCAGTGACTTAATAACCTCCCGTAATAACGGTATTTCAAACTGGCATTGAAATCGTTATCAAGATGGAAGGCGACGGTAATCCCGTCCCGGTCGCGCAACAACATTTCGGGCCGAAATATCGACCAAATCAGCCACGGTCGTTAAGTGGCGACGAGGCGAACTGCTAATCTTCATACGCGGCGACTCACGCGTTTCCGGTCGGCTCCACGGGTCGTTGGCAACCGTTTCGCGCGAGCGTGGAAGGGGGATGTATGAGCACTCGAAGGCCATCTCTGCTGCGGCAACGTCCATCGCAACGCCGTCGTGCAAGCGTGCGAATTTCATTTGCCATCGCCATTTCGCTGACCGGACTTTCCACGACGCACGTCGCGTGCGCGGCCGGTACCCTGCCGCAAGGCGGGCATTTCGTCGCCGGCTCGGGAAGCATCACTCAGAACGATGCCGGCATGAGCATCACGCAAGCGGGCTCGCGCGGCATCATCGAATGGAACAGTTTTTCGATCGGATCGTGCCGCACGGTGTCGATCAACAACGGCACGGGCGCGACACTCAATCGCGTGACGGGTAACGATGTGTCGGCGATCTACGGCACGCTGAAGGGCACCGGCAGCATCTACCTCGTCAATCCGCATGGCGTGCTCATCGGGCCAGGCGGCGTGGTGTCGACGGGAGGGCGTTTCGTCGCGTCGACGCTCGACGTCCCCAACGACGTCTTTCTCAACCCGCCCGCGTTCGGTGGCTCGGCTTACACAGGCAGTTCCACGGCGGATGTAGTCAATCTCGGCAAGATCAGTTCGTCGGGTGGGGACGTGTTCCTGATATCGGCCAGCAAGGTCACGAACGCAGGGACGATCGATGCGCCGAACGGCAATGTCGAACTCGTCGCAGGCCGTCAGGTCCGGCTCTTCGACGGCAACTTTCAACAAGTCTTCGTGGACATGGGAAGCGGCGGCACGGTGACGAACTCAGGCACGGTACGGGCGGCGATCATCAACGTGCAAGCCGCCGACGGCAATATCTTCGCGCTCGCGGGTCATTCGGGCGCCCTGCGCGCCACCGGCACCGCGACGCGCGACGGCCACGTCTGGCTCGTCGCGAACACCACCGTCAACGGGGTCGTCGTCAACGCCGGCAACGTCGATGCGCGCGGGGCGCAAATCAGCGCGCGTAACGCGGACGGCAGCGGCGGCACGCTCGACATGTCCGGCAAGGACGTCAAGGTCGGCGGCGCGGATGTGCGGGCGAAAGCATGGAACATCACCACGGGGGACTTCACCGCGGACGTCCCCACCGCCAACACGCTCGGCGCAAGTCTGAGCAACGGCGCGTCCATCTCCGTGCTCGCGAACGGCGCGGACGGCAAGCTCGGGGCGACCGGCGAGGGAGACATCGCGATCGAAGCGAGCGTGCGCTGGCACGGAGCCTCCTCCCTGACGCTCGACGCGGCGCACTCGCTGACGATCGCACCGCAGGCGACCATCGCCAATAGGGGCACAGGCTCGCTCACGCTGTCCGCCGACACCTATGGTTTCGACAACGGCGGCAGTCTGACCAACCAGGGCACGATCGACTGGTCGCGAAGCATGGGCATCGTCAGCGGCCTGTACGACATGAACGGCAGCTACACGCCCGGCACGGTGTACACCAACGTATCGTGGCACCCCGCGCCGTTTACTGGGCTCGTCACGCAGTTCACGGCCTATCAGCTCGTCAACTCCATGACGGACCTGAGCGCGGTGAATAACAACCTCTCCGGCAACTATGCGTTGGGCAGCAGGGGGCTGGAATTCGCGGGTGCGCCGGAGTTCGGAGGCATCGGCACCGCCGCGAATCCGTTCACCGGTCAGTTCGACGGCATGGGGCATCTCCCCGCGGATCTGCGTCTCTCAAGCGCGGCCGATACCGGACTCTTCGGCGTGATCGGCAAGAGCGGCGTCGTGCGCAATTTCACGCTCGCGGACGGCACCGCGACGTCCTCGGGAGAAACGGTCGGCTTGCTGGCCGGCATCAACTACGGATACATGGTGAACGTCGGCGCAACGGGCGCCATCGGTGCCCCGGGCAACACGAACACAGTGGCCGGCGGTCTGGTCGGCGAGAACTTTGGGCGCATCGAGCGTTCGTGGGCGGGCGTGAACATCATCGGCGTGGGCCAGATCGGTGGGCTGGTCGGGCTCAACGATGGCCGCATCGATCAGTCTTTCGCGATCGCCCCCGCATCGGGCGGTGCGCAAAGCACGGTCGGCGGACTCGTCGGCACGAACCATGGCGTCATCGGCCGATCGTATGCCTACGAATTCCTGAACGGCGGCGCGACTGTCGGCGGACTTGTCGGCATCAATACGGGCTTCATCCGCGAGTCGTATGCCGCGTCCAGACTCACGGCGGGCGCGAACTCGACGGAGGGCGGTATCGCGGGCACGAACAGCGGCCGGATCGCGGCGAACGTGTTCTGGAACAGCCAATCGTCGGGGGCAGCGGCGGGTGTCGGTTCGGGCACGGCGGTGGCCAGTTCGAGCGGACTCACGGACACCCAGTTGCTCGAGCCGGCGAGCTTCGGTCCGACGTGGGATTTCAGCGCGAACGGCACGTGGGTCGCGGGATATCCGGGGCCTCAGTTGGGCTGGCTGGCAGGGCACTGACATCGAGGGTCCGACAGAACCCGGCGCGGGCACACTCGGCCTTCGGTGCCGCGATCACGATGCAAGCCGGATTCAGCGGTTTGACGACTGTTCGCGCAGGTAGGCCTGCGCTTCCGCCTCCGTCTCATAGACATAAGGTGACAGCCCGCGCCGCGTAAGGGCGCCACCCAGCTTGGCGCGCATGAAAGCGCTGGTAGTAAAGCGTGTTACGCCGAGATAGTAGCGCTGCACCATATCCTCGACCATTTCGACGTACGCGTCCTCCAGCGCGGGGTCCAACACGAAACCCTCGTAGTTCACCACTGCATAAACCTTGTGGTCCAGTGGTTCGCAGACGCGGCATACCTGAGTCCGGATCGCCGCGATGTCGTCGGGACGCTTCACCTCGAGGCGCGCGAAATTGAGAAACATGATGTTCTTGTCGTCGTCGTAGATGAAGCGCGCTTCCAGCGGCAGTCGCAAAACATTCGAGCGCAGGCCCATCGGTTCAGGCAGGAAAATCCGCTCGTCCATCTGCGTGGGCGAACGCAGGATCGGTGCGAAGTCCATCCTGGCCAGAATATCGCGCTCCAGATCGACGCCCGGTGCAATCTCGATGAGTTCCATGCCCTCGGCGCCCAGCTCGAACACGCAACGCTCGGTGATGTAGAGGACCGGCTTGCCCATTGCCGCCGCATACGGGCCAGAGAACGTGCGATGCTCGACTTCCTCGATGAATTTCCTGGCGGTGCCGTCACGGTGGATACGCAGCTTGCCGTCGACGACTGCAATCTGGCTGTGGCCCGCCATGAAAGTGCCGACGAACACGACTTTCCTGGCATTCTGGCTGATGTTGATGAAGCCTCCGGCACCGGCCAGGCGCGGCCCGAATTTCGACACATTGAGGTTTCCCATGCGATCGGCCTGCGCGAGGCCAAGAAAGGCGACGTCGAGCCCGCCGCCGTCATAGAAATCGAACTGGGCGGGCTGATCGATGATCGCCTGCGCATTGGTCGCCGCGCCGAAGTTCAAGCCTCCCGCTGGAATGCCGCCGATGACGCCGGGCTCGGTGGTCAGCGTCATCAGGTCGAGGATCCTTTCCTCGTTGGCGACGCTGGCGATGCCTTCGGGCATGCCGATCCCGAGATTCACCACGCTGTTTGGCTGGAGTTCCATTGCCGCGCGTCGCGCGACCACCTTGCGCTCACTCATCGGCATCGGCGCCACACTGCTCGCGGGGATCCGGATTTCGCCGGCGTACGCCGGACTGTATGGTGTGGCAAAGGTCTGCTGGTGGTTCTCGGGCGGCGCCAGCACGACGCAATCGACCAGCACGCCGGGGATCTTGACCTGTCGCGGATTGAGCGAGCCGCTTTCGGCGATGCGCTCCACCTGGACGATCACGAGGCCGTGACAGTTGTGCGCGGCCATGGCGATCGCGAGAGCCTCCAGTGTCAGGGCTTCGCGCTCCATGGTCACATTGCCTTCCGGGTCGGCAGTGGTGCCGCGCACGATCGCGACGTTGATCGGGAAGGCCTTGTAGAACAGATATTCCTCGTCGCCGATCCGCATCAACTCGACCAGATTCTCGGTGGTGCGCTCGTTCAGTTTGCCACCACCGAAGCGCGGATCGACGAAGGTGCCGAGGCCGACTCGGGAGAGATGGCCTGGCTTTCCGGCCGCAATGTCGCGAAACAGGTGGCTGATCACGCCCTGCGGCAGGTTATACGCCTCGATCTGGTTATCCACCGCAAGCTGCTGTAGCTTCGGCACGAGGCCCCAGTGTCCGCCGATGACGCGCTTGACGAGTCCCGGCGTCGCCAGGTGGTTCAGTCCGCGTTCCTTGCCGTCTCCCTGGCCGGCCGCATAGACTAGCGTGAGGTTGGCGGGCTTTGGGAGGGTGACTAACGTATCCTCGTCACGCGCCGTACAGAGTTCCTCGATGGCAATGGCGATGTCTTCGGCGAAGCCGATGCCGACGAAGCCACCCGTCGCGACCGTATCGCCGTCGCGGATCAGGCGCACGGCATCGCGCGCCGACGCCACTTTGCCGGACGAGCGGGAAAGGATGGCCGGTGAAAGCGCCCCCGCGGTTGATTGCGTGCTCACGTTTCACCTCGCCTGATGCGAGCGCGACTGGCTAATAGGCGCCACCGGTATCAATGGTCAGATGGAGCATGTCGTCCTCGAGAATCCTGATGAAATGCTCGTCCTCCTGCAGGAGTTCCTCCAGCACGTCACTGTTGGAAAGCACGCCGATGACGCGCCCGGATTCGATCACAGGCAGGTGCCGGATCCGCCGGGTATGCATCGACGCGAGGCATTGATCGCAGGTATGCTCGGGCGTCACATAAAGCACCTGGGTGGTCATGATGTCGCCAACCCTGGTGTTCGCGGCGTTGCGGCCAAGCACCTCGACCTTGCGGGCGTAATCGCGCTGAGACAGCACGCCAACCAGATTGCTGCCCTGCAGCACCAGCACCGTCGTCACGTCCTTGTCGGCCATCAACTGCAACGCGTTCAGCACCGTGTCGTCGGGGCCCACTGAGATAACCTCCCGAGGGTTCCCGGACAGAATTTGCCGTGCTGTCTTCCTTTCCTTTTTCATGACCGCCTCCAGACAGAAAGGGGAGCATGTACGGACTACGCTTGATCAAAGCGAAATCGGAATACGATCGTCCAGACCCAGCCAAGGCTGGCGATCTTTTCTTATTCGTTGAATTGCAGTGTAGATCGCTTGACCTGAGTCGAACGAACATTTTCCGTTCCGGCGCTACGCCACTCGGTGAGTCGAAGCGACGAGGCACCTGCCGCACGAGCGCGCCTTGCCCATTCGCAACCGTCCGGCGCTAACTGTCGCCTCACCACCGCAGTCGCACCGGCAAACCCACAATCCATCGCCAGCGTACCGCTCGGTCGTCAGCTGGCCGAAAACCTCGCCGCTCTTCAGCGCAGGTGAGCCCGGTCGCGACCGCCACACGCGACGCTGCTCACGGCAGCCGCAATCACGCACTGCACCGCTCTCTACCGTCTTCAGGGTGGAAGTCACATGGCCGCCGCATCGGCATCGCCAGAGCCACACGTCCGCGCCGCAATATTGAAGCGCGACGAGATCGCCAAAGGCGCGACCAGCGACATCGCGACTTGGCGGAAAGGGCCATCGAGGCTGCAAGGGGCGGCGGGTACGTTTGTTCACAGCAAGCAAAATGGGGTGCGGCGTCGCGTTCTCAAGCATACCTGCGCCTTTGGTTCGGAGCGGGTCGACGCTTCGATCAGCTTATAGCCGTTGTGTGGTATTGCTCACACTTTGTTGCAATTTGCTGCAGGCGGCTAGAGTGCCCGCCCGGCAAGGCTTAGCGGCTCACGGCGAAACGTGGACACGGTTCCGCTTCCCACGGCAGGGTGAAGATTTCCAACGCTGAACCGTTAAAGCACTCAACCAGTGGGGAACACACACCATGAAGATTGAATCCAGCAATTACCCGCTCGCGGCTTCGCAGAACGGTCCGCCACGCGCAATGATCAACAGCGATGCGAAGGATGCCGTCGAGTCCGCGCACCAAGTCAGCGCTGCCGGCGCGCAGAATTCGACGGTTAATCTCTCGTCAGTGTTCGCGATGCACACGTCCAGCGATTCGGATAGCGACACGGCGAAGGTCGAGTCGATCAAGGGCGCCCTGCGTGACGGCAGCTACAAGGTCGATTCCGGAAAGATCGCCGACGGCATGCTAAGCACCGCGCGCGACCTGCTGCAAACGACTACTCGCTGACCGGCGGCTGAACGTAGCAGGGAGAATTTTCGCTGCGGGCTTGTTCGAAAATTCTTCCCGAGACCCACCACCCGACTGCGGGAACGACGCCATTGCGCCGGTCTGCGTCGTTGCAAGGCAGTCCATGAAGACTCGCACGGCGTGATTGGCCGGCCGGGGGCCGGCCCGCCATGCTTACTGGACGACCTTTTTCGCTTCGTCGCGCCAGTAGTGTTGCTGGTTCCACCCAAGAAGGCGCTTGAGCTTCTCGTTGCTGAGCAGGGTCTCGAACTCGCCGAGTTGCTTTTTGAGCGGCACGCCGGGGTAGTAGCGTCGGAGCAGTTCCGCGGTAGGTACGTCGGACGACACGTCGTCGGCCGCGACATTCATGACCTGAAAGCCGAGGCCGTCCTTTTCGATGGCAAGCCGGCACGCGCTCGCGAGATCGCGCCCGTCGATATAGCTCCACGCAATCCTCTTGCGCAGTGCTGGATCCTTGAGCCACGCCGGAAACTTCGCGTAGTCGTTGGGTTCGAGCACGTTGCCAATACGAAAGCAGTAAATGTCAGAGCCGGTGCGTGCGTGGAACGCCTTCGCCGTCACTTCGTTGATAACCTTCGACGTCGCGTAGCTGTCCATCGGGTTCACCGGGTATTCCTCGTCGAGCGGGAAGTACTCCGGACTGCGATCCCGGTGCGCGAACACCATACCGTATGTGGTTTCGCTCGATGCCACGATCACCTTGCGGATGCCAAGCTTCGACGCTGCGTCGAGGATGTTGTACGTGCCCATCACGTTGATCCGGTAGACCTCGTTGTCGGGCGTGATCATGATGCGAGGGATCGCCGCAAAATGCACAATCGCGTCGATCGGCTTTGGTTCGAGGTCGTCGGCGAATTCTCCCGGCGCGGTGCTCGATGCCAGCGCATTGAATACCTGGCCCGCATCGGTGATGTCCGTAATCAACGTGCGCGCCGTGCGCGCCGCCATCGGCACGCGATCAAGATTCATCACCTCGTAGCCGTGCTCGACCAGGTTCTGGACCACCCATTTTCCGGCCAGGCCGCTGCCGCCGGTCACGATCACTCGCTTCGTCATGTGCTCCTCTTCTCCTGTTTTCCTACATGTTTTAGCGCTTTTCCGCGCGTGTCGCGCGGCCTCATTCCATCATAGGATCGTTGCGCTCCGTGTCCTTGATTCGGCAGTAACAGTTCTGATGTTGAGTCGTGCGGCTCCAACTGGCCGGCCTCCGCCCGATGCGGCCGGCCGGAGACGACGTTCAGGCGTTGATCCAGGCTCGCGCCTGTTCCAGCTCGTTGACGTGGAACGCCTTGATTTCAGCCTTCGTGAAGAACCGGGCCAAATGCATCGAGGCGCGAATCCAGCCCGCGTCGGCCACCACGGCGGCGCGCGTGACCTTGCGGGCGACGGAGACGCCGAGCGTCAGGTCGGTCCATAGCGCCTTCGGCTCGATGCCGCTGAAATGCTCGATGCGTTCGAGCACGCGGGTCTTACCGTTCAGTTCAAGATCACCACGCATGCGCTCGATGGCTTCGCGCAGTTCGTGGTCGGTGATTTTGCCTTCGACGGATATTTCGATGACCGACGAATCGGGGACGGTGTGATACAGGATCATGGCAGGACCTCTAGCCAGAGAGACGTTACACGCTCAGGCACGGATGAGCCTGGCGTTCGACGGCGTACCCATGGTACCTCTTTCCACTCGCTCGGTTAGGTTACGAGCCGATCTTCCCCTGAGAGGCAGTCGAGGCCATCGGCGCCACCTTCGGGGCGATTGCGAGCGTATCGCAGAAGGGCAGAGGACGGCCATGAGCGCGGACCATCCGACGCATGATCGCCCGCCATGAACACGCCATGTCCCAGCGATGCGCCACGGCAGGGCGCCCATCTAGATCGCCGTCCAGAAACACGCCGCGCAAAGTGCGATCATGAGCCAGCTCGCGCGGTCCTTCGCGGCAAACAGCACTGGATCGTCGTGCATCTGTCCGCGATGGGCGATCAGCCAGATGCGGCTGACCCGGTACAGCAGGATCGCGCACACCGGCCGGCCGCCGTACGGCGTGATGGGCGCGTGGCTCACGACTGCGGCACGATCACGAATAGTTGGAGTGGTTCTGATGGCGAAAAACTGCGCGTGACAGGCCGCTATCGCGCTCGGCTAAGATGCAAAAGTCGAGCCCTGGTGTGACGGTCACCGTCAGATCCTACTGTTGCGCTTTTACGGTAACGATCTTTCCGTCACAAATCAGTTCAGAGCCTTTAATGTCGATCAAATGTTGTGTGGCATTATGACTTAAATGGTCGGTCAGGTAATAAGAGACCCCATTGTCGTTGTGCAGTGATTTCCATCTTGAGTTGTAATTCCAGCTCGTCTCGTTTAAATCTCGATCGATCTGTATCAAGTTAAAAACTCTATTTGTTCCTTCGAATATGATCTTCGCCGGCCAATACTCTGCATAAACGGTGCTGCCACTTATCCCCTGGCGAGACAGGCAATCAATTTCTCGCTGGAAGTTTTCGTTTTGCGGGATCTTCGGCGCTGCCGCGAGCGCGACCAGCAATATTATCGACGTCAGGGCAACGATATTTTTAATCTTAATTGAGCGATCTATCAGATCATGAAACATCCAGGCAGAAATTATGTAGGTTATGGATAGATAGCGAAATTCATATGTGTTATGAATCAATCCGGCGGCACAGACCACGGCGATCGAAAAAATGGCGGCTGCGCACAGTGATTTGCTATATTTGAACGATTTTGTTTTTATAAAAATAGAAATCATGAAAAACAAAATTATGGCAATATGAAATAAATTTCTAAATTTATCAGTATAATCCTCGGCCGCGGAATTTTTAGCCTGAATGGCCAGCGAGGAATTAATTTCAAGCGAGACAAGAAAGATAAATAAGTGTTCCTGGTAAAACGGTTTGACTTTGGCTAACCTGGCGTCTTGGTCGGTGCCGGGGTCGTGGATGAAGTGTGTCGTAGTGTTGAAGGCAGTCGAGGAGCTGACATTGCAGCAGATGTCGATCAATCACCGTCATCGGGATACGCGCACACGCGCGGCGGGCCTGTTGATGCTCGGACGTGGCCTCAAGGCCCGCGCCATTGCGGCGCAACTGGGCGTGAGTGGCCAGAGCGTCTACAACTGGTCGCACGCATGGCGCGAGCGGGGCATATGCGGCTTGATGGGCGCACATAACGGCGGCCGGCATGCGCTGCTGACTGAAGCCCAGATCGCTGTGGCCCTTGAGATCGCCCGCGCCGAACCGCTGACCCTTGGTGGCATTGCCCAGCGCGTCGAAGCCGCGCTCAACGAGCCGCTGCCCTGCAAGGTCGAAACGCTGGGCGAAGCTCTCAAGCGCAACGGCTTTTCGTTCAAGCGCAACCGCTACGCGCTCAAAAAAAGCGCAACGAAGAAGCGTTCGCAATGAAACAGGCCACACTCGAGAAACTCCAACAGGCTGCACGCGGGGACGCCGTGCGGTTGGTGTATCTCGATGAGGCGGGCTTCCATGGATCGCCGCCGGTTCAACGTAGCTGGTCACCACGAGGCTTGCCTCACCAGGTCGAACCGAACCATCACTGCCGCCGCAGCGTGATCGGCGCACTGGACTTCGGCGAAAACACGCTGATCCACGCCGCGCATACCGGCACCATTAAAGCCCAGGATGTCGAGTGCTTCATCGACAGTGTGCTCGCCACCGGGAACGGTCTGCCCACGGTGATCGTGCTGGACAATGCCAGCATCCATCACGGTATCAGCGACGCGACGCGCCAACGTTGGCTGCTCGAACATAAGGTCATCCTGTTTTACCTGCCTGCCTATAGCCCCGAGCTCAACATGATCGAGATCGTCTGGCGGCACCTGAAATACCGATGGCGTCGAGCCCTCACCTGGACGCGCGAGACCATCGATGCCGAACTCGCAGCACTGCTAAGCAGGTACGGCGCCGATTTTCAAATCAATTTTTCCTGAACACTTATTGCCAAAGCGGAGAAGGCCACAGTAAAGGCGAGAAATCTTTTTCTCTCGCCGAATATGGCCTCCGATGCCAACAGTGCTCCAAACCAGAGAACGAAATAAAGATCTGATATGCCGAGCAAAAAAATCACGATTACCAAAACGGCACTGTTCAGGACCGTGAGCTTGAAATGGCTTTTTACGTAGAAATATAGGATTACGGCTAGCACCGCTGCGAAGCCGTGATGTTCGAAGCTAAAGACCGTTTCAATCAGAAAATAAAAGTCTTTTCCGATCACCAGCAGGCCGCTCGCCGCGATAGCGATTAACGATATCGTTAGATTTGTGTATGTTTGGGCGAAAGGGCGTTCCTTCGATGTTAGAAGGCTGCATGCAAATACAAATATCAGTACTTGAACGGGCGCCGTTACCAGATGAAAAAAATACGGAGTTCGAGCAAGAATTTCAAATGGTATTGATAGCAATATATCTGGAAAAAACGATGGCGCACCGGGGTAAGTCCATCCTCTCAGGCTGCCAAACTCAATAAGATCTTTCGCTTGGGAGAATGACACGACATCGTCGGCGTTTATTTCCTTTCTAAGAGAAACTATCCATATTGAAAACAAAACTAAACATACGGTGGATGCGAATATTTTCATTGCATCCGTTCTATTCTTCGAGTTCATCTTGCGATTCTATATAGGTTTTTTGTGTCAATCAGGAAATCGGCGTTTACGTTGGCGATGACATTCGCCGTGCCAGCGTTTTCATGCTGCCGTGTTTCCGCCTCCGCTTAATCCCGTCTTCATGATGCCATACTGAGCCGAACGGTCTGACAGATCAGGGTGGAATGTCTCCCGATACTTCAATGCCGTCACACACCGCGACCGACGCGCGATAACGCGTCTCGAAGTCGCAATTCCTTGAGCGCGACGTGTACCGACGGGTCGTGCGCGGCGGATTCGACCGGTCGATGCAATAGTTTGCTGGCATCGTTCGGCTGGGGCCCCATGTTTTGGCTGCAAAACGCGTCGCCATCAGTCGCAAAGCAGCCCCACCATCGGAATCGCCGGGGTTCGTCCCGCGATCAGGTCGGCCGTGATTCGAGCCGATCCGTGCGACATGGTCCAGCCGATATGACCGTGACCGGTATTCAGATAAAGATTGCGATACTTCCTGCGCCCAAGAAACGGCAGGTTCGTCGGCGTCATCGGCCTGAGACCGGCCCACATTTCGGCGCAATCGTAGTTGGCGCCGGCCGGATAGAGTTCTTGTGTCACGCTTTTCATAAACGCAAAATCAGAAGGCTTATGGCTCGTGTCGTAGCCGGCAAACTCCGCCGTTGCGGTGACCCGGATCCGGTCGCCGAAGCGCGAGACTGCGACCAGGTTGTGCTCGTCGACCACTGCAACGGAGGGCGGCAAGGGCCGGCCATCGATCGGAATCGTGAGGGAGTAACCCTTGATCGGATAGATCGGAAGATCGATGCCGATCTGTCGGCCAAGAACCGGACTATAGGGGCCAAGGGCGAGCACATACGCGTCGGCTTTTACAAGGCCTCGACTCGTTCTTATGCCCACCACGTCCTGCCCAGCGGTTTCGAAGCCGTCGATGGTGGTGTGCGTCAGAAGCGTACCGCCACGCGCGACAATCTTTTCCGCAAGGGCGCGGGTGAACTTCGCAGGGTCTCCGGTCTCATCGGTCGGGCAGTAAATGGCACCCGCTATCCTGTCTTTTGCCGAAGCCAGCGACGGGTCGAGTGCGACGACCTGATCGCGGCTGAGAACCCTGATGACTTGCCCATCGGATTCCAGCAGCTTCATGTGTTCGACTCCGCGATCCTGCGCTTCCTGCGTCCGATGAAAATACAGGATTCCGCGGTCATTTCGATCGTATTCAATGGCGTCCTCAGCGATCACATTCTGTAGCACGCGTTGCGAGTACGCGGCAAGCCGATGCTTGAGCAGGGTATTGCGGCGTGCCTTCTCTGATGTGCATTCCATCAGGAAACGCCACGACCAGCTGTAAAGCCTGGGATCCGCCGAGAACTTGAAGCGCAACGCCTGATCTTTCAGCACCAGCGATTTGAGCAGAATCATCGGCGCTTTGGGCGAGGACCAGACAAAGGAATGCCCGGGCGCGATCATGCCCGCGTTGCCCCAACTGGTTTCCGATGCGACTAAAGGCTGCCGCTCGACGATCACGACCTCATGGCCATCCTTCTGCAACTGGTACGCGGTTGTCACACCGACTACCCCGCCACCGAGCACGACAACTTTCATGATGTCCTCAGATACAAGGGGGCCGGCGGGCATTCAAGGCGGCGCGGTCTCGCTCCGGCTTTTGTGCTGCGCCGCCCTCGATTCCTGCTGGACAGGAAGCACCAGTCTCACTTCCATTGCGGCTGATTCAGCACCATTCCGTGCTGCCCTTTGTAGGCAGCCACGGCCGGCGGCGTCCACCCATCCAGCATCTGTGGCGCGAGTTGCCAGACCTCGACGCCAAGCGGCCGGCACACTTCCAGCGGATCGCGCGCGTCGGGTCCCCACATCGGCACTGACAGATCGCCGCCCGGACAGGTCGACAGCGCGCACAGCAAGTCGATCTCCGCGAAGAATTCGAGGTAATCGCCTTTCTTTGCCGGACACGCCTTCATGAAGTATTTGTCTTCGAGATTCAGGCCGGTGCACTGGAACACGTTGAGCACGTCGTGGACGTCGTACTCAGTCAATCCATACGGGGCGATGGCGCGCGTCAGGTTGGAGTGGCAGTGAAAATGAAAATCCTCGCCGGTCAGCATGCGGTTCACGTAGGGGTCGCAGCGCGTGCCGAGCAGATCGTGGACACGGCCGCCGTGCTCGTCGACGCCGTAGCCTGCGAGACTGTCGTCCGTGATGGTCACCATCGGACGCAGGAATGGCAGCGTCGACCACAGACGGTCGAACGTGCTCACGTGCGCCTGCTGCAACTGGCGCGTGCGCGATGCCCACATGCGCTCGCGCGGGTTGTGCCGGTTCCACATGTTCAGGTCGGCAACCTGCGGGCCTTCGATCGTGACAATGCGAAACACGTGGCCGGCCGGCACGGTCCACGCTTGCCCCGAGCGGATCGGCACGACGATCGATTCGACCAGCGTGCGGGTGTCGTGCTGTGAGGCGATGCGCTGATAGAACGTCTTGTCGACGTCGAGCGCTGAGCCTTTGGTGGACTGATAGGCAGCAGGATAATTCAGCATGATGCATGCTCCGTCGAACTCAGGCCGGCGCCGTGCCGCGACGAGGCGGCGTCGTCATCGCTCGGGCGACGCAGCACTGCAGCGACCTTTTCCTTATCGATCTCCGACATGTTTTGCCTCCATTACGTCTGACCCGTTTCAGCCAAGGTCGATTGCCCAGTTGGCGGGTTACTCTGCCGAGATGGCACTGCCGCCCAGATAGGCAGCGCGGACCCGGCTATCCTGAGCCAGCTCGCGGGCGGACCCCGCGAGCGCAATGTGCCCACTTTCCAGCACGTAAGCCCGATGAGCGATCCGCAGCGCCTGGCGGGCGTTCTGCTCGACGAGGAGAATCGAGGTACCTTCGCGGCAGATGTCGGCGATCATGCCGAAGATCGCGCGGACCAGCTTCGGCGCGAGTCCCATCGACGGTTCGTCCAGCACCACGATACGCGGGCGCAGCATCAGGGCTCGGGCAATCGCCAGCATCTGCTGTTCGCCGCCGCTGAGCGTGCCAGCCAGCTGGCTGCGTCGCTCGCCGAGCCGGGGGAAAGCCGCATAGAGCTGATCCCTTCGCTGTTGCAATGCCGCACTGTCGCGCCGGATCAGATAGCCGCCGAGATGCAGATTTTCCTCCACCGTCAGCGCGCCGAAAATGCGCCGCCCCTCGGGCACATGACCCAGACCCAGCGCCACGATCTGGTGTGCGCGCAAGCCCGTCAGGCGCTGGCCAGCCATCGCAATGTCGCCCGCGCGCGGCCGGATCAATCCGGAAATCGCCCGCAGCGTGGTCGTTTTTCCCGCGCCGTTGCTGCCGAGCAACGCGACGATCTCGCCCTCCGCGACGTCCAGCGAGATGCCGTGCAGCACTTCGACAGTCCCATAGCTCACACGCAGATCGCGGATTTCTAGGAGTCCCACAGCGATTTCTCCCCGGCAGTATCGTCGCTCGCCTCGTCCTTTCCGGCTGTGCCGAGATAGGCATCGATCACCCGCGGGTCCGCCTGGATCGCGGCGGGCTGGCCCTCGGCGATGATGACGCCGTGGTCCATCACGATGATCCGGTCCGACACGCCCATCACCAGCATCATGTCGTGCTCGATCAGCAGCACCGTCACGCCATGATCCCGGATGCGCCGGATCAGTTCCATCAGCGCGCGTTTCTCGGTCGGGTTCATGCCTGCAGCCGGCTCGTCGAGCAGCAGCAGGCGAGGGCTGCTGGCGAGCGCACGGGCGATCTCCAGCCTGCGTTGGTCGCCGTAGGGCAGATCGGCGGCGCGCTCGCCCGCCCTGCCGGCAAGACCGACGAAGGCGAGCCAGCGCAGGCCTTCGGTGGAATGGTCCGCCGCCTCGGCGCGCGCGGACGGCAACGCCAGAAGCTCGGCTGCGAGCGGTGTCCGAAGCCGATGGTCCATGCCGGTCAGGACGTTTTCGAAGGCCGTCATGTGGCCGAACAGGCGGATGCCCTGGAAGGTGCGCGCCATGCCTTGATGGACGATGCGATGAGGCGCGCCGCCGGCAAGCCGTTCCCCGCACCAGACGATCTGGCCGCCAGTCGGGCGGATGACGCCGGTCAGGCAGTTGAACACGGTGGTCTTGCCGGCGCCGTTCGGACCGATCAGGCTCACGATTTCGCCGCTTCGCACCATGAAGCTGACACCGCCGACCGCCAGCACGCCACCGAAGCGGCGCTGCATGTCGCGCACCTCCAGCAGGATCTCATCGGTGACGGCGTGATCGGGCACAGCGACGCGATCGGCGTCAGCGCCCTTGCGCGCCGGTGCGACGCGGCGCAACGGCGCTGGCCACAACCCCTGCGGCCTTAACAGCATCAGGATCACGAGCCCGATCGCGAAAGCGAAGATGCGCCAGAGATTGAGAAAACGCAGAATCTCCGGCAGGCCGGCGACGATGATGGCGCCGAGGAGCACACCGGGAATGCTGCCCCGGCCGCCGAGCACGACGACAATCAGGATCGTGACGGACTGCAGATAGGTGAAGCCGGTCGGATCGATGGTGCCGAAGCGGGCGGCGAACAGGCTGCCGCCCAGCCCGCCGATCAGCGCGCCCATCACATAGGCGAGCAGCTTGACGCGCAGCGTCGGCACGCCGACGGCCTCGGCAGCTGCCTCGTCCTCGCGGATGCTGGTCCAGGCGCGGCCCAGCCGCGACTGGCCGAGCCGGATGGCGAACCCGAGCACCAGCACGAGGAACGCCATGCCCAGTTCGTAGAGCGCTAGCGGCGAACTGATCTCGAAACCGAACAGGCTCGGGCTCGCGATGCCGAAGATGCCGTTCGGGCCGCCCGTGATGTCGAGGTTGGTGGCGACGATACGCGTGATTTCGCCGAACCCCAGCGTGACGATCGCCAGATAGTCGCTGCGCAGGCGCAGGGTGGGATAGCCGATGACGATGCCCGATACCCCGGCGAACGCCAGACTGAACGGCAGCGTCTCCCAGAACGAGAAGTGCAGCAGGGTTTCCAGCAACGCCGTCGTGTACGCGCCGATCGCGAAGAAGGCCGCGTAGCCCAGATCGAGCAACCCGGCATAACCGACTACGATGTTCAGCCCAAGACCCAGGATCGAATAGGTGACGATGGTCAGGCCGACATCGACGACATAGTTGCTGACGACAGCGGGCAGCGCCACGGCGGCGGCCAGCAGCGCACCGCCGACAGGCCTGGCCCAACGCGCGGAGACCTGACTGGCGCTCATGGACTACATTCTCTCGACAACGCGTTCGCCGAACAGCCCGGTCGGCTTGATCACGAGCACGGCGATCAGCACGCCGAAGACGAACACGTCGGTCCATTGCGAAGAGACATAGCCCGCGCCGAAGGCTTCGAGCAGGCCAATCAGGATGCCGCCCGCCATCGCGCCCGGGATGTTGCCGATGCCGCCGAGCACGGCGGCGGTGAACGCGCGCAGGCCTAGCACGAAGCCCATGAAGAAATTGATCTGCGTGTAGTAAAGCCCTTCCATGACGCCCGCCACGGCGGCCAGCACCGACCCGAGCAGAAAGGTGAGCTGGATCAGGCGTTCGACGTCGATGCCCATCAGACGCGCGGCGTCCTGATCGATTGCCAGCGCGCGCATCGCGGTGCCGAGGAAAGTGTGGTGAACGAAGAAATACAGTGCCAGCATCAGGGCCAGGCTCGTCACGATGATGCCGATCTGCGCGAAGGTGATCTGCACGCCGTGGAGTTCGAATCCGGCCTGGCTCAGCACGTGCGGATAGGTGCGAAAGCCCGCGCCGTAGATCAGCAGCACCCCATTTTGCAGCGCCAGCGAGACGCCCAGCGCCGTAATCAGAATCGACAGCCGCGGCGCGCGCAGCAACGGCTGATACGCGAGCCGCTCGATCAGCAGGCCGAGCGCGCCTGTGACCGTCATGGCGGCCACAAGGGCGATCAGCAGCGCCAGGGCGAGCGGCAGATGCGCGGACGCAAGCACCATCAGACCGGTCCAGCCGATGAACGCGCCGACCATGAACAGGTCGCCATGAGCGAAGTTGATCAGCCGGATGATGCCGTAGACCATCGTGTAGCCGAGAGCGACGAGCGCGTAGAACGAGCCGGTCGTCAGCCCTTCGATGACGAACTGGAAGAAGTCGCTCATGACGGGGGCGCGCGCGTAATGACGCCTACTTCATCGCCACCCAATGTCCGCTCGCATCCTGCCTCTGGTAGGGCTCGAAGTTGTCGTTGTGCACGATGATGGTGATGTACACGGCTTTACTGCGGTCCCCCTTCGAATTGAAGGCAATCGTTCCGGTCGCGCCCGGGTAGTTCGAGATCTTGTGCAGAGCAGCCGTGATCGCGGCAGGCTGTGCCGATTTCGCGTCCGCGATGGCTTTCGCCGTGACCCCGACAGCATCGTATTCATAGACCGAGTACGGTCCCGGCGCTTGCCCGTAAGCCTTCGTATAGTCATCGACGTAGGCGTGCGCGCCGCTCAGGAACTGCGCGAGCGGTGCCGTCGTGATGATCATGCCGTCGGCGGCGGGACCGGCCGTCTTCATCAGGGTGGGGTCATTGGTGGCGTCGCCGCCCATGAAGGTCATTTTCAGACCCAGTTGCCGCGCCTCCTTGACCAGCAGGCCGGCTTCGGAGAAATAGCCTGTGTAGTAGATCACGTCAGGCTTCAGTGAGGAGACCCGCGTGAGCGTCGGTGAATAGTCCATCTGTCCGGGCGTGATCGAATTGGCGTACACGACATCGACACCGTCCTTCTTCAGGGCTTGCACGGTGTTCTGGGCGAGGCCTTTGGAATAGGTCGTGTTGTCGTCGATCACCGCCACGCGCTTCGCGTGCAGAACGTCTTTCATGAAGCTTGCCGCGAATGGGCCCTGCTGGTCGTCACGGCCGATCGTGCGGAACACGTTGTCGTAGCCCATCTCGGTCAGTTGCGGATTCGTCGACGCATCCAGCACGTAGGGAATCCCGGCGCGATGAAAGGTTGTCGATTCCGGCAGCGCCGCGCTTGAGCAATATCCGCCCGCTACCGCGACAACGCCCGCATCGACGAGTTTCTGTGCCGCCTGCACCGCGGTCTGCGCATCACAGGCGTCGTCCTCGGGCACCAGCTCGATCTGCTTGCCGAGCACGCCACCGGCCGCGTTGATTCTGGCGGCGGCGAGCTTCGCGCCATTGACAATATCCGTGCCGGCATTGGCACTGCTGCCCGACAGCGGGACGGGCACGCCGATCTTGATGGTGGCGCCCTGGCTTAGCGCCGAACCGGGAGCCATGCCGACAAGCAGGGCCACGGCGGCCGCCATGCCCGCAAAGGCCGTTTGCCGCGAGCCCCGCTTTGCACCGGACCAGCCAATCGTCTGAGCAAACATGTTAGAGACTCCTTATTGTGAGAGGGATCGGACGATCCGCCGCACGGGTATACCGGTGACATCGGAAAGCGGACGGAAATGGGGCGATTGCGTGTGATTCATACCCACCAGGTCAACGGCGTGACTGCTGGTTTCACCGGAGCGCTGACACTAAAGCGCTTCTTTCATGATAGAAGCCGGTGTGCGTTGGGACGGTATAGGGTATTTGCGTATAAACCATTACACAAAGGCGCCGGCAATCCCCTACCTTTAAGAGGCAGTGACGACAGAGACTCGCGAGCGGCGAACGCGACATGACAGGACGACTCCGAAATGAGTGCGATTGCACAGCATGACGACGTGTACACGAAGCTCGATTTCACGCTGGACGACGGCGTCTGCCGTCGTGCCGCGATTGGGCTCGTGGTGCTCGCCACCGATCATACGATCGAGCATGAGTGGCGGGGCTTGCTGACGCAGGACGGCGTGGCGTTCTACGAAAGCCGTGTGTATAACTCCGCGGACATCACGCCCGAACGGCTAGCGGAAATGGAGGACCGCATTGCACCGGCGGTCGCGCTGATCCGTCCGGCCGAGCGTATCGATGTGGTGGCGTTTGGCTGCACGTCCGCGTCGATGGTGATTGGGGAGGAAAAGGTGTTCGCGCGGATTCGCGAAGCGCGTGCGGACGCCGCGTGCACTACGCCGATCACCGCGGCGCTGGCGGCGCTTCGCGCACTAGGCGTCCAACGTATGGCCCTGCTTACTCCCTACGTGCGTTCGATCAACGAATACATGCGCGACTATATCGAGTCGCGTGGTCACGGCATTACGCGCATGGCGTCGTTCGAGCATGCGAACGATAACGAAGTGGCGCGGATCGATGCGGCGTCATTGCGAACTGGTGTTGAGCGACTTGCGCGCAATCGTGACGTGGACGCGATTTTCGTATCGTGCACGAGCTTGCGCATCGCCGGGTTGATTCCGGAGCTAGAGGCGGCGATCGGCAAGCCGGTGATATCGAGCAACTACGCGATGGCGTGGCACGCGTTGCGGCTCGCCGGCGTGGGAGATTGCGAGCCTCATCTTGGGCGGCTGTTTGCGCTGTGACGTTGTACCTTGAAACGCGACGCAGCGCGACGGGGCGACCATGCGGCGATCGACGCCGAGGCCATGTTCCAGACATCGACGCGCACCACAGACGCGGCAGGCGCGTCGGATGAACTGCCGCAGGAATCGCTCATCGAAGCGTCTGCGCGGCGGCAGGACTACGACGACCGTCCGTCATTTCCCAGCATGGTTCGACGACATGCCGGCGCGCCGCAATGACACGCGTACTGGGCACGAATGTCGTCGGTGACCGCGCCGTCCACTGACAGACCGTAATTGATGAAAAGCTCCTCCCCGGGTGCGATCGTGGCGAGCGCATGAATGAACACCCGGTCGCCCGTCTCGATGGCCTCGCAGTTGGGGGCGCACGCATGGTTCAGAAAGCGGGCGCTGTTGCCGCCGCGGCTGCCGTCGATCACTCGTCCGCTGGACAGCCCAAACACGAACGTGTGGCCCGCGTCGGCTCGCTGACGGGCGGCGGCGCGCCGCCAGCTGGTCACTTCCCCCTTGTACTCGATCACCCGTTCGCCGGGGGCGATCGGCTGCAGGGCAAACAGTCCCATGCCATGCACTGGTGAGCGTCGTGCGGTGATGCGTCGCAATCGCATTTTGTCGTTTCCTTCGCGACCCTCGGTCGTTGCATGTGGTTGAGCGGCGATGCGAAGCATATCGCCACACAGTCAGGCGCTCAATATTTTTCTTTTTAAAAGCGCAACTAACAGCCAAGGACGGACCGCGCCAAGGGTTCCGGCTTTGCCGCAACGAGGCTGGCAACGGTCGACGGTTACAGGGAGGTCATCAAGTCGCATGTCCACGGCATCACGCTGGCACAACAGTCGGCTCAGCCAAACGAGCGGCTGGCCGCCGCTGCGCGCTTGCGCAACCAGTTCATGCAGGCGAACAGGGCGATGGCGAACGCCATCAGCAGTGTGGCCACGGCAAGGATCGATGGGTCGATCTGGTCACGGATGCCACTCCACATCTGCCGCGGCACGGTGCGCTGCTCGGGGCCGCCAATGAACAGAATGACGATCACTTCGTCGAACGACGTCGCGAATGCGAACACACTGCCCGTTGCGACGGCGGGCGTGATCAGCGGGAGCGTGACGCGACGAAACGCGACCCACGGCTGCGCGCCCAGCCCCGACGCAGCGCGAAGCAGGCTTTGATCGAACGACAGCAGCGAAGCCGTCACGGTGATCACCACGAAGGGCGTACCGAGCGCGGCATGCGCAAGCACGACGCCGAGATACGAATTGACCAGGCCGAGCGGCGAAAAGACCAGATAAAACCCTGCCGCGACGACAACGATAGGCACGATCATCGGCGACACGATGATCGGCATGATGATCGAGCGGTAAGGAAACTGCGTGCGGCTCAAGCCGAGCGCGGCGAGCGTGCCGAGCACCGTCGCGATCAGCGTCGACGCAGCGCCGATGCCGATGCTGTTCGCCAACGCGCGTTGCCAGTCCGGCGAACTCAGCGCCTGCGCGTACCAGCGCAGCGAGAAGCCCTGCATCGGGTACGAGAAGAATGAGCCGGAGTTGAACGACAGCGGCACGATCGCGAGGATCGGCGCGACGAGGAAAAAGAAAATGAGCGCGCAATGCACACGTAGTCCCGCGCCCGCGATGCGTTCCGAGAGTAGCCGGGTTCGTCCGTCTTTCATCCGAGTCTGCCTGTTGATCAACCATACGAAGGAGCGACAACCCATTAGCGTCGGTTGCGCGGCGCGTTAGCCGAAGCGCAAGCGGTCGATACCGACCAGCCGGTTGAAGATGAAATAGAACACCGCCGTGAATGCGATCAGATAGCACGACAACGCACCCGCGAGTCCCCAGTTGAGCTGATCGTTGGTCTGCGACGCGATCAGCTGGCTGATCATTTCGTCGCCGGCGCCGCCTAGCAGGGCGGGGGTGATGTAATAACCGAGCGCGAGCACGAACACGAGAAAACATCCCGCGCCGACACCCGGCAGCGTTTGCGGAATATACACTCGCACGAAGGCCACAGCCGGATGCGCGCCGAGGGATTTCGCCGCCCGCATGTACACGGGCGGGACACCTTTCATCACCGAAAAGATCGCGAGGATCATGTATGGCAGCAGGATGTGCGTCATGCCGATCAACACACCCGTGCGATTGAAAATCAGCGACAACGGATGATTGATGAGCCCAAAGCGGAGCAACGCGCTGTTGATCACACCACCCGGTTGCAGCAGCACATACCACGCGGTGGTCCGCACCAGCAGCGATGTCCAGAACGGTACGATCACGAAGAGGATCAGCCGGTTGCTCTGGTTCTCCGGCAATGTCGCGAGCAGATACGCCACGGGATAACCCAGCACCAGGCACAGCAGCGTGACCGTCGCACTGATCGTGACCGTGCGTCCGAAGGCGGCGCGGAAGATGGCGCTGTCCGCCGCGACGGACGTCACCGAGCCATCGGGCGCGACTTGCGCGTCGACGGCGTTCAGCAAATAGTCGGGCGTGGGCGAGATCGACGCACGCTTGAGGAGCCGCCAGGTTTCCGGTGTGTTCCAGCGTTCATCCAGATCGATCAGGGCGGGCTTCCATTGCGCGGGCGTTTGCGAACGTGTGGCACGCGCCGTCTTGAACAGCAGGCTGCGGAACTCTGGTTGAGAGAAGTTCATGCGTCGCGCGATATTGCCGAGCTGGCCGGATTCGCTGGCGTCCTTCAGGTCGTGCGCGAGTGCGGCAAAGGCCGGTTCGCCGGGTACGCCCGCACCGTCCCATCCGGCCAGCGCCGTGCTCAATTGCGGCATGCCGGCGCGTACTTCAGGGTTTCTCACGCTGCGCGCGAGCAGGCTCGCGATCGGCGCGACGAACGTCACCAGCAGAAAGATGAGCAACGGCAAAGCCAGCAGCAACGCGCGCATCGCGGCCTTGCGGCGCGCGGCGCGGAACGACTCGCGGTTCGCGGCCTGCGGGCCGCGGCCAAAAGGGGCGGTGGACGGCAGCTGCGTGTTCATCGTGCTCGATCTCCCGGGTGACGTTCGTTCGATCTGGCGCTACTGCGCCAGCCAGTTCTGGAACCGCTTGTTGATCGCATCCGCGTTGTCGGCCCAGAACGTCGCGTTGATTTGCAGCGGGCGTTTGAAGTTCTCCGGCGCTGTCGGCAGATCGTTCAGACGCGCCTTGTCGATCAGCGGAATGGCGTCCTTGCGCGGCGGCGCGTACGCGATGTACTTCGACAGGTCCGCATAGGCCTGCGGTGTCGAGGATGCGACGATGAACTTCCGCGCCGCGTCGGCATGCTTCGCGCCGTTGACCACGGCCCACCATTCGTAGTCGTACACCTGTGCATCCCAGACGATCTTGAAGGGCTTCTTGTCCTTGTGCACGGCGTCGTCGATGCGGCCGTTGTACGCCTGCGTCATCACGACCGCGCCGTCGGCGAGCAGTTGCGGCGCCTGCGCACCCGCCTCCCACCAGACGATGCTCGGCTTGATGGTGTCGAGCTTCTTGAACGCGCGATCGACGCCAGCCGGCGTGGAGAGGATCTTGTACACGTCCTTGGGTGCAACGCCATCGGCGATTAAGGCCCATTCCATCGCGACCTTCGGCGACTTGCGCATGCCGCGCTTGCCCGGGTACTTGTTGAGGTCGAAGAAATCGTTGATGGTGGTCGGCGCAGATTTCAGCTTGCTGGTGTCATACGCATAGACGGTGGACCATACCATCGCCGCGACGGCGCAATCACTGATCGAGCCCGGCAGGAAGTCACTGGTGTTGCCGAGCAACTTCTTGTCGAACTTGGCGATGAGGCCTTCGTCGCACGCGGTGATCTCGTCGTTGGTTTCGAGGTCGATCAGATCCCAGGTCGGGTTCTTCGACTGTTCCATCGCTTGCAGCTTGGCGAGGCCGCCATCGTAGGACTCGGTGGAGAACTGGTCGCCGGTTTTCGCAGTGAACGGTTCGAACCATGCCTTTTTCGCGGCAGCTTCATACGCACCGCCAAAGGTGACGACGGAAATCGTTTCGGCCGCGTGAACCGTGGCCGTGGCAAACACCCCGAGCGCGCACGCCGCGATGGTGGTCCGGAAGGACGAGAGTGTGGTCTTCATTTCTAGTTGGCTCCTGCGATAAGTGGCGAGGCGGACGAGGGAACGGAAACGGTGGAATAGTCGACGCCGCCGGACCCGGCGGTGGATTGCGGCGCGGCCGCCATTGCTGGCAGCACCTTGCAGTCGTCGCGTCGCCAGGTCACGGCGGTCTGACGGCCGAGCGCGGGCAGGTCATGGTGCTGTGTGTTCGGCAGCTTGACGACCATGCTTTCGCCATGGCCGAGCTTCAGATGCACGCGATGATGATCGCCGCAGTAAACGAGTTCCTCGACAAGCGCGTGCACGATGTTCATGTTCTGCCGTGTCGCTTCCTGCAAAGCGTCCGGCGTCGCGGCGATGTGCGCGCGCTCGGGACGTAGCGCCAGCACCGCCGTGTCGCCTGACGCGAGCCCGACGCCTGGGCGTCCGCACACGGTGCTGCCGTCGGCGAGCTGCATCGCAGCCCATTCCGTCCCGTAGGAATCGACGCGACCGGTCAGTCCATTGTTCTCGCCGACGAAATTGGCAACGAACGCATTCGCCGCGTTTTCGTAGAGTTCGGTCGGTGCGGCGGCCTGCTGGATGCGTCCATCGGAAAACACGGCGACGCGGTCCGACATCGTCAACGCTTCGTTCTGGTCGTGGGTCACGTAGACGATCGTCAGCGACAGTTCGCGATGCAGCCGCATGATTTCGTATTGCATGGTTTCACGCAGGCGTTTGTCGAGCGCGCCGAGCGGCTCGTCCATCAGCACCACGCTCGGCTCGAAAACCAGCGCGCGGGCAAGTGCAACGCGCTGCTGCTGGCCACCGGACAGTTGCGACGGACGCCGTGCCGCCAGATGCGATAACTCCACCATGTCCAGCACGCGCGTCACGCGCGTTTTCTGTTCGCTACGGCTTATCTTGCGCACCGACAGCGGAAACGCGACGTTCTCGGCAATCGTCATGTGCGGGAACAGCGCATAGTTCTGAAACACCATGCCGATATCGCGCCGATGCGGTGGCTTGTCGTCCAGACGCTTGCCGGCGAGGCGGATCTCGCCGCGCGTCGGCGCTTCGAATCCCGCGAGCATCATCAGTGTCGTGGTCTTGCCGGAACCGGACGGACCGAGCAGCGAAACGAATTCACCGTGCGCGACATCGAGATCGAGTCCCTCGACGACGCTATGCACGCCGTCGTATGACTTGCTGACGCCGTCGAACGAAATAAATGGTTGGCTTGACATGAGTAACTCGGCAGAGTGTTGGCGGTCCACGTGGGGCGGCAAATCACTTCGCGCCCAGGCGTCCCGCCAGATAGCGGGCGAAGTCGTAATTCGGGCGTTCCAGAGGGCTCAGATGGCCAGGCTTCGCGAGTGGCGCGTGCACGCCGCGAAACACGGCCTCGACGCCGCGCCGGTCCTCGGCGTTGACTTCGTCGAGCAGCGTCTTCAGCGTAGCCATGTAATCGGCGGCCCGCGGATCGTCGACGAAATCCGGTGCGAGGCCTCCGCCGAAGCGGATATGCACGCGGCCGACGCCCCGCGGCTGCAGGATCAGATACCAGAAGTAGCCGGGCGTCAGCGTGATCAGGTGTGTCGGGTAGATCGCCAGCAGCGCGGTGGTACGGCGCCAGTGCCCTTGCAGGCGCGTGTTGGCGGGATGCGCGTTGCCGATCGGCAGCGATGCTTCCTTGGTGATCCAGTGATAGTTGAACGCGGGCAAGCCCGGCGGACATTCCATTTCTTCGAGCTTCGAGTGCGGCCCGACCGTTGCGCGATGCAGCATCGGCAGGTGGTAGCTCTCCATGAAATTTTCCGCGAGGATCTTCCAGTTGGTGTCCCACACGTGCTCTTCGTGGAAGGTCTCGACGTAGTTGCTCATGCCGTACGGCTCGATCAGCTTCGTCAGCCCGGACAAATGTGATTCCACCGAAGGCGCGTGCGCGTTGAGCGTTACGTAGATCCAGCCTTGCCACGTCTCGCAGCGCACGGCAGGCAGCTTGTATTGTTCCTTGCAAAAGCCCGGCTGCCGATCCATCAACGGCGCGCCCGCGAGCGAACCATCGAGCGTGTAGTTCCATGCGTGATAGGGGCACACGATCCGGCGCACGTTGCCGCGCCCTTCAAGCAATATCGACATCCGATGCAGGCAAACATTCGAGAATGCGCGCAACGCACCGCTCGCATCGCGCAGCACGAACATCGGCTGGTCGTCGATTTGCGCGGTCAGGTAGTCGCCGCTCTGTGCGAGCGCGCTCGCGCGGCCCACGCACAACCACTCGTTGCGAAACACGTCGCGCCGTTCGAGCGCGAGAAACGCCTCCGACGTGTAGACGGCCGGCGGCATTGCGTGTGCATCCCCGAACGGACGCTCGCAGTTCTCGCGCAGGGCGCGAACGATGTCGAGCTCAGCGTCCGTCGACTGAAGAATGGCTGACATAGGGGGCCCCCCATCAGTGTGTGCATCCGATGAGCACCAATCTAACAATCCAAATTGCTAGGTAAAATATTGTTTTTGCATGCAGTGCATAGCTCAAGCCTATGCCGAGAGGCTTTCCGGGCCGCTAACCGATGTGGAGGCGCCGAATATACGTTTCACAGAATGCCGAGAAGCGCTTCACAACCTCGCGCGGCTTGACGGCGCCCGATAGTGCGATGCCAAGCGTCGTCGCATTGACGCTTTCCTTGAAATGTTTAATCACGAAGTCTTCGCCGTCCACTGTTCGGGTCGACTTCAGCGGGAAGTTGAGTATGCTGTAACCCAAGCCGTTGGCAACCATGCCACGCACCACTTCAGGCTGTGACGACCGGAAAGCCGCGGTAGGGCGGCTGCCGACTGCGTCGAACAGCGCGGAGAAGTACTCGCGGCTATGCGGAAGGTCCAGCATCACATAGGGCTCGGGCAGCAGATCGGCCAGCGACACTTTGCGGGCCCGTGCAAGCCTGTGTGTTTTAGGCAGGATGACATACGGTGGCAGCGAAAGCAGCGGGGTAAACGCGATTCCATCGGCGATATCGAGGCTGTAGGTCAGCGCGATATCGAGCGAGCCGTCGCGCAGGCCGCTCAAAAGCGTGTCCTGATGCGCTTCCGTCGTACGGAAGGTGACTGCCGGATAGTCCCGCACGAAGCGGCTGATGATGCCTGGCATCAGCGGCGGGGCCAGTGACACCATGCAGCCCAGCGAGATGGAGCCCGACATGCCGCCGTCGATTTCCTTCGCGGTCAGCTGCAATTCTTCGGCGTTCTGAAGCAGATTGCGAGCGTGGCCGAGCAGATCGCGGCCCGGTTGCGTGAGCGACAGCCCGCTGGCGTGATGGCGGATGAACAGTTGGACGCCGAACGATTCCTCCAGATCCGCGAGCGACGTCGAGATGGACGGCTGCGAAATGTGCAGGCGCTTTGCCGCGGCGGTGAACGAAAGCGTCTCGGCCGTGACGACAAAATACCTGAGCTGACGCAACGAGTAGCGTATCGAGTTGCCGTCCATCAGTTGCTCCGTGTTCGGTCGAACCGATTGTCGCTCGCCAATTGTCGATTGCATAGCGAAAAACGATGCAAAGCATTTTTAAAATATAGTTTTTGTTGCCCGCCGCGCGGCGTACATTCTGTCCGACCGAAGAGAGAGAGTGACCTGAATCCAGAGCGCTTTTCAGAAGGAGAAGGCCATGTCGGCTGAAAAATTGTCGATCGACACGCTGGTCATAGGCGCGGGTCAGGCTGGCGTGGCAATGAGCGAACACCTGAGCAAACTCGGCGTACCCCATCTCGTGCTGGAGCGCGACCGCATTGCCGAACGCTGGCGTACCTGCCGCTGGGATTCACTGGTCGCCAATGGTCCCGCCTGGCACGACCGCTTCCCTAATATGGAGTTCGAAGGACTCGATCCTGATGGGTTCGCCGCCAAGGATCAGGTCGCCGATTACTTCGAGGCCTATGCGCGCAAGTTCGATGCGCCGATCCGCACGGGCGTCGAAGTCACGAGCGTCGAGCGTCTGAAGGGCCGGGCAGGATTTGCGGTCGCAACGTCCGATGGCACGATCGAAGCCTGTCGCGTGGTCGTTGCGACGGGGCCGTTCCAGCGGCCCGTCATTCCCCCCATCGCGCCACAGGACGTCGAGCTCACGCAGCTTCATTCGGCCCACTATCGGAACCCGGCGCAGCTGCCCGAAGGCGCGGTGCTCGTGGTTGGCGCGGGGTCGTCCGGCGTGCAGATCGCGGACGAACTGCAACGCGCGGGCCGCAAGGTTTATCTGTCCGTCGGTGCGCATGACCGTCCGCCGCGCGCCTATCGCGGTCGCGATTTCTGCTGGTGGCTCGGTGTACTCGGCGAATGGGACAAGGAAGTCGCCGTGCCGGGACGCGAGCATGTGACCATTGCCGTCAGCGGCGCGTACGGCGGCCAGACCATCGATTTTCGCAGGCTCGCTCATCAGGGCATGACGCTGGTCGGCACGACGAAATCGTTCGCGAATGGCGTCGCGACCTTCGAACAGGACCTCGCCGCCAATCTGAAGCGTGGCGACGAAAACCTGATGTCGCTACTGGACGCGGCCGACGACTACGTCGAGCGCAACGGCGTGGACCTGCCGCAAGACCCCGACGCACGCCTGCTTCCACCAGACCCGGAGTGCGTGACGCATCCGCTCCCGGAACTGGATCTGAAGAAGGCGGGTGTGAGCACGATCATTTGGGCCACCGGCTATGCCGTCGATTTCAGCTGGCTGCACGTGAACGCATTCGACGATAAGGGCAAGCCGCAGCATCAGCGCGGTGTATCGAAGGAACCGGGCGTGTATTTCCTCGGCTTGCCGTGGTTGTCGCGGCGCGCGTCGTCGTTTATCTGGGGCGTCTGGCACGACGCAAAGCACATCGCCGATCACATCGTCACGCAGCGCAAATACCTCGCGTATCGCGACGCGTCGCAGCGTCGGCAGGACGCGCGCGGCGTGCACGGCGCGAATCCAACCGATACCGCGTGCGACGAATCGCACGCGCCGAAGACCAAAGAAGTGGGAGTGAACTGATGCCTACGCATACCCGCATCCGCATGTTCAATACGAAGGATACGTACCCGAACCAGTCGCTCGATAACGATCTTTGCCAGGCGGTTCGCGCGGGCAATACGGTCTATGTGCGCGGCCAGGTCGGTACGGATTTCGACGGCAAGCTGGTCGGTCTCGGCGATCCGCGCGCGCAGGCCGAGCAGGCGATGAAGAACGTCAAGCAACTTCTCGAGGAAGCGGGCAGCGACCTGTCGCATATCGTCAAGACGACGACTTACATCACTGATCCCCGTTATCGCGAGCCGGTGTATCAGGAAGTCGGCAAGTGGCTGAAGGGCGTGTATCCGATTTCGACGGGGCTGTGCGTCAGCGCGCTCGGCCAGCCGCAATGGCTGATGGAAATCGACGTGATCGCCGTGATTCCGGACAACTGGAAGCCATCTCAGGCGTGAGGAGCTAGCCATGACATTCTCGATCGTTGGACGTTGCGGCAAGACCGGTCAGCTCGGTATCGCGATCAGTTCGTCGAGCATTGCGGTGGGTGCGAGGTGTCCGTGGGCGCGCGCGGGCGTCGGTGCGGTGGCGACGCAGAACGTGACGCTGCCCGCGCTCGGGCCGCAGATTCTCGATCTGCTGGAAAGCGGGCGTATCGCGGCGGATACGGCGCTCGAACGGGCGCTAGGCGCGAGCGAATGGAGCGAATACCGGCAGGTGACGGTGGTCGACAGTGAGGGGCGAACCGCGATGTTCACCGGCAAGGAAGCACTCGGCGTGCATCACGCCGTCGCGGGAAATCAGTGTGTGGCAGCGGGCAATCTGCTCGCCGGCAAGCCGGTGATCGACGCGATGGTGAAAGCGTTCGAGAGCGCACAAGGCGCGCTCGCCGATCGTCTGCTGCACGCGATGCATGCGGCCGTCGAAGCGGGCGGAGAAGCTGGGCCCGTGAATTCGGCGGCTCTGAAGATCGTCGATACACAGGTCTGGCCGATCGTCGATCTGCGTGTCGATTGGGCCGACGACGATCCGATCGGCAAACTTGCCGCGCTTTGGCAAGCGTATCGGCCGCAGATGCGGGACTACATCGCACGCGCGTTGAATCCAACCGCGGCGCCGAGCTACGGAGTGCCCGGCGATGAGTGAGTTGTCGAGCCGTGCGCTGCTCGAACGGCTGACCGGTTTTGCGACTGTCAGCCGCGACTCCAATCTGGAACTGATCGGCTTCGTGCAGCAATACCTCGCGGATCCAGGTGTGGACAGCGAGCTGTTCCATAACGCCGAGCGTACCAAGGCGAACCGGTTCGCCACGAACGGTCCGCGAGAGCGTGGTGGCATCGTGCTGTCCGGGCATACCGATGGTGTGACGCGATGTTCGCTCGCCTCGCTGAACATCTCAAAAGCGTGAGGTAGCCTGCGCGTCTGCGGTGCAAATCGGGCGTGAGGGGTTCATCAGGACACGCGCTCGGCCACTTCGAGCACGAAGTGCGCGACCACGACCATGCCGGTGATCAGGGTCGCGAGCCAGCAGAGCGCGCGTAACGACCAGTGCGCGACGATTTCGCCGACCGCTTCTCGTTTCGCACTCAGCAGCACCAGAAGCACCAGCACGGGCGTAATCGTCATACCGTTGACGATGGCGCTCCAGTACAGCGCCTTGACAGGGTCGACGTGCCATAGGCCGAGCGCAACGCCAAGCAGCGTGCCGAGCCCCGCGAGCGCAACGAGCAGAACAGCAATGCGCCGATCACGCCGTTGGCCGTGGGGCCAGTCGAACGAACTCGCGACCGCTTGCGCAGCGGAACCCCCGAGCGAAGGTAGTGCGAGCAGCGCTGAGCCGATCAGTGCAAGCCCAAGCAGTGTGCCGCCGTAGCCATCCACTAGCGGCTCGAGCACCCTGGAAAGCTCCATGGGCTCGCCGGGGCGCGTCTGTGCACCATGCAGCGTCGCCGCAGCCGCAATCATGATGCACAATGCGGCCACGCTCGATAGCGCGGTGCGCGTCAAGGTCTGCATGCGCAACCGGCGAAGCTGCTCTGACGAATGCCGATCGCCCCGCGCCGCGCGCTGTTCGTGCTGTCGATGCTGTTCCTGTGCTTCCTGCTCGGCCTGCGAAAAAAGCAGATAGGGACTCATCGTCGTACCGAGCACGGCCATCAGCATCGTGACGAAATCTTCTTTCCACTCGACGTGCGGCACGAGCGAGCGCAGCACGACCGTGTGCCACGGCACATCGACGATCAGCAGCACACCGGCATACGCGAGCATCGGCAGCATCAACCATTTGAGCACCTGCGCATAGCGCGCATAGGGAATGAACCACTGCAACGCAATCGAGGTGCAACCGCATGCGAGGGCAAGTAACCAAAGCGGCCCATGAGTGAAGCGTTGCACGACCGCGGCCATCGCCATCACATTGACGGCGATATTCAGCGTGTTCGCAATCACGAACCGCGCCACCGCCAAATAGAAGAACACCGGCGAATAGTGCGCGCGCATGTTCGCCGTCAGGCCATGTCCGGTGACGGCGGCGACACGCGCCGAGACCAGCTGCAACGCGACCATCGACGGAAACGACAGCACGCAGGTCCACAGCAGGTCGTAGCCGTACCACGCGCCCGCGAGTGAATATGTCGCGATACCGCTGGGATCGTTATCGCAGCCGAGACTTGCCAGCCCCGGCCCGAGATCGGCGGCCCACGAGCGGGCGGGCTGCGACGAGGCAGCGTGCGTATTACCTTGTGCGGCGCGGGGCGCCGCGCCCCTGTCGGGGGAAGAGTGCATTCGCCTGACCGTCGGGAAACCAGGGATGCTGTAGCGCTCGCACGAAACGTTCCTTCGTCGACTCGTTTCGCGGCACACATATTGGCACACATATTCAGCGGATGTGACGCTATCGGGGGCGACTATCAGGACTCCCGCAGGCTGACGATACAATGTCACATCTTCAACCGCGCCGACCAGCGCGAAACGCTCGTCGACCGCGGCGAGCGAGCGACCAGTCTCCGCGATAGCTCCCCGCAAGTGAGGTCTCAATGCCCACGCGTCTTTTCCGCGCTGCGGCGATCGAAACGGATTCAAAGCGGTGAATGACACATTCGGCCATACTGCATCGCAGCTGACTCGCTGCGTTTGCCTGAATTCCCGACCTGCTTCGGTAGGGATGCTGGATGTGCCGGACATAGTGACAGTTGCGACGAGCCGCTGAAGAAAATCGCTGGAAAGGAGAAATCTTGAAAAAGACAGGATTCACGGTTCTGATCATGACGCCTTGCACGGGCGCGCACGCATCGGACTACGCTGAGGTCTGGAATCCACCAGAGGCACGCGCGAACATGCTTCGAGTGACGACTCGCGCCGCATCCGTCAGGGTCGTGCGCTAATGGAAACGATCGACTACGACGGGTACACGTTGTGGGGGCATGCCATCCTTCAGCAGGAAGGCGAAGGCATCCTGCAACCGGAGCGCTATGCGGCGAGCGGAACCATTACGCGAGGCGGAAAGCTGATCGAAGCATCAGGCATTCTGGGACTATTCGATAGCGAGGAGGAAGCCCACCATGCAGGCCTGGATTGGGCGCGCGCGTGGGTGGATGCTCATGGATGAGCTTGCGCGTGGCAGGGTAGTCGAGGCTTGGAGCCGTTGCTGTTGGTGGGCCGGGAGGGACGCGCCAGCGGATCGACTCAAACTACGCTTCCCGCTTGCTGCGCCCATACAGCAGCAACATTGCCGCTATCACCGCGCCGTAGATGATCTGACGTCCCGCCTCGGGCATCTGCGCGACTGAAAGGATCGACTGCAGCAGCGTGATGAGGATCGCGCCAGCCACGGTGCCGAGGTATGAACCTCGTCCACCCAGAATCGATGTGCCGCCGAGCACGACTGCCGCGATCGCCGGCAACAGGTAGGCATCGCCCATCGACTGCGCTGCCTTCGACGCATAACCGGCGAGCAATACGCCGCCGAACGCCGCGAACGCGCTGCACACGGCGAATGCGGCCACGGTCACGCGCCGCGTATTGATGCCGGACAGATACGCCGCGCGTTCGGTATTGCCGATCGCGTACAGCGTGCGGCCGAAGGTCGTACGCGACAACAGGAACACCGTGGCGCCGCCGATCACGAGCCATAGCGCGACTGCATTCGGCACGCCCGGTACGAGCCAGCCCGCCGCGAGCCACCGCATCACCTGTGGCGCGGAATCCTGCGGCGACGATCCGTCGGTATCGACGATCATGATGCCCTGTGCGACCGCATTGGTCGCGACCTTGCCGGTCAGTGCGTCGGCGAGGTCCTCGTTGATCGAGCCGCCGGGCACGGGGCGCAGCAGCAGCGCCGCAGGCGCGCTCCGCCATGTTTAAACTGCCGCGCGGACTGGGCCCGATCGAGACGCTGCGCGCGCGGGCGGTGATCGAAAGCGGGATCGCGGCCTTAGCCGCTACCGAGCGCAAAGATTCAGACCTCGACCGGCTCTTCGCCGCGTTGCGCGCGATGCGCGAAAACATGGACGACAAGGCTGCGAACGAGGCCGCCGACCGTGATTTCCATCTGGCGATCGCGCGGGCGACGGGAAACGAAATGCTCCGGCTCGTGGTGACAGCGATGTGGGACAATTCCCGTGCCGACCCGTTGTGGAAAAAGATCGAGGAGCACTTTCATACTCCCGCATTGCGGGCGGCGTCACAGGATGACCATCAGCGCATCTTTGCGGCCATCATGGCGCGAGATGCGACCGCCGCGCGCACGGCGATGCAGGCGCATCTGGCGCGCGTGGTCGGCGAGTTCACACGAGCCTGGCGTTAGTTAGACCATGTTCTGTGGTGCGCGCCGCAAGCTGCAGCGGCACCGCCCCAATCCGTTCGCCTTCAGCTCGGTCACGGCTCTGATTCATCGCCGGCAATCTGGTCGAGGAACCGGGCCAGTCGTTCGGTATCGGCGTGCGTCCAGCCCTCGGGAGGCACCACGCTGGCCCAGCCGTTGGCGTAGTCCTCCGACGAGTAGTTGTGACCAAAACCCGCCGGCACGCCGAGTTGGTGAATCAGATCGCCCACCGCCTGCACGCCCGAGACGATGGGAAACCAATGCATGGCGTCAGGCACGTCGAAGCCACGTGGCCGAGCCAGCCATTCGGGCGGCCACCAGAACGCACTGGCACTCCAGAACACGGCCGGATCGGCCGGATGCTGAAGGTACACGATTCGCGGGGCCGGCCAGTCGGTGTCCAATGCCATCTGATGCGGATCGCGGCTCAAGAACCGTACCGAACGCCCCCCATCGAAGATCGGCTGCCAGAAGGGCGACCCGCTATCGCGCTCGCGAGTGAGTTGCGAATGGATCGGGTTGCTTTGTTTGGCGCCGACGATCAGCACGCCATCCGTTCGGGCAATCATGTTGGCTACCGAGGCAGAGGCGTCTTTCCCGACGAAAGGCGCTTCCACCCCCGCGGCGCCGAGACTCTTGCCGAACAGAACGAGCTTTGGCCGTCGTTTCGGCGGGAGCATCGACCATCGGGCGCGAACCGCGTTGAAGAGCGTGACACCCGCCTCGTTCGCGAGACCAGCATCCATGAAAATGGCGAGTCGGCTAGGCAGGAAAGAGTATTGGATCGCCACGATCGCCGTGTCGCCACCGTGCAGTTGCTCCAGCGAAGCCGCGGCTTTGGGGACTATCCAGCCCGTGCCGGTGGGTATCCACACGACCAGCACTTTCCGCTCGAACCCGCCGGCGCGCTCGAGCTCGCGGACCGCAATCTGCGCACGCTGCTCGAGGGAGTCCGCGGAACGCACTCCGACGTAGACCCTCACCGGATCGACCAGTTTCGCATCAGTCCCGTGGAACTTCGCGAGCTCTTGCGTGGTTGTCGCTGTCGCCACGAAGCCGCGCCCCATGCGGCCCAAGGTGTCCCATGCGACGAACGACGTGCTGCTGCCGGACACCGTTGGCGACGTGGGGGCCACGATTCCCTCGGTCGTGTTCTCGTTCACCCGCCCGTGGACGAAGTTGGAGACCGTGGTGAGGGCGGGAAAGGCCACTCCGCGACCGAGCGCCATGCCAATCACGATGATGAGCAGCGCTGTTGCCGGCACCGAAACGATCGGGGGCACGTGGCCCTGGATGACCTGCTTGACTGCGGCGGCACCGCGCGCCGTCAATCGCCCGATGACTACCAGCAACACCGCGCTCAACGGCGACAGGACGATCACCAGCACGGCGTCGAACCAGGCGATCGGCGCCATCCCCATGAAACTACGCTGCTCGTTCTGCCAGCCGAGCCATAGCTTCGAGCCAACGAATAGTGCAATGAGCCACGCCGCTGCCAGAACGATCCAGCTGCGCCGTCGGACCTCGCTGCCGGCCACGCGCCCCCATCGCTCCAGCAGCCGATGCACGCCGCGGCCGACCAATGTGCCTATCCCATAGCCGATGGCCAGACAGAACGCGCCGACCACGGTTTGCGTTCCCCACGACCGCGGAATCAGTGTCGGCGTCAGTGACTGCCACCAGAACACGAGCGCGAGCAGCGAGCCGCTGAGCGTCGGCGTCCAGGACGTGCTTCGAAGCCCGGCGGCTACCGGCTCATGGGAGTCCCGCATGCGTGCTCGCTCGGATTGGCACAACTCGCACCTCGTTTCCGCGGGTCACCCGCAAAGGAGTTGATGACGCGACCAGCCTTGATTCAGACTCCGCCAGGAGGGCAGTAATGGAAGATGCCGCCGCATGATCAACCACGACGATGTTTTCCAGATTACCGCGCGCGGCGCGACACATCGGGGCAGCGGAATGGACGGGGCTGCTCCGATCTCGTGCGATGTTTCTCCTGCGTCGAAAAAACGTCAACGATAAACCGGCCATGCGTCGCATTGTATTTACCTTTCTGTCCCCCGAACAACATCGTCGCTCTGCGCGCATCGTGTTCAAACATCGATGAACCGGCCTGTCGGTGGCGACGTCGCCCGAGCGAGGGCTTTACGGAGCTTGCGCGCACGCTGCTTGCTCGTCGCGCTGGTCGCCACCCGGTGGCACGATCAAGCCCGCTCCGAAAGGGCGCGCCGGCGCATTAAAAAACGTCCTGGCGCGTTGCGGGCCGAGCGACCGCGTCGCGGAGCCTGCGCCTTTGAGAAGGCGTCGACAACATCGAATCGACAAAGGTGTGCGCCCGATTTTCTCCATACTTGAACGCTTCATGCTCGGTCAGAAAATCGAACTGTTCCGGAAAACTCAGCAGTTCCTGCTCCGGATTGCCGGGCAACGTCACGGTCCATGACACGCGATAACGGCGATATTTGCCGCCGAGCCAATGCGTCTTCGATAACGTAACGTTCACCTCGATATTGCAGCCGCGATACGGCGCATATTCCTGAATGGACATCGCTTTTCTCCCACAACTGAACGCTTGCCACGTACGTCTGCGTTGCCGGCGGTCGCGCGCGGCCTCCAGATCGGCGGGATAGTCGATCTCGTCCGCGACCGGGACATAGACGCTCGCCCCGCTGGTCGCGCCGTTCGGCCGCGAAAAACGCGCAGCCCAAGGGTGTCTCGTTATGCATTTCGTATTGACGATGCACATCGAGCAACGCGCGTTCCCGCGCGGCAACCATCGTCTCGGCCCGCAGCGCGGCTGCGCTCGTGGCCATTTCCCCGATCTTCGTGACGCGGCGCTCGCGCACCGGCTGAACATCAAGGCGATTCAGGTGGCGGAACGGGACTTCCAGGTCGCCAAACGCCGCAAGGCGCGAAGCGAGTTCGTCGATACGTGGTCCGTCGACGCGTTCGTGGAAGAGGGCATGCAGCCGGCGGAACCACGATGGGGTACGCATGAACGGCATTGGCCTGCGGACGCGCATCGACACGGGTTCGGTAGCGATGCGGCAAGTCATCGACCGCATGCGCAGTCGCATGACGGGCGTTTTTCCGCAGCTCGACGGCGTGAACATCGACTGCATGGGGCGGCTTTGTCGACGTCACGATGAACCGCGCGCCGGATCCTGGTCGTGTCGGCGACAACCTCTACTTCTACTATGTACAAGGCTTCTCCGGACATGGGCTGGTGTTCGCGGGAATGGCCGGCAAAATTCTCGCGGACGCGATCGGCGGCGACGCTTCTCCATTCGACGTATTCAGCAGCATCAGGCATCGACGGTTCCCGGGCGGCAAGATGCTGCGCACCCAGGCTTTGATTCTGGGCATGTGGTACTACAAACTGCGGGAACTCATCTGAGCGCCTGAGGAATGAAGGGTCGATGGCTGCGCCCCAAAGCAAGCCGGTGATCGGCAAGGCGCGTCATCTCCGCTTACGAAAGCGCGCGGGACACTCAGCCGGCCACGCCGCGCCGACGGGCTCGATCGACTCGACGGCACCCGGTGATCAAGGCCCGGGAAGGAACTGGACGTCTCCGTACCAGGCGCGTGTCGTGGTACCGGTATTGTCGGTATCGGTCAGCAGCCCGTAGCCTGTGATTCGTCCTGGCGGTTCGTGAAAGACCCGCTCATAGTCTTGCACGATATTGCGGCGCAGGCTTTGCCACTGACCCGCATCGCCAGGCAGACCGGAGACCACGATCATCTGTACGCGGTTCGTGCGAGGGTTGGCAATGACGGTACCCGGCGCGGCGGTGGTCGACCACACGTACATCAACGTGGCATAGGGCAGATCTTCGCCACTCAGATGCTTGGCCAGCCCCATCTTTGCCCGGTCGAAAAGCGACAGCTTGCTCTTGTCTCCGGCAAACATGAACACCAGCCGCGCTGGCGCGTCTTCCTTCGACGCCACGCGGTTATCGGCGCCTTCGATCGGTCTATCCGCTTTCCAGCGCCATGCCACGACGGGAGTGCGAGCGAGGTCGATATCACCCTCGTGCATCAGCGCGGAAGCAGAGCGGTTCGCGTCCGCCTGCAGCACAGTGGTGTGGTCGTCGCGAACGAGCGTGTATTGCGTGATGGGCTTGCCGCGCACGACCGGCATGTTCTTCCAGCCCGCGGGCAGCGATGCGCCGGGCTCGATCGAGGAAAAGGCGATACCGGGCTTTTCGTCCTGGGCAAGGATGGGTGGCGACAACAAAAGAAGCGCGACGCATGCGGCGATCCAGGCTGACGGGGCTGTTCGTTTTTGCGCTCGACGGCGCGAGGCAAGATGCATGGCAGGTCGCATTCGTATTTTGGATAGCGTCCATTGTAATGGGCTCCTCGGGCGACATTTCAGCGGAGCTTTCATGCCGGCGGTTGGGGTTCTGTTTGCTGCGTCGTAGCGTTTGCATGACGAGGCTCGCAACGCGCCGCGCGGTATTCCCGTCGCGTCGCGTCGTGCGGCGCGCGAGGGGTTCGCTATCAATGACCATGGCCGCCGCCACTCATCACAGGCGTCAATTTCCCACATATTGGGGAAACTCCCTGGCTCGTAAAAATCGTAGTGCGACTTAACAAAGTTAGAATGACGACTCTAAGACGGCTTCAGACCGGCTGTCTGGCCAACGGCCCGGTGTGGGAACGACCTTCACGAATCGCAGTGGCAGCGATCGCCGTGTCCGCGAGAACCTGAGAGATATTCCGTGAGCAGCCCAAAACAGATGCCATTTACCCTATCCGTTCCGACCGACGTGTCGCAACTGCCCAACCAGTTCCTCGCCGGTTATTGCGCGCTGATACGGCTGAACGTGGATACATACAGGTCCGCGGTCACGGGTGCCGCGCTGCACTGGGAAAGCGTATTGCGCGCCCAGACGCCTGAACAGTTCCTCAGACGTCAAGCGGATGTGATGCCTTGGCTTACCCTGCAGTTCGCCGGATACACCCGCGGCTGGATGGACATCGCGTCTGAAACAATCAGACCGTGCCACGCCGGCGGCGATCACGACGACGAGCGTGAGCTCCACGAGGACACCAGGCCCGCTGGCCTGCCGGTCTGCGCAACGGGCGTCGACGCGATGATGCGCGCGGCCGTGCCGCCGGAAGTGCAGCCGGACGGCGCGTCCGTCGCCGAGGCACAGGTCGGAGAAATGGTCCGTGCCTTTCTCGAGCGCGTCGAAAAGGCGACGCCTGACACGGCGGAACGACGAGGTCCGCCTCGCACACGTCGCTCGTCAACCCGATAGGCGACGAGCTTCCGCCAATCCTGCCGGTTCCGGTATTCGCGTGCTGCCGATGCAGCCGTGGCCGGATCTGGTCACCCGTTCCTTCGCTCCCGCCGTGAGGTAAACGACATGTTGAGCCCGCACGAAGTGGCCACGTTGCTGCTGTTGAAGGATGCGCCTGAACGAATTGATTCGGATCGGGCAGAGCTTGGCGCGCTCCGCGAACTGCAGTTGATTGCGAATGAGCCAGCTGGGCCGGGCTTCCGGTTACCTCACGTGACGCCGCGCGGCGACGCCGTGCTGCGAGCGTTCGCACGGGTCCGCTGACCGGTGCGCAGACAACGTATCTGACGACCTATACACGTTGGGTGGGCCGCCTTCGCCGCCGCTCGGCAATCAACTTTTCAATCGCATCACGAGCGGCAAGTTCCGCTCGCTCGTCGGCGAGTCGGTGCGCATCGATCAATCGATCAGTGAGCTCTGGCATCAGCCCGGCGTCATCATCCGTTACCTGCTCATCTGGCAATCACTCCAATGCATCGCGACGGCGCTCGAGCTATGGATCGCGCTCTATTTTCTGTCGGCAAAAGCAGGTTTCCTGCAGGCAGTCGTACTCGAGTCGCTCATCCAGGCGCTCAGTAGCGTCGCGTTCTTTGTGCCTGGCGCACTCGGCGTTCAGGAAGGTGGATTTCTGCTGATCGGCACGGTGCCTGGTTTCCATCCGCAGCTTTGCCTCGCGCTCGCGGGTGCGCGCCGTATTCGTGACATCATCGTCTTTCTGCCTGGACTCATCGCCTGGCAGGTGGAGGAGTGGCACGACGAGCGGCGACTTCGTACCGAGGGAGGTCGGGGCCCGAATCATGATGCGAGACACAGGAAAACATGATGCGGTCGTGGTGTTCGGCGCCTTCGATCGCCACAACCTGGGTGACCTGCTGTTCCCTCACGTCGTCGCAAAACTGCTTGCGTGCGACGACGTGATCTTCGCCGGGCTCGCGGAGCGCGACCTGCGCGTCCACGGCGGCCACGCTGTTCAGGCGCTCGCGCAACTGGCCGCCGAACGCGGCAAGGACCGTGTGCATATCGTGCACGCAGGCGGCGAGATCCTGACTTGCGGCGACTGGGAGGCGGCGGTGATGCTGCTGCCGTGGGACCAGGCACAGAAGATCATCGCGCGACTGGAAACGCACAACGACGAGCGACGCGCGTGGGCACGTGCGCTGACGCGTCTCGATGCGCTTGCCCCCTACATGACGTCTCGCGAGATGTTTCCCTGTGCGTCGAGCGTCACTTATCAAGCCGCCGGCGGCGTCGATGTGGAGCGACTGGATCCCGGGATGCGAGCAGAAGTCCTGTCGAAGCTCGCGCAAGCCGACGACGTCAGCGTGCGTGACATCCACACCCAGAACGGGCTCGCCGCAGCAGGCATTCTCGCGCGGCTCGTGCCGGATCCGGCGGTGATGGTGACGGAGCTGTTCGGCGCGAACATTCGCGCGTGCAGGGAACGCAGCGGCGTGGCGGATTTGCAAAGGGCGTTTCCCGAGGGGTATGTCGCCGTGCAGTTCAGTGCGGATTTCGGCGACGACGGAACGCTCGGTGTGCTTGCGCGCGAGCTCGATCGCGTGTCGAACGAGAGCGGGCTCGGTATTGTGTTCTTTCGAGCGGGTGCGGCGCCCTGGCATGACGATATGGCCTGCTACGAGCGGATTGCGGCACGGATGAAAGTCTCACGTACGCAACTCTTCCGTTCGCTGGAGATATGGGACATCTGCGCACTGATCGCAGACGCCACGGCCTACGCGGGAAGCAGCCTGCACGGACGGATCGTCGCGCTGGCGTGCGGCTTGCCGCGGGTGAACTTCTTCCATCCGGCGCGCGCGAACGACACGACGAAACAGTCCGCGTTTGCCGCGACGTGGGAGCCAGCGTGCGTGCCGGGCAGCGTCGGGATCGAGGCGCTTTCGCAAGCAATGCTCCATGCCCTGACGATCGACCGGACGTTGCTGCGGCGCACGGCCACACACCTCACCGCTCGCTATCGCGAGGGATTCGCGCAGACGCGAGCGGCAATGTGTTGTGCGTGAAATGCAGGGCCTCGCGCGACGAGCGGTGTCGGCGCGGTCGTGTAATCTCGCGAAGCTCGATCGTTCTTTGCTCAGCCCACGTGTACGAGCGAGCGTGTGGTGCGAACCGTGGACGGCCGGTCGCGCAGCAGCAGTGGCATCAAGCGCCGATTGGCTGTCTGCGCCGCCCATTCGCAATACGCGGGGCTGCCGAGCACCCAGCCGTTGAGCGTCGACTGCATCAGGTTATTGATCTCGCGTTCGTCGACAGGCTGTGCGCCCAGATCGCGATAAGCCTGGTGGCGCTCGAACGGCGTATTGCCGAGCGCCCGGTACAGTGGATGGTCCTTGATGAACCTATCGACACGCAGCCCGATGTGGTGCGCGCAGCTCGACCACGGGTAGTTTCCCGGCTCGGCCGCCAGGCCATTGCGCACCGGCGCCTGATCGATGATCTGGCTCGCGAGCAGGAAATATCGGTCGGGCTCAATCACTGTCGCCCGGTACTCGCCACGCCATACCGCACCGCGGCGTCCATGGCGGCGGTTGAAGGTCTCGGCATAGCGACGGCCAACCGCCTGCATTGCCATGGCGATGCTCGACTCGTACGAAGGCGTGACGAGGAACTGTACCGCATCAGGCATGAGCACCCACGCGTGGACCGCCAGATCGGCGACGCGCGCTGCGTCTGCCACGCAGGCGAGGAAGTACAGGTAGTCTCCTTCGTCCATGAAAGCGGGCCCCGCGAGTCCCTGCAAGATAACGTGCTGCGGTTGATCGGGGACGTAGTGCCGTGCAAGCCGTGCCATGCTGAATTAACCGGAGATCCGATGTGAGAAAGCGGTCCGACAGATATCGGACGCGGGACCGTGTGTAACGTGCTGGAGGAAATTCTATCGATCATGTTCGTCCATCTGCATCACGAACAGGCCTTTTTTATGGCCTCTGTTCGTCGATTTGCCGATCGCAGCCAGTGTCTCTTATGCCAATGCTGAATTGCAGCGCCGCGCTCGGACATTGATCGACGAACGCTTCGCATCGCAACTCTATCCCTTGTCGAACAGACTTGAAACCCGCGAGATCGTTTTCGCGGTCAGAACCAGCAATGCACCAGCGATGCTGTAATCGACGTGATGCATAACGTCGGCCAGATGGAAAACGGATAGCGCAATGATCGGGTGGTACATCGCACGGCTTATCAGGCGTTTCATCGGTGTCTCACGCTACTGTGTTTGCGCGAAGCGGTCAGTTGCTGTGCTTGAACCGATTCGTGCAAGTTGGGTGATGCGCCAGGTTTCCAGAGTCCGAGGAAGGCTTGTTGGCGAAGTACGGATGACGCCGATCCGTGATGTTCCTTCCTGTCATGAACTCTGCCCGCGGCAAGCCATTGCCGTCCTGTCCGTGCGTCGATCTTTCTTGTCCGATCGTCCACTTCCTGCCGATAAGCCTCGCGCAAAACGCCAGTAAGGGAATTGTCATCAAGTGAGGTTGCGGGTATAACATGGAGCCCTTGGCCATCCTGACGAATGAACGGCGGCCAGGTTTCTCGCCCGGGAAACGCATTTCACGCGAGCTATCCATGGATGCAGTTTCTGATGTTCTGCGCGCTGTTCGTCTGAGCGGCGCCGTGTTTCTGAACGGGACACTCACCGCGCCGTGGTGTCTGATCGGTCGCACCGATGCATCGCTCTGCGGCGCTTACTTGCCGCCTTCCGAGCGCGTCGTTTCTTATCATCTGATCATAGAGGGGAGTTGCTGGGCGAAGCTGGCCGACGATCCCGGTTCGGCGATTCACGTCCATGCCGGCGAACTGATCGTGGTGCCTCAGGGTGAAACGCACATCATCGGCAGCGCGATCGATATTTCCCCTGTGCCGTCGGACTCGCTACTGGCCGGGCAGATGGCGACAGCACCCGGTGAAGTGATGACGCTGTCCTATGGCGGCGGGGGCGCTGTGACGCGCATCGTGTGCGGCTTTCTGGCCTGCGACGATACTTTGAGCAATCCGCTGCTCTCATCGCTGCCGCGACTGTTCAAGATCGACATGCGCCAGGATCCGCGTGCGGCATGGCTCGAGTCGTCTCTCAAACTTGCTGCCGCGGAAGCGGCCGACTCGCGCGCGGGCGGCACGATTGTGCTTGCCAGGCTATCGGAACTGCTGTTTGTCGAAGCAATCCGTAGCTGTATTGAAGCGTTACCTGATAACCAGACCGGGTGGCTCGCCGGCGTGCGTGACCGCTACGTTGGACGCGCGCTCTCGCTGCTTCATGCGCAGGCGGCGCATGCGTGGACCGTCGAGGAACTTGCGCGCAAAGTGGGCCTGTCGCGTTCCGCGTTGGCGCAACGCTTTACCGATCTTCTGGGGCAGCCGCCCATGCAATACCTCGCGAGATGGCGCATGCAGATTGCGGCGCACGAACTTCTGATCGGTAGCAAGCCACTCAACGCCGTTGCGGAACAGATTGGCTATGAGTCGGAAGCCGCATTCAGTCGCGCGTTCAGACGCGAATTCGGCATGCCGCCGGCCGGCTGGCGCAAGAGCAAAGGAAAGACGAACGGCGTGGCCACATCAGCGCAGCACGCGCAACCTACGCGTGGCGTTGCCGCACTGCGGGATCAGTGATGCCTGCCGTGACGCGCCGCGCTGTCTCTACCCACTCAATCGTCGACCTGTGCGACCAACGTGACGAAACGGCGTTTCAGTCATATCGTCCGGCGACTCGATCATAGAACTTCAAGACTCCCAATCGTAAATTGAGCGTGCCGGAAAGCCAGATCCTTCGACTGGCTCTGCCCGGTGAATCGACACTCAACGCTAGACCGCGTGGCGGTCCATATTGGGAGAACTTTCATGAACGCAATATTGCGGCTGTCCGATCGCGATCGCTACGCCCGATGCATTCGCGCTTCGAAGATGGTCAGTTGGGACATCGACCGTGACGTGATTGGAGGCCGTACCTTCGACATGTCCCAGAAGTATTTGCCGGACGGGCTCTCGCTGGTGCCGGATTTCATCATGCTCTCGGAGGCTGAGAAGCGGTTCGTCAGCCAGATTCAGGGGCGTACATACGCGAACGTGTTCGGGCTCGTCGAGCGCTTCATTAACGCCAAGGTGCTGGAAGTGAGCCGCGACTACTGGCTCGGCGATCAGGTGGCACTCGAAGCGCTCGTGCGTTTCAGCGACGAAGAGCTTAAACACCAGGCGCTGTTTCGCCGCATCGAAAAAATGATCGGCGAAACGCTGCCCGCGGGTTACCGCTTCGACGTCGATCCCGATGCGCTTGCCGCCGTGGTCCTCGGCAAGAGCACGTGGGCGGTGCTGGCCATGACGCTGCATATTGAACTCTTCTCGCAAATTCACTACCGCCAGAGCATTCATCCTGACGATCAGTTATCCGAGCTGTTCAAGGATGTATTTCTGTACCACTGGAAGGAAGAAAGTCAGCACGCCATTCTCGATGAGCTGGAATGGAAGCGGCACGACGCTACGCTGACAGATGCGGCGCGCGACAACGCGGTCAACGAGTTCATCGACCTGATGATTGCGATCGATGGCATTTTGCGCGGGCAGGCGACAGCGGACTCGCGGTATTTCATCGCGAACTGCGGGCGTGCCGTCGTCGAGGCAGAAGCCGTGTCGATCGAAGCGAATTTCCATCATGCCTACCGGTGGCAGTACCTCCATTCCGGTATGCATCACCCCCATTTCGCGGAAGTGCTCGATCGGCTCGTCTCCGAAGAGCAGGGGATGCGTATCCGCGCCGCACTCGCCACGCTGCATTGAGCGAGCCCGAACGCACACGAATCATCCAGCTAAAGGTGCGCGCGGCGAGGATCTGCGTTTCATCAGTCGAGTCCCTCGTGCTTCATGGCAAGCTGGACGGCCGGACGCGCGCGCATCAGTTCGGCAAAGTTTCGCAATTTCTCCGGCACTTCGATTCCTACCTTTTTGGCCCAGAGCAGCATCGTGAACAGATAGGCGTCCGCCACACTCGCTTCGCTGCCGAACAGGTATTCGCCCTTGAACATGGTGGCGATCAACTGGAAGCGTTGACCGAGCTTCTCGCGCGCTGCCGTTGCTTCAGCATCCGAAGTGGGCTTGAAAACACGGCTGAACTGTTTGTGGATTTCCGTCGAAATGAACGCGAGCATCTCGAGCAGGCGCAGGCTGCCGGTTTCGCTATTCGGCGCAAGGGCAGGCTTGCGCTGTGCGACCCACGAAAGAATCGCGATATTCTCGGTAAGCCGTTGACCATCATCCATTTCGAGGGTTGGGACGTAACTCTTTGGATTGATCCGATTGAACTGCTCCCCAGTCTCGGTCTCCTTGGACTTCAAGTCGACGCGAATCCTTTCGAAAGTGAGATCGGCCTCGTGCATTGCGATATGGTCGGCGAGGCTGCAGGCACCAGGCGAATAGTAGAGCTTCATGACAGGGGTCCCTTTTCGTGAGATGAACTGAACCGTTTCAACGCAGCAAAGGGCGTGCCGCCGCCGTCGACACCTGCAACGAGAGTTCGACGTCGAGCGTCGATTGCGATGGATGAACTTTGGCATAATTGCCGCATCGCTGCGCCGGGCACTGTCCGTTTTGACTCGCGCCACGTCCACAAGGGTCTTTCGTCATGGTTCGTGGAGCGGCTTCAGATAGCTTGAATTAATGTAGCCATCCGAACCCGGATCGCAATCGCAGCAGGGCACGGCGACGGCCAGCACAGGAGAGACCATGCGGTCGGAAGTGAAGTCCGGCGTGCGCCTGAGACGTTATGCAATCGCGGTGACGGCCGTCATCGTTGGCCTGCTTGTCGTCGGACGCATCACCGGCATCCTGGTCAACTGGCTCTGGTTCTCTTCGATCGGCTATGGTGGCGTTTTCTGGACCATCCTCTGCGCGAGAGCGCTGCTGTTTGCCGCGGTGTTCGCAGTCTCGGCGTGCGCGATATGGCTGTCCGGGATTTTGGCGCATCGTTACGCGAGGCGCGTCGATGTCTTGCGAGCGCAATCTGTTGATCGATCGGGTCCGACGGAAGTTGCCGTTGAACTGTCTGAACTGATCGCGCCGCACGTTCCCTGGCGCTCCAGTATTGCCTGCGCCGCGGTCGTCCTGGGGTTGGTTATTGCCGCTAGCGAAGTCTCGAACTGGGACCTCGCGCTTCGCTTCATTTATCAGGTCCCTGTTGGCGAACGCGATCCGATCTTTGACAGGGATATCGGCTTTTATCTGTTCTCGCTCCCCGCGTATGTCGCACTCAAGAACTGGCTGCTGCAGCTAATCTTCTGGAGCGCGATCGTGGCAGGTGCTGTCTACGGGTTGCGCGGTGACATCGCGCTGGAGCGGCCACCACGCACGCTCTCGGCCGCCCCCCTCACTCATGGTTCGGCACTGCTCGGTTTGTTCTTTGCGGTGAAGGCCTGGTCGTGGTGGCTCGACCGCTTTCTGCTGCTCTATGGCGACAACGGCGTCGTGGTCGGCGCCAGCTATACCGATGTGCACGTCGAGTTGCCGGTCCTGTGGATGCTTGTCGGCCTTGCCGCGGCCTCATCCGTTGCCCTTTGGATCAACATGCGCCGACGGAGCCATCTGCAACCCGTCGTTCTCGCGCTGCTCGTATTCGGCAGTTCGTTTGTATTCGCTGTGATCTATCCGTCGCTGTTTCAGCGCTTCTATGTCAAACCGAGCGAGCTGAAACTGGAAACACCCTATATCGAGCACACTATCGCGCTAACGCGACAGGCTTACGGCCTCGCAAAGATCGAGGTTAAACCGTTTGAGGCCGAGCAGGGACTGACTCTCGACTCGCTGCAGGCCAATCGGGCGACCATCGACAACATCCGGCTATGGGATGTGCAACCGCTGATGGATACCTATGCACAGTTGCAGGAGATCAGGACTTACTACAAATTTATTTCGGTGGACATCGACCGCTATCAGCTTGACGCCGGATACAGACAGGTAATGCTGTCGGCGCGTGAACTGGAACCGGCGATGCTTCCGACCAACGCCCAAACCTGGGTGAACCTGCGCCTTATCTTTACTCACGGCATCGGCGTCGTGATGTCGCCAGTCACCGAGAAATCCACCGAGGGCTTACCGTTTTTCTATCTGCGCGATATTCCGCCAGTCTCCAACGGCGGCCCGGCCATTCGCGAACCACGTCTTTATTTCAGCGAAGGCCGCCAGGACTACGTCATCGTGAATGGCAACGTAGCTGAGTTCGACTATCCCCAACGGCCGACTAATGCCTACACGACATATAGCGGGCGCGATGGCGTCAGCATCGGCAGTGTGGCACGCCGGAGTCTGTTCGCCTGGCAGCTCGACGATCCGAACATCCTGCTGAGCGGCTATATCACAGACAAGAGCCGGATCCTGCTTCATCGCAACATTCAGGACCGCGTGCGTACGATCGCGCCATTCCTGACTCTCGATCATGACCCCTATGTCGTCGCAAGCAATGGGCGCCTGTTCTGGATCCAGGACGCCTACACCGTCAGCCAGTGGTTTCCTTACTCCCGGCCGGGTTTCGGCGACGGCGCCAATTACATCCGAAACGCCGTCAAGGTCGTGGTCGATGCATATAACGGCACGGTCGATTTCTACGTCAGCGATCCCGCCGATCCGCTCCTGCGCACATACGAGCGCATCTTCCCGGGTTCGTTCAAGCCTTTGGACGCGATGCCACCGGAGCTGCGAAAGCATATCCGCTATCCCGAAGATCTGTTCCTGATCCAGGCGCAGCTCTACCGCGCTTATCATATGGATGCGCCGGAGATCTTCTACAACCGCGAGGATCTGTGGCAGTTTCCCCGGGAGCTGGTCGGAATGGATGGCGGAAGCACCGCCAGCACGATGCCGCCGTATTACACGATCATGCGACTCCCCGGCGACGCACGCGCCGAGTTCATCCTCATGCTGCCGATGGTGCCGAGCCAGCGGGAGAACATGATTGCCTGGCTGGCGGCGCGTTGCGATCCGCCCGGGTACGGCAAGCTCGTCGTGTACACCTTTCCCAAGGACAAGCTGATCTATGGGCCGTTTCAGATCGAAGCGCGGATTCAGCAGAATACCGAGATCTCGCAGCAGATCTCGTTGTGGAACCAGATGGGCTCACGCGTCATTCGCGGTCATCTCGTGGTCGTGCCGATCGAGAACTCGATCCTCTACGTTTCGCCGCTCTATTTGCGCGCGGCGTCCGGTCAGTTGCCGGAGTTGAAGCGGGTGATTGCCGCCTATGGGGACCGTGTGGTGATGGAGAACACTCTGGATGAGGCGCTGGCGGCGCTTTTCAGTGAGACCGCACAAGCGGCATCGCCAGCCCGAGGCACCGTGGACGCTCGCGCGAGAGAGGCACTTGTCCACTATGACCGCGCCATCGAGCGACTGAAGGCGGGAGACTGGAGTGGCTTCGGCGCGGAACTGGATGCCCTCCGGCCGTTGCTCGAGGCACTCGGCGCTGGCCGTTCCGATGATCGGAAGTGACCAACGGGACGATCAATGCGGCTCGCCGAGGCAAGCGTCGGCAACATCGACGATCGGCTCGCTGTCGGCGTGAGCTCGAGGAAACCGGTCAACGCACTTGATCTGAACGTAGGTCCACCACGTTCCCGGTGGATCGTGACCCAGCCACAACACAGTGGCTGCGACCTTGGTTCGCAGCCCCCATTGGCGCCAGTCAGCACCTGTTGGCGAAAAGTTTCCGTGAATGTCCTTGTACAGGTTACGGTCCAACCCGTATCGCTTCAGATAGGGCGGGTTGATGCGCTCGTCGGGCGTAGCCGGCTCGCCGCGCGCGATGTCCGCTTGCGCCAGGGTCGCGTCCCGGCGGAAATCGCTCACGGCACGGCCGACCACCGACAGCTCGAACAGCAATGCCCCGCCAACTGCCATGCAAGTCGCGGTAATGCAAAGCGAGAGCGCCCAAAGCACCCGCCTTCGGGTCGTCGGTGTCTTCATCACTGTCGACCTCCTACCGGCATCGGGATTCGCCGCCATGCCCGGCGCTTCGTTCGCCATTCAAATGGCCGCTCGGCTTTGTCGCAACGGATTTGAGATGGTCGACGGCAGTCGCGTCAGACAGAGCGGCCCCCTTGCCTCGTCAGCAAGAGCCAAGCCGGTTCGCGGTCCGGTACGGGTACTTCAGGCCCTTTGTAGAAGGTCAATCGCCTTTTCGGCATCGTCCAACGAGTCGACCGCGAGATACGCAATGAACTGCGTGCCAAGTACAGCGGCCGAGACGCCGCGAAGGTTGATCCCCCCATCCGCCAACATCTGGGTCAATTGCGCGATGATGCCCAACTGGTCCAGACCCATTACACGGACGGAGTGAAGGCTCGGGGTGACGCTGAACCCCGCCTGTGTGGCGGCACGGATCGCACTTTCTCCCTGTAGCGGAGCGACAAACACGACTCCCTTACCCGCTGCCTCTGGCGTTCGACGTGCCACGACGAACTGCAAGTCGACACCAGCATCCCGCAAGACGCTTAAGACCTTCGCAAGGCCTCCCGGTTTATCGTCGATGGTAGCTGCCCAAACCTCGACCCGTTCCACGCTCAGTTCCATGGCCGTCCCTCCCGGCTCGAACCTCATTAGAAAAATCTACTTCACGAACGCCATGCCGGCAAGGACTGTCGGACTACGCGCCGGTCGGCGATCCGTGTCCAACTTGCTGCTACTGAGCATCTGTATCAAGATCAAGTCGCCTCATCACAGACAGGCGACTCTCATGACAGACGATCCCGATGGCGATCCTGCTACCGATCCCGACAAACTGAAAGGCCCAGGCGGCATGAGTTTGAGGCAGATCCACGAACAGGTGCAGAAGTCCGTCCAGCGCGACTGCGAAGCGCAGACTGCGCGCCACGCGCCCGCTCCACCGCAAAGCCGGTGGCAGCGGTGGGTTCGCTATGTATGGGGCCGTAGCGGGCGGCGCTAACCGCAGTGTGATCAGGGACGTGCTGGTCGCAGACCAGACTCGTTGCATCGTGAAGTCCGCATTGCATCTACCCGGCTACCCATTTGGGTGGTGTGCGCCCCCCGTCGTTCTGTCATTGTGAACCCGTCGTCATAACGCTAGCTGGACAGGCGAGCAAACGTCGACGCGAAGCACTGGCAGGTCGCACGCAATTGACAGGGGGCTTGAAATGGAAACCACATCCTCGAGCGGAAATCCTTTGATGGATCTCTCGGACAATCTGGCAGACATCGTCGCGCGAGTCGGGCGCAGTGTCGTCGCAGTACACGGCCGACATCGCATGCCGTCGAGTGGCGTAATCTGGCGACGTGGCGTCGTCGTGACGGCTGCACACACGCTCAGGCGTGAGGACGGCATCGAAGTCACATTGACCGACGGCCGTACGGTCGCCGCAGTCCTCGCGGGCCTGGATCTGGGGTCCGACGTCGGCGTGCTGAAACTGGACGGCGTGGACCTCGACCCGATCGATTCTGGCGACGCCCACTCACTGAAGCCGGGTCATCTTGCGCTCGCCGTCGCACGTGCGGACGATTCCGGCGTCAGCGCTGATTTTGGCGTGATCGGCAGCATAGGTGGTCCCTGGCGCACATGGAAAGGCGGACAACTCGATGCGTTCGTGCGACTGGACGGCGGTCTGCGCCCGGGTTTCTCCGGGGCGGCCCTCGCGGACATGCGCGGGCAGGTCATCGGCATCTGCACCTCGGCACTGATGCGCGGCGCCGGCGTCGTGATTCCGGGGATGACCGTGGAGCGTGTCACCGATGAACTGTTGGCTAAAGGGCGCGTCTCGCGGGGCTACCTTGGTGTCGGCACGCAGCGGGTCGGCCTGCTGGACGCCTGGGTCAATAAAATGAACCTGTCGTTCAGCAGTGGATTGCTGATCAATTCGCTTGCGCCGGGCGGCCCTGCGGAGCAGGCGGGCGTGCTGATAGGCGATGTACTGATCGAACTGGACGGCAAGCCTTGCCGCGACATGGGTGACGTAAGTGCGGCGCTGGGCTCCGCAAGCATTGGGCAGCAGTTGCACATCGCCTTGATCCGAGGCGGCGAACGCCACGCGTGTTCGGTAACGGTGGGCGAACGGCCCCAACGGAATTCGTGCAGGTGACGTCCGGGAAGCGACCAAATGTCGGATGGACAGACGATACGGAGGGCGCCTTTACGGGTCGTGGTGATTGCGGCATCGTGGCAAGAGCGCGCAAGCCTGCAAGCGCTTGTCGAGGCGAACCCGGCACTTGAGTTCCTGGGTAGCGCGCCCGACGCCGAAAAGCTCGTCGATTGCCTCGCCGGATCGGTGCCGGATGTGGTCGTCACCGACATCGCGCCGGAGGCGAGCGATGCGCTCAAGACGCTACTCGAACTCTCGCCCGCGTCACCGTCGCTCGTCCTGTTGAGCGACGACCCGGACAGCGACTGGATCTTCGATGCGTTGCCGGCCGATGCGGTGGCTATCCTGCCGCGCAACGCGATGCCAGCTGAAATCGTCGTGTCCATCGAAGCCGTCGCCGCAGGCCTTTGCGTGCTGACGCCCGACATCCTCGCAAGGCTGCTGGCCGAAACAAGCCCGTCGCGCCAGAAGGGATCCGGCGAACCATTCGAAGCCTTGACGTTGCGAGAGATCGAAGTGCTGGCGATGCTCGCCGACGGACTCGGCAACAAGGAGATCGCGCGGCACCTCGACATCTCGGACAACACGGTGAAATTCCACCTCTCGTCAATCTTCGGCAAACTCGGTGCGACCAACCGCACCGAAGCGGTGATGCTCGGCATGCGGCACGGATTCATCATGGTGTAGACAAGCTCGCGTTTCTCTACCCACGACACCAGACGACGTCATGCTCGAACGTTTTCCACCAACGTCGGCCGACGTCGATAGGTCCGGGTGGTGTAGCCGATGCCGACCTCGACCTTCTCGCTGACGGGAGGTCGGTAGCCGAGCTCTTCGAGCCACATCGCGCTGGACGAGCCGCGTCCAGTCGCATCGACGACAAGGTCCGCGCCGACGGTCTCTTCGGGCCTGCCTTCGGCACGTATGCGCACACCTGTCACGCGCTCGCGGGCAGAGTTGCTGGCGAGCCCTCGCACTGCGCAATTCTCGATGGCGCGCACGTTCGGCAGTTCCAGGAGCCGCCGTCGCAGATGGCCTTCGAGCACGGGACGGCTCGCAAGCAGACCGGTCAGGTCGCTCTTGCCATTGGCAAGCGTGACGTTGCGTCCGATCCAGAGCAGATCGTCAGCGACATCGCCGAGCAACCCGCCGCTCTCCGCGACGACCTCACTGTTATATCCGGGAAAGAATTCATCGAGCACCGCGCTGCCGCGGGCAAGAAGCCCATGAGTGTGACGACCCTGCGGGACGCCTTTGCGCCAGGTGTCCGCTGCCGGAAACGCATCGCGTTCGAGCACGGTCACGGTGGAATAGAAATCCGATAGCGCGCGTGCGGCCAGCAGCCCACCCATTCCGGCGCCTATCACGATCGCATGCTTACCCAGGTTCTTCATGGCAAAGCCTCCAGTGCGATCCGCCGCAATGAGTGCAGCGATGATCGTCTGCCGTGCATGGTAGGATCGACGCGTCCCCTGAGCGTCCCCTGGACGCCGTCATGGAGGGTCGCACTACGATGGCTCTATTCAGCGTGCGGACGCTTGGTTTTCCGGAGATCCGTCGGGACGACCAGCCGTGTCCGATAGGCTTGCGCAAAGGTCTGGCCCTGCTGGTCTATCTGGCGGAAGCGAAGGGCCCAGTCGGGCGCGACGTCGTCGCGACCATGTTGTGGCCGGATAGTGGCGAAGATGTCGTTCGCGTTCGGCTGCGGCGCCTCATGTACCGCCTCCAGCTCACGCTGGGCGACGACGTCCTGACCACCGACCGGTCGACGCTTCGATGGTCATCAGCGACCAACCTGCAAATTGATTCGCAACTGGCCGGCATCTTGCCAGCCACATCGCACAGGCGCGATACGTCGAACTCGACGGCGTCGATCACTGGGTTTTCGCGGGCGACCAGAGAGCCGTCCTCGCCAGCGTCAGACAATTTGTCGGCAGTCTCGCCGCATGACTGGAAATAAACATGCTGGGGTTGCCGCAATGCGTCGAGCCTCATCACGCGCGACCTCATGGATACCGCGCACGATTTTGCCAACCGGCGTTTGCGGGCAGCGCCGATCCTTTATCGCACCGCCCGACCACGTACGGCCTGCAGGAGGCACCCGGAATGGCTCATGACTGGATCACCAAGCCGCAGCTCGATCAGTTCAAGGGACTGCAACGACTGTATGCCAGCAACCAGGATTTCGATTTCGGCTGGTGGTGTGCATATTTCTGGAAGGAAGCGCGTGCGTCGGGCGGCCGGCTCGATCCGGGTGACGAGAAACTCAAGGCGTTGTTTGTCAGGGTCTATCGCGATCCGACACTGCCGACAATGAACTTCGTTCAGCGCAAGACGGCCGGCGCGACCATCGTGGTCCAGCAGGCCGCATCCTGGCCCGACACCGACGCCGACAAGCGGGCGGTCCTGGAACTCGCCCTCGAGATCGGCTTCAAAGACATGCCGGGCGGCCTGGCAACCGGGGGCATTGCGCGCGGCCTCGAGGTGCGGCGCTACTTCCGCAACAAGCTGCGGCTGAGGACGGCGGGCGGTGGCCGCCTAATCCTACCGATCGGATGCCGCGGCGAAGGGCGCGACTTCGCGACGGTCAGGGAGCACGGTGGCGCGCTCAACCGAGTCGATCTCGGCCTCAACAACATGGGACAGCCGTGGCATCCATTCAGCCAGGCACCGCACAAGGACCGGATGTACTTTCGGGGCGCGTCGGGTGACAACTGCCTGTTCTCGGTGCTGAGCGTCGCCGAGACCATGAAGCTTTCGGTCGGTTTTCCGCTGATCGAGGACGAGCAGATCTTCAAATTCCCGTCTGCTCTGATCATGCACTGGACTCGAAGCCAACTGGAACAGGCACGCGCTAACGACGTGTTGCTGGCCCGCGTCACCTGCACGGTCAACGGCACGCAGCGCACCGGCGTGTTCCTGGCCACGCAGTCGTATGCCTATTCATTCAAGGTGCTAGGCGACGCGGTGCACACCCAGGACTTTCTCGAAAACGAAATGGGCGGCGTGCAGGACCAGTGCATCGAGCGCGGCGTGCGCGAGGTGGCACTGCAAGATTTTCTGTTCGGTCTGAAGCTGCGCCGGATTCATCTCGGCCCGACGCGCGGACATGGCGTGATCGCCTTTATCGAACAGGTGCGCTACCAGATGGGCGGCGACTGGCACGAGAACGTCGAGCGCGCTCTGTATGCCCAGGGTCATTTCGACAGTGACAGGCAGGCTGCCGATGCCGTGCTTGATCCGCTCGAAGCGCAGATACAGGTCGGGCGCATCGAAGGCGAACGTCTGGTTGACGGCAACGCGGTCCAGATCCAGTCGATCGACCAGTGGGCGCTCAGCTACGAGCAGTTCCGCCAGGTAATCGACGAGCCACGCAATCAGCATTTCGGCCAACCCGTGTACTTCGGCGCGACGAGCTGACGTCGAAGATGTCGGTTCGCCTTGCGAGCCGCCCAGACCGTGCCGCGGTACATCGCGGATGTACCGCAACGCGAAGATCACTCGCCGGGCACGCAGCACCTTGCTGATCCCACCTTGCGCTCGCAGATTCTCGACCGAAGAAATGTCTGCGAATACTGAAAGACCCGCGTTGGGATCGACGTACACGTTCGCTTTTCACCGCGCTACCTATTGCGCGGGCGTTGTATGTGGGGTTGTGCTAACCATAGACCACGCTGTGGCAGAAGCCGGCTCAGTTTCTGCCGCTCGACCGCATTTTCGAGCGCTCATTCGAACGACTGCTCCACTTCGTGACCCGCCGGATACTCAACGCGGACTCCTCTTGAGGTTTGTTCGATGCCTGCCCATGTCCGTGGACTCGGGGTGCGCGCCGGCGCGTGCGGGCAGGCGTTGAATAAACCTGAAGGGAGGAAACCGCGGAGTGCTCTGATGCAATGGAGTCTTCGGGGCTATGGCGATTGATTGCCCGGGATGGCGAGCGGTGTTGCGGGATGCGTGGTCAGGCGGGAGGCCGGTTGAGGGCTGAGGTTGTGCCGAAGCGGTGCAGTGGCGCCATCGTGATGGCGGAACGGACGTGCAAGGGCCTGTGCGAAGCGACAGACGCAAAGGTCTGCTCGTGGGCCGCGTTGCCGCAAAGCCGAGGGTCGGGTTGTTCGTCCTGGAACAGTGGCGCTCATATCTCGCCCCGGCGCGTGGGTGGTGCGCGGATCGGTGCAATGCGCGCAAGGATATCGATGACGATCATCGGCGCGCCGCAGTGCCGGCAGATGAAGGCGGGGCGCGTTTCGATGACGGTTTCGTGAGCTGATGTGTTGACGTCGGTCGCGACGTGCAGCAGTTCGCGGACCTTCGCGAGACTGGCGCGGCGCACCGGGTTGGCGAGCAGTCCGTAGTGACGGATACGATGGAAGCCACCGGGCAGCACATGGAGCAGGAAGCGGCGCATGAACTCGCCGGCTTCGAGGGTCATGGTCTTGTAGCGGGTGTGCCCCTTCGCACGGTAGTCCTTCCAGCGGAAGGTCACGCCGCGTTCATCGAATGCAAGCAGGCGCTGGCTGGAGATCGCGACGCGGTGCGTATAGCGCGACAGGTACGCGAGCACTGCTTCGGGTCCTGCAAAGGGACGCTTTGCGTAGACGACCCATTCGCAGGCACGCAGCGGCGCAAGCCACACGTCAAAGACAGCTGGGTCGGCAAGTTCAGCGTACTGGCCGAAGAACTGCAGGTGGCCGTGCCGGTGCGCGTCCGTGAGCGCTTCGAGCAAGCGCCTGCGGAACAGGCGCGATAGCACACGTACCGGCAGGAAGAAGCCGGGCCGGCATCCGATCCACCGCTGACCATCGGGCGACAGCCCACCACCGGGGACGATACCGTGTACGTGCGGATGATGCGTGAGTGCCGAGCCCCAGGTGTGCAGCACGAGCGTCGCGCCGATCTGGGCGCCGAGGTGCTTCGGATCAGCGGCAATGGTGCGTAGCGTTTCGGCGGCGATATCGAACAGCAGCCCGTAGATGACGGCCTTGTTGTACCAGGCGATGGCACTGATGGGCGCGGGCAGCGTGAAGACGACATGGTAGTACCCGACCGGAAGCAGATCGGCCTGGCGTGCCTGGAGCCAGCGATGCGCAGCACTGCCCTGGCACTTCGGGCAATGACGGTTGCGGCAGGAGTTGTAGGCAACCTCGATGCGGTCGCAGCCGGCGCAGCGCAGCACATGCCCCCCGAGTGCCGCACTGCGGCACTGTTCGATGGCCGACATGACCTTCAGCTGCCCCAGGCTCAGCGCTACCGTGCGCCGCCACGCCGGCCCGCAGGCGCGGAAGATATCCGCGACCTCCAGCACGGGGTGCTCCGCGTGCGGCCGGGCTAGCCGGCGGGCAGGCGGTCCAGCGGACTGACCACCTTGCGCAGGAGGTCAGTGGCAACCTGGGTATAGAGCGTGGTGGTCTCGATCTGCCTGTGTCCAAGGAGCACCTGGATCACGCGGATATCCTCCTTCTGTTCCAGCAGGTGCGTGGCAAAGGAATGCCTCAGCGTGTGCATGGATACGCGCTTGTCGATGTTTGCGGTCTCGGCGGCCGCATGGATGGCGCGGGTCAGTTGCCGCGTGCTGAGCGGGTCGATCGGATCGAGGCCCGGAAAGAGCCACCCGCCATCGAGCATGCAGCCCTGGGCACGGGCAACGCGCCACCAGACGCGCAGACGTTCGAGCAGGACCGGCGAGAGCATCGCGTAGCGGTCACGGCGGCCCTTGCCCTGCTCGATGCGCAGGGTCATGCGCTGGCTGTCGATGTCGCTGACCCTGAGGGCGACCACTTCGCTCGCACGCAGCCCGGCGCCATAGGCGACCGACAGCGCGGTCTGATGCTTGAGGTTTCCGGCTGCCGCGATGAGCCGGCGCACCTCCTCGGGGCTGAGCACAACCGGGAGCGTGCGAGGCACGCGTACCGGCTGCATCCGCGCCATCAGCTCAGGCCGGCCGAGCGTGACTTCGAAGAAGAACTTCAGACCGCTGATCGCGGCGTTCAGCGACACCGGCGACGCGCCGTGATCGACCAGATGCAGCTGGTAGTCCCGGAGGTCCTCGACAGTGGCGGTATCGGGTAAACGCCCGAGGTATCGGGCGAACTGACGTACGGCACGTAGGTAGGCGGCCTGGGTCTTGGGTGCGAACTTGCGCATGCGCAAGTCCTCAAGCATACGGCGGCGCAGCGGGCTGATGCCCGGATCGGAGGAGGTCATGATGGGGCTCCTGCTGGAGGACGAGGCGGATTGCCTCAACCACCAACATAAGCGCCGGCGCCACTGGCCTCCCATTCGCCGCCAGAGACGGGCCGCAGCCCCCTACCGCGCGAGCGGTTTAGTCCCTTCGGCCATTGCCGACCTCGGGGCGGGCTGGATTCTACGTCGGCAATGTGATTGATTGCCGACGGTAGCGGCGTCGAGCAGCCGGGCGACAGCTTCCGGCATCGCGAACTCACACTCCCGACCCACTGCAGCCGGTCGAACCGCTCGGACCATTGACCGCTTTCGAGTAACGAACAGTCCTTCGTCGGGCTTTGGGCTGCCCGAACTGCATCTGGAAGTCGGCCGGACGACATCAATATTTCAGGCAGATTCTGATGAGTCGTCTGCGAATGATTCACTAACAGGCACAGCACTCCCTTTTGTGTGAGAGGAAAGTTGAACACCAGATTACACATCAGGAAAATTCGACCATGGGAAGCTTTTCAGATAATAAACTTCCTTGCAGGGCAACGCCGGCCCTTACAAAGGCCGGCGCACTTCACAGGATCAATTCGAACCGGCGTACTTCAGAGTCCAGGTGAACGTACGATTACTGCCCGCGTTGAGTGCGAAGGGGCGCGTCGTACAGGCGAAATTCGAATGCAACTGCCCGATCGGAGTGGTCGACAACGGATTGGTGACCCCGCCCGCCATCTCGAAGTTAGACAGGACACAACTGTCAAAACCCGTAGTGCCATAGCTGGTCGCATTACTATTGGAGTAGCTAACCGAGAAACCATCGCTACTCGCTGTGGCGTGCTGGAAATCTGCAAAAGACGTGAAGTCCGTCTCGACCGCGATGTTGCCGGTCAACGTTCCAGAATTCAGCGTATCGGCTCGCGTCAGTGTGCCTTGACCAAACGTTAGGACCGTGTGGACCTGCAGGTCGATATCCGTGGCATAGGTTGCATTCTTAACGGCCTGCCGGAACTTGGTCGTGTCGAAAGAGACGACCACCTGGCCGTTATTTTCCTGAACGTTCAGGTTCTTATAGTACGTGACCGGAATGTAGGTTTTCCCGTTATAGGAAACTTGCGGAATCAGCAACGCATACCCCAGATCCGTTGTGCCATAAATCAGGTTGTCGGAGAACGGCGTCGGGTAATAGGGCGTGTACGAATTGTAGTCGGGTGCCTGGCTCAGGTTGAGATTGATGACGCGCTTGCCGTCGCGCACCGTGATGAGCGCTGCGCTGTAAGGGTGAGCCGTATCCGTGGGCAGGTTGTACCAGGTGAGCGTGTAATGCGGCCTCGCATCCAGCCAGGCTTGCAGGTCGGAATCAGCCATGGGTGCATTGCCGCCAAAACCCAGTTTGTTCCACCAGGCATTCACATACATGTACTGGTGTAAAAGGCTGAAATTCTCGCCCATCACACGAGGTTTGCCGCGATACGAATCGGTCCCACGGCCTTTGACCCACATATTCACGGACGGAGTGGGCAGGGCCGGGTCGTACCAGAACGTGTCAAAGCGGTAAGCCGCCTTATAGATGAACGAATAGGCGACCTGCATTTCCTGCGCGGTCAACACGCCTGCATTGGCCGCCGCGGTCAGAATTTCCATGAAGGCTGTGTCGCCGTATGGGCCGATGGAGCGGCCATAGTTGAAACCCTGCCCGTCTGCGTTGAGTTGGGGAAGAATCAGATCGACTGACTTGCGCAGATAGGATTTCAATTCAGGTGTTAGATTGGCCTCATTGCCCATTTCGAACGTTCGCTCAACGACTTCGCCAATGAGCAGCGTGCTGTATCGATCGAAGCGTGCCCGATCATAATAGGTGGTATGGGTATTCGAGGCCTCGTCGGAAAAACCACCGGACGAGTCTTTTCTAATGTGATTCGTGAGTGTGTACAGAAGCGCGTCCCGCGCGCCCATCGATGCCACAGCCGGGTCGGTGGCGGAAGAGAAAGTCGGATTGCTCCACCCGAGTTTCTGTCTCAGCCCCGCAATGCCGTAAGAAACCGCATAGTAATTCTGCGCGGTATTAAGCGATGCAACGTCGATCGGCACACCTGTGGCGGGGCACGTATTCTTCGTGCCGCTTGCATCCGCGCCGAACATATCGCAGAAGGTCAGGCGATTCTGCAGCGTAGCCAGCATGGCGTCGCTGAAGACCTCGTTGAGCATACCGTGCGCCTTGAAATTATTGAGCGCAACGAGGTAGTAGTACTCACCCCATGACGTATTTGCGTACGTGTAACTGGCGCCGCTCGTCTGCGCCATCATCGCGGTCGTTATCTTTTGATACGTCGCGAGGTAATCCGCGTATTTCGGATCCCCTTTCGCCTTCATATCGATCAGTATGTACGACAGACCGAGCGCCAGTTTGCCAGGCAGGAATTTATCGCCCGTGTTGGTATCGAGCACGTGCACCGGGCTGCCGTCGCCCAAGTCCATGACCACTTGCGTGAAATCAGGTGCCTTCCTGATGAGGTCAAAAAGCGCTCTCATCTGTCCCATCATGGTGATGGGCACCCCTGCGCCTGAAGGGACGCTCGTATCCGTCGCTCCATAGACAATTCCATGAAGAGACACTGTAGCTGCAGAAGAAACTGGATTTTTCAGACCATCATTCCCGCCGCCTCCGCAGGCACTAACGAGAAGAAGCGTCAGTGTACTGAACGCAAAAATAACGGATGATTTTCGTGATGAACGCATTTTTGTCTCCTGATTGTAAGTGGATCGACGCCGAAATTAGCAATTTCACAAACGTGTCTGGCTATTCGTTCTCTTGGGTTTGCAACTGAGCACCAGCTCGACGGAAGTCAGAAAAACCCTACGAAAATCCGCTCACGTCGTTTCAGTCTGTTCGCGCCGACATGAACGACCCGTATTCCGCCCGCGTATTCCGCCCGCTGCGTCCCCTCGATCTCCGTCGACGTCCCACCATCTCGGCCTGACTCAGGCTGCCGCGGACGCCAACGAAAACGATTAACTAAACGTCAGGACGGGATGGTCACACCGTTGGTACCTGATGCGCAAGACTAGGTAAACTATGGGCTAGTAAAAGCATCACAAATATTCTAACCTAGAAAAACGTTTTCCTAACTGGACGTGCTCGTGACGTAACGCCGCCCGCAGTGCCATGCGTCGCGGGCTCGGCGTTCATCGCCATCAATGACACATAGCGCGACGCGACGAGCGACGCCGCGCAACGGAGACTTACATGCAAACTGCCGTCATCGGGCTCGCCCGCACCGCCAGCCGCTACCGCTGGACGGTCTGCGCGTTGCTCTTCTTCGCGACCGTGATCAACTACATGGACCGTCAGATTCTCGGTCTGCTCGCGCCAGTGCTGCAGCACGACATCGGCTGGACCCAGGTGCAGTACGGCCGCATCGTGATCGCCTTCTCGGCGTTCTACGCAGTCGGCCTGTTGTGCTTCGGCCGCATCGTCGACTGGCTGGGCACGCGCATTTCGTACGCGCTCGCCATGCTGATATGGAGCGTGGCTGCAGTCCTGCACGCAGCGGTCGGCTCGGTGACCGGCTTCGCCATGGTGCGTGCGCTGCTCGGCATCGGCGAGGGCGGCAACTTCCCTGCCGCCATCAAGACGACTGCCGAATGGTTCCCGCGCCGCGAGCGCGCGCTTGCGACCGGCATCTTCAACTCAGGCGCCAATATCGGCGCGGTGTTCGCGCCCGCAATCATTCCGCCGCTCGCGCTGGCGTTCGGCTGGCGCGCGGCGTTCGTGATCATCGGGGCGATGGGCATCGTCTGGCTGGCCGTATGGTTCGCGCTCTACCGGTCCGCCGACCCGCGCTCCCACGAGGAGGGGCAGGACGAAGTCGAGGTGCTCGATGCCGCCAACGTGAATGCCCGCGCGCCGGGCTGGGGTGTACTGATCAGAAAGCGCCAGACGTGGGCGTTCCTGATCGGTAAGTTCCTGACCGATCCGGTGTGGTGGTTCTATCTGTTCTGGCTGCCGAAGTGGCTCAACGAGTCGCGCGGTATGGACATGCAGCACATCGGCCTGCCGCTCGTCTGCATCTATGCGATGACGACCGTGGGCAGCATCGGCGGCGGCTGGCTCTCTTCGGCGCTCCTGCGTGCCGGATGGAGCGTGAACGCCGCGCGCAAGACAGCGATGCTGATCTGCGCGTGCTGCGTGCTGCCGATCGCGTTTGTCTCACAAGTCGACAACCTCTGGGGCGCGGTCGCGATCGTCGGACTGGCGGCGGCAGCGCATCAGGGCTGGTCCGCGAACCTCTTCACCACGGCGTCCGATCTCTTCCCGAAGCGCGCGCTGGGCGCGGTGGTCGGCATCGGCGGGATGGCGGGCTCGATCGGCGCGGTGCTGTTTTCGGAAGTGATCGGGCAGGTCCTGCAACGCACCGGCCACTACTGGGTGTTGTTCGCGATCGGCGCGCTTGCCTACCTCGTCGCCCTGGCCGTCATGCAGATGCTGACGCCGCGCATGACGCCCGCGAAGCTCGACGCGTGAAAGCGCGAGGCGTGTCAGCCACAGGCTGCGGTCGATTCACGGACGATGAGCCTCGGCTCGAACGTCGAATGCCCGGCCACCGCGTGGCCCGCGAGCGCGTCGATGAGCTTTTGCATCGCGAGCTCGCCCATCTTCTCGCTCTGGATGTCGACGGTGGTAAGCGCGGGCGCTGCGTACTCGCCGTACGGGACGTTGTCGACGCCGGTCACCGACAGTTCCTGCGGCACCTTGATGCCCAGCGACGCCGCCTCTTTCATGAAGCCGAGTGCGATCAGGTCGTTGTAGCAGATTACCGCCTGTGGCCTGCGCGGACCGAGCATCACGCGCGAGCACGCGTCCTCGCCTGCATGCGCGGTCGGCGCGTGCGCGTCGTACACGTCGAGCGTGAGGCCAGCTTCCTCGAGACACTCGCGCGCACCGCGAATGCGCTCGTCGTTGATGCGCGCCTGCCCGAAACCGAGGTAGGCGATGTGACGATGCCCGAGGTTGAGCAGATGCCGCGCGAGCATGTACGTTGCGAGCCGGTTGTCGATGCCGACGCTCGGGATCGGCAGCGCATCGCTGCGTCTCAACAGCACGAGTGGCTTGTGGAGATCGAGCAGCCACTGCGCCTCGTCGTCTGGTATCCGCGAGCTGACGATCAGGCCGTCGACGCGCTGCGCGAGCGCTTCGATCAGCGGGCGCTCGCGCGCCTGGTTTTCGTCGGTGTCGACGAGCAGCAGCGTGTAGTCGTGGCGCAGCGCGACGCGGTTGGCGCCCTTCACGACGTTCGTGAAGTGCGGATTGCTGATGTCAAGAATGGTCAGCCCGATGGTGCGTGAGCGGCCGGTGATCATCGATCGCGCAAGCGGATTCGAGCGGTAGCCGAGTTCCTCGATCGCCGCCTTCAGGCGCGCCTCAACCGGCGCGGAGAAGCGCTGCGCACCGTTCATGTACTTGGACACCGTGGCGACCGACACGCCGGCCGCAGCGGCGACGTCACGAATCGTTGGGGAAAGTTTTTTCATGCGGAAGGTAACGTTTTCCATTTTGTTAACAGATTGTCGCAGGAAACGCGGTCAGCGGGCAAATGCCACCAGGTTAAACCGCTACCTGGTGGCGGCGTGATCGACAATTGACGCTGTATGTCGCCCGTCGTTATAGTCTGGAAAACGTTTTCCAAAATATCATTTTTCAGGAATTTTCTTGATGAGCCAAACAACCACAGCGTCGCTCAAGCCCTTCCGGCGTCTGCTTCTGACCGGCGCCGCCGGCAACCTGGGCCGCCAGTTGCGCGGCGCGCTCGCCAACTGGGCCGACGTCGTGCGCGTGAGCGACATCGCGAAGCTCAGCGAACCCGCGCCACATGAGGAAACGACCATCGTCGATCTGGCGGACCGGCGGGCGGTGATGCAGCTCGTCGAGGGCGTCGATGCGATCGTGCATCTCGGCGGCATCTCCATCGACGCCCCGTTCGAGGATCTGCTCGGAGCGAACATTGCCGGCACATACAACGTGTATGAGGCCGCGCGCAGGCACGGCGTGAAGCGCGTCGTGTTCGCGAGCTCCAATCATGCGATCGGCTTTCATCCGGTCACCGAAGTGCTCGACACCGACGCGCCGCAGCGCCCGGACAGCCTCTACGGCGTGACGAAGTGCTTCGGCGAGGCGCTCTCGCGGTATTACTACGATCGTTTCGGCATCGAGACGGTGTGCCTGCGAATCGGCTCGTCGTTCGAAGAGCCGAAGAATCCACGCATGCTCGTCACGTATCTGAGCTATCGCGACTTCATCGAACTGGTGCGGTGTTCGCTGTTCACGAACCGCGTCGGGCACGTGGTCGTGTACGGCGCGTCGAACAATCCGGTCAAGTGGTGGGACAATACGAAAGCCAGCTTCCTCGGCTTCAACCCGCGCGACAGCGCTGTGCAGTTCGCAGAACGTTTCCCCGCGACTGCACCGGGCGACTCGCACGACGATCCCGCACAACGCTTCCAGGGCGGCCCATTCGTGCTCGGCGAGCCGATGGAGGCGAAGCGGTGAAGCAGCGCTCGCACCTACTTGACGAGCTTGATACAGGAAACAGGTTACCGCGCGTAAAGGAAGCCAGCATGGATTCATCCGATCGGCCGCAGCTCGCCCTGCGCTCCTCCTCTTGAGACGACGACCCATTTGACGGCCAAGGCAGGCAATATGCACGTGACTTGAAGTAGCTTGTGACGGTAGTGGAGTCGCAGGCAGGCAAGATCGTGCCTCCCCAATTCGCGATAAACAGCATACAACTTCAAACCGTCGTCGAGTTTGCACAAGCCCTCGGGCCCACAGTCGGCACTTCGATTGCGGCCGCGGCGACGACGTAGTTACAAGGACGCGTCGGCCGCAAGGTGCAGATGAAGCTCGGGAATTGAAGCGAGAACAAAGGAAGAGTTCTATCGGTGGCTGATTCAGGCCCTCGGGCTGACGGCCGGGCAGTCCAGTCAAGAAGGTGCGAGTGACCGGACCGGCTGAACCGCCCCCGGGAAAACTTGGAGCGGTTCAGGCAGGCGCGAACGTTAATCGTCGATATCTGTCATTGAGGAGCATTTGCCCTGGTAGCGAGTCGGAAACCGCAATGGCTGCTTTGGCACCTGTGAACCGACGTTCGACAATGCCGTACCAATGTCGCTTCATGGCCGGCTACTGCCGAATGCGGTCTACAGTAGCCGAAGCACTTTTCCTTTTCACGACTCTACCGGAGGCGCGCACCGCACGCGGATCGCTTGCAGGCGCGTGACGTATCGTGGCCCGTTGGAGCGGGTGATGCCAACGCGTCCCGGCGAGCGACAACCGCTTACAAATCTCACAATAGCAGGGTCCACCGGTTTGATGGCATTGGCGTTCTTGCAGGCACATACCATGGAGCCAGCAATGAACACAAACCTGCCTTCCGATTCGTCCCCGCACAGCCGCATTCACCCTCTGGTCGCCGGAGCTGCCGTTGCTGTGATTCTCGCCAGCGGCAAGTATCGAACATGCCGTACGCAAAGATGCCACGTACCAGGTGCAAGTCAGAGTGCAGGATGGCAGTTATCGAAACTTCAACTACGACACGCAGCCTACCGTTCAGGTTGGTGAGCGTGTGCGTGTCTATGGCGATTCGCTGAGTGCTTCGTAAGCACGCAGAGAACCGGAGGGCACAGCGCCTTACAAACGGTTACCAGGCTGACACTTCACGTTTATCTGCCAACTAGAGCTACACATATGGCTATGGGTACGAATACAACGACGACCGTGACAGGCACTGGCACCATGATCATGGTTGGCACAGGGGCTGGGAGCACCATCATCATCACGGGAACGATGACGAATAATCTGGCACTGCACCCAATTCGCGATATCGCAGCGTTGTGCTGACGACGCCGAAGCCTCGTTCTATCTGACCAGGTGCTTACGCCTTTGCTGTAACAGCGGAAATTTTCAAGCTAGTTGTCGCCTCAACGAATAAATTTCAGGCGGCCTTTCGCTCCAGATTGCGGCGTTGTTGATGGATGCCCTGGTCATCGATGCGATCAGGGTTCAGATGCACAGCATCGACGCGCTGCCAGTTGCGCGTGCGGCCCTTCCATCGAAGCGGATTGCGCTGCCGAGCACTCGCGTAAAGCGCCGTGCGTCGTTCCAGAATATCCTGATCGAGGTTGGCATGACGCTGCGCGGGCGTCACAAACCGGATTGCGCTGTGACGATGCTCATCGTTGTACCAGCGCACCAGTGCGCCGACCCAGGTACGTGCGGCCAGCAGGGTATCGAACGCTTTGAGCGGGTAAGCGGGCCGGTACTTCAGGGTCTTGAACAGCGACTCGGAATAAGGGTTGTCGTTGCTCACGCCCGGGCGACTCAACGACGGCATGACGCCCAGCGCCTGGAGGGTGGCGAGCATCGTCGCGCCTTTCATCGGGCCGCCGTTATCCGAATGCAGAATCACCTGGTTGGGCCGTATCGCTTCGCGCGCGCAGAGGTCCCTGAGGACTTCGCTGGCCAGTACGCTGCTTTCCTCGGCATAGACCTGCCAGCCGACGATCTTGCGACTGAAGACATCCAGAAACAGGTAGAGATAAAAATACTGTCCACGGATCGTCGTCGGCAAATACGTGATGTCCCAGGAATACAGCTGGTTCGGCGCGTCGGCGCAAACTGAACGGGGTTTGCTGCGAGCGTGGGCCGGCCGTTCGCTGCGCCGGTGGGCGAGTTGCTTCTCGGCCTTCAGTACCCGGTAGAACGTCGATTCGGAGGCAATATAGCGTTGCTGGTCTGCCAGTCGCGGCACGATCTGGCTTGGCGGCAGATGACCGAATTCGGCCGAGTTCGCGACTGCCAGAAGCTCGGCGCGTTCCTCGGCAGAGAGCTTGTGGCGCGGCTCGTGGTGCCGTAACGAGCGCCCGTCCATCGCGTCAGGCTCGCCCCGCTGCCAGCGCTGAACTGTGCGCGCGCTGAGCCCCAGAATCTCGCACGCGTGCGCCTGCCGAGCCCCGGCCAGGGTCGCCTCGTTGATGAGGCCGATCAATGCCTTGCGCTCTTCAGGGGCCGTCATTCGGCCTCGTCCCCGAGGAGCGCGCGGTACTTTTTTTGCAGCACCAGTAGCGCCGCAGCTTCGGCCAGCGCCTGCTCCTTGCGCTTCAGTTCGCGCCGCAGTTGAACATTGGCCTGCTTCAGATCCCGTACTTCCTGGGCGCTCTCACGTCGGCTACCGGCTGCGCCAACGGCGCAAAAATCCGCTCGCCACTGCGCGAGATGATGCAAAAACAGGCCGCGCTCCCGACACCAGCCGTTCAATGCTTCGTCCGCCAGGCCGTGGCTCTCCTGCAAGGCAATCAGGCGTTCTTCCAGCGACCAGTCTTCCGGACGCCTTGTGTGCCCAGAACTCGAGCTCCGGTTCGCGGCGGCGGTGCCTCTCATCCAATTCCTTAATGTCAGTACGTTCACGTTCAATTCGTCAGCCACGGCGCCAACCGTTCGGCTCCCGCGCTGCAGAACCTTCGACAGCGCCTGCTCCTTGAACTCAACAGAATACGTTTGTTTCGTCTTCAACTTGTACCTCTGACTCTTCTTGATAAGAAAGTTCAGAGGCGACAACTACTATGACGCCGGGGGACAGTGAGGGGCTTGCGATCAATGGAACGGAAGGTGCACCTAAGCGCTGGCCGTTCGCATGATCGCCTGAAGGCGGGAGACCCGCTCGATGCGCCGCTCAAAAGTGCATAAGGGCCCCTTCTCGGCCATGCAAACAGCGGGCGGCTGAATGCGGTCGACTGCGCAACCGTCAGCCGAATGCGTCCTCAACGAACGATGCATAACTCTGCGCATTGGCGAGCACGCGCGGTCCGAAATCCGTATCCTTTGCAAGCGCCCGGCATCGGCCTGGCATAAATGCCTGGTCGACGTCTATCGTCCCGGCCAGTGCATGAGTGAACTCGTGAATAAGGCCCGCGCCACGGCTAATGCTCGTTCCGTCATGAATCACCTGTTGTTCGAGACCGAAGAAGTCGATCGCCAGGTGTATGCTTATTTTCCCGTCACGGCGAACTGTCTTGAGGTCGGGGGCATAGGCCCGGACATTGGGGATGACGCTGCCGCCACCGTAATAGAGGCGCACTGGCCTCATCCGGATGCCCTTACAGACGCATTGCAGCACCGCGCGCACCAACGCGCTTCTGGTTTGACTACCGGACAAGCCCAGTTCTGAGCCGCCTTGGAATCCAAGCGTCGCGACATCCACTTTGTCGTCTGGATTACCGAAATAGCTGGTGAATGTTTCCTTGTACTGTTCCGGTATGCCGGACGAAGCGTGCAAAAGCCGCTGATGCATCAACGTCAGCAGATCGGTGGCGCTCTTGAAGGCATTTTCCGCGCCGAGGAGGAAAGTCGTTTGAACACTTTCGAAGCCGATCGACACACTGTTGAAGTTCTTCAACTGCAGACTTGGAAATCGCTTCGACTGGAAGACATCGCCCGTCGACAGAAGAATTTTCAACCGCATCTCGAGGTCGAGAATATCGCGCCTTTCCAGAATGGGTTTAGCCTTTCTGAGCGTATCCTCATCGAGATTCAGGACGATCGACATCGCCAGCAGCATGGCCGCGACGGCGATTCTCTTAGGATTGTCCGGTGTAGAAAGCAGCGTGCTTTCGCGCCGTAGACCGCAAACCGCCAGAGGATCGGTAATCAACTCACCCGCCTTCCTGACTGATGCGCCCCCCGCGTTTTCCCATTGGGAGACCTTTTTTTCGTGGTACTGCTGCAAGTCACGAAATTTTCCGGGACTGCCGTCAATGTCCTCGATGCCGCCGGGTGGCGCGTGCTTTTTGATGTATGTCCACAGCGTGTTCAAATCGGTCATGTAGGCCTCGTCAGTGTGAGTTCAATGCCGTTGCCAACAGGCGCTGCATGCCACGTTCTGGCAACCAGAACTGCGCTTGCCACAAAGTTCGGTGATCGCATTTCGACTTCAATCACTCCCCTATCTCATCTCCATGCCGACTGCGAAACATCGCCCGTTTTCATGCATGTAGATTGCGTACGCGCGCCTCTTAAGATCCGACGCATGAACTGTAGATAGCAATATTCGCGGTGACATGTTCTTCTGCCAGAAAGTGTGCGGAAGCGAACATTGAAACAGAACTTGCCGTCTGCATCGCGACGCAGGGATTGCATTGGTCGCTAGGGCCTGTTCACGCTAATAACGGGCCCTTCTGGCGGCCAGCCCCGGGAAGGATTTTTTTAAAACAGGGGAACGTGCCTTTGCGCCCGTATTGCGGCGTCGGTCGTCGCTTGTTTGGCTCGGCCAAACGGCGCTCCTCTCTCCTTGCACTACGCGCGCAAAGGCACGTTCGCAAGCCCGTTATTAGCGTGAACAGGCCCTAGCGACATGCCGGTCCCGTCGCGGGCTTCGCAACCCGTCACCTTGCCCGTGCGGCAAGGCGCGCAATCATCCGATCAGCCATTGTGCGATCGATGACTGCGAATGAGCGGCTCGTGCGCTCATAGGCATACATGGCGCCCGTCGCGATGTCGAACCACCAGCCGCTCAATACGAGTGCCCCGGCAGTGACCTGCTGGCGGACGATCGGGTAGGTCATCAGGTGCTCGAGTTGCACGAGTACGTTGAGTTGCGACAATTGATCGTGCGCTTTCAAGCTGTCGTCGAGCGGACCTTCCTGTTCGAGGCGAAACGCTGCGTTGTTGGCGTGGCATAGCCATTTATCGAGGTTTGGTGATTTCAGCTTGGCGTGCCTGGAGAATACGGCCTTCATCGCGCCGCACTCCGAATGTCCACACACGACAATATTCGCGACTTTCAACACCAGCACGGCATATTCGATCGCGCTTGCCTCGGAAAGATCTCCGGTAGAGACGCCCTCCGCAGTCGCCGGTGGTATCAGATTGCCCACGTTGCGCATCGTAAAGAGATCGCCGGGATGGGTCGATGCAAGCAGATCCGGCACGACCCGGCTGTCCGAGCACGTTATGAAGAGCGCATCAGGTGTCTGCGCGAGCGCGAGTTTGCTGAACTGCTGCGCGTATTGCGGCAGCAATTTCTCCCGGAATTCAACGATGCCCATGATGAGTTTTCGCATGGTTTGCCTCTCAAAGGACCGGTTGCCTTGCTGTCAAGCTTTCCGAGCCTCCAAGCCCTTGCGAGTCGGGGATACGGGCCAGCGCCAGGTCCTCCGGAAATGGATGCTTCGAGCCGATCGCACGGTCCAGCAGGGTCAGCTCGACACGCAAGGCGTCGTGACGATGCTCCGGCAAGCACTGAAGGAGATTCTCTATCGCCGCGCGCTGACGCCGCGCGATCTGAATGCTGCCCGCGCCGTACTGACGTATTTCGCGGAAACTGATATGCACGAAATCTTCCCAGTTCGGCGTTCGATAGATGACGCGCACAAGTCCGGACTTATCCGTCATCTCTTCGGAGTACAAAGACCGTTTTCCGACTACACGCAATAGCCGCTGCAACTGATCGATGGCCAACACGGCCGTTGTTGGATCGTTGATCGCAGCCGATAACGCTTTCAGCGCAATATCAACAAGGATGCGAAACGCGAACATAGGATCCTGTTCCATCGTGCGTTCAGTCCCAAAAGCAACCAGTGTACGCAGCTGGTTTTCATCGATTGCGTCAGCGTCTCCGTACAAGTAAAACAAGGGTTCGTCCACCGCGACAAAGTCGCCGACTTGCGGCACGAATTCGATAACCGAGTTAGTGCGCCTCGCCTTGGCGACAAGTCTTTCGAGATTCACGGCCAGAACGATGCCGGATGTACCGCTATGGCGAACAATGCGGCCAGGTACGCCTCGCTCGTGGTCAAGTCTCGGCGGGGTGATTCGACCCGTCGCCGGGTCGGGATAGACGCTTTCGATGACCGCGATCCCGTGCTCCCCAACCCGAGCCACGAGGCTTACTGGACGCAGGCATTTCGCCGCATAATCAATCAGGAAAAGGAATGCGACGACAGAAGCGAATCCGAATAGCGCTGCAATGAATACCTGAAGCTGGTGCACCTCGCTATCACCCATCCAGCCCAGGGTTCTGTTGGCGAACAGAAGCGTGAATACGAACAGTCCCGAGATGCTGCGGATCACGTTATCGCGCAGCAAGGTCGTCGCGATGATCCGCGGGGTATATTGACCGCCAGCGACCTGGATTGCGACGAGCAGCGAACCGAAGGTAAACACCAGAAACGCCAGGTCTGCGGAAACGATGTCGCCGACAAGTGACCGCGCTCCAGTCATGGACAGCGCAAAAAGGCCGGTTTTCGGATCGAGGATGTCGTGTCCGATCATCCACCTTCCCAGCATTTCAGTGAGCGGCTTTACCACGGCATAGATCGCCACCGCGACGAGCGGTACAGTCCACAGGGAAGATCTGAGGTAACTCTTCAAGCTGTACCAGCGGTTCCAGTCCATGTTTGCGCTCTTCCTACGATTCATGCGGCAGCGGAGGCCGAAACGTTCGCGGTTCGCCTTTGACGATGCACGTGACCTTCAGGTCGGTCAATCAGACTTTGGTCCGATAGGTCGAGGACATAGCGTTTCCGGAATCGCGTCTCGATCGATTCCGGATTTTCGAGCCCGTCTATCGCGCCATCGCGGGCAGCGAATCTTCGGCGACGGGCGCGCCTGCCGGCGCGTTTTCGGCAGTGACATCGGTCGCCACGTGGGCCAGCTTCATCAGACGCGGCTGAAGCAGCAGCGCGACGAGACCGCTCCAGCCGGTCTGGTGCGAAGCGCCGACGCCACGTCCGCTGTCGCCGTGAAAGTACTCGTGGAACAGCACGAGATCAGACGAGTGCGGGTCGGCCTGCAACTGCGGATAAGCCGCCATCACGGGCCGCACGCCGTGCTCGTCCTTGAGAAAGAGGGTAGTGACACGCCGCGCGAGACCGTCGGCGATCTCGCTGAGCGAGCACCGGTTGGCCGATCCTGTTGGATATTCGATGCGGAACTCGTCGCCGTAGTAGCGATGGAATTCATACAGCGATTCGATCAGCAGATAGTTGACGGGCATCCACACAGGCCCGCGCCAGTTCGAATTGCCGCCGAATACGCGCGAGTCCGATTCGGCCGGCTGATACGCGATGCAGACATGCGCGCCGCCATGATCGAACTCGTACGGTGTATCGCGATGCACGCGTGACAGCGCGCGCACGCCGTGATCGGACAGAAATTCGTCTTCGTCGAGCGCGCGGCGCAGCAGTGCCGTCATCCGGTATCCGCGCAGTAGCGAGAGCAGCGTGGTGTTGCCTTTGCCCGGTTCGGTCCAACGCGATACGAGTTTGGCCAGATTGGGCCGGTGATCGAGAAACCACGCGAGCCGTTCTCGCAGGCCGGGCAGGTGGCCGTATATGCGTTCTTCGAGCACATGCACGGCGAACAACGGAATCAGGCCGACGATCGAGCGAACGCGCATCGGCACACGGGTTCCGTCTGGAAGATGCAGTACGTCATAAAAGAATTCGTCGTGACCGTCCCATAGCCCCGTTCTGCAACCTTCGCTGCAACCGACGGCTTCTGCGATATACAGGAAATGCTCGAAAAACTTCACCGCGATTTCGACGTACGCGTTGTTCGTCATCGCGAGCTCGAGTCCGATCTGCATCAGGTCGAGCGCATACGAGGCCATCCAGGCGGTGCCGTCCGCCTGGTCGATGCGGCCGCCCGTCGGCAGCGGGGAAGAGCGGTCGAAGATGCCGACGTTGTCTAGCCCGAGAAAGCCGCCCTGGAAGATGTTGCGGTCCTCTGCATCCTTGCGGTTGACCCACCACGAAAAGTTCAGCAGCAACTTGTGGAACATCACCTCGAGAAACTTATGGTCACCGACGCCCGTGACTTCACGGTCGAGTTCGTACACGCGCCACGTCGCCCATGCATGAACGGGCGGATTCGCGTCGCCGAATGCCCATTCGTAGGCGGGCAACTGCCCGTTCGGATGCATGTACCGTTCCTTCACGAGCAACAGCAGCTGTTTCTTCGCGAAGTCGGGGTCCATCATGGCGAACGCGGCGGCATGAAACGCGAGATCCCAGGACGCGTACCACGGGTACTCCCACTTGTCCGGCATCGATACGACGTCGCCGTTGCACATATGCCGCCAGTCGGCATTGCGCCCGTGCCGGCGTCCTTTCGGCGGCTTCGGCTGACCGGGGTCGCCGTCGTGCCAGCGCGTCACGTCGAACTGGTAATACTGCTTCGTCCATAGCATGCCGGCGAGCGCCTGGCGTTGCACGAGCCGCACATCGGCGTCGCTGATGTCGTGCTGGAGCGCCGCGTAGAACTCATCGGCCTCCGCGATCCGGCGCGCGAACAGCGCTTCGAAGTCGAGCGGCACGTCGTCGCGCGTGATGCCCGGTAGTGCCGCCGGACGCCAGCGCAGATACAGCACCGCGCGCTCGTGCGGCGCGAGCGACAGGGCCACGTGCGCGGCAGCGCGGGTGCCTGCGTCGCGGCGTATCGCGTGCTCCTCGCCATCGACGAGGTAATCGTTGAAGCCATCCTTGAACGGGCCTGCGCCGGCGATGCCGAAAAGGCGGCGGACGTTGGTTTCGTTTTCGCAGAACAGCCATTCGATCGGCTGCGGCGCCGAGGCCGTGACGATCAACGTGCCCAGCGCGGGATTGTGCGCGATCACGCGCGCGCCCTCGGCGGACTCCGGCTCGAGCGTGAGCGACGGCTTGCCGGGCTTGCCTGACCACGCCCAGCGGTTGCGCGCCCAGAAGAGCGGCAGCAGATGGAGTGGCGCGTGCTGATCCGCGCGATTTTCGACGGTTACGCGCATCACGATGTCGTCGGGTGTGTGCTTCGCGTACTCGACCCAGACGTCGAAATAGCGATCGTCGTCGAACACGCCCGTATCGAGGATTTCGTATTCGGGCTGATCGGCGCCGCGCCGGCCGTTTTCCTCGATCAGGTCCTGATACGGGTACGCATCGTGGGGGTATTTGTACAGCATCTTCATGTACGAGTGCGTCGGCGTGCCATCGACGTAGAAGTAAAGCTCCTTCACGTCCTCGCCGTGATTGCCTTGCGCATTGGTCAAGCCAAACAGCCGCTCCTTCAGGATGGGATCGCGCCCGTTCCAGAGCGCGAGCGACACGCACCAGTCGAGCGGGTCGTTGCCGAATCCGGCAATGCCGTCCTCGCCCCAGCGGTACATGCGGCTGCGCGCATGCTCGTGGGGGAAATACTCCCATGCGGTTCCGTAGTCGCTGTAGTCTTCGCGAACGGTGCCCCACTGCCGGTCGCTCAGATAAGGCCCCCAGCGGCGCCAGCAGTCGAGGTCCTGGCCATGCAGACGGAACCCTTCCTTCGAATGGAGCAGATCGTTTGCGCGTAGCGATGACATGTGACCTCCCAAACCGGGATCGACCGTCGAACACGTTCAGTGCGTGAGTCCCGCCCATCCCGTCACGCGTGCGGCGCCGGGCGGTATCTGGATGATAGGCGTCGTTTAGACTTATCGAGGTCGGAGGCCGCCTCGTTCCTGGTTTCATCTGACGTTTTCTTTCGCTGTATCCGCGCTGCATCGCCTGATCGTAAGGAACTGGACATGAATCAAAAACCGCGTGGCCTGGACAATGGCCTGACGAACTACGGTGATCACGACTTCGCGCGCTATCTGCGCCGGTCGTTTGCCAAATCGATGGGCTACACCGGCGAATCGCTCGACAAGCCGATCGTCGGGATCTGCACCTCGGAGAGCGGTTTCAATAACTGCCATCGCCACTTTCCCGAAATGATCAAGGCGGTCGAACGCGGCGTGCTCGCGGCGGGCGCATTGCCGGTCGTATTTCCGGTGATGTCGCTTGGCGAGGTCTTCCTTTCGCCGACTTCGCTGGTCTATCGCAATCTGATGGCGATGGCCGTCGAGGAAATGATTCGTGCCCAGCCGATGGATGCGGTGGTGATGCTCGGCGGATGCGACAAAACCGTGCCGGCGATGTTGATGGGCGCGATCTCCGCGGAGCGGCCCGCCGCAATGGTGGTGGCCGGTCCGATGATGACCGGGCGACATCGCGGCGAGCGGCTTGGCGCGTGCACGGACTGCCGGCGCTTCTGGTCGAATTTCCGCGCGGGGAACGTCTCGGCGCAGGAGATCAGGCAAGTGGAGGGGCGTCTGGCCGTCACAGCGGGAACGTGTGCGGTCATGGGCACGGCGTCGACCATGGCGCTGATCGCGGAAACGCTGGGCATGATGCTGCCCGGTTCGGCGGCGATTCCGGCCGTGCACGCGGATCGTCTGCGCAATTGCGAAGAAACCGGAGCGCTGGTTGCGCGCATGGCCCTCAATGGCGGACCGAAACCGGCCGGGATCGTGACGCCCGCGTCGGTGCGCAATGCCTTGCGCGTGCTGCTCGCGGTCTCCGGTTCGACCAACGCCGTGATTCATCTGGCGGCGATTGCTGGTCGTATCGGACTGAAGATCGATTACGACGAGTTCAACCGGCTGTCTGATGAAACGCCCGTACTCGTGGACCTCAAGCCGGTAGGCAGCGGTTACATGGAAGATTTCCATGCAGCCGGCGGGCTGGAGGGCGTTCTGCGCGGACTGATGCCCCAACTCGATCTGACTTGTCGCGATATCGCCGGGCACAGTCTCGAGGAGCGTTTGAACAGGCCGCTTGCCGACCCGATCGATACGGCCGTGATCCGCTCGAGGGAGAAACCGGTCAGTCCCGATGGCGGGCTGATTGTTCTAAACGGGAGTCTGGCGCCCGGCGGTGCGGTTCTGAAGCGCGCCGCCGCTACTCCCGAACTGCTCGAACACGAAGGGCGTGCCGTGGTATTTACCTCGCTCGAAGATCTGGCCGCGCGCATCGACGACCCGGGTCTGGACGTTCGCGCGGACGACGTTCTCGTATTGCAGAACGCGGGGCCGCGCAGTGCTTCAGGCATGCCCGAGGCCGGCTATCTGCCGATCCCGCAGAAACTTGCGCGGGCGGGGGTGAAGGACATGGTGAGGATTTCAGATGCGCGCATGTCGGGCACGGCGTACGGGACCATCGTGCTTCACGTGACGCCAGAAGCGGCGCTCGGTGGCCCGCTGGCGCTGGTGCGCAACGGTGATCGGATCCGGCTCTCGGCGCGGGACAAGCGGATCGATCTACTGGTCGACGAGGTCGAACTGGCGCGTCGTGCCGCTGAGATTCGTCCGGCGCAAGGGATGTATGCGCGCGGTTACCAGCGGCTGTATCACGATCACGTGCTCTCCGCCGCGGCAGGGTGCGACTTTGATTTTCTCACCGCGTTTCCTTCCGAAGAGCTTAAGTAGCGGGTGCTTTTTCAACTCCCTGACCGAAGCGCCCGCGCGACTCGATCTGATCGGCGCCTGATCAAGCGCAAACGACGAAGAGTTCATCCCTCACCGGAGGTGTCGTCGAAGATTGCGGATTGCCTGGGCCACAGTGTTTCGAGGCGACCCAGCAGATCACCGGGGAAAAGAAGCGAAATGTAGGGGGTATCGGGTCCCGCTGGGTTGCGGACTACGAGCCGGTTCAACCGACCATCCGCCGCAGCCTGTTCGATGGCGGCGCCATCGTCGAGTGTCGACCCAGTTGAGCCGTTCGACTCCGGGCGGCATCAACGGCAGCTATCGAACTTACGTCGGTCATACACGTAAGTTCGTCAGGCACGGTCTACAGGTAGCAGTTCATCGTCAACCGGACGGGGGACACGTGCTCGATCCCATCACAGGCTGTCGGGGGCACATCGAATACTTGCCGGCGTTCCGACACACGGGCTTCGTCCTGTGGCAGCCAGTTGTGACAACGATCGCCTTGCGCTGGCAATGGATGGTACACGGTCTGGGTCGGCTGCTCGACTTGCTTAAGCGTCGTTGGTTCTGTCGCACGGTAGCCGGCAAGGTTGCAAAAAGGGGAACTATGAATTGGCGCCACGGGGCTTGTAAGCCGACAGCAAGTGGATAAACTGGCGCCCAACGATCTGGCATACAGGCTCTCGGCCGCGCCGAACCGGTGTTTCACTAACCTATGCGACTCCCGCCGTCCCAACTTTTAACTGGCATTGGGACATTGCCCGCGGTAGCGAAGGGACATTGGCCGGCGTCGCGCCCCGGGGCCGAAGAACGTGCCAGAAACCGAATCTAACCATGGAGTGAACGTATGGCTTTGCACAAGGCAGTATTGGTAGCAGTGGCACTTGCAGCATGTATCGATGCGCACGCACAGGTCGCCGGCACACAGACTCTGAGCGTCACTATTAGCCAGTCCCAGGCGCTTTTGCAGGGATGGAGCGTCAAGAAGAGCGTGCTGGGCAAATCGGTCTACAACGACCAGAACGAAAAAATCGGCGCGGTCAAAGATCTGATCGTGGCCCCGGACGGCTCCGTGTCGGCGGCCATCGTCGCTACAGCCGGCTTCCTCGGCGTCGCCACGCATGACGTCGCGGTGCCCATCGCCGCACTCGACGTGCGCGGCGGCAATCTATATCTGCCGGGCGCCACCAAGGACGCCCTGAAGGCAACGCCCGAGTTCCAGTACGCGAAGGTGCAATCGCCGCCTAAGCCGAAGAAGGTTCAGGCAGAGTGACCTGTTTTCAACAGTCCTAAGCTGAGGTCGTTGCGGCTGGCAAGGTCAGTCGCAACGACCTATCGCCGGACTCGAGCTTCGCGCTCAACCGCTTGCCCCTTCAGTCCCCCTTACGCTGCACACCCAACACCCGGCCCCCGCGCTGTTCGGATGGGGGTATTGCAGAGTAGCCCCATCCGAACAAAGCCCCTTCAGACCGCCTTCCCATTTTTCCATTTCCAAGCCACTTCTGTAGTCAATATTGGCGACTGCTGATGAACACGGCCGCGCGTCTGGACGGGCCACCGCCTTTCATGGATCACCCAACACCATGCAAAAAACCCTCGGACTTGCCGTTGCCGCCCTGCTCGCCGTCGCCGCTATTGCGCTGTGGACCCTGCTCGCCCGGTTCGAACCATCCATCAAGTCCGCCATCGAGACGGAAGGCGCGCTTGCGACCCAGACGCAGGTGCTCGTGGGTAGCGTCGAATTCTCGCCCTTAACCGGCGTGGGCGCGCTTGATGGACTTACCGTGGGCAACCCCACTGGTTTCTCTTCGCCCTACGCCGTAGTGGTGGACCGTATCGCCTTGCAGGTGGAAAGCGGCTCACTTCTCGGCGGCGGCCCTGTCATTGTTGATTCCGCCACAGTCATTGCGCCGCAGATTACTTACAAGGCGCAAAGTCCCACCGCCACCAGCAACCTGGAGACCATCAAGAATAACGCCCAGGCCTATTCCACCACCCCGGCCGCCATCCGGGCCGGCAGCAACGCGCGCAAGGTCATCATCCGCAACCTCACCGTCATGGGCGGCACACTCTCACTTGACATGCACCTGCCCGGAGGCCCGCTTACGGTACCGCTGCCTCCGCTGCATCTCGCCAATATCGGCGCGACCACTAACGGCGCCACGCCGCCCGAGATCATCCGTGCCGTGTGCGAGGCGCTCGCGGACGAAGCGAAAAAGGCGGTCACCGAGGCCATCGCCCAAAAGCTGAAATCCGTTATCGATATGCTCAAGCCGCCCGTAGGTGGGTTGCCAAAGCTGCCGTCCCCTCCGTCCCTGCCGTCCCGTCCGTCCCTGCCGCGCCCTCCGTCCCCTCCGTCCCCTCCGTCGCTGTCGTCCCCGCCATCGCTGCCATCGCTGCCCCCCCCACCCGGCCTACCTTTGCCGCCCCCGCCCGGCTTTTAGGGCCTGACCTGGCCACTGCGATCCAGTCCCGATCAGAACCGTAGAGCGCAATAAACTTGTCAGTGCGCCGGGAGACCGGCAAGGAGTAAAGAGTGGAAGTCTCTAACAACGAAGGTCTAGCTCCTCGATCAGTGGCACTCGCCCCTTTGCTCTGGCTATACTGCGCCACAAAAAGTACAGACAAGAGATAAGAAGCCGTATGAAAAACCTGTCCGCGTAGGTGAAATGATGAAAACGAAGCTGAGGGCCGCGAGCGCGGGTGTGTTGATCGCAGGCGTGCTCACGGGTTGCGCCGATGTGCGACAAGAACACGCCGGAGGCAGCGACCTACGGCACGTACCCTGACGACTACGAAGCCCTGATCGATGCCTATCGGCAGACAATGCTAAATGAACCTTCGAGCGCCGTGGTGCAATATCTGAATGAACCATCGTCGGGATGGACGCGAGCCGCACTTGGAGCGCCTGCTGTGTTCGGTTATCGCGTGTATCTGATAGTCAATGCGAAAAACAGTTACAACGGCTATGTTGGCAACCTGCTTACCGAAGTTTTCATCCGCAATGAAAAGGTGGTGAGTTACCGCGTCGCTGGTCATTCGAGCAGTGCGTATGACGCCGTCGTGCAGAGTGCGTGCGACTCGGTCAGCCCCAAATGAAGGGCGTGCACGCCACGAGACCTATAGTTACCAGCGCCATTCGTACGGCCCGCAACCGCGAATGACTGTCCCACAGCCTGCGATCCCTTGCGGGCTTTTCTTGTGCGGGCAGCCCTCCGTCTCATCCTGGTCGGCTCACCCTTTCGCATAAGGCCGAGAAAGCGGCGCCGATCTTCCCCAGACTGAGAGGCTGTTTTTTTTGGGTGGTACCGACATTCGAATGTCTTCCTGCACCTAAGGTCGAATGGCGGGAGTTGGCCGAACCCGGACCGATAGCTGAATTGAGAACCGCTTGCCGGCCCGCAGCGGACACTGGTGCGCACTGATGTGCTGTTTCCTGGAATCGGGTGCGTGGCGTGGCGTGAGACGATGCGACCGGAAGCCCCCAGACGTCTGGGCGACGGCGTGGGGCGAGCGATTTCTTTGCGAATTGGACATGTGCAAATTGCTTTCGGCTGGGCGCGGACGACCTTTCCTATCGATGGACTTGCTGCGGGCGCAACGAGGTTGCACGCGCGGAGCGCGAGTCGCAGTTGCAACAAATCGTTGAGGATCAAGCCCATGTCAACGAAGAGCGGGCACGGACAGGGCGCGCAGCGACGCATCCAGGTACTGATTGGCACAATCGTATTCATTCTAATTGTGACTGCCGGGTGGATCATTCACCAGACTTGGACGGTCGCACGCCAGACTTCCCTGGCGTTGGCGTCGGCCGCGACAACGGCGAACGACGCGGGAAATTATGACCGCGCAATGCGCTTCGCGATGCTGGCGATGGGCAACGGTTGGCTCTCGCCGGGATCGGCAGAAGCAGAGCTTGAGCTTATGCGTGGTGCGCAAGCATCAGTGCAGATTGCGTTGCTCGGCGGCCATCAGAATGCGGTTGATTCCGCCGTCTTCAGCCCGGACGGTAAGCGGGTGGTGACCGCGTCCTGGGATGGGACAGCGCGGGTGTGGGATCTGGCCACGGGTAAACAGATTGTGCAGCTCAGTGGCCATCAGAATCTGGTCTATTCTGCCGCCTTCAGCCCGGACGGCCAGCGGGTGGTGACTGCGTCCGCGGACAGGACCGCGCGGGTATGGGACGCGGCTACGGGCAACCAGATTGCGCAACTCAGCGGGCATCAGGATCTGGTTTATTCCGCCGCCTTCAGCCCGCACGGCCGGCGCGTGGTGACTGCGTCCGCGGACAGGACAGCGCGGGTATGGGACGCGGCTACGGGCAAACAGATTGCGCAGCTCAGCGGGCATCAGAAACCGGTTTTCTCCGCCGCCTTCAGCCCGGACGGCCGGCGCGTGGTGACCGCGTCCGCGGACAGGACCGCGCGGGTGTGGAATGCGGCGACTGGCCACGTGATCGCACAGCTCACCGGGCATCGGGAACCGGTAAGCTCCGCGGTCTTCAGCCCGGACGGCCGGCGCGTGGTGACCGCGTCCGATGACAAGACCGCGCGGGTGTGGGATGCGGCGACCGGCCAGGTGATCGCGCAGCTCACAGGGCATCGGGGAGCGGTTTTCTCCGCCGCCTTCAGCCCGGACGGCCAGCGCGTGGCGACAGCGTCCGATGACAACACCGCGCGGGTGTGGAACGCGGCGACCGGCCAGGCGATCGTGCAGCTCACTGGACATCGCGGACCGGTGAGCGCCGCCGCCTTCAGCCCGGACGGCCAGCGCGTGGTGACCGTGTCCGATGACAAGACCGCGCGGGTGTGGGATGTGGCGACCGGCCAGGTGATCGTGCAGCTCACCGGACACGAGGGGCCGGTGAATTCCGCCGCCTTCAGCCCGGACGGTCAGCGGGTGGTGACTGCGTCCCGTGATAGGACCGCGCGCGCATGGGACGCGGCGATGGGCATCTTGCTGCTCAGAGGGCATCAAGGGTCAGTTATTTCCGCCGCCTTCAGCCCGGACGGCCAGCGGGTGGTGACCGCGTCCCGTGACAGGACCGCGCGGGTGTGGGACGCGGCCACCGGCAAACAGATCTTGCTCCTCAGCGGGCATCAGGGCCCGGTTGATTCCGTCGCCTACGGCCCGGACGGCCAACGGGTGGTGACCGCGTCCCGGGACGGGACCGCGCGAGTGTGGGACGCGACCACGGGCAAACAGGTCTCTCAGCTCGGCGGGCATCAGGGGTGGGTTTGCTTCGCCGCCTTCAGCCCGGACAGCCAGCGGGTGGTGACCGCGTCCCGGGACGGGACCGCGCGGGTGTGGGACGCGGCCACCGGCAAACAGATCTTGCTCCTCAGCGGGCATCAGGGCCCGGTTGATTCCGTCGCCTACAGCCCGGACGGCCAGCGCGTGGTGACCGCGTCCCGGGACAGGACCGCGCGGGTGTGGGACGCGAGCACGGGCAAACAGATCGCGCAGCTCAGCGGGCACCAGGATCTGGTTTATTCCGCCGCCTTCAGCCCGGACGGCCAGCGCGTGGTGACCGCGTCCGCGGACAGGACCGCGCGGGTGTGGGACGCGGCCACCGGCACACAGATCGCCCAGTTCGGTGGGCATCAGGGAGCGGTTTTCTCCGCCGCCTTCAGCCCGGACGGCGAGCGCGTGGTGACCGCGTCCGCGGACGGGACCGCGCGGGTGTGGGACGCGGCGACCGGCGAGGTGATCGCGAAGCTCACCGGACATCAGGGACCGGTTTTCTCCGCCGCCTTCAGCCCGGACGGCCAGCGGGTGGTAACTGCGTCCGCGGATCAGACCGCGCGGGTGTGGCCTATCCGATGGCTCATGCAGAAGCGAGGTCAGAGCATGGCTAAAGCCGTGTGTAGGGAAAAGCTCGTGGGAGCAAAACTCCTCACAACCGATGATGAAGCCGCTCTTTCTCTCGTACGCGGGCGCCGGGGCGAAAACGTATGTGGATCGTAACTCGCCGACCGGTCGGAGCGAGCCGCAACGATACGTTTGGCCAGCGCGACCAATTGCTTTCCAATCTTCCTGACTAGCTCTCACATTGAAGTCTGCGGCCATGAGAAGGTCCATCGCCTACTCGTAGGTCCGCTCATGTTTTCCTCTGCACCGTGAGCCGCTCATCCGGCGTTCATTGCGTTGCATCGACCGGTTGAATCCGCCCAATCTACGTCGGTCAGTCGCTGCTGCTGCTGAAGTCGTCGTACCGCGCCGAATGGGGACTTCCGGGCGGCAGTATCCGGGCCGGTGAGACACCTGCTGCTGCGGCGCTGCGCGAGATGGAAGAGGAGATCGGACTTGCGTCTCACCCCTTACTGCCGGCAGGCAGCGCCGCCGGCATGTGGGACGGGCGAAGAGACCGGGTACATTTCTTCGAACTGCGCCTCGATTGCTTACCCGAACTGCGGCTCGATAATCGCGAGATCGTCGCCGCGCATCTGGCGTCGCCGGAGCAATTGCCTGGCTTCGCCGTGACAGGCGCGGTCGCTGCGTATCTCGGCAGGGATGTCCGCGGCTAGTCGAGCCGTATTTCTTTCATGACCGTTCGAGTCCGCGTGACGCTGCGCGAGCCAGCATGGCATCGATAAGAGCGCGAGCCTTGCGGTCGACGCACGTGAGAGCAACACTTTCCGACCCGTAGGTAACGGCATCGGCTAAGTCACCGGTGACGTGCTGTTTTCGTGTCCTTCTACGCAACGACCATGTGACGCGATATGTCAGCGCGATTCCATCGGACAAACGGGCCGTCCGCGGCTCCATGTGCGCTTCGATGACGAATCCGCGATAACGCCCGACAATGTGATGTTTCATTGATTGACTTCACGGTCTTTCGCCTTCATCGCTCGCCTCTCAATGCACGACGCCAAAGAACAAAATTGCGCCTTCGGCCGGCGTCAGGCCCGCCTTGAAGTAGCCTTCGAGCCGGTCGGCTGTCGCTTCATCGAGCGTGAAGGGCGGATGGACATAGCCTACGGCGAATGCATGGTCGTACCAGTCGTTGAGCCACGCGCGCAGTTCTATCACGTCCTGCGGCAGTGTGTTCGAAGCATCGTCGTGCATGTGCATTTCCCCGGCTGGCTGAACGATCAGGCCGCCATGCGGCCTATCCCCATTTCCGGACGGCGCTGGCCCGGCGGAAACACGTGCCATGTGCCGTCGGCATGGCGAAAGAAGAAGAGTGAAAACGCCCCGGTCGGCAGATCGATTTGAATGCGCACCCGGCATGTTCCACCCGAGCGCGAGCGGTTCAGCAGACGCACGCGCGCCCCTCGGCCCCCGGTCGGGCCAACGAGTTTTTCGACCTGAGAACGCAGCGATGTGTTCCCCGCCATGATTTTCCCCGCGATGCACGATGATTCGATGCTATGGCGATCGGTGCGTGCGTCCAATCGGCGCCGGCCGGAATGTCGTTTCAGGAATCACTGGTTTTAGCCGTCAGGACTTCCTGAACCGGAGCAGCATGTAGAACGGCATTTAAGGGTCCTTGCCCATCTGCGGGGGCTTTCGCCATGAATGACACTAAGGATTTCCTGACACGCGAATCAGGAAGTCACACCCTGATTTTCCAGCCTGCGCTGAATGCGACACACATTCTGCTCGTAGATGATGAGCCATCGAAATGCAATGTCGAATTGATGCAACATGATCGGCTATCTATCGGAGCGGGAAAACGTCATCGAGCAAATCGACGTGATATGTCTGCGACTGTTCGACACCTGGTGCGAGACGCGCAGCGTGACATCGCTTGCGTATTTGATGCACTGCTGGCCGTTGATAGACAGCACGACCAACGCGCTCAGGCGCCTGGGCCAAACCATGCGCGAGTTGCGGCGCAATCACGCGGACCAGATCGACGAGTATGACTTTCGCGCGCTGTGCGAGGTGGCCGACCTCATCGACGAACTGACCTTGCCGCGCACGGTCCGACTGATCGCGGTGGCGGGCGAGGTGTCGCACTAGCGAACGGCAACGCCGGCCAGGCGCGCAACTGCTTACAGGCACGCATGCGGCGGCTGTGAGACCAGGGGGCGCGCCGTTTCATCGGACGTTTGAAACCCGGAGCGGGCGTGATGGACCAGGCGCCGGCATCGAGTGCAGAATAGGACGACCACAACGGCGGCACTCGCGGGGATATATGGCGCTCGACATTTTCGACGCATGGTGGAGCGGGCTCCTGCAACCCGCTGAGCGGTATCTCGAAGGGAACACCGCATCATGAGCCATCTCGCCGCTCCGGTCGCGTATACGGGCACGATTCTGATCGTCGACGATACGCCGGGGAATCTCGGCGTGGTTGTCGACAGTCTCGAGGCGCGCGGCATTCGCGTGCTGGTGGCGCTCGACGGTATCGAAGCGTTGGAGCGCGCAGCCTTCTCGCAGCCCGATGTGATCCTGCTCGACGTGAAGATGCCGGGCATCGACGGCTTCGAGACCTGTCGGCGCCTCAAGCGCGATGAGCGCACGCGCGATATCGCCGTCATATTCATGACCTCGCTGATGGACAACGAGGACCGCGTCGAAGGCTTTCTGGTGGGCGGTGTCGATTATGTGACCAAGCCATTGCGCGTCGATGAGATGGTCGCGCGCGTTGGCGTGCACCTCGAGCTGCGGGTGATGCACAAGCAGGTTCTCGCGCAGAACCGGCAACTGCTGGCGGAAGTCGCCGTGCGCAAGGAAACGGAGGCCGCGCTATCGCAAGCGCGCGACGATCTGGAGCGACGTGTCGCATTGCGCACCGAAGAGCTGGCGCGCGCCAACGCCAACTTGCGGGCGCAGATCGACGAGCGGCGGCGCGCGGACGCGCGCCTGCAGGCAAGCGAGGCTCGCTTTCGCGCGATTGTCGAAACGAGTCCGGTGCCGCTGTGCATCACCTCGATGCCGGATGGGCACATCCTGTACACGAACCCGCCGCTGCGCGAACTCTTCGGCATGGACGAAGGCTCGTCCGCCAATATCGCGGATTTCTACGCCGAGCGGGGCGAGCGCGAGCGTTTGATCGAACATCTGCGGACCAAGGGTGGCTTGCGCAACACGGAGATACAGTTCCGGCGCCAGGACGGTACCCGGTTCTGGGCGATCGCGACGGCGCGCGTCGCGACTTACGACGATTCTCCCGCGATCTATGTGGGCCTCAATGACATTACGGGGCGCAAGCAGATGGAACAGGAACTCGTCGAATCGCGCGAGCAGCAGCGCGAACTGTCCGCGTACATGGAGGCGATTCGCGAGGACGAGAGAAAGCGCATTGCGATGGAAATTCACGACGAGCTGGGGCAATTGCTGACCGCGCTCAAGATGGACGTGTCTCTGCTCAAAATGCGCATCGCGCACGACGCGGAAGCGACAAAAAAAGCCGACGATATGCGCCAACTGGTCGAAGGCACGATCTCGATGGTGCGCAATGTCGCGAGCCACCTGCGGCCCGCGGCGCTTAACTTCGGCATCGTGTCTGCGCTCGAATGGCTTGTCGACGAGTTCAACCGCCGCAATGCCATTGCGTGTGAATTGCGCATCGAAGGCGGCGAACCCGCGCTGTCCGACGCCCATGCGACGGCCCTGTTCCGCATTGCACAGGCTTCGCTGACGAACGTCGCGCGTCATGCCGCCGCCACGCGTGTCGAGGTGACGCTTGTTTCGACGGCTGCACAGCTCTTGCTGCATGTGCGAGACGACGGATGCGGCTTCGATCAGCAAGTGGTGAGTCGCGACTATTCATATGGCCTGCTCGGCATGAACGAGCGCGCGCGGCTGATCGGCGGATCGCTTTCGATCGACAGCTCGCCGGGCGCGGGCACCATGGTTTCGATTCATATCCCGCTCGATGGCGGAGCTCGAACATGATCAGGATACTCATTGCGGACGATCATGCGATAGTCCGTGGCGGACTCAGACAGATCATCGCGACCACGAGCGATATCGTTGTTGCGGCGGAAGCGGCGCAAGGAGCGGAAGTGATCGACAAGCTGCGCTCGTGCGCGCTCGATCTTCTATTGCTCGACATGACGATGCCCGGCATCAGCGGCGTCGCTCTGATCCGCAGGGTACGGGCGGAACATCCTTCGTTGCCGGTGCTGGTGCTGAGCATTCACGACGAGGCTCAGGTCGCGTCTCGCGCGCTGCGCGCGGGAGCAACGGGATATCTGACCAAGGACAGTGACCCGGAGGTGCTGCTCGCGGCAATCCGCAAGCTCGCGGACGGCGGCCGTTTCATCGATCCGAAGCTCGTCGATGCGATGGTGTTCGATACACAGCGCGGCGACGTGCCGCCGCATGAAGTACTGTCGGACCGCGAATTCGAGGTCCTGCAGATGCTCGCGGCAGGCAGGAGCATCAATGAAATTGCCCAGGCATGTGCCCTCAGCGCGAAAACGATCAGCACACACAAGATGCGGTTGATGCAGAAACTCGGGCTTTCCAACAACGCTGAGGTGATCCGGTACGCGATCCGGCACGGCATGATCGTCGAGTAGAAAACGAAGGATGATGCGGTTCGCGTTCTGAGGCGCGAATCACCGCAGTAGCCTCCTTTCCAGATATTGCTCGACGAAGCTGAGGATCGCCTTGGACCGGTAAGCCTTCGCCAATCGGCAAAGGTGGTCTGCGAAGGGTCGATAGCGCTCGTCGAGCTCGCTCAAGTGTCGGGCGTGTTGCACGATGGCACGCATGTCGCCGAGTCGCGCCAGGTAGTGCAGCGCTTCGATCTCGCCCTGCGGCGGTGCCATCAAGGGCCCGGTAAAAGGAGCGGCAGCGGGTACAGCCGTGTGGTCCGCGCCAGTGACTTGCCCCTTGGTCGCTTCGTCGATCCACTCGACATTCATGAGCGATGCGACATGGGACAATAGCCGGCCGAAATCGATCGGTTTGGCAAGAAAAGCGTTTGCGCCGGCCGCGAGACTTTGCGCCGCATCGGTCCCCGAGGCACTTGCGGAGACTGCGACGATGGGCAGATCCCGGAACTCGGGCATCTGGCGCAGGCGACGCGTGGCTTCGAGCCCGTCCATCCCGGGCATGACCACATCCATCAGGACAAGCGCAGGATGCAGGGAGCGGGTTTTCTCCAGAGCTTCGGATCCGTTGCCAGCCTCCGCCATGTCGAATCCGAGCGGCCCCAGCATATCGACCATCACGGCACGGTTCTCCGCCACGTCATCCGCGACCAGGATAGCCTTGCGCGGCCCCTTGTAGCCGCTCACGATCCGTCCGGACGCGGCGACAGCCGCCGGGGGCGCCACCACCTGGACATCCAGTTCGATCGAGAAGACGCTGCCGATATCGCGGCGACTCTCGATATGGATCTCGCCGCCCATCAGGCGTACGAGTTGCCGGCTGATGGCGAGCCCGAGCCCCGTGCCGCCGAAGCGGTGCCGGTCGTCGCTCACTTGCTCGAAAGGCCTGAAGATTTCCTCCAGGCGCCCTTCATCTATCCCAATGCCGGTGTCCTGCACTTTGAAACAAAGTCGCGAGGGCGGCGTAAAAGCGACGCTCAGATGCACGCTCCCCTGCTCGGTAAATCTGATCGCGTTGGAAAGCAGGTTGAGCAGCGCCTGACGCAGCCGTATTTCGTCCGCCCGGACAGCCGCGGGCAGATCGGGCTGCATCTCGCAAGCGAAGGCGAGTCCCTTTTCGGTTGCCTTGACCCGCATCGTCTCGGCGACAAAGTAGACGAACTGTTCGAGCGGAACGTCGGAAAGATTGAGTTCCATTCGTCCAGCTTCGATCTTGGCTATATCCAGGATGTCGTCGATGAGCATCAGCAGGTGTTCGCCGCTGCGCTGGATGACTGCGAGTCCGTCGATCTGGCGTTGATCGAGAGTCGTGTCGCGTGTGAGGATCTGCGCGTAACCAAGAATCGCGTTCAGCGGCGTACGCAGTTCGTGGCTCATGTGCGCGAGAAAGTTACTTTTTGCCTGGTTGGCCGTATCTGCATGTTCCTTGGCCACGGCGAGTTCCGCTGTCCGTTCTCGGATCATGTCTTCGAGGTGCTCGCGATAGCGCCGCAATTCCGCTTCGGCATGCTTGTGCTCCGTGATGTCGCGTGAGATGCCGAGCAGGAACTGCGGCACGCCGCGCACATCGGCGATCGGGATCTTCATCGTGTGCACCAGGCGCACGCCATGTCGCGTATGAACCGGCTCTTCCGGTATGTCGATCATGTGATGCGACTCCAGCACGGCCCGATCCTTGAGCGCGAAGAATTCAGCCTCCGCCGCGGGAAACAGATCGTGGACGGACCGGCCGAGGAGCTCCTCGCGCCGGTAGCCGAGAAGTTGCTCCGCCGCCTTGTTGCAGCGCACGAAGCGCAAGGTCGCGGCCTCCTTGACGAAGATCGTGTCCGGGATGTTTTCGACGATGCTGTTAAGAAAGTTCTCGCTTTCCCGGACGGCATCTTCGGCGTGCTGACGTTCGGCGATCTCGGCCGCCTGACCCGCAAGCGCCGTACTGAGTTCGGCCGTGCGCTGTGCGACCCGCGCCTCGAGTCCGGCGTTGAGCTCCTTCAACGCATCCTCGGCCTGGCGGCGCTGGCGCCGGTCTTCAAGGAACTGCTCGACTGCGCGCGCCATATCGGCAATCTCGTCGCCGCCGTGCACGGGGACTCCGGCTTGCGTGCTCCCGGCATCGCCGTGCCGCAGAAAGTGACTGACGCGGCGCAGGCGCGCCACGACATGGCGCCCGAGGAATTCGCGGGCGATTAGCCAGGTGAGCAGCAGGCTCACCGCGACTCCACCCGCCACCCATTTGCGTGTGCGATCTGCGCGAACGGCCAGATCCTGGACTGCTTCGCGGTAGTCGCGCGTCAAAAAATCGGACTGCCGTTGCGCCGCGACGGCCAGAGCCTCGGCCGCGCCGCGCAGGTCCTTGTCGAGGCTGGTCAGCGACACGCCCGGCCGCTGCCCATCCGCCGGCGCACCCCGGGGGCCGAGCGCGGTCTCGCGCACCTGCGCCTCGATGTTGGCGATGTTGCGAAAGCGTTGGCTCGACCGATAAAGCGTCAGCGCGTCGACCCCTGGGTCGTCGCTTGCGGCCGCGGAGGCCAGGCGGTCAACCAGGCGGTCGAAGGATGCCAGCTGTTCGAGCACATGCCGATGGGTCTCGCGCACGGCATCGATCGTATCGTCGCGAGACAACTGCAATGCGAGGCGTTCAATGGTCAGCGTGTGCTGTACCAGATCCTGCGCATCCGCGAGGCGCGTGAGCCGCTCTTCGGCCAGCTCACGGATCGAGTGGGCCGAACCGGTCAACGAGTAAATCGTCGTGGCTCCGACGACGACCACCAGCGCGGCCAGGCACGAAACAACGAGCGCAAATTGAGCGGTGAGCGATTGTGGGAAAGGCAGTTTCACGGTCGTTGCCAGATCTGACGATAAATGTCGCGATAGCCGTTGTCAGGGTCGTAGAGTAGACGATCGCCGCCGTCCGCGGCGACGTTGTCCGCCGTCACGAGATGCACCGGCGTCACGTAACCCGTGACGCCAACGCCCGCGAAAAGTCGGTTCATTTCGTCGACCAGTTGCCAGCCGTGCAGATTCAGGGGTTCGGCCACGGTGCCGGTCTGGAACGTGCCGGTGCGGATGCGCAGGAAGGCGGACTCGCTGCCGTCGCCAGCCGACAGCATGATCATTGCAGCGTTCGGCATTCCCACCTGGGTCAACACCGGGGCGGCGTAGTCGAAGTAGATGTCGTTGATCGCCAGCGCACAGGTCCAGCGCGGGCCGTAACGCGCGAGCAGGGCGCGTGTCGTCCCCGGCACCAGTTCCCGGCTGCGCGAAATCGCCACGTCGCGCACTTCAAGCAGGGTACAGCCACTGCACGCGCGAACGACGGCAGCCATTTCATCCGCCTTGCCTTGCGCAATTCGGAAATTGGAATCGGTGAAGATGACGACGCCCGCATGCCCGCCGGACTGCACGATGGCCGCGAGCGTGGTCACGCGCGCGACCTCGAGCGGATCCGTCGACACGTTCATCGCCACGGGCGTGCCGGGCACCGGTCCGGCCCGGGCCGCGACATGCCAGCCGACGATCGGGATGTTGTTCTCGGCAAACGGCCGCAGCGCGGGGAGCAGCGCGCGTGCGTCGCCGCCGGCGAGGATCAGACCGTCGGGGTGGCTTGCCAGCGCATTCGCGAGCATCTTCAGACGCAGGTCGGCCGCACCCGCGGAATCGAAGATCCTCACGCGCCAGCCGATCACCTTGGCCGCCTCCAGCACACCATCGACCACACCGAGGATGCCGCCGTTGCGCAAATCCTCGGCGACGACCGCGATGTGTTTTCCAGATTGCGCAGGTGGCCCGTTGCGTGGCCCCTTCCAGGGTGCAGCGGATCGCGAAGCGGCGTCGACCACTCGCCTGGCCAGGGCCAGGAAGTCCGTCGCGGCGACCGGGGCTCCGGGCGCAGGGCCAGGCAATAAATCCTGCGCCGCGGCGGCCGGCAGCACACACGCGCAAGCCAATGCCAGAAGGAAGCCCTTTCATGCTGTTCCCCCCATGGGCTCCGTCGAGGTCGATTGGGGTTGCCCAAAGCCGCTCGCGGATGACCTTTTTAGCAGGATATTACAAGCCGATTCCCGCGTGTCATCGGTCATGCGCTGGCGCAGATCGGATCAAGCGTGGTCGGCACTCAACTGCAATGGTCTGATGGTCAGTGTTTGCCACGATTGCGCGATCAATCGTTCATCGATCGCAAGCCATAAACATGAGATTTCGCGGGGTACGCTGAGCGCGGCTGTACAGCACTGAAGGCCCGCTTTCGCGGGGCGACGTCGGGTGTTACATCATCTCGGGTTTCGCCAGCCGGGTGCCATCGCTAAAGCGCGTCAATCGATATGGCTGTGTCTCGATCCCTGTCGCGTCGTCCGTCACGATGCGGCTAGCCAGCATGCCGGCTCCCGGTCCCAGCCCGAATCCATGACCGCTGAACCCCGAAGCGATCACAAGGCCCGGCCTGCTCTCCACGCGTGACATCACCGGCACCAGATCGGGCATCGTGTCGATCGCGCCTGCCCACGCATGAGCGATACGCAATCCCGACAGTTCGGGAAAGACCGTCGCAACGTTTTGGAGTGCACGGGTCGGCCACTCGGCATCGGGCACGGGATTGAGAACCCGCGTCACCTCGAACGGAGAGATGTCGTCGTGGCGCCAGTCCGCACTTCCTTCGGGGCCGCCGAAGAAAGGTTGCGCGATCCGGAATTTGAGCTTCTTGGTGAGTTTGCTGCGGAACATCTGGCGAAACTTGACCGCGTGCCGCAGGTTCTGTGGCGCGATCTCCATGCGTCCATAGCCGGGCACCGCGATCGTGTAGCCGCCGTCCAGCCGCCGCCGCAACGCGAAGTTCGGGCCGGAGAAGCACCCGTCTATCACGGCCGGCGCTTCCGCCGTGCGCAGCGCGGTGCCGATCACATTGACCGCCGGCAGATCGATCCCATGGTGCCGGCAGAACAGGGCGCTCCACGCGCCGCCGGCCAGCACGACGCTGCTCGCGCCAATCCGGCCGCGCTCGGTCCATACGCCGGAGATTCGACCCGCGCTGCTGTCGAGTCCGCGAACCGCACAGGTCTGATGCACGCGCGCGCCGAGTCGTTGCGCGCCTCTTGCGATGGCAGGCGCTGCTCGCGACGGCTCCGCGCGTCCATCGGAATGCGACCACACGCCGCCCGCCCACTTCGCCCGACTATGCGGAACGCGCGCGGCCAGTTCCCGAGCCGACAGCAGCTGACTGTCGAAGCCGAGCGCGCGCGCCTTGCCGAGCCATGCTTCCCACTGGGCGACATCGGCAGACTGCTCGCTTCCGTACAGAATGCCGCTGCGCCGAAAACCGATGTCCTCGCCGAGTTCGTCGCTCAACTCGCCCCAACGCTTCAGGCTCTGCATCGCGAGCGGCAACTCGTAAAGGTCGCGGTTCTGCTGACGCACCCAACCCCAGTTGCGCCCCGACTGCTCCGCGCCAATGATGCCTTTTTCGAGCAGCACGACCGATACGCCGCGCCGTGCCAGCTCGTAAGCGGTGCTGACGCCGATAATGCCGCCGCCGATCACGGCTACGTCGCAGCGATCGGGGAACCCCTCGCTATTCGGGACTTCGTCGATTCTTAGCATGTTTGAGCAACCATGATTGACATGAGCAGCCGGATACCGGGTGCGTACGCTGTCAGAAGATCACGTAGATCTTCCGCAGCGTTTCATCGATGTTCCAGAGTCCTTCCGTGTTGGCTTGGAAAAATAGCGTGTCGCCGGCGGCGAAGCGGACCGTGTCTTCTCCGTCGGGCGTGAAGGTGCCGCTGCCCTTGATGAAATGCATCACCTCCGCCTGCTTGACGGAGCGCCGATAGGTGCCGGGCGAGCACTCGAACACGCCGGTATCGATTGCTTCGTGACCGGGAATGACGTACTGGCGTCCCGATACGCGCGACGGTTCGGTACCGGGCAGGCCCGCGGTTCCCCAATCCTCCAGTGCGGAGACTTCTGCGGCTTGCCTGATCTGCTGAACTTTCATTGCGCTGTTTCCTGTTGTCGTGAGCGGAGGTCGATACGTCGTTCGATCCGGCCTAGCCGGACCACGGTGACGCCGGCGCGCAACTGGCGCAGCGAGGGCATCACCAGCATGCAGTCATCGTACGGAGTCGAGACTGGCTGACCGTCGGACCATGCGATCACGGTGCCGGCCTTGTCGAACGTCTCGAGGCCTGTATAAGGACCCGCGAAACGGAAATCCATGCTCCTGGCGACGACCGGTTCGGTCACGCGCACGATGCGCATTTCGTCGGGCAATGGCGCGATCCAGCCGGGCGGCAGGTCGGCTGCGTCGACGATGCCCGACAGCAACAGAAAGCGTGCGGTGCAGTCGCGCGCAACCGTCACCGCGCTGGCTTGCCAGTGCTGGCCGCATTCGATCAACAGGGCATTCTTCGGACTCGCGTCGTCGCCGAAGCCCTCGTAGTCGCGCATCCGGCGGCCTTCGGGATGGCCTTCGTCCTGAATCACGGTGGCGGGCGTGCCGAGCCGCTCGGCCAGTTCGGCTCCCTTGCGCAGCGGCCCCGCGACGATCAGCGGTGCGCTTTTTTCATGCATCGAATGCAGGTCGAGCAGCAGATCCACTGTGTCGATCACCGGCCGCATCGCGCGCGCACGATCGAGTTCCGACGAGCGGGTCGCCAGATCGTCGAGCTTCGCGGCGGTCCAGACGCGGTTGAAGTCCTGATCGACGAAACGCGCTTTGTCTGGTGTCGCGGGATCGAACCGCGCATACGCGGCGACGTTCGCGAACGACAGCGTGAGCTTGCCGCGGCGCGGGCGCAGGCCGCTGCGCAACAACGCGTCGACGGTGATCGCGCCGCACACTTCGTTGCCATGCGTGAGCGCATTGATCATCACGTGCGGCCCGGCTTGGCCGGAGTCGAACGAGTGCACGTATGCAATGCCGGTATTGCCGTCGGCGTGCACCGAGAGGTCCGGAAATGCGACTTCGATCGGATAGGCTTCCATGTTTACTCCAGACCTCCCTGACACAGATACTTGATCGACAGATAGTCATCGAGACCATACTTCGATCCTTCGCGACCGTAGCCGGATTCCTTCACACCGCCGAACGGCGCCGCTTCTGAAGCGAGCGCGCCTTCGTTGATACCGACGATGCCAGCTTCCAGGGCGCGCGAGACACGCTCGATACGGCGCATGTTCTCGCTGTAGAAGTACGAGGCGAGCCCGAACGGCGTGTCGTTGGCGGCCTGCACCGCTTCCTGCTCGCTGTCGAATGGGAACAGCGGCACGACCGGGCCGAAGGTTTCCTCGCCGCACAACACCATCGACGACGTGGCGTTACCCAGCACCGTGGGCGCGTAGTAGTGCGGTCCCAGCTCGGTGAGCCGTCGTCCGCCCGTCAGCACGAGCGCGCCGTTCTCGAGCGCGTCCTCGACATGACGAGCGATCTTGTCCACAGCGCGCTCATTGATCATGGGCCCGATCTGCGAGGCGGGGTCGCTGGCGGGTCCGACCCGCAGTTCGGCCACTTTCGCGCACAGCAGCGCGGAGAAACGTTCGTATACGCCGCGCTGCACGAAGACGCGGTTCGGACACACGCAGGTCTGCCCGCCATTGCGGAATTTCGCGGCCAGCAGGCCATTGACCGCGGCATCGAGGTCGGCGTCGTCGAATACGATGAACGGCGCATTGCCGCCGAGTTCCAGCGAGAGCTTCTTCAGCGTGCCCGCCGATTCGCGCGCGAGATGCTTGCCGACGGGCGTCGATCCGGTAAACGTGATCTTGCGGACACGGCTGTCGGCGAGCCAGTCGCCGACCGTCTCGGCCGCCGCCGCACGCGAAGCCGAGATCAGGTTGAGCACGCCGTTCGGCACGCCCGCCTCGTGCGCCAGCATCACCAGTGCGATCGCGGTGAGCGGCGTGTCTTCCGCGGGTTTCGCGACCACCGTGCAGCCCGCCGCGAGCGCGGGTGCGATCTTGCGCGCGATCATCGCAAGCGGAAAATTCCAGGGCGTGATGGCCGCGACGACCCCGATCGGTTCCTTGACCGCGCTCATCCGTTTGCCGCGCTGCTGCTGCGGAATCAGGTCGCCGTAGATGCGGGTGGCTTCGTCGGCGAACCACGCGACGTACGACGCGCCATAGTTCACCTCGGCGCGTCCTTCGGCGAGCGGCTTGCCTTGTTCGAGTGAGATCAACGCACCGAGTGCGTCGCGATTCGCGACGATCAACGCGTGCCAGCGGCGCAGTACCGCCGCGCGTTCGCTGGCCAGCCTCGCGCGCCACGCGGGCAGCGCTTTGGCGGCGGCGTCCGTGGCCGCTCGCGCGTCGCTGGGGCCGCTGTCGGCAACTTCCGCGATCAGCTTGCCGGTCGCCGGATCGGTGACCGCGAAACGCCGACCGCTCGCGGCGGCGACCCACTCGCCGTTGATGAAGTTCTCCGTGCGGATCAGCGCGCGGGCCTGTTGTTCGAGATTCGTGCTCATATGAGGTCTCCGTGCCGGTTGGCATGCGATGGCAGAGCGCCCGACGCGCGCCGGGCAGTCAGTGCTGCCTGCTCTGTGAGTGATCAGGACGGATTGGCGACCCGAGCCGCGATCGCCGCGCCGACCTCCAAGGTCGATGCGCTGCCGCCCAGGTCGCCCGTGCGCGGGCCTTCCTTCAGCACCCGCGTGATCGCGGCGACGATGGTGTCGTGCGCATCGCGCTCGACACCCGCGCCGTGGCCGAGAAAGTCGAGCATCATCGCGGCCGACCAGATCATCGCGACCGGATTGGCAATGCCCTTGCCGGCGATGTCGGGCGCCGAGCCATGCACCGGCTCGAACAGCGACGGAAAACGCCGATCGGGATTCAGGTTGCCCGACGGCGCGATGCCGATCGTCCCCGTGCACGCCGGCCCGAGATCGGAAAGGATGTCGCCGAACAGGTTCGATGCGACCACCACGTCGAAGCGATCCGGGTTCAGTACGAAGCGCGCGCACAGGATGTCGATGTGCTGACGGTCCATCTTCACATCCGGGTAGCGGGCGGCCATTTCATCGGCGCGGGCGTCCCACCACGGCATGCTGATCGCGATACCGTTGCTCTTCGTTGCAACCGTGAGTTTTTTCGCTCGACGCCGTGCAAGGTCGAACGCGAACTTCATCACGCGCTCGGTGCCGTGGCGCGTGAAGATCGACTGCTGCATCACGACTTCGCGCTCGGTGCCCTCGAACATCGTGCCGCCCACCGACGAATACTCGCCTTCGGTGTTTTCGCGCACGATCATGAAGTCGATATCGCCCGGCTTGCGGTTAGCGAGCGGGCAGGGCACGCCTTCGAACAGCCGCGCGGGGCGCAGGTTCACGTACTGGTCGAATTCGCGGCGAAACTTCAGGAGCGAGCCCCACAGCGAAATATGGTCGGGCACCTTGTCGGGCCAGCCGACCGCGCCGAACAGAATCGCATCGCAGTCCTGCAGTTGCGCCTTCCAGTTGTCGGGCATCATCTGGCCGTGTTGCGCGTAGTAGTCGCACGACGCCCATTCGATATGGCGGTAGTCGATGCCGATGTCGAAGCGTTTGCATGCGGCGTCCAGCACGCGCAGGCCTTCGGGCATCACTTCGGTGCCGATGCCGTCGCCGGGAATCACGGCAATGCGGTATTTGCGGGTCATACGTCTCTCTCCTTGCCGTGATCGCGCGCCGTCTGCTGACGCCGCGCGGATGGCGAAATGGGGTTGCGTTCGGGGGTCGGGCCGCGCATGGGTATCAGTAGCCGCGCGTCCGGTCGATCAAGCCGTTCATCCGCTCGCCGCTGCGATAGCGGCGCAGGTTTTCCAGTACCGCATCGACGGCCGATTCGGGCCGCGTCGCGCTCGCGATATGCGGCGTGATGCGCACGCGCGGTTGCGCCCACAGCGGATGGTCGGTGGGCAACGGCTCGGGGTCGATGACATCGAGCACCGCGCTGTGAATCTGCCCGCGTTGCAGCGCGTCGAGCAGATCGGCGCTGACGAGTTGCGGTCCGCGGCCGACGTGAACCAGCGACGCGCCTCGCGGCAGCATGTCGAATACCCGCCGGCAGAGCAGGCCGCGCGTGGCGTCCGTGAGCGGCAGCAAACAGATCAGGATGTCGGCACGGGCGAGCAACTCATCGAGCCCGGCCTCGCCCGCATAGCAGTCGATCCCTTCGAGCGCATGCTTCGAGCGGCTCCAGCCCGCGCAGGCGAAGCCGAACAGCCGCAAACGCTCCAGTACCGCACGGCCAAGCATGCCGAGGCCGAGCACGCCGATTCGACGCGACGCGGCGGCGCGCAACGGCATCGGCTGCCAGACGCGCGCCCGCTGCTGCAACCCGTAATCGAACAGATCGCGGTGAATCGCCAGCACCGCCTCGGTGACATATTCGACCATGCCTTCGACGATGCCCGGCTCGAGCATCCGCACCACCGGCAGATGCGCCGGAATCTGCGACAGATCCAGTTGATCGACTCCCGCGCCGACCGAAAACACCACTTCGAGATTCGGCAGCGTGAGCGCGAGGTCTCCCGGTTGCCATGCGACCAGATAGCGCACGGCCGTGGGATCGCCGATGTCCGGCCACACCCGGAACGGCACGTCGGGCGCCAGCTGCGCGAAGCGCTCGGCCCATAGCGCTCCACGCACCGGATCGGCTTTGTAGAGGACGGTCATTGGCGGTTACGCCATCGCCTGATTGATGATGCCGAACGCGCGCCAGCCCGGGTCCGGGGCCGCCTCGCGCAAGTCGGCGGGCGCGTTGCGCACCATCTTTTCGACCGAGTCGACGCGCGGCATGCCGACATGGGTCAACCAGTCGTTGATGCCGGCGTCGTCCGGCACGTCGATCCGCACGAAGTCGCCGGCGTGCTGCGCGAGCCAGTACGAAATCAGTGCGCGGGCACGCAGATCGTCGGACCCATGCTGCGCGACCACCGGTCCAACCGAGTAGCCGCGTCCGAACGGACGGAACAGCGAGAAACCGACCACTTCGCCGTCACGTTCGAGAACCACGGCTTGCGCGAACCCGAGCAGCGCCGGTATCGTCGCGCTGCGGTCGAAGCCGCTCGCGCGCGACGCGAGTTCGATCAGCTTCGGCGTGTCGTCCGGCCTCGCGGCACGCAACTGTTCGCCGGGCGGCGGCGCGACAGCGGCCACGCTGCCGAGCGTGCCCTGATGCTGGGTGAGTCCGCCGCAGCTGACGAAGCCGAGCTTTTCGTAAAGCGGCTTGCCCGCGACCGTTGCGTGCAGGAAGGTCACGCGGTTGCCCAGTTCTTCGAGCACCAGTTCCATCAGCCTGCGGCCGATGCCACGGCCCTGTTCGTCCGGCGAGACGATCACGAGGCCGAGCGTGCCGCGGTCCGCGCCGAATTTCCAGCAGAGCGCGGTGCCGATCACGGCGCCATTGTCTTCGGCGACGAAGCCGGTGCCGGCGTCGTACATGAAGCGCCAGTCATCGGCGCGGTGCGGCCAGCGCACCGCAACCGAGAGGCCGTGCGCGGCGGCGATGTCATCGGCAGTGAAGCGGCGATAGGTCAGTGATTTCTTCACGGTTGATTCGGACACTGCAAACTCCTGCTGGCGGCATGATCAGCCTAGACTGTGGCATTCCCGGTGCCTGCTTCATAGGACGATCTTTTTGTTATTCGGGCCGGTGTGTGGTCGGGTCTGCTTCACGGCGGCAGCGGCGCGCAACGCAATTGCACAGGTATTTTTGGCGTTCACCCCGCGGGTGCTATATTCAATATAATGCTGAAAAATTGAATGGGCGTTCATTGTAACGAAGCGGCTGGCGCCTCATCGGATGCGACCGTGCGCGCCCAGCACAACAACCGCACCGGCAGCACATAGGCAGCCGGGCGCACCGTCATCAACGGGAAACACATGCAGCGAACCGAGCTCAGCAAGAAGCGCACGGCCGACCCGGGTCACGGCGACGTCGGCGCTCGTCTGCGCGCGCTGCGCGTCGCGCAGGGTCTGTCGATCAACGAACTGGCGATGCGCGCGGGCGTGTCGGTCGGCACCGTCAGTCAGGTCGAGCGCAACAAGGCCAATCCGTCGGTGCGTATTCTCGAGCGCCTGCGCCTGGCGTTGGAGGTTCCGCTGACCGCGCTGCTCGAAGAAGACGACGCGGTCTCGGACCCGATCACCGGCGATTTCGTGCGCAAGGCGGCCGAGCGGCCGCTGTTCGAAGTCGGCAAGAACGGCATGCAGAAAGAATTGCTGTCGCCGCACGGCGATCACGATTTGCAGATGATGATCATCATGCTGCCGGCCGGCTCCGGTTCCGAAGAGGTGCTGGTGGGCATCGGCGAGAAGGCGGGCCTGGTGCTGGAAGGCACGGTCGTGCTGAATGTCGGCGACCGGCGCTCCGAACTGCGCGCGGGAGACAGCTTCCAGTTCAAGAGCACGGTGCCGCATAGCGTGCGTAACGAAAGCAGGAAGGCTGCTCGTTTGCTGTGGATCATGAACACGCAGCCGCCCGTCATTCATCTTTGATCTGTTTGTTGTACCGGAGCCGCATGTCGTGTGGCAAGCGGCGCTGTCTTCCCTCTCTTTTCCTCGCTCGCTCTGACGCATCGCGTCCGGTTCGCACGGACGGCGGCTGACGTCAACGCCGTTCTTTCTCTCATTCACTTTTCGGTTTTGCATTGCACGACGGAACAGGCGTGTCGCGTCGCCTCGCTCGTGCGCGCCCCAGCCGCGTGGGCTTGCGGCCCGTGCCCACCAGTGCGGCGGTGTGCTCTCCGAGGCAGGCAATGTATCGCAGCGCACAACGAACTGTTCACAAAAGTTTATTTTTGACCACTAGTATTTCATTTGGTGTTCATTAAAATGAACTTCACCCGATGTTCGTTCATTCGGCGGTCGCGATGACGAACAGCAGTGCCGAGTGGTGCCAGCAGTCATCAATGCGTGAGCGCACGCGGCACCACACACTTGAACCTACTGATCAGGCCGGACATGCTCACTCCGTCACTCGACTTCGATCCTTCAGCCGTGCCGTTGCCGCAGGGGCATTTCATTGGCGGTGCGTACTATTCGGCGGCCGAAGCGCAGATCGCCGTTCACCGGCCGTCGGACGGCGCGCTGCTTGGCCATGTGCCGGACGCGTCGGACGCCACCGTCGATCACGCAGTCAGCAATGCGCTAGCTGCATGGAAGACGAGCGGCTGGGGCACCCGCTCTCCGCGCGAGCGCGCGAAGGTGCTGAGCCGCTGGGCCGATCTGATCGATCGCGATGCGGTGAGTCTCGCCCAACTCGAAACGGTCAGCTCGACGCGTCCGGTGACGGAAAGCTATACATCAGATGTGCCGTTCACCGCGGAGGCGATCCGCTTCTTCGCGGAACTGGCCGACAAGCTCGGTGGCGATATCGCGGCCACGCGCCGCGACAGTCTCGGTTTTGTTGCATCGGAGCCGTACGGTGTGATCGGTGCGATTACACCGTGGAATTTTCCGCTGTCGATGTGTTCATGGAAGTGCGGTCCGGCGCTCGCGGCGGGCAACGCGGTCGTGATGAAACCGTCGGAAATGACGCCGTTCTCGACGCTGCGTCTCGCGGAACTCGCGATCGAAGCCGGCATTCCGCCCGGCATCTTCAACGTGGTGAATGGCCGTGGAGCGACGGCGGGCGCCGCGCTGACGCGTCACCCAGGCATCTCGAAGATGAGCTTCACCGGTTCGACCCGCACGGGCGCCGCGATCATGAGCGACGCCGCGATGCACGGCACCAAGCCCGTCACGCTGGAACTCGGCGGCAAGAGCCCGCAACTGGTGTTCGAACATGTGCGAGACCTCGAGCATACGGCGCGCTGTGTGGCCCGCGGCTTTACGGCCAACGGCGGCCAGGCCTGCGTGGCCGGCACGCGGCTGATCGTGCACGAGCGCATTGCCGAGCCGCTGATCGCCGCCATTCAACGGCAACTGCAGCCGATCAAGCCCGGCCCGCTGTGGGACATCCGCACCGCTTATTCGCCGATCATCAGTGGCGCCCAGGCGCGACGCATCGAAGCGCTGATCGGGCAGAGCCGCGAGAGCGGCGCGGAAGTGATCTTCGGCGGCGGCTTTTTCGAAGGCACCGACGAAGGCTATTTCCACCGCCCGACGCTGCTCGCCAATGTGACTTCAGAGACGCCCGCCGTGCGCGAGGAACTATTCGGCCCGGTGCTGACGGTACAGACATTCGCCGACGAGGAAGAGGGCATCGCGCTCGCCGCGCATTCGATCTACGGTCTCGCGGCGGGGGTCCATAGCAGCGACATCGGTCAGGCGCTGCGGGCGATGCGCCGCATCGCCGCGGGCACCATCTGGATCAACCGTTACGGCCGCAGCGGCGACATGATCATTCCGACGGGCGGCTTCGGCCAGTCCGGTATCGGCAAGGATCTCGGCCGCGAAGCGATGGTGGCGAGCATGCGGCACAAGAGTGTGCTGATCGATTTCGAAACGCTGTGAAGCCCGGCTTTACACCTGATAGACGCAAGCATCAACCGCACTGATTCAACCCGAAACTGAACCCCGAGCCTGCAACCAGGTTCGCCACGACGACAGGATGTTGACCATGATCGATTTCGAGCCGAAGTACATCACTTTCGACTGCTATGGCACGCTGACCAACTTCCAGATGGGCCAGACCGCGCGCGAGCTTTACGGCGACAAGCTGGACAAGGCGAAGATGGATGAGTTTGTCGAGTTCTTCCGTGGCTACCGCCTCGACGAAGTGCTGGGCGCATGGAAGCCCTATCGCGACGTGGTCGTGAACTCGGTGCGCCGCACCTGCGAACGCACCGGCGTGCCGTTCGACGAAGCGACCGCACTGAAGATCTATGAGGCCGTGCCGAGCTGGGGCCCGCACGCGGACGTGCCGGAAGGGCTGTCGCGACTGGCCTCGAAGTACAAGCTCGTGATCCTGTCGAATGCGTCGGACGACCAGATCCACAGCAACGTCGACAAGCTCGGCGCGCCGTTCCACAAGGTCTACACCGCCCAGCAGGCGCAGGCGTACAAGCCGCTGCAGAAAGCCTTCGAGTACATGTTCTCGCAACTGGACTGCAATCCGGAAGACGTGCTGCATGTGTCGTCGAGCTTCCGCTATGACCTGATGACCGCGTACGACATGGGCATCAAACACAAGGCGTTCGTCAACCGCAGTCACGAGCCGCTGAACCCGTATTACGGCGTCAACGAAGTGTCGGGCATCCCGCAACTGGCATCGCTGCTCGGCCTCTGATTCGCACGTCCGGCCTTCTCACGACATCGCTTCCCGCGCGCCGTTGAAAGCGGCGCAACCAACCGACAGGAACGCATCACGATGAAGCTCGACTCCTACTGGCTCGACACTGCGCCACGCTTTACCAGCGGCGTCCAGGGTCCGCTACCGCAGCGGGTCGACGTTGCGGTGGTCGGCGGCGGCTTCACCGGGCTGTCGGCTGCGTTGGAGCTGGCCAAACGTGGCATGTCGGTGATCGTGTTCGAGGCGGGCCGACTCGCGGCGCAGGCATCGGGCCGTAACGGCGGCCATTGCAATACGGGCGTCGCGCAGGACTACGCCGCGTTGTCCGCGCGCATCGGCAGCGACCGCGCGTCCGAGTTCTACCGTGCATATGCCGGCGCCGTCGAAACGGTGAAAACGATCATCGCAGAGGAGCAGATCGATTGCGATCTGCGCCACTCCGGGAAGATCAAACTCGCCGCGAAACCGCAGCATTTCGCGTCGCTCGCGAAGTCGTACGAGGTGTTGCGGCGCGAAGTCGATTCCGATGTCGAACTCGTGCCGCCCGAGCAGATTCGCAACGAGATCGGGTCGGACAGCTTTTTCGGCGGCCTCGTGCAACGCAACGGCATGCAGATGCACATGGGCAAATTCGGCGTGGGTCTCGGCACGGCAGCGGCACGGCGTGGGGCGCAGATCTACGAGAACACGCCGGTGACGAACCTCAAACCGCTCGGCGGCAACGCGTTCGACGTGCAGTGTCCGCTCGGGACGGTACGCGCCGAGCGCGTGCTGATTGCCACCGGCGCGTCGCAGGTCGGTCCGCTGCAATGGTTCCGGCGCCGCATCGCGCCCGTCGGCAGCTTCATCGTCGCGACCGAGCCGTTGGGCAAGGCGCGCCTCGATGCGGTGTTGCCGACGCGCCGCTCGTATGTGACGACGCTGAACATCGGCAACTATTTTCGTGCGACGCCGGACGAGCGTCTGCTGTTCGGCGGCCGCGCGCGCTTCGCGATGTCGAATCCGCGTTCGGACGAGAAAAGCGGGCGGATTCTGCGTGATGGGCTCGCACGCTATTTCCCGCAACTCGCCGACGTGCGCATCGATTATTGCTGGGGCGGCCTCGTCGACATGACGGCCGACCGGCTGCCGCGCGCAGGCCAGCACGAAGGACTGTTCTATTCAATGGGCTACAGCGGCCACGGTGTGCAGATGTCCGTGCACATGGGCCGTCTGATGGCCGACGTGATGTTCGGCGCCGCCTCGCGCAATCCGTGGCGAACGCTCGAATGGCCCGCGATTCCAGGACATTTTGGACGCGCGTGGTTTCTGCCGCTCGTCGGCGCGTATTACAGGTTGCAGGATGTACTGCATTGAATGGATCGACTGATCGCTACCGTTAGATGGTCGGGCAGCGCGTAGATTGAAAATCACTATTCCCAGAGGAAATCCCCATGTTGCGTTTCATGTTCCAGCCTGCAGCCGCCGTCCGCTTCAACACTGTGCAGCGCTTTGCCGCCGGCGCGGGCCTCGCGATGACGATGATGTTCGGCGCCGCCCACGCTGCCGAAACGGCGACGCTCACGGCGGGCTCGCCGCCGTCGAGCGCGCCGACCACGTTCATGAACGTGAAGACGCAGCAGATCGAAGGCCTGATGCCGGATGTCGTCAAGGAGATCGGCAGGCGCGAAAACTTTAACGTGTCGTACGACGCGGTGCCGTTCTCGGCGCTGATCCAGTCGGTGGTAGCGGGCAAGATCGACATCATCGTTGCCGGCATGACGCCGACGCCGAAGCGCGCCGAAGTGGTCGATTTCTCGCAGCCGGTGACGGCGTTTGGCGAAGGCATCATCGTGAAGGACACGAACAAGGCGGTCTATCACTCGGTGCAGGACCTGAAGGGCATGACGGTCGGGGCGCCGACCGGTACCGACTACGGCGATCAGTTGAAGAAACTCGGCATCTTCACCGAAGTGAAGATGTACGACAGCCCCGCCGACATGACGCGCGATGTCGCGCTTGGCCGCATCGTCGCGGGCTTCAACGACTATCCGATCCTGAAGGCCCAGGAAGCCGCGGGCGCGATGGCGGGGACGCGGGTCGACGACGCGTATGTGCCGATGGAAAAGTTCGACATCGCGATCGCGGTGAAGAAGGGCAATAGCGCGCTGATGGCGAAGATCAACGACGCGCTGACGAAGATGAAGGCCGACGGCACGCTCGACGCGATCCTCAAAAAGTGGCACCTCGTGAGCTGATTGGCTTCGCGTGAAAAGAGCCGTGCCCGCGGCGACGCGGGACTCGTCCTGCCAGGTCCGTCGCGCAGCGGCGCGGCGGACTGAACGAATACGAAGAGCAATGGAAGGCACGACATGCACTGGCAAGATATAGCCGACTTTGTACCGATTTTGCTGGAAGGCGCGGTGATGAGCATCGTCATCACGCTGGGTTGTCTGGTGTTGAGCACGGTGCTCGGCCTGACCTGGGCATTGCTGAAGATGTCGCGCTATCCCCTCGTCGTACGCGGTGTGAGCACGATGATCAACGTCGTGCGCGGCCTGCCGATGATCGTGCTGCTGTTCTACATCTACTTCGTGCTGCCGGAAATCCACATCCAGGTGTCGGCGCTGCAGGCCAGCATCATTGGGCTTGGTTTCGGTTACTCGACTTACGTCGCGGAAATTTTCCGGGCGGGTATCGAGGCAGTCGATCCGGGCCAGTACGAAGCCGCGCAGTCGATCGGCATGGGCCGCGTGAAGACGATGATACGGGTGATCCTGCCGCAGGCGATCAAGGTCGCGCTGCCGCCGTACAGCAACACGCTCGTGATGATGCTGAAGGATTCATCGCTCGCGTCGACCATCACGGTCGCCGAAATGACGCGCGAAGGCCAACTGATCGCGTCGTCGACGTTTCAGAATCTGACGGTATATACGCTCGTCGCGCTCGGCTATCTCGCGATGAGCTTGCCGCTGATGAGCATGACCCGCACGCTTGAACGACGTTTCGGTCGGCACAGGGCGAGATAAGTGCGAAGTGAGGATGCGATGATCGAAATCACGAATGTGCACAAGAGTTTTGGCACCGTACCCGTTCTCAAGGGCATTTCGCTCAACGTCCGCCAGGGCGAAGTGGTCTGCCTGATCGGTGCGTCGGGCTCGGGAAAGTCAACCCTGCTGCGCTGCATTAACGCGCTGGAGTCATACGACGAAGGCCAAATCCGTCTGCTCGGCGAGCGCGTCGAACAGCGCGCGCGTAACATCAACCAGTTGCGCACCCAGGTCGGCATGGTGTTTCAGCGCTTCAATCTGTTCCCGCACCGTACGGCGCTCGAGAACGTGATGGAAGGGCCGGTGCATGTCAAGCGCCTCGCGCGCGCGGACGCGCAACGCGAAGCGTCTGAACTGCTCGACAAGGTGGGGCTCGGCCACAAGCTGCACGCCTATCCTCATCAACTGTCGGGCGGGCAGCAGCAACGGGTGGCGATTGCGCGCTCGCTTGCGATGAAGCCGAAGGCGATCCTGTTCGACGAGCCGACCTCGGCGCTCGATCCAGAACTGGTCGGCGAAGTGCTCGGCGTGATGCGCACCCTTGCACGGGAAGGCATGACGATGCTGGTGGTCACCCACGAAATGGGCTTTGCGCGTGAGGTGGCAGACCGGGTGTGTTTTCTACACGCGGGACTCATCATCGAGGAGGGCACGGCGCAGCAGGTGCTGGGCTCGCCGCGCGAGGCGCGCACCCGCGAGTTCCTGCGCCACGTGCTGACCAATCGCAGCGACGCTCACGTCGCGCCCGACGGTATGGCAGGAGCCGCGGCATGAACGGCAGATTCGTACGCGTAGGCGAGACGGTTCGCGCCAAAGTCGAACTGACGATCAACGGCGCGCCGGTCGAAGCGCTGGCCGGGGACACGCTGCTCACTGCGATGCTGTGCTCGGTGCGGCATGTGCGGCAGTCCGAGTTCGGCGCGGAACGACGCGCGGGCTTTTGCCTGATGGGCGCGTGTCAGGACTGCTGGGTATGGACCGCGGACGGCGAGCGGCTGCGCGCCTGCACCACGGTGGTCGAAGCAGGCATGCGCGTCGTCACGACGCAACCGGAGGCGCAATGGCCGAACCTCGCATCGTAATCGTCGGCGCCGGGCCTGCAGGGGTGCGCTGCGCGCAAACGCTGCTGGCGGCCGGCATCCGCCCGATCGTCGTCGACGAAGGCAGGCGCGATGGCGGCCAGATCTACCGGCGTCAGCCCGATGGCTTCACGCGGCCGTATTCGAAGCTGTACGGCACGGAAGCCGCGCGGGCGGAGAACCTCCATCAGACTTTCGAGCGACTGCGCCCGCAGATCGATTACCGTCCGCAGACGCTGGCGTGGAACGTCGCGCAAGGCAAGCTGCATATCGTGCATGAAGGACACGCGAGCGTGTTGCGCTACGACGCGCTGATCCTGTGCCCCGGCGCGACCGACCGGTTGATGCCGGTCAAAGGCTGGCAGTTCGCCGGTACCTACAGCCTCGGTGCCGCGCAGATCGCGCTGAAGTCGCAAGCCTGCGCGATTGGCCGTCAGGTCGTTTTCATGGGTACCGGCCCATTGCTGTATCTGGTCGCGAACCAGTATGTGCAGGCGGGCGCCAGGGTAGCGGCGGTACTCGACACGTCGAAGACCGGTGCGCGCTTGCGCGCGCTGCCCAAATTGCTGGCGCGCGTCGACGTATTGCGCAAGGGCCGCGCGCTCGTGACCGCATTGAAGCGCTCAGGCGTGCGGGTGGAAAACGGCATCGAGCCGCTCGAAATTCTCGGCACTCCGGACGACGGCGTGCTTGGCGTACGCTTTCGCGATGCGCGCGGCAACGTCGCGCAAGTCGAATGCGACGCGGTCGGTCTCGGCTATCACCTGCGGCCGGAGACCCAGCTTGCCGATCTCGCGCGCTGTGCGTTCCGTTTCGACGCGATCACGCGGCAATGGGTGCCGCAAATCGACGAACTCGGTCGCAGTAGCGAAAAGGGCGTCTATATCGCGGGCGATGGCGCGCGCGTGCTCGGCGCGGACGGCGCCGAGGTCGCCGGACGGCTCGCGGCCCACGCTGCGCTGAGCGATCTCGGGCGGCCCGTTGCGGCGACCACGCTCGACGCGTTGACGCGCGAACAGCGCAAAATGGATCGCTTCCGACTCGGTCTCGTGGAGGCGTTTGCGTGGCCTGCCGCGCAGGCGGCGCGTCTGTCCGACGATACGATCGTTTGCCGGTGCGAAGGCATCACCGCGGGCGAACTGCGCCGCGTGGTGCGCGATGAAGGCGCGCAGGAAGCGAACCGTGCCAAGGCCTTTAGCCGTGTCGGTATGGGGCGCTGTCAGGGACGTTACTGCGGCCATGCGGGTGCGGAGGTGATCGCGGCGGCGGCGAACGTGCCGCTCGAGCAGGTTGGCAGACTTCGTGGACAGGCGCCGGTCAAGCCGCTGGCCATCGCAACCGTGGAGGATACCGAGTGAACCGTGCACAAGCCGATGTTCTGATCGTGGGCGGCGGGTTCATGGGTGCGTCCGCCGCATTTTTTCTGAGGCAGCGGGGCCGCTCGGTGATCCTGCTCGAGCGCCAGCTCGTCGGGCAGCAGGCGAGCGGCACCAACTTCGGTAACGTGCGCCGTCAAGGGCGCTTTCTGCCGCAGTTGCCGCTGGCGAACCGTTCGCGCGAAATCTGGGGGCGTCTGCCGGAATTGATCCAGCACGACGCCGAGTTTCTGATGTCGGGCCATGTCCGCGTCTGTTATCGCGAAGAGCAGGCCGACCAGTTCGAAACCTATGCGAAGGAGGCCGCGCACTACGGTCTCAAGCTCGACCTGTTGCGCGGCGACGCGCTGCGCGCGCGGTTTCCGTTTCTCGGTGCGGAGGTGCTGGCGGGCTCCTATTCGCAGATGGACGGGCACGCGAATCCGCGCCTCGCGGCGCCCGCGTTCGCCCGCGCCGCGGCTCGGCTCGGTGCGCGGATCGTCGAAAACTGCGATGTCGTGACGGTGGAAAAAGAGGGCGCCGAGTTTCGCGCCACGAGCGCCGACGGCCGCACGTTTCATGCGCCCGTGCTGCTGATCACGGCGGGTGCGTGGGGCAACCTGCTGTCGGAGCAGTTCGGCGAAGCGGTGCCGATCGCCGTCAACGGTCCACAGATGGCCGTTACCGAACCCGTGCCGTATGCGATCCAGCCGGTGGTCGGCGTGTCGTCGCCGCAGATCGAAGAGGTGGTGTATTTCCGCCAGGTCGCGCGCGGCAATATCGTGATCGGCGGCTGCGCGCGCGCGCCTGCGTATCTCGACGAGCGTCGCGCGAAGGTTCTCCCGTCAAGTACGTTGCTGCAGTTCAGACAGCTGCAGCGGGTCGCGCCGATGCTGCGCAAGCTGAGCATCATCCGGGTGTGGAGCGGCGTGGAGGGCTATATGCCCGATGACAAACCGATCATGGGTGCAAGCGGGACGACCGGCGGACTGTTCTATGCGTTCGGTTTTTGCGGCCACGGTTTTCAGCTTGGTCCGGGCGTAGGCGACACGATGGCCGAACTGATCGACACCGGCGCCACCAGCACGCCGCTCGAGCCGTTCGACATCCGCCGCTTCGCGACCGGTCGGGAGACGGCACCGACAGTGCCGCCCACGTCGCGCGTTGCATGAGCGGAGCGTCGATGCTGAGCCTGAGCCCAACCTCATCATCATCCGCGCCTGAGCTTGCGGGCGCGAGCCGTCATCCGACGCGCGCGCCGAATCGCGTGAGCCGCGCCGTGCAGCGTGCGCTCGACTTCATCGATGCCTGTTTCGCCGAGCCAATCAGCCTGTCCGAACTGGCTGCCGTCGCGCAGTTGAGCATTTCGAGGTTTGCGGTGCGCTTCAGCGCGGAGATTGGCGTGTCGCCGCAGCAATATGTGCGGCTGGTGCGCGTACGGCATGCGCAGCGCCTGTTGCGATGAGGCTTGCCGCCGTCGATCGTCGCGACCGAGGTGGGCTTCTTCGATCAAAGCCATCTATGCCGGCACTTCAAACGTGTGCTTGGCAGAACGCCGGGGGAATGGCTGAGCGCGAATGGTTGACTGCAAGTCGACAGGCCACCGGCGTCGCGCCGGTGGCCTCGAACGCATTCGACCCGATCGGGCCGGCACGCGCAGCCGAAACCGTCACCGCTTCATTGATGCTGCTGAGAGAAGAGGGTTTCCAGCGGGTATTCGGATTTCACGAATGGCGTCTTGATGATGACGTAGCTGAAATACTTCTCGATGCCGATGTCGCGCTCCAGCAGCCCTTCGATCACGCTCTGATAATGATTGACGCTGCGCGTGACGAACTTCAGCAGGTAATCGTAGCCGCCGCTCGCCAGATGGCATTCAATGATCTCGTCCACGGGACGGATCGCCGCCTCGAACTTGACGAAGTCTTCGCGACGATGGTCGGCGAGCGTGACCTCGGTGAACACGATCTGCACGTCACCGAGTTTCTGCAGTTGGATATGTGCGCCGTAGCCGACGATATAGCCGGCTTTTTCAAGCCTTTTCACGCGAATCAGACAGGGGCTCGGCGAGAGCCCCACGGCGTCCGCAAGCTCGACGTTCGTGATACGGCCTTTCTTCTGGAGTTGCGAAAGAATACGCAGGTCGATCCGGTCCAGCTTCGTGTCGCCGCTTGTCGTCATGTATCGGTCTGCCCGTCGAAGGTTCTGCTTTTCGCTTCGTTGCGCTTCGCTTTGGTCAAGCAACGCGCAGGCCGATGTTATCACGCGCTCAGGCGGCCGCGCGGCTCGCGCCGCGCAATGCGGCACGCACCTCCGCCTGCTCGAGCACGTCGTCGAGCGTGCGCCGCAGACGGCCGAACAGTTGTTCGAACTCGGCCTCGCCGAAGCACAGCGCGGGCGCGAAACCGAGAATGCTATCGCCGAATGCGCGGAACACGAGGCGGTTGCGGTAGGCTGCGGCCGTGATCCGGTCCGGCAGCTTCAGCGACGGATCGAAGCGTGCCCGCGAGTTCTTGTCCGCGACCAGTTCCAGCGCGCCGAGCAGCCCGCGATGACGCGAGTCGCCCACCAGCGGATGATCGAGCAGCGCGTCGAGCCCGGCGGCAAAGCGCGGTGCCTGCGCGATGCCGTTCGCGAGCAGACCGCCCTCCTGATAGAGACGCAGTACTTCGAGCCCGATGGCGGCGCTTACCGGATGCGCGGAGTAGGTCTGACCGTGACCGACGACCGCGGTATCGCGCGCATCGCCTGCAATGCCCTGGTAGATTTCGTCGGACATCAGCACCGCGCCCATCGGCGCATAACCGGAGGTCAGCCCCTTCGCCACCGTCATCAGATCCGGCTCGACCTGTTCGGCCTCGCACGCGAAGAGCGGGCCGGTACGACCGAAGCCCGTGATGACCTCGTCGGCGACGAACAGGATGTCGAGGCGGCGGCACGCGTCGCGCATCGCCTTTAACCAGCCGACCGGCGGCACGATCACGCCGCCCGAACCCTGGATCGGCTCGCAGAAGAACGCGGCGACGTTCTCCGCCCCGAGTGACGCGACTTTCGCTTCGAGCGCGGCGACGGATGCGGCGATCAGCGCTTGCGCGTCACTGCCTTGCGGCTGACGGTACGCATACGGCGACGGCAGATGGTGCTGGTGCGGCAGCGGCAGGTCGAAGTTGCGGTGGAACGCGGGCAGCGCAGTGAGCCCCGCGCCGACCGACGACGATCCGTGATAGCCGCGTTCGAGCGCGATCATCTGCTTTTTCGCCGGGCGCCCCGTTGCATTGAAGTAATGCGTGATGAAGCGTATCGCGGAGTCGATCGCATCGGAGCCGCCGAGCGTGAAATAGACGTGCTGCAGCGAAGCGGGCGCAAGCGACACCAGTTTTTCGGCCAGTTCGATCGCGGGTTCCGACGAGAAGTGGAAGTAGGTGGTCGCGTAGGGCAGCTTCGTCATCTGACGCGTCGCCGCTTCGACGATGCTCTGCTGGCCGTAACCCACGTTCACGCACCACAGGCCCGCAAATGCGTCGAGCAGCTCGTTGCCGTCGATATCGCGCAGATACGCGCCCTGGCCGGATTCGAGTACGGTGGTGCCGCGCGCTTCGTGCGCGCGATAGTTGATGACCGGGTGAATCAGGTGCTTGCGGTCGGCGTCGATCAGCGATGAGTTTGACATGATGGTGGTTCCCCGCACGTGGCGATCAGGTAAGAGTCACCCCTCGATAGTAGCGACAGCCGTATGCGTGCCGTTCAGCCAAAAAAAAGCCTAAAGAGCGTCGACGCAGCGTTTTTCACCCCGCAGACAGCATTTTCTGCTGGGCGTGCTTAATAGCAGGGCGAACCCCAACGCTGCCGTGCATGAGCGGCCGTGTTTGCGTGTGGAAGAGAGATGCGCCGCGGTGCAGCGGGTTCAGGTTCAGCGTGGCTTCACCTGGCTCAGGTGAGCGACTGCGCGATCACCGCATACTGATGCAGCCCCGGGTCGGCGCGGCTCGACTCGCCATCGGCTGGCGCGGATGCAAGCCGGCGCATCTTCACGACCGTCTCCGAGCGTGCGAGACCGAGGCCGGTTAGCCACTCGCGCAGGCCGTGTCCGTGCGGCACGTCGATGCGCACCAGCGCGCCTTCGTTCAGCGCGAGCCAATGGCTGATCAGCGCCTTGGCCCGCACGGCGTCGGGAAACGCGCTGGCGACGACGGGGCCGATCACGAAGCCGCGCCCGAAGCGGCGGAACAGCGAGAAGCCGAGTAGTTCGCCGTCGCGATCGAGCGCGATACCGTCGGCCAGATCGAGCAGCGGCGGCAGTACGTGGCTGCGATCGAGGCCGCTAGCGCGTGATTCGAGCGCGACGAGTTGCTGCGCGTCGCTCGCTCCGAGCGGGCGCAGCCGCTCGTTGGCGGGCAGCGCAACGAGCGGCGGCCGGAACGCCGCACCCTGCATCTGGTCGAGGGCGCCGCAGCGCTCGAAGCCGAGCGCGTCGCACAACGGCTGGCCAGCCTCGGTCGCATAGAGCGTGATGTCACGCTTGCCAAGCTCGTCGAGCGCGTGCGCGAGCAACGTGCGGCCGATACCCACGCCGCGATGCTCCGGCGCGACGATCAGCATGCCCAGCGTCGCCTGATCCGCGCCGAACTTCCAGCAGACCACGGTGCCGACCAGCGCGCCCGCCGTCTCGGCGACGAAGCCGATCCCGGTGCGCGCCGAGAACCGCCAGTCTTCACGGCGATGCGGCCAGCCGATCGCGGCGGACAGGCGTTGAGCGGCAGGGATGTCGTCGGCTGTCAGGCGTCTGTAGGTGAAACGTGCGTGAGGCGTTGGATCGGACACGGGGCGCTCCGTGAATAGTCGGCCGTGCCGCGACTGTTGCACGTTGCCCGCTGATTGACTAGTACGAACTTCTCATCGTGGGGGGGCGTCCTGTCCAGAACATCAGGGTCAACGCCAGGAGCGGCAAATCATGCTGTTTTGACCACTCAAAACCATGTTTTCGAATGGTCGAATCCACCGATACGCGATCAACGCCATTTTTTGCAGTGCTTAAATCGGTTCATGCAATGCCAGCGCGCCGCGACCAGCACGCGGAGCGCCGTCGAACACCAATGCTGGATACCCCGCGTTCAATCACGAGTGAGGAGCAGTTGCATGTACGACGACCCAATCAAAACGGGCGGCTTCAGCCGCCGTGACATGATGCGTTTGCTGGCCGCCGGCGGCATCCTTGCCACCGGCGCGGGAGGTCTGCTGGCGGGGGCTCGCCCGGCATTCGCGGCACCCACGCCGAAGAAAGGCGGCAAGATCCGGGTGGCCTACGACGCATCCTCGACCGCGGATACGCTCGACCCGGCCAAGGGTTCGGCAGGATCCGATTACATCCGCTTCTTCATGTTCTATAGCGGCCTGACGCAGCTCGATTCGTCGCTGACGCCGAGGATGAATCTCGCCGAATCGATCGACACCAGCGACGCGAAAGTGTGGGTGATCAAACTGCGCAAAGGCGTCACGTTCCACGACGGCAAGCCACTCGCGCCCGCCGATGTCGTCTACTCGCTGATGCGTCACAAGAATCCGGCAACGGCGTCGAAGGTGAAGACGCTGGCCGATCAGTTCGTGGAGGCGAAGCAGACCGGTCCCAACGAAGTCACGCTGACGCTCGCGTCCGCCAACGCGGACCTGCCCGTGATTCTTGCCACGCCGCAATTCGTGATCATCAAGGACGGCACGACGGACTTCACGACGGCCGTCGGCACCGGCCCGTACAAGCTGAAGACGTTCAAGCCCGGCGTTTCGACCGTCGGCATCCGTAACGACAGTTTCTGGAAGACCGGCGGCGGCCCTTACCTCGACCAGATCGAGCTGATCGGTATCGGCGATAACGCGGCACGGGTGAATGCGCTGCTGTCCGGCGATGTTCACCTGATCAATTCCGTCGATCCGCGCGCGACGCAGCGCATTGCCGCGACGCCGGGCTACGAGGTGCGCGAGACCAGGTCGGGCCTCTATACCGATCTGATCATGCGCCGCGACAACCCGCTGACGGGCAACCCCGATTTCGTGCAGGGCATGAAGTATCTGTTCGACCGTGAGCAGATCCGCACCGCGGTATTTCGCGGTTATGCGGTGATCGGCAACGATCAGCCGATTCCGCCCGGACACCGCTACTTCGATGCGTCGCTGCCGCAGCGTCCCCACGACCCGGACAAGGCGAAGTTCCACTTCCAGAAAGCCGGAGCAATCGGTACGACGCTGCCGCCGATCTATGCGACCACCGATGCGAACGGCTCGATCGAGATGGGTGTGCTGCTGCAGCAGTCCGCCGCGAAGATCGGCGTGAACCTGGACATCAACCGCGTGCCGGCGGATGGTTACTGGTCGACGCACTGGATGAAGCATCCGCTCGGGTTCGGCAACGTCAATCCGCGCTCGAGCGCCGATGTGCTGTTCACGCAGTTCTTCAAGTCGGACGCCCCGTGGAACGAGTCGGGCTGGAACAACCCGAAGTTCGACCAGTTGCTGGCCGCGGCCCGCTCGGAAACCGACGATGCGAAACGCAAGCAGATGTACGGCGACATGCAGGTGCTGGTATCGGAGCAGGGCGGCATTGGCATCCCGACCTTCCTGAGCCTGCTCGATGCGAACGACAAGCACTTGCAAGGGCTCCAGCCCGTGCCTACCGGCGCGATGATGGGCTTCAACTTTGCCGAGTACGTGTGGTGGAACGCGTGACCCGCTGAAGCGCCCGGACGCGGCGGGTGGCCCCCGCCGCGCCGCTCGCGGCAGGCAGCCGCAGCGCGCCCGAGCGGCACGGCTCATGTATGACTCGCCGTGTCGCGCAGCCTAACCGAGGAGCTCATGCCCATGAACGGGAATATCGCCCAGTTGATCGGCCGGCGCGTCGCCGTCACTGCGCTGACGCTGCTGATTGTCTCGATCATCATCTTCGTGATCACCAACCTGTTGCCGGGCGATGCCGCGCAGGCCGCACTCGGCCAGTCGGCGACGGCGGATACGGTCGTGGCGCTGCGGCTGCAGTTCGGCCTCGACCAGCCGGCATACCTGCGGTACTTCCATTGGCTCGTTGGTCTGCTGCACGCGAACTTTGGCGTGTCGCTGTCGAGCAATCTGCCGGTGTCCGAGATGATCGAAGGGCGCCTGCCGAAGTCGCTGACCCTCGCGGCGATCACCACCGGGGTGTCGGTGCCGATCGCGGTGTCGGCGGGCATTCTCGCGGCAGTCAAGCGCGACTCGCTGATCGATCGGATCGTGAGCCTTGGTACGCTGTCGCTGGTCGCCACGCCCGAGTTTCTGATCGCGACGCTGGCGGTGCTGGTGCTGGCCGTCAAGCTGCACTGGCTGTCAGCGCTGTCGTACAGCGGTGAGATTGAGAGCCTGCACGACTTTCTGCGCGCGTACGCGATGCCGGTCGTCACGCTGTGCGCGGTCGTGATCGCGCAGATGGCCCGCATGACACGCGCCGCGGTGATCGAGCAACTCAGTTCTTCGTATGTGGAAATGGCGATGCTCAAGGGCGCGAGCCCCGCCCGCGTGGTACTGCGCCACGCACTGCCGAATGCGATCGGCCCGATCGCCAATGCAATCGCGCTGAGCCTGTCTTATCTGCTTGGCGGCGTGATCGTCGTCGAGACCATCTTCAACTACCCGGGCCTCGCCAGCCTGATGGTCGACGCGGTCAGCAACCGCGACTTCCCGCTCGTACAGGCCTGCACGCTGCTGTTCTGCCTCGGCTATCTGCTGCTCGTGCTGCTAGCCGACCTGTGCGCCATCATCTCGAACCCGAGGCTGCGGACATGACGATTCTTCGACCTTCTTCCGATGCGCCTCACCGGCTCGGTGCGCTCGAACCGGTGCAACGCAGCAGCATGATGCCGCAGGGCGCCGATCCCGCGCGGTCCTGGGGCGGCGGCGGAGGCCCGGCGCCTCGACCGGTGCGCCGTCGCAGCCTCGCGCAACGCATGAACCTGTCGACCGGCGGCTGGATCGGCCTGGCGATGGTCAGTTGCGCGTTGTTCGTCGCGGCGTTCGCACCGTGGCTCGCGCCGCATTCGGTCGGCGCGATCCTCACGCCTGACGTATTCGCGGGCTTCAGCGCGAAGCTGCCGCTCGGCTCCGACTACCTCGGTCGCGACATGTTGACCCGCATCATCTACGGGATGCGCCTGACGGTCGTGCTCGCGCTGGCGGCGGCGCTGCTCGCGGCGCTCACGGGGACCATGCTGGGACTGCTCGCGGCCGTGGCCGGCCGCCGGATCGACGAAACCATGAGCCGGCTGCTCGATGCGGTGACGTCGATTCCGTCGAAGATGTTCGCGCTGATGATCGTCGCCGCGTTCGGCTCGTCACTGCCGTTGCTGATCGTGACCGCGGCGATCAGCTACATGCCGGGCTCGTACCGGATCGCCCGCTCGCTGGCGGTCAATATCGGCACGCTCGAATACGTGCAGGTCGCGCGGGCGCGCGGCGAAAGCGCGCTCTACATCGCGTGCTTCGAGATGCTGCCGAACATGATTCATCCGATACTCGCCGACACCGGACTGCGCTTCACTTTCGTCGTGCTGCTATTGAGCAGCCTGAGCTTTCTCGGTCTCGGCGTGCAGCCGCCGTATGCCGATCTCGGTTCGCTGGTACGCGAGAACATCGCCGGCCTCGGTGAAGGCGTGCCGGTCGTGATCCTGCCCGCGATCGCAATCGCGATGCTCACGGTCGGCGTGAACCTGCTGATCGACGGACTGCCGTATCATGGCCGCCGCAAGGGCATGCCTGATGCCGATGGAGGCCACTGATGAAGGCACCCTTTTTCAGACGTGCTCACGCGGCCTTTGAGGCCATCTCGAGGACCGCGCCGCTACCGCCGTCGAATCTGGTCGAGGTACGGGGCCTGCGCGTGGTGGGAAGCCGGCCCGGCGAGCCGGATACGACGATCGTGCATGACATCGACTTCGAGATTGCGCGCGGCGAGGTGCTCGCATTGATCGGCGAGTCGGGCTCGGGCAAGACCACGATCGCACTGTCGCTGATGGGCCATGCACGCAGCGGCTGCCGCATCGCGGGCGGCGCGATCCGGGTGGGCGACACCGACGTGCTCGGGCTCTCGCCGAAAGCGCTCGCGGGATTGCGTGGCCGCAAGGTTGCCTACATCGCGCAAAGCGCGGCCGCTGCGTTCAACCCGGCGCGCCCGATCATGGACCAGGTGATCGAAAGCGCGCTGATTCACGGCACGCTCAGCAAGCGCGCCGCGCGGGCCAAAGCGGTCGAACTGTTCCGCGCGCTCGCGCTGCCGGAGCCGGAGACGATTGGCCGGCGCTACCCGCACCAGGTGTCGGGCGGCCAGTTGCAGCGGCTGATGGCGGCGATGGCGCTGATCACCGACCCCGAACTCGTGATCCTCGATGAACCGACCACGGCGCTCGACGTCACCACGCAGATCGACGTGCTGCAAGCGTTTCGCAGCGTGATCCGCCAATGCGGAATGACGGCTGTCTACGTATCGCATGATCTGGCGGTGGTCGCGCAGATGGCGGATCGCATCGTCGTGCTAAGCAATGGTGAAATCCGCGAAACGGGCCGCACCGAACAGATTCTGCATGCGCCGGCGCACCCGTATACGCAAAGCCTGATTGCTGCCGTGACGCCCGTCGCCCCGGTTGCCTGCGCCTCGGCGGCTCCCGACGCAGCCCAGCCGAACACGCCGCTGCTCGAACTGCGCGGTCTGACGGCCGGCTACGGCCGCACCGACGCGAAGGGCTGGCCGCACAAGGTCATTCTGCGCGACGTGGACCTCGTGATCGATCGTGGTCAGACGGTAGGCGTGATCGGCGAATCCGGTTCGGGCAAGACGACGCTCGCGAAGGTGATCGCCGGGCTCGTGCCGATGGCGCGCGGCAATCTGCTGCTCGACGGTGAGCCGCTCGCCGCCAACCTCAGCCGCCGCAGCCGCGAACAGTTTCGCTGTATCCAGATCGTGTTCCAGAACGCCGACACCGCGCTTAATCCGACGCACACCGTCGAGCGCACGCTGGCGCGTCCGCTGAAGTTCTATCACGGCATGAAGGGCGAGGCCGCGCGGCGCCGCGTCGCCGAACTGCTGGGCCTGGTGCGCCTGCCTGCCGAGCTGGCGCAGCGGCGCACCGGAGAGCTGTCGGGCGGGCAGAAACAGCGCGTGAATCTGGCGCGGGCGCTGGCCGCCGAACCCAAGTTGATCCTGTGCGACGAAGTCACGTCCGCGCTCGATACGGTGGTCGGCGCTGCCATTCTCGAGCTGCTGCGCGATCTGCAAAAGAAGCTCGGCGTGTCATATCTGTTCATCACGCACGACATCGCCAAGGTGCGTGCGATCAGCGACGACATCGTCGTGCTGTACGCGGGGCACCGCGTCGAGACGGGCAACCGCGACGCGTTGTCGGCGCCGCCGTATCACCCGTATTCGCATCTGCTCGTGTCGTCGGCGCCGGAGCTTCGCGCCGGCTGGCTCGAAGAAGCGGGCGAGCGTTGTCATCAGACGTTGCCGCCGATCGGTGAGTCGACCCGTGAGCCGGAGCTTTGCACATTTCTCGCGCGATGCCCGATGCGCATCGACGGTGTCTGCAATCGCACGTCGCCGAGCGTGCGCACGCTCGCGAGCGGCGCGCAGGTGCTGTGCCATCGCAGCGAAGCGGAACTGGAGCGATACCAGAGCGGGCCGCCCGACGGTGCTGCTGCGGCGAGCGTGCTCGCGCAGTCCGGCACGGTGCGGGTCTGATGCCGCTACGAAAACGTAGCGCGAGGGGATAGAACATGACCGGAGTCTTCTACGACTGCGCAGGCGACAGGACCGTGGCGATGTCGCGCGCGATCAGGCGGGCCGTGGCTTTTATCGAGAGTTCGTTCGCGCAGCCCGTCAGCCTCGCGACGCTCGCCGCCACCGCCGGGTTGAGTGTTTCGCGCTTCGCCACCCTGTTTCGCAAAGAGGTGGGTATTTCGCCTCATCGCTATGTGTGTCTGGTGCGAATTCAGCACGCTAAACGGCTATTGCGTGACGGCGTCCCGCCCTGTGAGGTCGCTGCCGAAGTCGGATTTTTCGATCAAAGTCACCTTGGCCGACACTTTCGGCGCGCGGTCGGCGTGACGCCGGGGCATTTCGTTGCTTCGCCAGAATCGGGCAGCGCATTCAGATGAAGCGAGGGCCGATGGAGATGAGCTGGACGCGTTGCAGTGGGGTAGGCGAAAGAGCTGCCTGGTTCAGAGATAGCGTGGGCAACCTGCTCGGCATCGGGCAACCGCTTAAGTCAGCAGGCCGACGCCATGCCTCGAAGAGCCGCAGGCTATCAGAGCAAAGGGACACGACTATTGTCGATTTTTTGACTCCCCGCTCGTCGTGCGTATGGGCGGCCGTGTTGCGATGCGCTGCCAACCGGCACCTACTGTGCGTGTGTAAACAAGGAGATTGCAAATGAATTACATCGATGGATTTGTTGTCCCCGTACCTACGGCCAACCGCGAAATTTACAGGCAGTTCGCCGAAAGAGCAGCGGCCGTCTTCAAGGAGTACGGTGCGTTGAAGGTGGTCGAGTGCTGGGGAGATGACGTGCCAGAGGGCAAGGTGACGTCGTTCCCAATGGCGATCAAGCGCAAGGATGATGAGACGGTGGTGTTCTCCTGGGTTGTCTGGCCGTCGCGTCAGTCGCGAGACGAAGGGATGAAAGCGGTGATGGCCGACCAACGGCTGCAACCGGAAAAAGATCCGATGCCTTTTGACGGTCAGCGGCTAATCTATGGCGGTTTCGAAGTGATCGTCGACGCGTGATGGCGTAAAAATATGGCGCCGGTTCGAGTGAGACGCGAGCCGACGCCGCTGTCCGGCATTGAACATCCGCAGTCCTTGAAGCGTTACGCTTCCCCGAAACCCCCGCCACCCGGCGTTTCCACCACGAACACGTCGCCCGCGGCCATCTCGACGCTCGCGATATGGCCCAATGCGACGATCTCGCCGTCCGCGCGCTCGACGCGATTGCTGCCCCGCCTTCCCGCGCGTCCACCTGCCGCGCCGAAAGGCGCGTGAATGCGGTTGTTCGAGAGAATCGACGCGGTCATCGGCGCGAGAAAGCGGATGCGCCGGATCGCGCCGTTACCGCCGCGCCAGCGTCCCGCGCCGCCCGACTCCGCGCGGATCAGGTGCGACTCGAGCCGCACGGGATAGCGCCATTCGAGCACTTCGGGATCGGTCAGGCGCGAGTTGGTCATGTGCGTCTGTACCGCGTCGACGCCGCAGAAGCCATCGCCCGCGCCGCTGCCGCCTGCGATCGTCTCGTAGTACTGGTAGCGCGCGTCGCCGAACGTGAAGTTGTTCATCGTGCCCTGACTGGACGCGACGATGCCCAGCGCACCATAGAGCGCATTTGTAATCGCGGACGATGTCTCCACGTTGCCCGAGACCACCGCTGCCGGATAAACCGGATTGAGCATCGAGCGGTCCGGGACGATCACCGAGAGGGGCTTCAGGCAACCCGCGTTGAGCGGGATGTCGTCGCCGACGAGCGTGCGGAACACGTACAGCACGGCTGCCATGCAGACCGCCTTCGGCGCGTTGAAGTTGTTCGGCAGTTGCACGGACGTTCCGCTGAAGTCCACGGTCGCGCTGCGCGTCGCAGCATCGACGCGAATCGCGACGTCGATCACCGCGCCGTTATCGAGTTCGTAACGGTACGCGCCGTCCTTGAGGGCGCCGATCACGCGACGCACCGCTTCTTCGGCATTGTCCTGCACGTGCTGCATGAAGGCGAGCACCACGTCGCGGCCGAATTGCGCGACCATGCGGCGCAGCTCGTCCACGCCCTTCTGGTTCGCTGCGATCTGCGCGCGCAAATCGGCCATGTTCTGTGCGACGTTGCGTGCCGGATAGCGGCCCGATGCGAGCAGCGCGCGTGTTTCGGCGTCGCGCAGCACGCCCGCTGAAACAAGCTGCCAGTTATCGACCAATACGCCTTCTTCTTCGATATGCGACGAAGCGGCTGGCATCGAACCGGGTGTGATTCCGCCGATATCCGCATGGTGGCCGCGCGAGCCGACGTAGAAGAGCGGCTCGGCCGAACCGTCTGCGAACACGGGCGTGATGACGGTCACGTCGGGCAAATGTGTGCCGCCGTGGTACGGGTCGTTGAGCATGAACACATCGCCGTCGCGCATCGCGCCGCGATTTCGCTCGATGACGGTCTTGATGCTCTCGCCCATCGATCCCAGATGCACGGGCATGTGCGGCGCGTTCGCAATCAGATTGCCCGCAGCATCGAAGATCGCGCACGAGAAGTCGAGGCGCTCCTTGATGTTCACCGAATACGCCGTGTTTTGCAGACGCAATCCCATCTGCTCGGCAATCGACATGAACAGATTGTTGAATATTTCGAGGCGCACGGGGTCGGCCTCCGTGCCGATCGAGCGGCGCGTGGGCAGCGGTTGCACGCGGGTCATCACCACGTTGCCTTGAACGGTCAGCACCGCCTGCCATCCCGGCTCGACCACGGTCGTGCCGTTCTTTTCGGCGATGATCGCCGGGCCGTCGAGCGTGTCGCCTGCGCACAGCGTTTCGCGCTGGTAGAGCGATGCGTCGTGCCAGCTACCGCTCGAATACATGCGCACAACCGACTGCGCATGGGGCGCGTCGCCTGCCGCACGCTGCGGCAGGCTGCCGGCATCGACTGGCGCGTCGGAACGGCCGATCGCTTCGACGCAAGCGAGTTCCGCGATGAGCGGCGTATCCGCCATCAGGAACGCGTAGCGTTGACGATAGGCCGCTTCGAAAGCGGCGCGCATTGCGTCGACGCTGCCCGCGGGCACTGCGAGCGATGAATCGGTGCCCTGATAGCGCAGATGGACACGTCGCTCAGTCGTGATACGCGCGGCGTCCACGCCCTGTTCGAGCAGGGCGCCGGTTGCATCGGCCGCGAGCGCATCGAGCGCGGCTTCCAGCGTCGCAAGCGATGAGTCGTCGAGCGAGATTTCGAGCGCTCGCTCGCGCATCGCCGTCTGATCCGCGAGACCCATGCCGTAAGCGGAGAGCACACCGGCAAGCGGATGCGCGAACACCCGCGTCATGCCGAGCGCGTCGGCCACACCGCACGCATGCTGGCCGCCCGCGCCGCCGAAAGTCGTCAGCACATACTGCGAGACGTCGTGGCCGCGTTGCACTGAAATTTTCTTGATCGCGTTAGCCATGCTGCCAATGGCGATCTCCAGGAAACCTTCAGCGAGCTCTTCTGGTGTGCGACGCTGACCCGTAGCCGCGAAGATTTCATCGGCGAGTGCCTGAAAGCGTTCAGCGACGACCTCGCGATCGAGCGACTCGTTCGCGTTCGGACCGAAGACGCGCGGGAAATAGTTGGGCTGAATCTTGCCGAGCATCACGTTGCAGTCGGTGACCGCGAGCGGGCCGCCGCGCCGGTACGCCGCCGGACCCGGATTGGCGCCCGCCGAGTCGGGGCCGACACGCAGCCGGGCGCCGTCGAAGCCGAGCACCGAGCCGCCACCTGCCGCCACGGTATGGATGCTCATCATCGGCGCGCGCATCCGCACGCCTGCCACCTGCGTTTCGAATACGCGCTCGAACTCGCCGTTGAAGTGCGAGACGTCCGTCGACGTGCCGCCCATGTCGAAGCCGATCACGCGCTCGAAGCCCGCTGCCTGTGCCGCGCGCACCATGCCGACGATACCGCCCGCCGGGCCGGAGAGAATCGCATCTTTGCCCTGAAATACATCGGCGCGTGTCAGTCCGCCGCTGCTTTGCATGAACTGCAGGTTCACGCCCGGCATTTCGCTGGCGACCTGATCCACATATCGGCGCAGGATGGGCGACAGATAGGCATCCACCACGGTCGTATCGCCGCGCGAGACCATCTTCATCAGCGGCGAGACTTCGTGGGAAACCGAGATCTGCGTGAAGCCGATTCGGCGCGCCAGATCCGCAAGCTCGCTTTCATGCGACGTGTGGCGATAACCGTGGATCAGCACGATTGCGAGCGCGCGGATGCCCTTGTGGTAGACCTCGCGCAGTGCGCGCTCCGCTGCCGCGTGATCGAGCGTCGCGACCACTTCGCCTTGCGCGCTCATGCGTTCGTCGATTTCCACCACGCTCTCATAGAGCGCTTCCGGCAACGCGATGTCGAGATCGAACAGGCGCGGGCGGTTCTGATACGCGATCCGCAACACATCGCGCAAGCCTCGCGTGGTGACGAGCGCTACCGGCTCGCCCTTGCGTTCGAGCAGCGCGTTGGTCGCGACCGTCGTGCCCATTTTTACCATCTCGACGTCGCGCGACGTAATGGGTTCTCCGGCTCGCAGGCCAAGCACATGGCGAATCCCGGCGACAGCCGCATCGCGATACTGCTCCGGGTGTTCGGAAAGCAGCTTGTGCGTGGTGAGCGTGCCATCCGGGCGGCGCGCGACGATATCGGTGAACGTGCCGCCGCGGTCGATCCAGAACTGCCAGCGGGACGGCGTGCAAACATCGGAGGCGTGATCGTGCTTCATGGTGTCGTGGTCGTGATGCGAAAGTGGTAGTGGTGTGCGCAAGATGAAAATCAGGCCGATTCGAGTTCGCGACCGCGCGTCTCGGGCAGCGTAAGCGCGGCGATGATCAGTACGCCATACGCGGCCACGGCGAAAATCCCGATGCTCGTGCCCAGGCCGAAGCGGCTCGACAGCACGCCGATCAGCACCGGAAACAGCGCCCCGATCGCGCGGCCGACGTTGTAGCAAAACCCCTGGCCCGAGCCGCGCACACGGGTCGGAAACAGTTCGGTGAGAAACGCGCCCATGCCGGAAAAAATGCCCGACGCGAAAAAGCCGAGCGGAAAGCCGAGCCACAGCATCGATGCATTCGTGAGCGGCAGCGAGGTATACGCGAAGGCAATCGCCATCGAGCCCAGCGCGAACAAAATGAAGTTCGGCTTGCGGCCGATGCGGTCCGTGAGCCACGCGCTGCACAGATAGCCCGCGTACGAGCCCGCGATGATCGTCGCCAGATAGCCGCCCGTGCCCATCACCGTGAGATGACGTTCGGTCTTGAGGAAAGTCGGCAGCCACGTCGTGATCGCGTAGTAGCCGCCCTGTGCGCCCGTCGTAAGCAGTGCGGCGCGCAGTGTCGTCGAAAGCAGCCTGGGAGAGAAGATCTCAGTGAAGCGCGGCGTGTCTTGAGTGTCGTACTGCTGAACCCTGGCCTGTTCGAATACTTCAGGTTCCTTCACATAGCGGCGGATCGCGAGCACGAGCAGGGCAGGCACGATTCCGATCAGGAACAATGCGCGCCACGCGATTTCAGGCGCCACCACGGAGAACAGCACCGCGTAGAGCAGGGCCGCCATGCCCCAGCCGAGCGCCCAGCCCGACTGCACGAGACCGACCGCCTTGCCGCGGTCGCGCGCGCGGATCACCTCGCCGATCAGCACCGCGCCCGCCGTCCACTCGCCGCCGAAGCCGAAGCCCATCAACGCGCGAGCCGCGAGCAACTGGCCGTAGTTCTGCGCGAGGCCGCATAGGCCGGTGAACACGGCGAACCACAAGACGGTGAGCTGCAACGTGCGCACACGGCCGATGCGATCGGAAAGAATGCCGGCAATCCAGCCGCCGAGCGCAGAGGACAGCAGCGTCAACGTGCCGATGAAGCCGGCGTCCGCGAGCGAGATGCCCCAGGTAGCGACGAGCGTCGGGATGACGAAGGAAAGCATCTGCGTGTCCATGCCGTCGAGCATGTAGCCGACCTTGCAACTCCAGAACGCGCGACGCGCGTGCGGACCGGCTTCGGCATACCAGGAAAGCTGCGGGCTTCCCGTTCCTGACTTCATGTCGGCGGCATCGTCGACGCTCGCCGTGAGTGTCTTGCTGTCCATCTGCTGCTCCTATGGATAGACGCATGGGAAACGATCGAAGCCACGCACGAACGTAGGGATGCGTCATTCCCTCCGGGCCGCGCGGCCCGATGGCTTCAAGGTGCTGTGAATCGCTTGTTGCACGACGGCGCGGCGCGCCGCCGGGACGGTCAGAAAATAGCCAGCGACGCGTTAGTGATATCCGTCATCAGCATGTGGCCCGGCGCGTGCGCAACCGCGAGCGGCAGCTTCGCGGCCATCAGTGCCGTTTGCGGCGTCACGCCGCAAGCCCAGTAGACAGGCAGTTCGCCCGCGCGGATCGTCACCGGTTCGCCGAACTCGGGGCGCGCGAGATCGACGATGCCGAGTTCCGCTGGATCGCCAATATGCACGGGCGCGCCATGCACGCCCGGAAAGCGGCTCGTGATCTGCACGGCACGGATCGCGTCGGCGCCGCGCAGCGGCCGCATCGACACGACGAGTTCGCCGCCGAACACGCCCGCCCGCTGGTTGGGGATGCTGGTGCGGTACATCGGCACGTTGCGGCCTTCTTCGACGTGGCGCAGGCCGATGCCTTCCTTCGCGAGCATGTGCTCGAACGAGAACGAACAGCCAATTGCAAATACGACGAAATCGTCCTGCCAGAGCGCTTCGATCGATTCGACGCGCTCGCTCAGGTTGCCGTCGCGATAGACGTTGTACGCGGGCACGTCGGTGCGGATGTCGATGTCGCGCCCGAGCATCGGCACGCGGAACTCGCCAGGCTCGCCCACGCCGAGCAGCGGACATGGCTTCGGATTCGCATGGCAAAAGCGCAGGAAATCGTGCGCGTGCGCAGCGGGCAGGATCGCGAGATTGGCTTGCGCGTAGTCGCCGCAATGGCCGGCCGTCGGGCCACGGAAGTCGCGGTGACGGACGGCCTGGCGGAATTCGGATGGAGTCATGGTGTTAGCGTGCTCTGGCGGTTGCATCGGATTGTCTGCGGTGGGCGATGCGTCTTGCCTACCGTCAGGCGAAGCATAGAAAAGAAGAAAATTTGACGCCAGCTAGTTTTCTTTGCGCCAGGTGAATAGAATTTCTTAACGGAATCGCGGGTTTTCCCGAGTCACGTTGAGATTTTTGGAGCGGTTTGCTCCCGTTGCATTGCCCACCTTTGACTGATGAATACGCGCTTCCTCGAAACCTTCGTCACGCTTGCCAAGCTGCGCAGTTTCCGCACTACGGCGACCGCGCTTCACGCCACGCCGGCGGCGATCTCGCAGCGCCTGAAGGCACTGGAAGACGAATTGCATACCGTGCTCGTCGATCGCGAGAGCCGCGATTTTCGGCTCACGCCGAACGGCGAATATCTGCTCGGCTACGCGAAGGCCGTGGTCGAGGCGACGCGCCAGTTGCAGGCCGCCGCGTCACATGAAGGCGCGATGCGCGGCAAGTTGCGACTCGGCGTGATCGAGACGGTCGTGCATAGCTGGCTTGCCGACTATCTGCGGCGGCTCTCGAAGGACTATCCGCAGCTCGAAGTGGAGCTTGCGGTGGACGTGAGCGTGGTGCTGCAGCGGCGTCTGATGGCGGGCGAACTCGATCTGATCGTTCGCGTGGAAGGCAGCGACGAGGAATCGATCGTCTGCGATGCGCTCGCGAACTATCCGGTGCACTGGATCGCGCGCGCGGGGCTGCTACCGTCTTCGCGCAGCGGACTCGCGAAACGCGTGCTGCGTCATCCGATCCTCACATTCGGGCGCGGGACGGCGCCTCATCGCGCGCTGGAGGACATCGTCAGCAAGCTCGCACTCGCCAACGGCGTGCCGCTCGCGGATACGCGCATTACGGGTTCACCATCGATTTCGGTGATCGTGCAACTCGTGCGCGATGGCTTCGGCGTGGCGGCAATTCCGCGTCTGTTCGTCGATGATCTGATCGCGCGAGGCGAGGTGGTCGAACTGCCGCTGCAGCCCTCGCCGCCGTCCATCGTGGTGTCGATGTCCCGACGCGCGGATGCGCCGCTTTTCGTGCACGGCGCAGCGAACGCGGCACGTGCGGCGTGTCATGAATACTGCGAGCAGGGAGACCGACGCTTGATCGAGCGGCTATAGAGCCCGGCTCTTGCGGACTTTGGAGGCGGCAAGCGACCCAAGAAGAGTCATTCGACCCCGCGCTCCAGATCGCTGACGACTTCGTCGATCCTGGTCGAGGCGATTGTTTGGCACGTGCGGTTCGAGTTCAAGCGTTTCCACGGAGGCAAGGACGACGCGTTTTAGCGAAAAACAGCGAATTCAGTCCTTTCGCATGCGTGCAACCAATGCGAGCAAGCGGGCATTCATTTCCTCAGCCTGCAAATGCGCGTGCCAACCGTGACCAGGAAGCAGCCATTCGAAGCGATACGCGGCCAACTTGCTGAGCGATTCGGTGAGCGCTGTCCACGAGTACCAGCACGCGTCCCTGAACGCGACGAGGTCCTGCTGGCGTGGGCTCCAGGCAAGCGAATCCCCCGAGAACAGCACGCGATCATCGAGCTGGTACACGACGCTACCCCGAGTGTGCCCGGGTACAGGGATCGCGCGCACGCCGGCCGCAATGTTCAGTGTTGAACCGTCGTCGAGCAGATCCGTCGCATATGGGGCGGCCGACACGTCCTCGCGGTGAATCCAGACGCGCGCGCCGAATTGACGCGCGTATTTGTCCGCGTCTGCGACGTCGTCACGATGCGACAGCAGAATGTGCGCAATACCGCCAGCGCCGTCAAACCATTTCACGAGTTCCGCCGCATAGCGCGGGGAGTCGATGAGCAGATTGCCTTCCGGACGCGCGGCAAAATAAGAATGTGCGCCAAACGACGACCGTGCGTTGAATCCACAGCGCCACACGCCCGATGTGATCTGCTGCGGAAAGATCGCTGCGTTAGGACGAGGCTGTTTCGTTTCGCTGCGTACCGACGCCGTAGGGCATACGCGGCACCGCACGCCAGGCATCAAGCTGCTCTTCCGGTGTGGCCGGCTGCCGAACGAAGACACTCTTGTCGTTGCGCTCGACAATCAGCCCAGGCGCGACGTGACGAGATGCACCGCAATTGATGCATGCAGTGTCGATGTACCACTCTCCTGAAGCAGAGTCGGCATTACGTATGGGCTTCATCTGATGCTCCCGGGCTGACGTGCGCATCCGCCGGCTCGACGCTCGCTGGCGTCTCGCGGTCGTTGGAGGGATTGTTACACGATCATTGATGTACAGGCGGAAACGGCTCGTTCGCCACGCCCTTGTCCCGCTACGAAGCCTTGTCTGCGTTTGGCGCATGAATTACCACGGCTGGCTACGCTTGCCGCAACAGACACCCCTACGCGGCACTTCGTCTGCTCCTGGCGCGGCCGCTTCTGCTCGTCGAAGTAACCAACTCCTCTGCTGTGAGGAAAAATTGACTGTTGTCCGCGAGGCGCGCAACGATGAAGTCGATGAAGGTTCTTACGCGGAGCGGTTGTTCCGTCCGGCGACGGTAGTAGACGTAAATCGACTCGCGCTGGGTCAAATGCTGAGTGAGCAAAGGCACGAGCCGTCCAGCCCGGATGTGTGAGACGGCCGAGAAGCTTCCAAGCTGCCCAATTGCCACGCCGGCCAGTACCGCTTCGGTTTCAGCGTCGATATCGTTCGAACAAACCGAAGCAACCATCTCCCGATACACAATCTCCCCGCCCACCATAAATTCCCACGGCGCCTGCTTGCCGGTGTTCGCACGCCGGTATCCAGAACAACGATGCGCATCGAGCTCGTCCACGGTTTTCGGCGTGCCGTACCGTTCGAGATAGGCTGGCGATGCGCATACGATCAACTGAATCGGTAGCAGTCGCCTGGCAATCGCCCCCTCGGAAGGCGGGGACCCGCCGCGCAAGCCGACGTCGGCGCGATCGCTGACGAGGTCCGTGAAATGATCGTCGAAGCGAATATCGATCTGCACGTCAGGGTATAGCGCCGCAAACTCAAGGATCGATGGCCAGAGTGCAGTTCGCCCGAGCGCCGTCGGAGCGCTTATCCGTAGGGGCCCCGCAACTTCTTCCCCTGAACGGCGAGCATCGTCAATCGCGGACGACAACATAGCGAGCGCTGGCTCGACACCTTGCAATAGTCTTTGCCCCTCTTCGGTCAGGCTCAACTTTCGCGTTGTCCGATGAAACAGCCGGACGCCAAGCGACTTTTCGAGCTGCATGACCGCGTGGCTCGCGGCCTGCGGCGAGATGCCCAGGTCTGCGGCTGCCCGACGGAAGCTGCCGAGCGTTGCTGCACGGACGAACACCGAAATCGCCCGGACCTCGTTCATGGCTGACTCCATTCGCAAATATTGGTTGATTATGAGTCTAGCATTCGGTGCCTGGTAGCTGTTAATCGCGCGCCCTATGCTTCTCTTCACATTCACCACGAAACGGGAGCAAATCATGAGCAACGCTACGCAGCACCGGTTCAAGCGCGTCTGGTTCGTGACGGGTGCCTCACGCGGGTTAGGCGCACTGATCGCACAAGCGGCCCTGGCGAACGGAAATGCAGTGGTTGCGGCGGGACGCAACGTTCGGGCGATCATTGAGCGTCTCGGCGAATCATCTGCGCTGTTGCCGGTCGCGCTCGACGTAACTGACGAGGAGCAGGCCAAAAGAGCCGCGCAGGCAGCTTTGGCAAAGTTTGGCAGGATCGACGTGTTGGTCAACAACGCCGGCTTCGGACTGCTCGCAGCCGTAGAGGAATCGGCCGACGCAGACGTGCGTCGCAGGTACGACACCAACGTTTTTGGACTGCTCAATGTCACGCGTGCGGTGCTGCCAGTGATGCGGGGACAGCCGCCGATCGAGGACACGTTGATCACATGGCCGGAGCGTATCGCTCGGCGGCGGGATTCGGGGTGTATTGCTCGACGAAATTCGCCGTCGAAGGCATTACGGAAGCGCTCCACGCGGAGTTGAAGCCACTCGGCATTTGAAAAATTGCGCTGAGCACCGCCGATGGTCGATACGATGAGCGAGATCAGGACGAGTTCCACCAGAATCGCGGATATCATCGGGATCATCGAAGGGATCGCCTTCCAGACCAAAATTCGCGCGCGCCGCGCAAAGCCTTGTCCCGCCTGTCTCTGAGCAAACGCGCACTTTCTGACCCACCAGTTAACCCCCGCAACGCGATCATCACGCGCCGGACTGGACGGGACCGCGCAGGAATGAATTCGGCCTGATCGCCGCTCATCGACCCTGTTAGTTTTTGCGTTGATAGCGCCCCCATAGCCTCATGATCACCGCGTAGGCGAGCACTGCCACGATCAGTTCGATAGACAGCCACACCACGAAATACAAATCGCCGGGATCTTCAATACCGAGCCAATCCGAAGCACGCCACCACGCACGCGCTTCGCTTGCTGTCCACTTATTGGATAGCGGGATATAACGAACGGAAATAAGAAACAACCCGATAAACAGCGCGACCTTGAACAGCCTGCGGACAAGTGCGCTCGTCACTCGCTATTTCTCAACGTTGCCTTTTGCCGCGACAGTGCCGCCATAGCCTCATGATCACCACATAGGCAAGCGTCGCCACAAGCAGATCAGCCAGCAGCATGACCGGGATGTATAAATCATCCGGGTCGCGAATGCCAAGCCGATTTGCAGCGTGTAACCACGCAAGCGCCTGCCTTTCCGGCATCGGTATAGGGTATGTGTGGACGTAGGGCACGGAAAGGCAAAACAGGCCGACAAATAGCGCCACCTTGAACAGCCTACGGACAAGTGTTGCCATACGTGATGACCTCAATTGTTCCGTAGGCGCGAAGCCCCGAATTGCCGGCAGGAATGGTCATGGTGTGCAGCAGCGCGTTACGGATTCTCAGAAAATCCGTGCGGCTCGGAAGCGTAATACAGCCGAGTGAAATACCTTCGCCACCTGCCGGATGCAACCGGAATTGTCCGCGCTTGACACCATTAATCCATGTCACGTCGTCAATGAGTCCATCATCCCGATACAGTGCGAACCATTCGCGATGATGTACCGCACTCCCAATCGCTGAATTAACTGTGTCCTTTATCGAAGCCCAAGCTTGAGACCCGATACCGCCAGTGGGCCGGTCTACGATCCAGTATTTTCCGGCAGGGATCGGACCGTTACTTGGCACAGCCGTGCAGCCACCGCGATTGCGGTATTGATCGTTTCCAGAATACGCGTCGAACGTGCCGACACCGAAAATTGTGAGCGGTGAAAACTGCTCGTTGTTCACCAAAAACTTACCCTGATAGGCCATTGTCACTCCCGCTTATCCGCGCTCATTCCACGAATCGGTGTATTTGATATTGCCATCAAGGTAATGCCACGTGATGCGGTCGTACATCATGGAGACCGCTTCAACGTGATTGAGTGCGGATGCCTGCGCCAGCCTGGTATTAGCCATGCCGGGGTTGATGCCACGCACCTTCACACCTTCGATCGTCATCACGAAATAGACTTCCTCTTTGCCTGCATCGTTGATGCGATACCACTTTATCTCAGCAGACTGCAGCGTTTGCCCCTTCGCCACGGCCTTGTAAAGATAAGGCGTCGCCGCATCGAACTCCTTTTCGAACGCAATCGGCGAGTGCGCACGCGCGCCGGTGATCTTGCCGTTAGCCGCATCAACCGGCAGATTCACGCCGTGGCTGAAGCCGATAATTTCAATACTTCCCTCGCGATCCTGAACGGTTGACGAGCCTTTGATGTCTGCGCCGCCATCATCTTTCAGCCACATATGGGCAGGAATTGGCATCTTGAATTTTTCCTTGAATGGTTAAATGAGCGCTGCATGGTTACGACCTCATTTTTAATAAGGTATGCGCTACGAACGGACAATTTTTTACCCGGCTACGCAAGCATTTGCAACGGGGATGCTATGCACTATCAATACTTTGACGTGATTTAACAAACATCGGAAGTGTGACTGCGATCTGATCGAGCGCAGCGCGCAGGCAAAAAAAACCCGCGCGATGCGGGTCGGGTGGATGTCCTGCGATCAGGTCTCGGATCGCTGGCGCTTCGCCTTCCTTGGCGGCTTTATCTGCGCCTTGCCTGAGTCCGGGTTGTGCTGCAATGTGCCTGCCGCACAATCTGCGATCCATTGATTGACCTCGCTTTCACGCCAGCGCACCGCCGCCACGCCGACCTTGATGGGTTTGGGGAACTTGCCTTGCGCGATCTTCAGATAGATCGTCGATCCGGTCAGGCCAATACGCTGCTCGACCTCGGCGCGGCATAGCAGGCGCTCATTCATGCGCTGCGTGACCTCTTATCGCCGCGAGCCACCGGAAGGGTTGCCAGACCACGGCGATGCCCGCGCCACGAAAGAGTATGGCCTGGCCGAGCTCGACGAAATGCGTGGTGGGCGCGGCGAGCATGACGTTCTGGGCGAACTGCGGCATGCTGCGCTCAAGCGTGGCCATGAAAATGCCCATCGAAGTGGTGGCGAACAGGTGCAGCGCCGCGCCAGCGAGAAAGAGCGCGACCGATCCTTCAATCGGTACGTGCAGCGCGCCGCGCACGATGAAGGTGAGCGAGAGCGCCGCTGCGGCGACGGCGGCTCGTCCGACACGCGTGTGGCCGCGACGCAGCCGACCTATCGGAAGCATGCGAGTGAAAACCAATGCGCTCAATGAGTTGAGCGAGTCATGAGCCTGTTGTCCACAGGCTTGTGCCCAGTTTCTGTGGGTATCTTGAGTGGTTATCGAAACGCCTGCAGAGAAGGTCGAACGGGGCGTGAGGACATCGTTTCCGTCTCCTCGAAGTCACGCCGGCGGGGCCGTTCACGGAACTCGGGGCGGGCAGCCGCTAGCCCGGGCGGCTGCCGTTACGACAGAAGCGATCTGGATAACAGCTCGGAAAAAACACGCAGCTTTAACCGCTGACAATGCCCAAAACGGAAGTTATCTGGTTAAATTCCCGGAAGCCAGTCGAGTTCGTCCACATATACCGTCGATGCGCGCGCGGCAATCTACCCGCTGTCCAATATAGGGATCGTCAAGACACATGGAGAATCTTCTCGTCGAAATCAGTTCGGACAGATGGGCCTTCCTGCTGGATATGCTCACCGCGTTCTCGATTCGTCTGGGCGCCGCTGCGGGCATACTGGTGATCGGATGGTGGGTCGCGCGCCGCGCTTCGATGTCGCTGAGCCGGCTCCTTGCGCGTCAATCACGCATGGACGCCACGCTGCGACCGATCCTCTGCGACATCGGCCTGTGGGGCATTCGCATTGTCGCGATCGTCGGTGCGCTGTCGCAGTTAGGCATCCAGACGGCCAGCATCATTGCCGTGCTTGGCGCAGCCGGTCTTGCGGTCGGACTCGCGCTGCAAGGCACGATGCAGAACATCGCGGCCGGCATCATGCTGCTAGTGTTGCGGCCGTTCAAGGTCGGCGACTATATCGAGGGCGGAGCCGGCAGTGTCGCGGGCACGGTCGACGAAGTCAATCTGTTCACGACGCGTCTCACCAAACCCGACGGCATCTGCGAATACGTGCCGAACAGCGCGTTGTGGAGCAATTCGATCCGCAACTTCAGCCGTAATCCGATGCGCCGGCTCGATCTCGAAGTGGAGATCTCGATCGGTGACGATGTGGATCGCGCGCTTGAGGCGCTGCGCACGCTCGCCGCCGCCGACCCGCGTGCGCTCCGCGATCCCGCGCCGCAGGTGATGGTCATCCGCTTCGACGACAGCACGGCGGTGCTGAATATCCGCGTCTGGTCGAACACGGACATGTTCTGGACCATGCGCTGGGAACTCGCGCGCCGGGTGCGTCAAACACTGACCGACGCGCAATGTTCGCTGCCGTTGCGCACCCGTGAATTGCACATCGTGCCGAGCGCGACGGCCGCGTCGGTCACCGGCGCAGCCGCCGGTCAGGCAGGGTCATCCGCGATCAGAAAACCGGAGCAGGGGGCGTAACCCCCGGTTCTTCGATCCCGCGGCATAGCGATCGCAGTTGTTCTGCGTTCCTTGCCGCGACAAAACCCTGCATGCAATGTCGTTCATCGTCTGTCCGATTCGCTCGCGACGAGCGGCGGTAGCGGGCAGTCGAGCGTGTCGCAAACGGCGCGGAGCAGCTCCGCTTCACGGACGGTGACCTGCTGGTTCGCCACGATGCAGCCCGCGCAGGCGGCGACAATCCGCTGCTTGATGGCCGGGATGGATTGATCGAGCGTTTGCAGGGCCGCGTCGAACCCGGCGAGGGTGCATTTCTCGCGGGGCGGCAAGCGGTGGGTGTGGTCGCCGCCAATGTAGCCGCGCATGCCGGTATCGAAAGCCCGGGCGGCCTGGTCGGGTTCCGGCTGGCCTTCCCAGGCCAACAGCGCTAACACCGTCGCCACCGGCTGCGCCAGTTTTTGCGGCGAACTGTGCATTGGACGCGTCTGACGCTGCAGCAGGAACTGGGCGTCGAGATGGCGATGCAGCACACAGCGGAGCGTGTACTCGAACAGGCTCAGCCGCTGGTCGGCGATCACCAGCATCTCGACCTGGGCGCGGAAAGCCCGGTGCTGGCGCGGCGACATCTGCCGCAGGGCTGGCAAGGTCAGGTCCAGCAGCGGCAACCGATGCGTGTCCGGCAGTACCTGGACAGGGACAACCAGCCGCAAGGCTTCCGCGAAGTCCTGGGGCTCAGCGTCGGCCTTCAGCTGGGTCAGCTGGAGTTCCCGCAGGTCCGCCCGCGGGTCCATGAGAAGAGCATAGACCAGGGCGCGAGCACTGAACGGCTCCTGTGCGGCGACCCGGAGCACCCCGGGCATGCTGTCGTGCAGCTCGTGGGCGTAGTCAATCACTTGTGGATCAATGTGGCCGACGCGGGACGCCGCATCGGCGGCGAAGCCCAAGACCGACATAGGTACCTGCGGGAGCCCCGGTAACGTGGGAACCCCGGCGAACGGCGGGACGCGGCTGGGGCGGGTGCCCTTGAGTTGTTCCCGATCGACATCGACCGGTCGCACCTCCGGGAACTGGCCGTCGAACGGGGGATTGAGCCGGCGGATGCGCTCGACGAGGGGCGGGTGGGTGGCCAGCAGTCCGGCGAGCCCCTCGCCGGCGAAGGCGTTGGCGAAAAACATGTGAGCAGCCTCGGCGGCCCGGGGGGTGTCGATGCGCGACCCCTCGGCCAGCCCGCCGATCTTCTTGAGCGCCCCGCCAATCCCGTCGGGGTTGCGCGTGAATTGGACGGCGCTAGCGTCGGCCAGGTACTCGCGCTGCCGGGACACCGCTGCCATGATCAGCCGACCGAAGAACGCTCCCACCAGTCCCAGCACAAACACGCCCAGTCCCAGAAGCACCATGCCGCCGCGGGAATCCTGTCTTCCCGACGAGCGTCCGCGGGACGCGAACATGAGGCTGCGGCCGATGATGGACAACGCCATGATCCCAAAGATCAGGCCGATCAGCCGGATGTTGAGCCGCATGTCGCCGTTGAGGATATGGCTGAACTCGTGCGCCACCACGCCCTGCAGCTCGTCACGGGTCAAGTAGTCGAGGCAGCCCTGGGAGACGGCGACCACAGCATCGCCCGGGGCGTAGCCGGCCGCGAAGGCATTGATGCCGGTCTCCGGCAGAACATATACGGGGGGCACCGGCACTCCCGCAGCGAGGGCCATCTCCTCGACGACGTTGAGCAGCCGCTTCTGCCGCGCGTCGGTGGTCGTGCCGGGCACCTCCTTACCGCCCAACATCAAGGCGACCGCCTGCCCGCCAGAAGCGAGCTGGGCCACCTTGAGCGCGCTGGCACCGCCGACCAGGATGCCCACCGCCGGCGCCGCGAGCAGGAGCATGTCAGGTTGCCACCAAGACACTGGCTCGTGAGCGCCATACATGCTGAGCGCCACCAACAGACCGTACACGAGGGCGATCAGAATCAGGATCGCGAGGACGAAATAGACCACCAGCTGGAAGGTCTTGCGCCGTGCCGAATCCTGCTGCTGAAAGAAATTGGTGGCCATGGTCGGCGCGGTTTTGAGAGCGTGAAGCGCACGGAATGTGGCGGTTCCGGGTTACCGGAACGACACCTTGGGCGCTGCGCGCTCGGCCTCTGTGGTTTCGAGCAGTGACGCTTCCTTGAAACCAAACATGCCGGCCACCATGACGGCTGGGAAGACCTCGCGCCGGTTGTTGTAGTCGGTGGCGGCGTCGTTGAAGGCTTGCCTGGCGAAGCCGATCTTGTTCTCGGTCGAGCTCAGTTCCTCCTGCAGGGCGAGCATGTTCTGGTTGGCCTTGAGGTCCGGGTACGCTTCAGATAGCGCAAAGAGCCGGCCCAGAACGCCGCCGAGCTGGGCCTCGGCCTCGTTAAACCCCCTGATGGCCGCCGGGTCGCTGGGGTTGGCGGCGACTTTCTGCTCGGCTGCCATCGCGCTGTTGCGGGCCTTGATGACGGCGTCGAGCGTCTCCCTCTCGTGAGCCATGTAGCCCTTGACCGCTTCGACCAGGTTCGGAATCAGCTCGTAGCGGCGTTTGAGCTGCACGTCGATTTGGGCGAAGGCGTTCGCGAAGCGGTTCCGGGCGACCACTAGCCCGTTGTAGATGCCCATGAGGCGGAGCGCGAGCAGTAGCCCGACGCCCAGCAGCACGAGCAGGGTGACGACGACGGGACTCATTGGCTGTGACCTCCGACGAGAGGACTGCTGGTTTGGACCATCGCGCGACTATGGAAACAGAATAAGTGAAATGACATTTAATTCAATCAATTCGTCAAACTGTTATAAGACAAAGGGTGCGAATTAAGCGTGCTCCATCAATTCCTTTCATTCCAGATCTTGACTTCTATCCCGCGACAAAGATAGGGGCTGACCTGGTTACGGCCTGACTGGCTTCCCACACGAAGGCGGCGTGTGCCCGTCTCCAGCACGATCACGGTGGCAAGCGTTTGTCCAATGCCGGGTACTGGAGTAAAGAGGGCGCAGTCCGCGTGTGTGCGACGTTTTCCCGAAGACGCTTTTCCACGATGGCGATCCGTGCGGAGAGCGTCGTAATGACCGCGACGTTCGCGCGGACCGCGAGCGCAACGTCGTCGGCGAGATGCAACTGGTCGACAGGCGCTTCCACCCCCGCGGCGCCGAGGCTCTTGCCGAACAGAACGAGCGGGAGTCGACGCTCGCAATGGAAAGGCAGCGCGGGATCGTGCACGTCATTGTCGATGCGCCGGAGCTCGCGATCGTGCGGCTGCATGGCCGCAACGCGGAGACTTGGAGCGGCGCAGACTCGGCCGCCGACCGGTTCAACCAGGCGTACTCCGAGGACGATCTGCGCGCGCGCGCGCCGGAAATCGAGGCAGTAGCGAAGAACGTCGGGCGCACGCATGTCTTGTCAATAACTGCTATCGGGATGTCGCTCGGCGCAACGTGGGAATGATGATGCGGCTGCTCAACGCCGAACGGTAGGGGCTCGGAAGGCGCAGTTCGGCCGGGAGTTGCCGTTCGCGCAACACACAAAAGTCGTCATTCCGACGGCTGGTTCACCTGGCGGATTGCTGTCGGTGGCGGGAGCCTCCCGAGGGGCAGCTGGCCAGCAATGCAGAGCAGCGCTCGCGCAGGAAGGCATTCAACGCGCTGATCGTCGGTGTCAGTTGCGCACGGTGAGCACAAATCAAGTGCAGCGGCGAAGGCTCGCAATACGCCGGCGGAAACAACTCCACCAGTCGACCTGCCTTCAGATCGTCGATGAGGTCCAGTCGCGACTTGTAGACAAGGCCTTCCCCGGCTATCCGCCCAGCGACGAACTGCATCGGCATCGTCGCTGATGCGATTACCCGTGACTGCCACTGTGCGTTCGCCGCCAGGCGGGGTAAAGCGCCAGATCCGAGACCCTGACCTGGTGGATACCCTGAATCGGCGACATTTTCAGAAATTGCGCTTGCGCCAAAATTCGACTTCCCGCATCTTGTCTAGACAAGATGAAACCGCGATTGGCGCGCTACCGGGGCGGTCGGTACTTGAGGCTGGCGTCGCGCGGCGCCGCGCAAATCGTTCACGGTGCAACCAGGACAGTCATGACTGAGGCGGCGCGGGCGGGTGGAGAGGCGAAGCGGTTGAAGCTGCAGCGCCAGCATACGAACAGATAAAGCGCTATGTAATCGAGCGCATAGCCGATGGCACCTGGAAGCCTGGAGACGCAATCCCTTCGGAAACCGAGTTGGTCAAGGAGTCCGGAGTCGCACGCATGACCGTTTCGCGCGTGTTGCGCGAGTTGAGCGCACAACGTGTGCTCACGCGGCGGTATCTTTGAGGCCGAGCTTCGCCAGGTTGAATTGGCCTTTGCGAATGCGATGCGTCAACTCAATGCCTGCAAGAGTGATCGCGGCGTTCCTGAAACGGTTGAAGCCGAGCATGACATTCGTCCGCGACTTGATGTGGCGGTGGTCCTGCTCGACGTCGGCCTTCATCTCCCGCACAGCACGGTGTGAGGCGGCATAGCCATCGAGCGTGATGGTCTTTGGCGGCTTGCCCTGATGTTTGGTTGCCAACACTTTAATCGATTCACCTTCACTATTTGCGCCAGAACCAGTGGCTGTACATTGTGTCCGCCGTTGCCGTTTCGTCCGCATCAAAATTCGCCGCCGCCTGGCAATACAGATTTTTCTCTGCTTATACTCACTGTCACCTGAACGGCTCACGCCCAGGTCCCACGCTGCACGCCGACAAAAAACCACGACGTCAGTCGACAACACGGCACGCGACTCACGTTTCGCAACCGCAGTTCTTACATATCAGGTGGGACCTCTTATGCTAAATCGTGCTTTTGGTGCAGCGATTTCATCGTTGCTCGTGGCAGGCGCGGCAGTTGCACCGGCCATCGCGCATGCCGACGACAGCTTCGCGCAGGACGACGGCGCGTCGCATGGCCGGCCGGTCAAGGTGATGATCATTTCGATGTTCGGTCCGGAAGGCCAGGTGTGGCTCGATCATCTCGGCCCGTGGCAGGACATCACCGTCGCGGGCCTGTCTCCTGACTACCCTGCCGTACACTGCAATCGCAAGGAGGTCTGCGTGATGACGACGGGCATGGGGCACGCGAATGCCGCCGCGTCGATCATGGCGCTGACGTTCTCGCCGCGTTTCGACTTGCGTCATACGTACTTCATGGTGGCGGGCATCGCTGGTATTGATCCGCTTCAGGGCACCGTCGGTTCCGCTGCGTGGGCGAACTGGCTCGTCGACTTCGGGATTCAATGGGAAATCGACGGACGCGAAATTCCGCCGGGCTGGAATACCGGCTATCTCGGCATCAACACGACGGGCCCGACGCAGAAGCCGCCGCTCGACTATCGCACCGAAGTGTTCCAGCTCAATCCGGCGCTTTCGAACGCGGCATTCGCGCTGTCGCGCAACGTGACGCTGACCGACGACGCACAGGCGCAGGCTGCCCGCGCCAAATACAACTATGCGCCCGCGAACCGTCCGCCGACCGTGATCCAGTGCGACACGCTGGCGGGCGATACCTGGTGGTCGGGCACCGATCTCGGCGAGCGCGCGCGGCAATGGACGAAGATCCTGACCGACGGCAAGGGCACCTATTGCACGACGCAGCAGGAAGACAACGCCACCTTCGAGGCGCTGACGCGCGCGGCGACCGTGCATCGCGTTGACCTGAACCGTGTCGCGGTGCTGCGCGCTGGCTCGGACTTCGACCGGCCGTACGCGGGCCAGTCGAGTGCGGACAATCTGCTCAACTACTCGTCGCAGGGGGGCTTCACGATCGCGATCGACAATCTGTTCCTCACGGGCAATCCGCTCGTGCAGGACATCGTCACGCATTGGGGCGAGTGGCGCGACGGCGTACCGCAGCGGTAGCGCGTTTGCGGCGTGGTGGAGGGTACCGCGTGCCGGTCTGCACAGCGCTCGTGTCCACCGTTGTCGTCAGTTGCCGCGGCGCGAGCGGTGGCCGCGCCTACGCCAACGCAGACCGGTGGTGTGCTCGGCACCGGCATGCGACCTCACGGGATCTGACCGCGCCATCTCAGCATTTGTGCTCCTACCTCAGCGTGGAGGTACGTTCGGGTGGTCTGATCCGGCGAACGGCCGCAACTGCGCAAGGCCCGAACTGAGCCCTGCGGGCGCGCTGGCTGCGGCGGCCGCTGCGCGGGCGGTGGCGGCTCCGCGCGCGGCATGATGCGAACATAAGGCCGCGATGCGCCATGCTCATCGGCGTCCCCAGAACCTGCGCTGCACCTGCATCACTTCTTCCTCGACCTCGGCCACGGGCCCGACCAGTTCAATGCGCTTCTGGCAATGGTCGAAGACATACCGCGACGACACACTCATCGTGGGATTCTCTGCATGATTGCCCGTGGCTTGCAGCAGGCGCTCTTCCGTCATTGCAAAAACCACCCGCCCAATGTTGGCCCAATATGCCGTGCCTGCGCACATGCAACATGGCTCAACCGTCGTATAGAGCGTGCAACCCCACAAGAATTGCGGCGTAAAGTTGAGCGCGGCGATACGCGCGAGCACCGCTTCCGCATGATTGACGGAATCGACATTGCCCTGTTCTATTAGAACCGACTCCTGATCAGGCCCGACGAGTATGGCGCCAAACGGGTGACGGCCCAACAGCATCGCACGTTCTGCGATGACGCTTGCATGACGCAGATGGCGGACGATCTGCTCGCGTGTCGGCGCGAGCCCCTGCTCAGGGAACGCCGACGCGTTCTGTTTCGGGGAAATGACAAGGCTCAAAGTGTGTCTCCTCCAGGTTGGCTGGGTTACTTCGGCAACGTGCCCTCGACCCCCTGCACGAACCAGTTGAGCCGCAGCAACTCGGCGTCGGGCAGCGACGTGCCGGCTGCCACCTTGATCGCGCCATTCTGATCCCTGATCGGTCCGGAGAACGGATCGAATCTGCCAGCGATAATGTCGTCGCGCTTTTGCGCCAGCGCCTTTTGCGCGGCAGGCGATACGGCTGCAGTGTTGATGTCAGCGAGGTCGATTGCTTTTTCCTTGAGACCCCACCACGTCGGCGCGTTGGTCCACGTGCCGGATTGCACCTGTTCGATCAGGTGAGAGTAGTAGACGCCCCAGTAGCTCACGCATGCGCCCAGTTGGGCATTCGGGCCGAACTTCTTCATGTCCGAGTCCCAACCGAACGCGTGCACATTCTTCTGCTCGGCAGTCTGCATTGTCGCCGTCGAATCGGTGTTCTGGATCAGCACGTCGGCTCCCTGGCCAATCAGCGTTTCGGCCGCCTGTTTCTCCTTGCCTGGATCGAACCAGCTATTGATCCATATGACCTTTACCTTCGCATTCGGATTGATCGAACGCGCACCCATTGTGAAAGCGTTAATGTTGCGCACCACTTCCGGGACCGGCACCGAGGCGACGAAGCCGAGCGTATTCGTCTTCGTCGTATAGCCGGCGACGAGCCCAGCCAGATAGGCGCTCTGGTACGTGCGCACGTCATAGGTCGCAAAGTTCGTGGCCTTCTTGTATCCGGTCGCATGCTCGAAGACGACGTCGGGATAATCCTTTGCAGTCTTCAGTTCGAAGTCCTGGAATCCGAAGCTCGAGCCCACGATAATCTTGTTGCCCTTGTTCGCGAGGTCGCGAAACACGCGCTCCGAGTCAGCGGATTCGGGTACGTTCTCGACGCGCGTGACCTTGATCTTGTCACCGAACCTCGCTTCGATCGCCTTCACACCCTGTTCGTGTGCGTAGGTCCAGCCAGCGTCACCGGGGTTGCCGAGGTAGACGAACGCGACGCCCATCGGCACCGCGGCGGTGGCAGTGGGGCTCAACGCGACATAGATGCCAAGCGCGGCTAAAAGCGTAACCGCAGGGCGCAGTGAGCGCACCACCGCGCGAGCGAAGTTTGTTCTCATGGAGTCTCCGAAGATGGGGAACTGGAAGGAGACGACGCCAGTCGTCCAGACGACTGGCTGCGTCGCGTCAGCGATGATGGTGAGTCAATATCAAGGCCGAAATATTGATTCGTTATGTGTTGTATAACGGAATGGATATGAAGCCATTGGGAAATTGGCCTGCGGATCGCGGAGTTCGAATAGGAGACCGCGCCAAAGCAGGGGCACTACGCGGCGGTATGGCGAGGGTTCTGGTGCAAATAGACGGTCTTGAAGAGATGGTTCCTATAGAAAAGATTTCTTATCGGCCTTCATCTCCCGCACAGCACGGTGTGAGGCGGCATAGCCATCGAGCGTGATGGTCTTTGGCGGCTTGCCCTGATGTTTTTTTGGTTGCCTCGCTGAAAAAGGCTTTGGCCGCCTTCACGTCACGTTTGGCCCTGAGCAGGAAGTCAACCGTCTGACCCGCCCGATCCACCGCCCGATAAAGATAGACCCATTTGCCGCGGATTTTCAGGTAAGTCTCGTCGGCACGCCATGACGCGCCCGCTGGCGCGCCGAAACGGTTCCAGCGCTTGACGAACTCCGGCGTGTAACGCTTCACCCAACGCAGGATCGTCGTGTGGGCCAGCGACAGGCCACGCTCGGCCATCATCTCGACAAGATCACGCAGGCTGAGCTTGTAGCGCAGATACCAGCGCACGCACAGAATGATCGTCGCGGTTGAAGTGGCGGCCTGAGAACAGTTCGTCCATACTCTTGAGCTTGCTCATTGTCGGATGATGAGATCGGGTCGGGGGGCAACGCTTTAACCGATTCGCCTTCACTATTTGCACCAGAACCGTCGCCTGTATCGCCAGCAAGAGCCAGCACTTCCGTCCACGATTGTGCCGACTTTGACACGGGCCCCTGAGCATAGACCAATGCCGAGGCGAGAGTGGCACGTACGCGCATTTCGGTGTCTGAGTCCACCGAGGCAAGGGGCAGTTCTTCAAGCGCATCGATGGCCTGCTCGGCACGCGTGCAGCATTCGTGAATCAGGCCCGCATCGAGCAGCGCCTCTGTGAGACCTGCCGCGAGCTCGACTCCAATCCGCGTATCGCCATGCTGCGAGAACGCCCAATCGAAAGCGCTGCGTGCATCATCCAGCGACTGCCGGAAATCGATCTCCAGGTCCAATTGTTCAGCGACACTGTCAGCCAGACACGGTCGCAAGCAATGGGAGACATAGCGTGCATGGCGCGCCGCGATCAGCTTCTGCTCGCCTTCCGCATGCAGCTTCTCCAGCGCATAGGCACGTGCCGAATCGGAAAGGCGATACCTGCTTACCGGCCCCTTCAGCTCAATGTTGACGAGCGATTTCGCCACCAGATCGCCGATGTCGCCGATCGCGTCCGCCACAGCGTATTTCTCGTCGCACACCACCGCGCACATCGCATCGAACGTAAAGCCGCCGCTGAATACCGCGAGGCGCCTGAACAGTAACTGATGGCATGGATTCAGTATGGAGAAACTCCAGTCGAACGTCGCACGTAAGGTTTGATGGCGTGGTAGAGCGGTCCGGTAGCCGCCCGTCAGCAAACTGAAACGGTCGTGCAGATAGCGATGAACACCCTCAACGCCGAGGCCGGCGACGCGCGCCGCTGCCAGTTCGATCGCCAAAGGAATGCCGTCCAGCCGGCGGCAGATCTCGCCGATGAGATGAATTTTCTCGCAGCCGGCGTATGCATACCGTTGGATTGAATTGACGCGCAGCAAAAACAACTTTACCGCTGGAAACTGGACGATCTCCGTATGGGTTGAATGCGAAGGCGGCACGTCGAGTGGCTCGACCCGGTACACCGTCTCTTGCATCAGGCGAAGCGGTTCACGACTCGTTACCATCACACGCAGAATTTCGCTTGCCGCTACGAGTGCGTCGACGATCCGCGCGACGGCGTCGATCACATGCTCGGCGTTATCCAGCACGAGGAGCAGACGTTTGCCGGAAACCGCCGCAGCCAGTTGCGCAATGTCGACTGCAGCATCGAGCGTGGACAGCCCGCATGCTTCGGCGACCTCGCATAGGACCGCATCTTCGGTTGTTGCCGTGGCAAGTTCGACAAAACACACAGCGCGGGAAGAATCGTTCGATGCCTGCCGTGCTACCGCTATAGCCAGGCTCGTCTTCCCTATACCGCCGGCTCCAGTGAGCGTCAATAGCTGCGTAGTCTGGAGCAACATGCTGATCTGCCGAACGGCTGCGTCGCGGCCTGTGAGCCGGGTTTCGCGTAGCGGCAGGCTACGTCTGAAGGCTCGGGACTCGACCGCAGGAGCCCGGTTCTCAACGGGTCGTTGTCGCAACTGATACCCGCGACCAGGGATCGTGACAATCAGGTTGCGATCCTCACCAAGTATTTTGCGTAACGCGGACAGATGGACCTGGATATTGTTTTCTTCGACGACGGTTTTCGGCCAGACACTATCCAACAATTCGTCTTTCGTAACGAGTCGTCCAGCGGCCGACACGAGCACGGCAAGAATATCGAAGGCGCGAGATCCGACAGGTACGAGCGTGCCGCTTTGGTGCAGCGTCCGCATCTCCAAATCGATCTGAAACCGGCCCAGGTCGATCATGCTGGTGCCGTGATTCGCGGGTCGCTCGGTAACCGTCATGTTTGTGCTCGCATTGATCGAGGGGAGTTGCGCGCCGGCTTATGCCGATGTCAGTCGCATTCCGGCTAAGCAGAGTAGTTGCCCGCCTGGTCTGCGCAAGCCTGAACGTCGCGGCGTATGTCTCCAGAAACAGCCTGTTTGATTTATCAAATCTCCGTGACATTGGAGAAAGTTTTGTCTCACCAGACTCGACAGCGCGCCTGCGCCCTCCGGCGGCTGTATTCCCTCGCGAAGGAATTGAGGATTCTGACGGACCGAGTCTGCCAGCTTTACTTTTGTTCACAAACCGGTCTATAAACAAAATTCTTTTGAAAGAAAATCAAGAATGAATATCACCCTCGACGAATTGGCGACTTTCATGGCCGTGGTCGATACCGGCTCGATGACGGCAGCTGCCCAACATCTCGACCTGACAGTGTCGGCGGCCAGCCGGACGCTGGGGCGCCTCGAGGAAAAGCTGAAAACGACCTTGATGCGCCGGACCACGCGCAGGATGGAGCTGACCGAGGAAGGGCGCGCGTTCCTTCAACACGCGCGCGCCATCATCGATTCCGTGGAAAGCGCGGAGGAACAGATGGTCGCGCGGCGGGAAAACCCATCGGGGCTCCTGCGGATCAATGCAGCGTCGCCTTTCATGCTGCACGTGATCGCACCGCTTGTGCAAGGCTACCGCGTGCGCTATCCGCACGTTCACCTGGAGCTGAACACGAACGACGGCATCATCGATCTACTCGAGAGCCGCACCGATGTCGCTATTCGAATTGGCCGGCTCAAGGATTCGACGCTGCATAGCCGGCTTGTTGGCAGTAGCCGCATGCGTGTTCTTGCGAGTCCCGACTATCTTGAGGCGCACGGACATCCGCGCGAGGTCGCTGACCTTGGCAAGCACGTACTGCTGGGCTTTACACAACCGGAGTCGCTCAATGTCTGGCCGTTGCTCGGTGCCGACGGTGAGCCGTACCGTATCGAGCCGGTGGCAAGTTCATCGAGCGGCGAGACGCTTCGTCAACTGGCGCTCGAAGGCGTGGGCGTTGTCTGCCTGTCGGATTTCATGACCGACCGAGACCGCGAAACAGGGCGTCTCGTGCAGATCCTCGCCCGTCAGACCAAGGACGTCCGTCAGCCAATCCATGCTGTCTATTACCGCAATACAGCCGTTTCTTCGCGAATAGCGTCGTTCATCGATTATCTGATGGGCGAGATTGGAGGCAACGGGGCGACTCAGCATCAGACTGCGTGGGCGCGTCAAGCTTAGCCCGGATCGACTACAGCCCGTGCCTGGCTATTTGCGAGGTTTAACGTTTCCAGTCGCTTGAACGTCCGTTACGGAGAAATCCAACTGTCCCTTGTGCGTCGGGATGGGCCGATCAGCGTCGGGCAGAGGTCGGGCAGGAGCCGCCGTTCACATGCGTTGTCGGTCGGACGTTCATGCGTCGGCTTCACCCCGTAACCGGCCGTCCCATTGACAAAGACAAACACTCCTTCATCGGCCGAAGTGGCCGCTCCGTTAGTGCAGTGGGAATGTCCCTCGAAAAGCACGAAGCGGCCAATGCCGTTGTCACGGCATCGTAGTGTTTGTCGTTGGTCCAGTGCAGAGTGCCGGACCGGTATCAGACATGGTTGCTTCTGTTCGCGGCCTCATGCTTCGGTCTCGTAAAGCAGACCGTAGCTTCCGCTCGTTCGCTTTATTCGCGCGAAGCCGAGTTCCCCCAAATGCATACCGGCGATCAAAAGTCCCTCCGAGCTGACCAGGTCCAGAAGCCGTGAACGTGTGGTGGCTGCCAGGGAAGGGTCTTGATCGAATGCAATCGATACGTCTGGCCGTTTAATCTGGATGTGAGGAAAATGAACAATATCTCCCCAAACAAGCAGGCCCTGATCATGGGATTCGAGAAGATATCCGGAGTGTCCATCTGTGTGTCCCGGTAGCGGCATCGCTCTGATACCGGGCAGCACTTCGCCCTCGTCGAAAGTACGGAGCTTGTCGCGGTAGCCGTCGAACACTTGACGGGCTATCAGGAAGTTACCGCGGGCACGCTCGCTGGCACGGCTTAGATTTCCGTCATCCTGCCAAAATTCGACCTCTCGCTGACGAGCAACGAGTTCCGCATTCGGAAAGGTAACTTGTCCGGCTGTGTCCACTAGTCCTCCGACATGGTCGGGATGGGCGTGTGTGAGCAGGATTGTGTCGATCTCCGATGGTTCGACGCCAGCAAGCGATAAATTAGTTCTCAGGCGGCCGCCCCATCGCTTGATACCCCCTGAGGGTGACCCACGATTGAACCTCGCCGCTATCTGCGCGTCGGGTGCCTGCCGGTACGCGCGACGCGGCACTCGAACTGCAGTTCGCGCGCGCGGCGCTCGGGGATGCGCACGACCGCATCCGGCGGATCGAGGCCGAGCGCGATCTCGCCGGCACCATGCTCGCAGGCCTGCTCGACGCGAAACACTCAATATTACTTTAATATAGCAATCGCAAAAACCGGCTTGGAAACCGCGCCATTTCCATCGAAGGTTACCCTTACGTTGAGCCCAAGCGTTTTGGCGACTGTCGCCAAAGAAAGTGTGCTTTGCCCGACGGCCGAATTACAATTCCACTGCCCACTCTGAATAAGAGTGCCAGCCGCATTCCCCAAATCGATGTAACAAGTGTTGCCTTGATTGTTAGATTTTACCAACGTTATGTAACCAGTCTCATCATATGGCCCAGCGAATGACAATACTGGCATAAGTATCGCATAAAGAAAAAAAGCAGATTTAATGAGCTTGTTTTCGATCATGATGTAATCTCCTGAATTGATAACTGCAAGGTGGACCTTCAAGGCGAAGAATATTGATAATGCAATGCTCAATCGAACTCAATGATCGTTGTGATGGCTATAGCCGGCGCAAAAATATTGGAGCTCGCTCCACGTCAAGATATTGCTGGCACTATTGACCGATACATGAAATCTCCTTGTCACGTCTGGTAGAATTTTATCTTGATGAAGATGCAGTCGGGAGGAAGCCGATCCAGGATGGAACTGGCCGAGGTCCGTCGCTGGCCGTAACAGGCGAACACCAAACTCCTGTGAGTGATTGGCACGACGAGGTCGGTAATGTTCCACCAACACTCTTGGCATAAAATCTTGATACAGCGAGTGAAGCAGACCCTCCTCCATCTAGTTCGAGTGCGACAGGGACATGAAGCGATCGGAAGAGGCCGGCAACCTGCTCCCGGGAAACCCCATTGCTGTAGTTCCCACCTTCAAAGATGTAGAGACGATCAAGTGACGAATCGTAACCTAGAGCAACCCTTGTCGTTTGCTTATTGCCAGCGTCTGGAGCAGTGCCACTCTCCGATCTGCCAAACAGGCTGCTTCCTGAGATTCCAACGGTCCGGGACGTTAGCGTCCTGATTACACCCAGCGACTGGGAGGAATTAAGATCATTGTTTATAACACGAACGTAATCACTGGACGGCGCACTCTCATAAAAGATCATTGTGTCTACCGGCGCAACATTTTTCCCATCTTCGTTAATGTAATGTCGTGGTCCGGCGAAATATTTTTCGTCACCCGCGCCGCTATTATGGGTTCCTCCAGTTGGGCCACTACTGTAGTTATCGTAATAAATACCAAGGGGAACAGAACATTTCGTAGTTTTCCATGTTTGCCCATTTAGCTGTGGGCGCACATCAAAATAATTTGCGTTAATCATGAATTCAGGATCTTTCAATCTTGAATAAGCTTCGCTTGGCGTAAAAATTTCCGCCGTCTGTGGGGTGCCGTCGGCAACTGTCTTTGCAGAAGGGTTATTTTCGCAGCGATTCGAACCATCGGCAGCACTATTTCTGTCTCCCAGCAACACCGGGAAAATTTCTAAATTACTGAATTTTGGTATTATGAGTAATGTGGCAGGCTGATTCAATACTTCAACTTTAGCAATAGGAAAAAGATTGAAATATGGATTGGAGTCGGAGTTTGAATTGTAATCGTATTTGGCGCTCCGAATAAAAATATATTTAACCACGGGAATGAGATGATTATTATCGAATGAATATAATAAAGGTGAATCCTTGTTGTTCGCGATTTCATCCTGTATTTTTTTAAGACTTGTCCGCCATTCTGAAATTGGATTACCGACGGCAAGTGGCAAGGGGGGCGATGAGGATGTTGACTTCTCCCGATTCAAACCCGTGCACCCGCTGATTCCAAGGGCGATTGAAACTACCAAGGCACTCGCGAGCGAATTCACGAGTGACGTGCAGTGTTTTGGCATGATCTTTCCATATGATTTGACCATAAATGAGAAAATGAAAAATCCAGCAGTTCAATTTTTCGTAGAACTTCTTGCAACGAGAAATCAGAAATCGGGCTGCTTCGATGTACTCGTCATTTAAAATGGGTTGGCGATGGCCTTTCCCAATCCTTACGACAACCAAACCTGCTGATTCTTACCGACTGCCTGTGTGTCAGCCCGCCGCTCTCCGGTCCCGGTCGCGCATATCAGACTGCAGTACCCGTAAGTCACATTCTTCTCCTGACAGCTTCATGCGCCTGCTGACGGCCCCTCACGTTTATCCCATACGTCTCGCCGTGATCAACACTGCGCGGCGACCGGATTTATGCAACAACGCCTCGCACACCGTGAGGGACGTGGCTCACCGAGTCAATACGATTGAAGACGCTACCGCCCGTTGTGTCGGATTCGCCGGCGCACTGTCGGATGGGTGACCGACATCCGCACCGTTCACGATCATCGCGCTCGACCCGCCACCATCGAGATTGATCGCCTTGCTCGCCCCAAGCCACTCCATGACGTTTGCTGTTTCCTGGATTGTCGTACCCAAAGCAAGGCCGGGTTGCCGTCCGTCAGTCTCGACCAGCAGGATCGTGCCGTCCGCAGCCGTGCCGATCATCGTGCGCGGGTTACGTGCGTTGAACCATCCCCAGTAAAAGCTTGATCGATCGACGCCTGCATAGTCGGGCGACCAGCCTTCTGTCACGGCTCTTTCCTGAACTGTCGCAGCCGGCAACAAGGTTGGGCCGGCAGCGGTCAGCGACACGCCCGGCGACAGTGTCACCGGAGCGTTGTTCGACTGGACCTGCGACGCGACTGTCAGCGCCGTCCCAACCGGCGCATTTTGTTGCAGCCATGCGGCGCTCGTACCAAGCCCTTGCAAAGCGTAACCGCCATTAGGCGGGGGCGCCCCCAGCGTCGCACTTCCTGACAGGACCTGACCATTGCTGCTCACCAATACTTCGTAGGTCGGCCCGCTGTAGCCCGGATCAACCGTGGTTGAGGACGTCAGGCCACCGTTGAAATTGCTGTCATACAGCACGAGATCGTTATAGTTTGTACAGGTGTAGTCGTGTGCACGCTCCGGGGCAGGCGTTTCATCCGGGCTGCCACAATTGAATATCTGACCAAGAATCGAGCTGTTAAACGCGACGATTGGCGTGCTCGTGCCGTTCGCGCTGGTCACGGTCACTGTCGTCGACAGGTTGGGTAAGAAAGCGACGGTTGGGTGCCCGTCCACCTGCGCAAACGAAACACCCGGCTCTCCATTAGCAGCCATACCCTCAAGTTTGCCGTTGGAGACAATCGTGCTGGCTGCACCCTTCAACTGGACACCGGCGGGGTTGGCATTGGTCGACCAGAAACCGGAGTTTATTGCAGCAATGGCCCCCAGGCGCGCGGCCGTTGCCTGGGGCGTTTCGCCGCCCGTGCCCAGCATGCCGCCGCTGCCGGATGCATTGCCGCCCGCGATTATGTTCTGAAGGTTTCCCTTGAACGTAGGTGAAATGGCCAGGACATTGACGAGCCATGGCCCGGTCGACGACGCGTTACCGTCAAGACCTGTATTGCGGACTGTGGGCTTATACGCGTTGCTGGTTTGTTGAGCGATTGCCGTTGCAACAGCCTGTGCAGCGGCCTGAGTTGCATACTGGCCGATCGACACGTTGAAACCAAGTGGCGACCCGTCCGGTCCGGTTCCCGCCGGGTCATAGCGTACCTGATAACCTGCTGCCGCCATCGCTGCAGCGGCAGGGGCCGCAGCGATCTGTGTCTTCGCGAACTGAACCGTGACCGTCCAGGAATCGGTGCTGGCCGCCTGGCCGCGAGTGATCTGGTAATACGTGACACCGGGGCTGACCTGTGTGGTTGTACGCGCTTCCTGTAGCCCCGGCGGTCCGAGCGGCAATTCGCCCGCGGGTAGTTGCCATGAGACCGCCGGGGAGGGCGCCGCAGTAGATAAGGACGACGAAGTTGCGTCAGAAATGGAATCTCCACACCCCGATAGAATCAAGGCTGCCGCAGCCGCCAGTACCAATTCTCCAACTACATATCTATCCGCCAACTTCTTCATCAACCGACTCCCCAAATCAAATTTTCTTCTTACTTATCAATTCGTCACAGAAGCGAATTAGGCCTGTTCAGATCATAATCCTGAACAACCTTTAGCTTAACTGAATATTAATTTGCTATGGTGACATCTCTGTGAAAGATTATTTGATATGCAGTACGCATCAATCACAAAATTGATTTTGAGATAATTCATTGCGGATATATCGTAAGCATCAGACCGGTACCGTCCAGAATGTCGTTGACGGCGGAGGCGGGAATTGCTATCGCTTCGGATTGATGCGCGTGGAAGTCGGCAGTAGAGGTTCGGTTTTGTCGCGATACCGATTGCAATTTGAGCAAAGCCGGATATGACTAGGACTACCTATTTCAACAACGAATAGAATTGCTCGGCGAAAGTTTGTCGGGCCCCGTTGTTTTGCATCTGCCCCTTGGCGATCATGTGAGCTACCTCGATGCCACCGAGCAGGATGCGTGCGCACCGGAAATTCTTGAACCCGAGCATGGAGTGGGTACGCCGTTTAATCGCGCGGTGGTCCTGGTCGATGATATTGTTCAAGTACTTCGTCTGCCGGATCTTGATGGGCGTTTCGCGCTCGGCGTTGATGACTTGCAACGCAGCCATATTGGCGCCGCTTTTGTCGATCGTCACAGTCTCGGGTTCGCCATTCAGGGCCATCGACTTTTCGAAATACCGCCGCGCCGCAGTCTTATCCCCATGGGCCCGTAACAGAAAGTCGATGGCGTTGCCGGCCATGTTGACGGCGCGATACAGGTATTTCCATTGGCCCTTGACCTTGATGTAGGTCTCGTCGACGCGCCAGCTCTTGCCCACGGGGCGTTTGTGGCGGCGAAACGCTTTTTCCAGCACCGGCAGCAGCTTGAGCGCCCATCGGTGCACGGTTGAATGATTCACTGAGATGCCTCGCTCAGCCATCATTTCTTCGAGGTTTCGCAGGCTAAGCAGATAGGCCACATACCAGCGAACACAAGTCAGGATCACATCAAGCGGGTAATGCAGGCGTTTGGGCACGCGGGCAACGGTCGGATTCAGAGTCCTCATCAAGCTTTCAGTCGTTCATCTGTTCCGCACATCATAGGCGACCGCCTTATTGCAACAGAACCGGTCCGCCGGACGGAAAAGTAAAGCGCAAAAGCCATTCGCGCTGGGCTTCGTGTCGACGCCAAACGTGCAGCGTTGCATACACCCCTTCCATCGTCCGACACCGCTGCTGATCCCACGACGGAAGGCTCGTCCGGATTAGGCGAAGCCGTGCACGAAGCACGTCTGTGGCGCGACGACGGCTGGACCGCGCGCGTCATCAAGAACGAAGACGACGAAGGCTGGGCCGTCGAAATGATCAAGGACGGCGAAGCGGAACCGGCGCTCGTCGGGCCGTGCACGATGGGCCGCAACAAGAAGGATCCGAAACCCCTCGACACCTTCGGCGAGCAGTTGGCGCAAGTGCAGGTCGCGCCCAGCTTCAAGCTCAGCAAGGCGAGCGCCGCGGCCTGGGTCGAAAACGAATTTCGCCGCCCGGGCTAGAAGCGGGGCAGGCCGGCTGACCAGGCTGATTCAAAAATTACTAAAGCCTGTCAAGATACTTTCATATTCACTTCATAGAATCATCGCGTCATGGCGGCGCGAGCGTGAACCATATGGTTTCGGGTTGACTGCGTGCCGGCTGTGCATTCACCTACGCTACCCGAACCCTGGATCACGACAACATGGCAGAGCCGTTCGACATTTCCCGCCGCAAGGCCCTGAAACTACTTGCCGGTGCGCCGATGCTGCCGCTAGGCGGCATCGCCACGGCGTCGATGCTGACCGCTTGCGGCGGCGATCTGGCGACTCCGTCGGCCAATTCCGCCACGCCTACTACGCCTGCCACCCCGGTCGCGAACTTCACTTCGGCGTCTTTCACCAGCATGCCGGCGCCGTCGCTCGCCAACCCGTCGCTGATGGCAACCACCACGGTCGGCTCAGGCCTGACGGTTTCGTATTCCGACGGCTCCCAAAAGGCTTACAAACTCGCGTACCAGCCGTTCTTCATGACCGGCGATCTGGTCCCGGACGGCAACGGCGGCACCGTGCTGGCAGGCGGGTACTTCGACATCAACAACCAGCCGATCGACGACGATTCGGTGCCCGCGCAACGGCGCCAGTTCTTTTCGGACTCGCCGGACGGTACGTCGCTGCTGAAGATCGATGGCGCGAAGGTCGCCGGCGTAAAGGGCAACACGGTGTTCGCTGTGGTCCAGTTCGAATACACGACGCGCTCGCAGTCCGGCAGTGACATGTATGGCCGCCTCCCGTCGCCGATCGCGGTGCTGACGCTGGATCAGGATCCGGCCACCGGCAAGTTGACGCTCGTCAAGTATCACAACGTCGACACGTCGCCCGCGAATGGACTGTGGATCACCTGCGGCGCGAGCCTGTCGCCGTGGAACACGCATCTGTCGAGCGAGGAATACGAGCCGGATGCGTTCACGGCCAGCTCGAGCAATCTGGCGCAGTACAAGGCGTTCAACGATAACCTGTACGGCAACACGAACATTGCTTTCAACCCGTATCTCTATGGTCATCTGCCGGAAATCACGGTCAAGGCGGATGGCACCGGCTCGGTCAGAAAGCACTATTGCCTCGGGCGCATTTCGCACGAACTGGTGCAGGTGATGCCGGACAACCGCACGGTCCTGATGGGCGACGACGCGACCAACAGCGGCCTCTTCATGTTCGTGGCGGACAACGAGAAGGACCTGTCGGCCGGCACGTTGTATGTGGCGAAAGTGGGCGCGGGCTTCTCGGTCGATCCGGCCGCGGCGGGCGCGGACCTGACGTGGATCAGGCTGGGTCACGCGACGAGCGCGGAAGTCGAGGCCATGGCGAAGTCGAATCGGCCGCAGGACGTCATCGACGTCAAGTGGACCGATCCTGCCGACGCTAACTACCGGAAGATCTTCGCCGGCGGCACCGCGCAGTGGGTCAGGATCATGCCGGGCAAGGAGAAGGTTGCGGCTTTCCTCGAAACCCATCGCTACGCTTACCTGGCGGGCGGCAGCATGGGCTTCACAAAGATGGAAGGGACGACGGTCAACATCAAGGACAAGATCGCGTACTCCGCTTTGCAGAACATCGTCGACTCGATGGTGAAGGGCAACGCGAAGGGCTGGAACGCGGAGAGCAACATTTCCGTCGACGCCGCGATCAACGCCGGCGGCGTGCTTCAGCACAAGCTCGCGGGCGGCCAGAAGGATAACCAGGGTGCCGCGATCAACAGCGAGTGGGTGCCGGTGCACACCAGCGCGCTGCTGGTCGGCAAGGACATCGCCGCCGACGCGCTCGGCAACAAGGCCGACCCGGAGTTGGTCGCCAACCCGGACAACCTGAAATTCTCGGAGAAGCTGCGCACGCTCTTTATCGGCGAGGACAGCGGCTACCACGTGAACAATTTCCTGTGGGCGTACAACGTCGACACGAAGCAGCTCACGCGTCTGCTGTCGACACCCGCCGGCGCCGAATCGACCGGTCTGCATGCGGTCGACGAACTCAACGGCTGGACCTACATCATGAGCAACTTCCAGCATCCCGGCGACTGGGGCAGCCAGCATACGCAGGCGCTCAGGGACACGCTCGATCCGCTTGTGCGCGCGAATTACAGGGATCGCTTCGGCGCATCGGTCGGCTATCTGACAGCAGACCCGACATCGATCAAGCTGGTGTGACGGCAAGGCTCGCAGAGATCCTCGCAAGTCTCATTGTGGGGAAATTGATGGTGCTTTGATCCGATACGAAAAGCACGGTTCGCGAGCGGTTCATCGCCCCCTCTCTGGAGCTCAGGATTACCCACAAGTAATGTGATGGTGCTATTCGTTTTGCCTGAATATTCGGTACATCATCGTGATTTCGTGCAGGACAAGAAATCCACGCCAGATGACGGTAGGACCAGGCGGACGATCATGCTTTCGAGCGAGATACCCGCCGAGTCTGGCGATCCACAAGATGACCTGCGCCAGTGATGGCGGTTTATCAGGTATTTCAGTACTGCCATGCGTACGACAGTAGAGGGCTCGCCACTCGATTGGCTGCAGCAATACTTCGCATGGCAGGTTGCCATCAAGCCTTGCGAGCAACATGGAGTACAGGATCCTCCAGCTTACTACGGCGAACAATGCGGTGGCGCGGACGAATCGATCGAGATTGCCAAATTGGCGGGCTTCAATGCGACAGCCACTTTTAAGCACACGATGCCACGATTCAATCGTCCATCGGCGCGCATACCATGCCAGACGCTCAAGGGCCTGAGCGTGCGTTTGCGTAGGCACCGAAGTCAGTAGAAGCCATTCCAATGGCTCTGCTCCTTCGTCCAAGTTCGTTTCCTGTGCATGAATTGCAAACACTTCAATTTCGGGAAGCTTCTCGCGACGACGATTTTGCGGCGGACGAAGGCGTACGGGCATGCAGCGCACAACCAGCCGTGCGGTGCGTGCCGGGCGGTTTTCGCGTGCAGGCACCTGCAGTTGGGCCTCTCCAAGCACTGGCGAGGCCAGCACGGTTTCCCACAAATATCGATCGGGGTGAGCAACGCGTCGGTTCCACGACGCGCGCACCAACCAGTCGACGCCGGCAGGCCGCTGCGCCAGGAACACATCATAGACATCGCCTTCACGGTCGCTCACGCCGATGACATGCGTGCACGGACAGTGCGCCTTGAGTACGCCCAGTTGCTCGATGCCTTCGAGCCATTTCGCGCTCTCTTTTTGTTGTACGGTTCGTTGCCCGCGCAGATGTTTCTTGCCCAACTCCTCGTGCCTACGTTTCCAGGTCTTCATCCCGATCACCCCGAGTGGCAGCCCCTCTGGCGTGAGCGCAAGCAGACTGTGTATCAGGAAACCACGCACGTGTGGATCGGAGCCATATCCCAGACCTTCGGTTGCCCGCAGATGAGACAAATTGAACTCGGTGGTGTCCTGAACAGCAAGGACGACTGGCACCTGTTGCATACGACACAGCGTTTGACCGATGTGCCCACCCAGCACGCCATCGACATCCACGTGCGGGTTGTCGAAAAAACGATATGCCGCCTTCAGCTCCGAACCATTGAACGACTGCGGAAAAGAGCAATGTGGGCCCAACGAAAGCTTGCGTGCCAACGTCACGAGCCGTCTGGTCAGGCGAGCGTCGCCGAGCTCGGCGGCGCCAAACTCTTCATTTGCCCAATCATCAAGGTCAGAGGTGTCCGACAATGCCCGGCATCACAGATCACGAACCGGATCAAAGTTAACATCGGTCGTCACCGTTTACAAGCCATCGCCCTTCAATCGCATAGTCACGAGCGACTTATGGGTAATCCTGAGCTCTCTGGAGGGGGTTTTTTATTGGAGCCGGGAGGCAAAGTTGTGTGTTCGCAAGACACTCTTCGAACTGTGACATAGACCTGCATTCAGGCAACTGCGTGGTGATAGTCAGCGACTACGGGGCGGATTGCGGTCGGCTGGCTCTTCGCTTCCCGCCTTACGCGCGACATTTTGGCGCGCTCGGGTGACGCGGCCTGTGGCGCAACGGCCCTCGAATGGAGCCTTGTCGTTGAGAGTTGTAAAGCGGATGAGGCACTACGCGGGCAGACGAATGAAAGCTCTCCGCAATAGACTGTACTTCTCGATCCTGATCTTTGCGACGGCAATGCCGCACCAATCCATGCCCCCATTCTTTGATCGCTGTGTGCGTCTCGTTGTCGGCGCAACGCTCTCTGTTTCACTTGCCGCCTGCCACCATGAAGAGCCGTGGAAGCTCACGGACGTCCAGGGGCATTTGCCCGATCTGGATTTCGCGCTGACCTCCGACGCCGGCAAGCAGATTAGCCAGGCGAACCTGGCAGGTGATGTCACACTCGTCTACTTCGGCTATACGCATTGCCCGGACGTATGCCCGGAGACGCTGGCCAAACTGGCCCAAGTGACGCATCAACTGGGCGGCGCCGCACAGCATGTGAAGGTCCTGTTCGTGAGTGTCGACCCGGCGCGGGACACGCCCGCAGTGATGCATGCGTATGTCGATGCGTTTGACGCAAAGCACGACGTCGGCCTGACCGGTTCCGACAGCGCGATCAAGGCGCTCGCGCAACGCTATCGCGTCGCGTACCAGGCTGACAAGCCCCGCGCGAACGGTGGATACGAGGTAACCCATAGCTCGGCGATCTACATATTCGATGCGAAAGGGCACGCACGCCTGATCGGTGCGGACGACGATCCGGTCGACGCATTTGTGCACGATCTGCGTCAATTGGCCGACGAGACCTGACGACAGGCGCCCGCGACGGTGCTGAAGAGGCTGCGAACGAGCCCGCGCACCCACGGTGTTTTCAACAGATAGAGTCGGACGTACGTCGGAGATTCCGGCCAGATTCGCCCGGAGGAGCGCTTGTTGTCGCCGCCCGAAGTTCCACGCATACCACCGCGTTCAGCTGGTCAATAACCGGCTACGACCAGAATCCCTATGCACGCTCAACGCAAGGTTTCCCGGCATACAAGTGTGTGGCGCCAGTAGCATCGTGGATCACGCCACCGCTTGAGCAGGCTGGACCTCGACCGTGACATGGGACAATCCCTTAAAGCGCTGGAGCACCGCATGATGCCATCTTCGAAGATGGAAACGGCAAACACACCGGACGGAGCGAAGATCTTCTGCGCCTCGTCTTCGTAACCATGCCCGTGGTGGTCGCCGAGCAGCCACGCGCTCGCCAGGTTGACCAACAGGCCTACCACCGCGATGGGAATCGCTTCGCCGAAATGAATCGATACTGGCGACAGAAAGCGCGACACAGCCTCGTACCCAATCAGCACTGCGATCATGGCAAGTACGATGGCACTCGTGAAGCCCGCGAGATCGCCAAGCTTGCCAGTACCGAAAACGAAGCGGGGGTCGGCAGCATGCTTACGCGCGTATGTGTACGCGAGGGCTGCAATCAGCATTGCTCCAGCGTGCGTCGACATGTGCAGACCGTCTGCAACAAGCGCCAGTGAGCCAAACATATTGCCGCCGCTGATTTCAATCAGCGTCATCGCGCTGCACAGCGCAATGACCGCCCAGGTCCTGCGCTCGTTCTGCTCGTGAGCCGCGCCCAGAAAGATGTGGTCGTGTCCTGCGCCGAACGCCGAGTCTTTGAAATCACTCATGTGCTGCTCTACTTGAAATAGCTGTGAACGACTTCGATGAGCTGGTCAGTCGCGCTGCCGGCCGGCTCTTTGTGGGTTTCGGCATCGACGAGATGCGTGCGGATATGCTCCTCGAGCACTACCGCCAGCAGGCCATTCATCGCGCCGCGACAACTGGTTATCTGCTGCAGGACGTCGATGCATCCACGCTCTTCCTCAAGCGCCCGCTCGATGGCTTCCACTTGCCCCTTGATGCGGCGGACCCGGTTGAGAAGCTTCTGTTTCTCACGAATGGTGTGGCTCATGAATGACCTCCGATATATCGCAGGAGAGTATATGTATGCCAGATCGGGTGGAGGGGTATGCTAATTCTCCCCGGTGAACGAAGGCGAATTGAAAGAATTTGACTGCATTAGACCCGGCTTCGCCTTTCGGGCAGCGGCCTTTATGGATGGACTTTGTTTGCGCGAGGACGGCACGTGCGAGCGAATCCACGATACGCGATAGGGCGTCACCGTCCCACCGGGACGCGCCAGGCACGCGATCGTTGCGATTGGCTCGTGCCGCGTTGGCGTCCGGTCACCAGGAAGAAGCAGGCATACGTTGTCCTGACGTGATCGGCTGCTTCTGGCCGGACACAGCATCGTGTGATAAGAATATGCGCCGCGTGCTTCAGATGCTGCGAGCGACGCTACGCGAATCCGCCGGCCAACAAGTGACGTTCGCGAACGTCACTTTCAGTCGTTTTGTCCGCACCGGGCAGTCTCGGCCTGCTGCCACACGGAGCCCATTTATAACGTGACGCAGGATACGGCCCACCTCACTGCCCGTTACTCAGCGTACCGTATGGACGCCCGCTCGCGTTTAAGTTCGTGTGCGTCACGCTGGCGGTGCTGCTGGGCGGCTACAACCGGATGATCCACTTGCCGCGCTCGCAGGCCGCGACGGCAGATGGCGGTCCCGCTTACCCTGACGCTCAACGCGGCTTCGACCGTCTGCTGGCCGTCGAAGCCGTCGCCATGCTGGCGGTACTGGCGGCCGCCGGTGTGCTTGGCCACACGGCGCCCTCGGGCGAATAGGCCTGGTTACGTTAGAGCCATCGCTCGCATCACCCGGGTATCCGAACCCCGACAGTCCGTCGCTTCGACGAACGCGGATCAGGCTCACTAATGATCGAGAGCCGGCAGTTCGCGCCAATGAACGCGCCTTCTAGTGTGAATCCGCGCCTTTCAGGCCAGCATCAATGGTCTATTCTTGATGCCAGTAGCCGTTGAAGGCGAGGTGACGGCGCGAGGGGTGTAAAGGCGCAAGGAGGCTAACGTGAGCTACAAACTCGACGGCAGTATTCTGGAAGTGTGTAATTGCAACGTACTTTGCCCTTGCTGCATAGGTGAGGACGCCGACAATGGCAGCTGTTGCGCCGCGATCGCCCACCACTTCGACAAGGGCTCGATCGATGACATTGAGGTCTCTGGATTGACGGTGGCCTGTGCCACTTTCATTCCTGGCAATATCCTGCAGGGCAACTGGCAGGTAGCCGTGTACATCGATGACCGGGCCACCGATGTGCAGTTTGAGGCGCTCTCCAGCGTCTACCGGGGCGAGCGCGGCGGCCCGCTGGCCGACTTCGCCCATATGTACGGAAAAATCGTCTCGATCGAGCGCGCGCCCATTATCTTCGACCTTCAGGGCGGTAAAGGCAAACTCGATATTGGCGTGGACATTCATGCGGAACTCGAGCCGTACTGGAGTCCGAGCGGCGCCCCCGCGGTGCTTCTCGGTAATTCCATCTCGACGACACCATGCTCCCCGGCGATCATCAGCAAAGCGAGCGCTTACCGGATGAAAAACCCTCTGCTCAAGGTCGACCTCAACCTGACGGGTCATAACGCCACCCAAGGCCATTTCAACTTCCAGGCCTGACTCTCCTCCAACGGCCACCGAGCCTCGCGATGAAGTCCGCTTCGCGCTCAGGGCTTTTTCCGCCATTGCTAGCCGGGCTGATGCTTTCGGCCTGGCTGGCACTGTGGGGATTGGATGAAGGACCGTATTCACGCTATCTGAACCATACCGGTTGAATCCGCCAACCCGTCGCGGCCGTTCGACCTGGCTCCGATCGAAGGGCTATCTTGATGGTGCAGCCGCCATCGCTCGGTTGCGGATAGCTAATCGCCCAATTCGACCCTTCGTACATAGCCTTTTCGTCGCGCCTGGGTCCCGGCCACGTTAATGTGTCGAGAACCATTGGTCGACTTCGATATCCCGATGGCCCCTGGCATGAGACGGGCAACGGTGGCATTTCCGTGCATGCGGCGGTGCGCCATCTATAGGCGACGTGACTCTTTGGAATGCAAAAATGCAGGCATCCGAGTTGACCGACGACCAGGTCGCGGAACTGGTAGAGATGTTCCGGCAGATCGGCGATCCGACCCGCCTGAAAATAATTGCAGCATGCCTGCGCGCGCCGATGTGCGTTTCCTACATCGCGGCACAATATGGCTTGGCGCAAACGCTCGTCAGCCATCACCTGCGGCTTTTGCGAGCAGCCCGGGTGCTGCGCGCCGATCGGTGCGGAAAACAGATTTTCTGTGTAGCAACTGACGAGCACGTAGAGCGTGTCATCAGCGACATGGCTGAACACGAGTGTGAGCATCCGCCGTCCGAATTTGATGAGCCACCGAAGGAGGAATGACGCGTTTTGCAGCTGACCCGCAAGGCAAGCCCCGATGTTTTCCGGCTATCGAACCCACCGCGCCGGTTAATTAAAGCACAGACGCGTTTACTTCATCGGGGGTATGGCATCATCTAGACGGAAAAAAGGGGCGTTGACTTCGGCGTGCGTAAGGAGGATCGCTTTAACATCTGGCCGGATTAACCGTTGCCCATTGGGGGCACGCCGCGAAGCCCACGTCATGCGTTCACTATCACGTGAGTCGAGGAGCACCACTATGAGCACCTGCAACGAACCGCATCATGCCCATCATGACCATCAGCATGGTCCGAACTGCGGACACACTGCGATCAGGCATGGCGATCACACTGACTATCTGCACGATGGCCACCTGCACCATCCCCATGGCGATCACGTGGACGAACACCGGCTGGAGGTGAGCGCAAAAAATCCGGATCAATGTACTTCCAACTGCGGCGGTCATGAGTCGGGACATGTCCACGGGCCGGCATGCGGCCACGAAGCGGTACCGCATGGCGATCACGTCGACTACCTGGTCAACGGCCACCTGCACTATCCGCACGGCGATCATTGCGACGACCACGGCCCGGTTGAGCTCGCCTGAGTGCCCGGCGCCAGGCAGGCGACGTACCTCAATACGATTGAGTATGCATGGTGCCAGGTTACTGCGTGGGTGGACACACCTTACTGCGTCCACTCAGGGAACGGGTCGGTAAATTTGTGCCACGCGACTTCATCACGGGCCAGTTCGTCCTCGCTTAGCAGGCAGGCATCAAAGGACGCGCGCAAGGCTGCCTCGTCCATTCCGGTGCCGATCAGGACCAGCTCCTGTTGACGATCCCCGAAACGCTCATGCCAGCGGCTTCGGATGATAGCCTGTGCTTCGGGCTCCTGCGGCCAGGCGTGCCTGGGCACGGCCGCCCACCAGGTCCCGGCGCGTCCGTGACGCGAGACCGCGCCGGCTTGCGACCATTCGCCGACTGCATGGTTGCGCGAGGCCAGCCAGAAGTACCCCTTTGAGCGCACGACGCCCGGCCACTCGCTCTGAATCCAGTCGAAGAAACGCTGCGGATGAAACGGACGGCGCGCGCGGTAGACGAAGCTGGTGATGCCATATTGTTCGCTTTCGGGAATGTGTTCGCCGCGCATCTCCTTGAGCCACCCAGGCGCTTGCGCAGCGGCTTCGAAGTCGAACAGGCCGGTATCGAGAACCTGCCCGATCGGCACCTGGCCAAAGCGGCTTTCGACGATCTTCGCGCGGGCGTTCAGCACCCGCAGCACGCCTTTGAGCAACTCCAACTCGCTTGCGCTCACAAGGTCCGTCTTGTTCAGCACGATCACGTCGCAGAACTCGATCTGCTCGGTCAGCAGATCGACCACGGTGCGGCGGTCTTCCCCGCCCATCGTTTCGCCGCGATCCGCCAGGAAGTCGTGGGAACCGTAGTCGCGCACAAAGTTATAGGCGTCGACGACCGTCACCATCGTGTCCAGGCGAGAGATATCCGAGAGGCTGTGACCTTGTTCGTCGCGAAACGTGAAGGTTTCCGCCACCGGCAAGGGCTCGGATATGCCCGTGGATTCGATCAGGAGATAGTCGAAGCGCTTCTCCCGCGCGAGCCGCTGGATCTCGATCAGCAGGTCCTCGCGCAATGTGCAGCAAATGCAACCGTTGCTCATTTGGACGAGCTTTTCGTCGATGTGCGAGAGCTGGCTGCCGCCGTCACGAATCAGCTGAGCGTCGATGTTGACTTCCGACATATCGTTCACGATTACGGCCACCCGCTTGCCTTCGCGGTTATTCAGGACGTGGTTCAGGAGCGAGGTCTTGCCCGCGCCGAGAAAGCCGGACAGTACGGTGACGGGGAGCTTGTGCATGGGAAAAGTGGAGCCTCAAACGTGGTGAAGAAGATCGCATGAATCGACACGGCCAGCCTGCTGGCCGAGGCGGGTGCGCGGCAAGCAGGCGCGATCCTTCGTGTCAGTTCTGCAGGACTTCGCCAACCATACAGTTGTCGAGGCCCGCCTTGAAAAGATCATGTGGCTGTTGACGGCGGCGTAAATCCGCACATAAATGGCGGCACAAGGTTCACCAGGACCGTCAACAATGAAGCGCCGTTGACGGCCTCGGTCGGGGTGGCCGGTCCCAATCAGAATGGATCGCCGATGTCGTTGAGATTGGGATCCTCGGGAGGGGAATGCTGTTCGTGCAGCAGGTCATGCAGGGCGAGGTCATAGTGCATGCAGATCCGGGCACGCAGATCCCCGATGAGTTCGACGACGGCGAGCGCCTGTTCCGGCGACCAGTTGTCCGGTATCAGGAAGTCGAGCCCACGGGTGATGCCCGAAGGCAGGTGTGCCAGGCGCTTCATGATTTCTTCTCCGCACGCGCGCTACTGCGTCTGCTGGCGCGTTGCTCGGCCCTCTCGCGCGCTTCCTTGACCCGGTAGGACTCGCCCTCGATGGCAATGACTTCGGCGCGATGGACCAGCCGGTCAACGAGCGAGACGACACAGGCGGCGTTCGGGAACACCTCGTGCCATTCGGAGAACGGTCTGTTGGTTGTGACCACGGTACTTGCCGATCCGTACCTGCGGCTGACCAGTTCGAACAGCAGATCGGCGTGGCGGTTTGAGTACGAGAGGTAACCGACCTCATCAATCACCAGGACGTCAGGGGATGCATAGCGGCGCAGGCGTCGACGCAGCGCCGAATCGCTGTCCAGTGCGGCCAGTTCGCCGAGCATCTGACCGGCGGTAGTGAACAGCGCGGTGTGACCGTGCACGAGCGCCTGATAGGCGAGATTGAGCGCGAGGGTTGACTTGCCGACACCATTCGGGCCGATCAACACGACGTTGGCGGTATCCCTGACGAACCCGAGCGACATCAACTCTTCAACGGCAAGCCGGTCGCAGCGCGTGGGCCAGCTCCAGTCGAAGTCGCACAGCGGCTTGAAGTTGCCCAGGCGGGCATCGCGGATACGTCGCTCCAGTGATCGGCGGGCGCGCTCATCCTCTTCCCACTGCAACAGCGGCGCGACCCACTGTTCGGCGGCCACATCGGTCCAATGCGCGAGCAGTCCGTACAGACGCAGGGCGTTCGCGCGCCCATGAAGGTTCTCAGGCGTGTTCATCGGCGCCTCCCGCAAGCTGGTCGTAGATGTCGAGCCGGTGTGGTGTCACCAGCGTGTCCTTGTTGCGCACGTGTTCGGGCAGGATGAGGGTGACTGGCGGCGGGGCCTGCCGTGCCTCGCGCCGGCGCTCAAGCGCCAGACGTACCGGATTGGGATGAGGCGCCGCGTCGCTGGCAAGGGTTTCCTCGATCGCGGCCTGCAGTTCGGCCGGGCCATAGCGGTCGAGCAGTCGCAGCAGGTGCGTGGTGATATTGCCCAGATTGCCGCCACGCTCAGCGGCGTGCAGCATCAGGGTCCGGCTGGCCGGCGCAGCCCGGGCCAGATGATCAAGACCGCGATGGTGACGGGCCTCGTGCTTCCTTGCGACGAGCGCATCGATGTGTGCGGCAATCTCGATCTGCGCGCCGCGATCGTAACTGCGTTCATGGGTGGCGAGCAGATCGGCGCCGTCGAGAATGCGTACGCGCCGGGGATCAGCTCGTACCGTGAGCGTGCGTCGCACATGGGTATACGGGATCGTATAGTCGTTCAGGTCGAAGCGCACGTAGGGCGTCTTGCCGACCTTCACGGCGAGAAGCAGCTCACACGGGTACGGATTCTCCGGCAACGTGAGCAGGCTGGGCTGTTCGCGCCCGAAGGCCTCGCGCACGGTGATCATGGGTTCTTCGCGGCAGGGCCGCTCAGCAGCGGGTCCCGCGCACCAGATTGCCGCCTGGGCGTTGAGATCGTCGAGGTCCGTGAATCTGCGAGCGGCAAAGAAGCTCTCGCGTACAAAGCGGATTGCCCGTTCAACGCGCCCCTTCTCGTTGCCCCGTGCGACAGCCACCGGACGAGGCTCATAACGATGATGCGCGGCGAACGCGAGCAATGTCGGGTGGAAGCGGATCGCATCGCCCTGACGCTCAAGCACGGCGCTACGCAGGTTATCGTAAAGCAGAACCCTGGGGACCCCGGACCATGCTTCGAAGGCGCCGGCATGTCCTGCCAGGAAACTGTCCATACGGGCATCGAGGAAGAAGCGCAGATAGATCTGCCGTGACCACGACAGCACCATCACGAAGGCCATCAGCGGTCGTCGTGCCCGACCGATCTGCAGGTGACCGAAGCTGGCCCAATCGACCTGCGCCTGTTCCCCGGGCAGCGTGCGCAGGCGCAGGTAAGCCTCAGGTACCGGGCGTGGCCGGTGCAGCGAGATCAGGTGCCGGAAGTGGTGGTGACTGCCCCGGTAGCCGCGCTCATACACCATCGCATACAGGCGACTGGCCGTGAGCGAGGGAAACTTCTTTAGCGTCTCGTGGATGAACGGCAGGTAAGCATCGATCTGTGAGGCTCGCTGCACGGCGCCAATCCTGGGCAGGCCGGCCTGGGCCAGCACGCGCTGGACGGTGCCGCGGTGCACGCGCAACTGGCGCGCGATGGTGCCGCAACGCCACTTCTCCACGTGGTAATAGCGCAGGATCTGCGCCTCGAGTTCAGCTCCAATGGTCATGGGTCGTTTCCTGTTCTGTCAGTAGTAGTACGAACATCACGGAAGACCCGACGGCGCAGTGGCCCGATGCGTACAAGGCCCGAACAGATGCGGCGACAGAAGCAGCAAGGCGTCGATCCGGGCGCGGCGACAGTGGATGTCGATGCGGTGGCCGTCGTCGTCGAAGTCAGTGGCAGTAGAGCATTGGCGACGGGTGTCGGGGAACGCTGATGCGTCACTTTATTGAGGCGCTGACGATAGCGACGCATCCGTTCGGCATGTGCAAAGCGGCCACGACGACTGAGTTGATAGCGTTGGCCAGCCTCGCGCAGGCGGGCGCGGCGCGAGGCCTGTGAGCAGTCGCCACCGCAGTAAATCTGGCCGCGATCGCAACGGCGGCACACGACGACCTGCGCCCGGCAGCGGGCGCACAGAAAGAGGCGGCCAGTGGCCGGCATCGGCAGTCCCCGTCAATGCCGAAGCGGAATCGACGAGGCGGATCAGCCGTGCCATACTGGCCCGGCACCCGTACCCCGTTGTGCGCGTGTGGGGCTCGACACTGGAATGAACTTGGCGGTTAGGACCGGTGTCGGGCCTGTTTCTTCGGCGGTCAGTTGTAGTCGTTCTTCTACCGCATCCCGATTCCCGCGTCATCCCCCTGCCGAACCGAACATCCCCGGTGCGTCTGCGCTCGCCCTACGGGCTCCCTCCGACGCACCCGAATGTGAGCCTCATGAAACGTCCCAGAGTCGCCGGGCTGAACAGCAATCGCGTCGCCCGGCTGTCCGACGCCGCCATCCAATGTCGGATTCCGACCGCCATTCACAGTGGCAACTGTTTACCGATGAAAACAATCCGGGTTTCGCGCGTTTCATTCGCGCCCCAGGACTTACCGATATCCGCGCCAAAAATCATATGTACGCCCTGGAACACTGCGCGACGCTCGACACCCGCCAGGTTCAGCACACCCTTGTAGCGCAGCATCGCGGCACCATGGATCGCAACCGTGGCGCTGAAGAACGCCTCGAGCTTGTCCCGATCCAGAGGCGCAGTAGTGCGGTAGACGAAGGACGTCACATCGTCGTCATGCTCGTGCGAAACGTCTTCAAGGAAATCGGGCTCGATGTCGACAATGGCATCCAGACTGAAGCTGCGGATGTCGAGCAGTTGCTTCAGGTCCGTCTCGCCAAAAATGTGCCGGCCTGATCGTCGCGCGCGGGTTCATCTGCCGCAACCGGCGCATCAGTTGCTGCGCCTGCTCTTCGCCAACGAGGTCCACCTTGGATACGAGGATACGGTCCGCGAATCCGACCTGCTCCTGCGCTTCGTGATGTTCGTCGAGCTGCTCGCCGCCATGCCGTGCGTCGACCACCGTCACGATGGCGTCGAGCAGGTATTTCTCCTGCACGACATCGTCAACAAAGAACGTTTGCGCGACGGGCGCCGGATCGGCAAGTCCCGTTGTCTCGATGATGACCCGCTCGAACGCGAGTTCTCCTGTCTCCCGTCGCGCGGCGAGCGTCGAAAGAATGCGCACCAGGTCGCCACGCACCGTACAACAGATACAGCCGTTGTTCATTTCGACAATCTGCTCGTTACCGTCCTGCACCAGCAATTCGTTGTCGATGCCCGCTTCGCCGAACTCGTTTTCGATGACCGCAACGCGTCCGCCGTGATGCTCGTTCAGGATGCGGTTGAGCAAGGTCGTTTTTCCGGCGCCGAGGAAGCCGGTCAGGATGGTCGTCGGGATACGCTGGAAGCCGGTTGCATCTTGCATTGCATTCTCCTGTGAGCGGCACGCGCTCAAGCATGTTCGCCCGTCGAGATGCCCGGGCGCCGAGCAAATGGTTACGGTCGAGATGCCCCCATGCGGTGACAGCCCGCTTCGCTGATGCCACGCTCCGGGACGGCCAGTCTGTCTACCGGGAACGCTGGACACCGTATGTGTTATGTTATAACGTATCTAATCCTATCGGATTGTTATTTTTCGTGCCAGGAACGCCAATGAAAAAAATCGCCGCCAGGCTTTGCAACTCCGTTCAGCACCGCGCATCCTGGAGTTCAGGACAGCCAGACCGGTTTGTTTGGCGCGCCGCACTAAAGCCCATCGGTAGCCTTTCGGCTGCATTGGTACTGCTTGCCCTGCATCAGGGAAGCGCCATGGCGGCATCAGCAGCGGCTGGCGTAATCAACGCCATCGGTGTCGAAAACGAGTACGCCGACGTCATCGCCCAGATCGGCGGCAAGTACGTTCAGGTGAGCGCGATCGAAACGGATCCCAATACGGATCCACACACGTTCGAGGTCAACCCGAAGGTGGCAGCGCAGCTTGCTTCCGCCGATCTGATCGTCAAGAACGGCGTGGGATACGACGCCTGGGCCGACAAGATCATCGCAGCCGCGCCCAACAACAAACGCAAGGTCATTGACGCCCAACACCTGCTCGGCCTGCCCGACAGCACGCCGAACCCGCATCTCTGGTACGACCCGAAAACCATGCCGGCGGTTGCGAAGGCAGTGGCAGCGGACCTTTCCGCATTGAACCCCGCGCAGGCAGCCTACTTTCAAGCCAACGTGAAGAAGTTCGACGCATCACTCAAGCCCTGGCTGGCTGCAATTGCATCGTTCAAGGCGCACTACGCGCAAACGCCTGTCGCGGTGACGGAGCCGGTCGCCAACTACATGCTCGAAGCGGTCGGCACCGATATCGCCACACCCTTCAGCCTGCAGGCGGCGATCATGAACGGCACCGATCCCTCTCCGCAGGACGTGACGAAACAGAACAGCCTGTTCACGGACCACAAGGTCAAGGTGTTCGTCTACAACCAGCAGGTCACGGATGCGCTCACACAGTCGTTTCTCAATCTGGCCAGGAAAAATGGTATTCCGGTGGTCGGCGTCTACGAGACCATGCCAACCCCCGGCTTTACTTACCAGTCGTGGATGCTGGCGGAAGTCAATGCGCTGGAAAAGGCAGTGACTTCCAAAGTGTCCACTGAAACCTTGCAGGCTGTGCAGTGAGCGGCATGTGCCCTGGCAACGAGGTCCTTGCGGTCGATCGGGTGAGCGTCTCTTTCCCGGGGCACAGCGTGCTACATGCGGTGAGTTTCAGTCTGGAAGCGGGAGAGTTCTGCGGCCTTATCGGTTCGAACGGTTCGGGCAAGACCACGCTGCTGCGTACGATCCTCGGCTTCCAGGTAGCGAGTGCAGGTAGCATCAGGATCAATGGTGCGCGCAACCTGACCTCGGTGGGCTACGTCCCGCAGAAGATCGCGCTCGACCCCTACCTCCCGATGCGTGCGCGGGATCTGGTGTCGCTCGGCCTCGAGGGCCACAGGCTCGGCTTGCCGTTACCGTCGAAAAAACGCCGCGAGGCGGTCGACGGGATGCTCAAAGTCGTGGATGCAGAGCCTTTCGCGGACCAGCGCATCGGGGAACTGTCCGGAGGCCAGCAGCAGCGGGTACTGATCGCACACGCTCTGGTTCGCCGTCCGCGGCTGCTGTTGCTGGACGAACCTCTGGCCAACCTCGACATGCGCAGCGTCGCCGAAATTGTCGCGCTGTTGCGCCGCCTGAGCCTCGAGCACGGGCTCGCGGTCCTGCTTTCGGCGCATGACATGAATCCCTTGCTGCCGGTGATGGACCGGATCGTCTACCTCGCCAATGGCCACGCAGCGAGCGGGGCGACGGACGAAGTGGTGCGTACCGAGGTCCTGAGCAGACTGTACGGCTATCACATCGATGTCGTCCGCGTGCACGGCCGCGTGCTGGTGATTGCCGCCGGCACCGAGGCCGAAATGCTTGCCGCCGTTCGGCGAGACCCCGCCCACATTGTGCAGGTTCCCTGATTCAAGATGGATTCCCTGCTCACCCTCATCTTTGAACCGGGCTTCTTTAGCAGTGAACCGGTGCATACCGCGATGGTAGTCGGCGGCGGCGCCGCAGTCGTGTCCGGCGTAATTGGCGTATTCACCGTCATGAGGAGCCAGTCCTTCGCCGGCCATGCGCTGGCCGATGTGAGCAGCGCGGGCGGTGCTGCGTCGTTCCTGCTCGGCATCAACCCGTTGCTGGGATTTCTCATCATGGCGGTCATGGCAGCGGGCGGCATGGAACTGGTGCGGGTGCGCCGCGCCCGTGAGCGCGATCTTGTGACCGGCGTCGTGCTGGGCGCGGGGCTTGGCCTTGCCGCGCTGTTTCTTTACCTCGACGTGACATCGAAAAGCACGACTGGAGCGGCGATCACCGTCATGTTCGGATCAATGTTCGCCATTCCGGCATCGATCATTCCGCTCGCACTGGCGGTGGGCACGGGGGCGTTGATTGCCGCGGGCGTGCTTTATCGTCCCTTGCTGCTCAGCTCCGTTGACCCAGAGCTGGCTGCGGTCATGGGCGTGCGGGTACGGACGGTCGGACTCCTGCACCTGCTGGTATTGGCGCTGGCCGTTTCCCTATCAGCTATTACGGTCGGCGCCATCCTGTCGACCGCACTCCTGATAGGTCCGGCGGCGATCGCCTTGAGGGCGGCAAAGCGGCCAGGCTGGGCCACGGGTCTGTCCGCGTTAATCGGCCTGGGCACGACCTGGGGTGGCATCCTCCTCGCGTACGACAGCTACTACTGGACCCCCGGGCACGGCTGGCCAGTGAGCTTCTTCGTGGTGACGCTTATCTTCGCCCTGTATGTCATCACAGGTCGCGCCGGACCTGCACGGAAGCCCCCAACGGGCGCGCGGATCGCCCTGAACGCCCGTGAACCGGGTGAGGCCTGACCATGTTCTCCAGCTTCATGACCAACACGTGGATCGTGGCGAGCATCGTGGCAGCGGTCGCCGGATTCATCGGTTTCTTCGTGGTGATTCGAGGCGCCTCGTTCGCCGCGCACGCCTTGCCGCTCGGCACTTTTCCGGGTGCTGCAGCGGCAAGCCTGCTCGGTATCAATCCGCTCTTCGGCCTGATCGTCTTCGCTGCTCTCGGCGTGATCGGAATCGGTTGGCTGAGCCGGCGCGGAAGACACGAAGTCGCAACCGCCCTGTGCCTCGTCACGCTGCTAGGCTTCGGGGCGCTGTTCCTGAGCATGACGAGCGAGTATTCACAAGCGGTCTATGCCCTTCTCTTCGGCGAAGTACTGGGCGTGAGCAACACCGATCTCGCGCCGGTTGCCGCGATCAGCGGGTTCTCGATTGCGGTTGCGGTTTGTGCTCTTCCGGTCACTCCTGCTCAGTTCGGTATCGCCCGATCTGGCGAAGGCGAGAGGCGTATCGAGCCGCGCGATGGAACTTGCGTTCATGAGCATCCTGGCGCTTGCGACGGCAATGGCGCTCCCCGTAGTGGGCGCGCTGCTAGTGTTCAGCCTGATGATTGGACCCGCGGCTGCGGCCCGCTCGCTGACTGACCGGCCGATTCTTGCGATATGCGTGTCGGTTGGAATTTCGCTCGTCACGGTGTGGACATCGATCGCCCTCTCCTATGTCTCCAACTGGCCAGTCGGTTTCTTCGTTGGCCTGCTTGGGGCCGCCTGTTACGGAGTGGGGCAGGTGTGGACCCGGGCACGAGCCTTCGCGCGCCACCACGACGAACGGCCGGCCTCGGAGGCACCGGTCGGCTCACCAGTTTCGAGCTCCGGAGGAACTAGTACGTATTGATGTCGACGATCTCCGTTTTTCGATCGCCGATGCGCAGGCATTTTTTGACCGGACAGGCACCGTGCCGCTTGACCGGACCAGTGTTGAGTTGCTGAACGAGGCAACGGAGGGGTGGGTCGCTGGCTTGCAACTTGCTGCTCTAGCGCTACGCGATGTGGGCGATGCGGCCAAGGTCGCCGGTGCGCTGGTCGGAGTCAGCTCCGGAATCGATTCGTACCTGAACGATACCGTGCTCGCACATCTGCCGCTCCATATGCTGAAGTTTCTGCTGTACACGTCGATTCTTGAACGACTCGCCCCTGAGTTGTGCGATGCCATCATGGGTAAGGGAAGTGGAAGCGGGGGCGAGCTCGACTGGCTCGAGCGGCACAGCGTGTTCATCCGGCCGCTGGATGAAACACGGCACTGGTACCGCTATCATGCGCTCCTGTCCGACGCACTTCGTCGGCGCCTTCTTCGCCAGATGCCGCAACACGTCCCGTTGCTGCACCGTCGTGCGTCCCAATGGTTTGCAGGAGCACGTCTGTGGCCCGAAGGCAGTCAGACATGCCTTGGCTGCAGGCGAACTCGAGCAGGCGGCACAGTGGGTTGAAAACTGTGCGACGGAGATGCTCGAGCGCGGTGAGTTGAACACGTTGCTGGGATGGATCGGAAAACTGCCACCGGATGTCATCCAGAGACGGCTTCGTTTGCGCCTTACGAAAGCATGGGCGCTCGTGTTCTCGATTCAGCCGGACGCCGCCTCGAGGGAGGTTGCTGCTGTTACCAACGAATTCTTTCGGGGGCGTCGCAAGGATACCCGCATGGTAGAGGAAGCGGCATTGGCGGAGATCAACGCGGTCAGCGCACTGATCGCCACTATGGTAGAGGACAGCGAGCGGGCACTCGAACTGGGCCATGCTGCTCAAACCTCAGTGGCGCCTACGGCGCCTTGGGTGCAGCGCTGCGCGCAATACGCGCAGCTCTTCGGCTTGATGCACCGGGGCAGGTTCGACCAGATACGTGAAATACGCGACGCCGTCGGCGAGCGAGTTGAACAGGGTCAGGAGCCCGACTACTCGGATATGTTTCGACGCTCGTCGTTCGGTGTTGCTGCATTTGTGCATGGCGAGCTGTCTGAATCAAGGCGAATTTTTGAGGCGATGTTCCACCGCATCGAAAAAGCATGGGGCCACTCGTCATCCTGCGCGACCTGGGCGGCCAGTTGCCTTGCTGCGATCTACTATGAGTGCAACGAACTGCCTGAAGCGCGGAGGATGATCGCGGGCCGCACGACCGCTGCACTGGAAACCTCGCCGCTAACTGGTTTGATGCGCCATATACTGTCTGCAGCACGCTTGCTGTGGCGCGACGGGGAGATGGGTTCGGCGCTGGCTATTCTCGAAGACGGTCGACAGGCCGCCGTAACCCGACACTGGCTACGTCTGAAGTTGGCGCTGGATGCCGAAACGGTAAGATTGCTCCTTGTAGAAGGCAACGTTGCTCAAGCGAGGCAGATCGCCGACGAGCTGAGCAAGAGCGTGCCAATGATGTGCGAAGGGCGGACTGGGTGCGCGGTAGACACCTGGACAAGCTATTGTCTCCTGCAGGCTCGCGTACTGATCGCCGGGGATCGTGCAGATGAAGCCGTCACGCTTTTCACACCTTTGCTCGATACTCTGGCTGCTACGGGCAGGCGCTATTCGGAGGCTGTGGTTTCCCTGCTGTTCTCATGCGCGCTCGCGCAATGTGGAGCGTCCGAAAAGGCGCTTGGTGCGCTCGAACGAGCGCTACGGCTCGGAAGGCAGAGCGGCATGATTAACAGCTTCGTGGATGAGGGGCCACCCGTGCGCGCGTTGCTACAGCAATTTCGCTTCGCTTCAGCGAATGTTCCTACGGCAGAAACGGCGTATGTCGACAGGCTGCTTACAGCTTTTGATGCCTTCGGCAATTCACCGGCTGCGTCGCCCACGCATGTTGAGGCCGTGCCGCTGTCACCGGATGTTCTTAGTGCGAGGGAGTTTGAGGTGCTCGAGTGCGTTGCCCGCGGTCTTTCGAACAAGGAAATCGGCCGGTCGTTGAAACTGGCACCCGAGACGGTCAAGTGGCATTTGAAAAATATCTTCGAAAAGCTCGACGTAAATTCGCGAATTGACGCCGTCGCCGTACAGAGAGTTTTTGGACATGGGGTAGGAGAGCGCCGCGCGGCCATGTAGTGGCGAGCCATATGCAATAGCCCTCACCAGATCCGGCGCGGACATCCCCAGATCGCCTGGACTTTTTTCTCAGAATCACAAGCGCAGCCGCTTCCGCCAGCGCCTTCTCCTTGCGCTGCAATTCCTTCGCAAGCTGCTGGATGCGCTTCTTGTCATCTTTCGACTGATGACGCTGCTCGCGCGCCTGCGCGGCAGCATTCGCGTTGGCCGCCTGGCAAGCAGCCCGCCACGCCGCAATCTGTTCGGGATAAAGACCTTTGCGGCGGCAATACTCGGCCAGCTCCGCTGCGTTGAGCGGCGCGGTTTCCAGCACTACCGCAAACTTGTCTTCCGAAGACCATCCTTCGGGATTCTTCCCATCGCCCGGCACTGCGACTCCTTGTCCAGCGCCGAAACCAGCGCATTTTCTGGCGGCATCATGCGGCGCACTAACGCTTCTTTTCTTTCTGCTGAGTAGGCTTTCATTCATCCTTTTGCGACAGCAACGCTGTTCATGTCGCACCCCCCTCCCCGTCAAGCATTTTGTAGTTCGGGATCGAAGCACTTGCCTGACCTGATAACACCGAATGCGACGTGAACGAGCTTGCGCAGCATCGACGCGGAATCGACGATCCCGGACAAGTAGCGTCCAGGGGTCCGCGTGTTACTTCTTGAATGTGCCGAGCAGTTCGGTGTGCGCCACGACATGGCCTTCCATCGCCTTTTCCAACGCCGCCTTCGTGGGCTTGTGAAGATCGGGCAGCACGGTGTCGAGCGCGTAGAGCTTATGGAAATACCGATGACGGCCAGTGGGCGGGCATGGGCCGCCATACGTGGTGCGATGGAAGTCGTTGGTGCCTTCAAGTGTGCCTGCCGGAAGCGCGCCCGAAGTGACGCCCTCCTGAACACCAGGAGCCGTCGTCGGGATGTTGTAAAGCACCCAGTGGACCCATGTCATCCGTGGCGCGGCCGGGTCGGGCGCGTCGGGGTCGTCGACGATCAGCACGAGGCTGTTCGCGTTGGCGGGTACCCCGGACCACGAGAGCGGTGGGGAGACGTCCGCGCCCGTGCAGGTGTAGCGCCGAGGAATCTCGCTTCCTTCGTGGAAAGCGTGTGAGGTGAGGGTGAAGGCCATGGTGCGCTCCTCGGCGTCAGCCCGCGCCGCCAGCTAGTGCTTGCGATGCATCCAGCTCATATGATGTGTGTCGAGCCACTGACTCAGGCTCTCTCCCGGGTGATCGCGCCTGTAGCGCCTGGACAAGGCCGATGCAACGACAACGAGAACCACAAGGCCAACCCAAAAACTGATCATTGATTGAGTCATGGCAGCCTCCTTGGGAAATGCGACGATCCCTGAATTGTAGTCATTGGCGGCCGAACTGGCTCAACTCGAGAAGGCGGCTTACAGCCCGAACGGCTACGTCGACGATTCTCCCGATCTCCAGCGTGCCGAAACCCGTTTTTGCGTGATCGCCACCGCATCTGTTGCAGTGCGGCACTCCCCAATCGACCCAATATGCGGGACGACCCTGGATTGCCGCGCCGCTGCGCTCCCCTACCATCAATTCCCCGCGCCATTGCAGCGAGTACGTCAAAAGCGAGTGCCGCAGCCAAACACAATCCATACAGCACCTACTCAAGCTATCAGGAGGCAAGCATGCTCAGCGCCCATGAATTTGCGACATTGATGCTGGTCAGGGATTCGGCTGACCACATTGCCGAGCGGGAAGAACTCGATACGCTGCTTGAACGTCAGCTCGTCACCATGGAGAGGCTTGCCTGCGGGGCAGTGCGACCTCGCGTGACGCAGGACGGCGATTCGCTCCTTCGTAACCTCGCGCGCATACACTGAGAAGTCGAAACCTGCCGCGTGTCGGCTGGGACTCGAGCGAGCAGCTAGCCTCAACCGACGAACCGCGAAGTACCGACGAGCCCTCGGATCTTCGACTTCCTCGTAGTCGCCGGCGTGGAATGCGCACACGCTTGCGTTGGCGCACCCCGCGGACATCGGACCACCATTCCTTCGGCACCATGCCATAGGGCAGGGCGGCTGCACGATCGGGGCACAAAAAAGAAAACGCCCGCGTTATTCACGCGGGCGTTTCCGTGGCCCCGCTACCGCGCCCCAATGAACGATTTCTCGTCCGCTTCTGCATCAGGGGCCGGCTTCCGCGCGGCTCTCTTCTAGTATAGGGCGCCTGGCGGAATATCCAAGTCGGGGGAGACCAGCTTTTTGCACGGAACGCGAGCGGATGATTCAGACGTTTGAGTACTCGCGCCGCCTCTGGACTCAACGCCGTCATTGAGCTTTCAGCCGTTCATGCCGTTCGGTACATGAAAGCGACAACCTTCCTGCAAAGCCGGCTGGCCTAATAGCGATAAGCAATTCTTCGAAAAATGCACGTCTGCTTCCGCAAGCGCACACGAGGACATCATCTTTTGCCAGCCGCATCGAGATACGGCCCTGTTGACCCGCGTACTTTTAGCACCGCAGGCAGCGCATATCCTTGTCGCGTTGCCCGGCCGTCCAGCGCGTCGAGCAGATGCCTCGCGGCGACCGTGCCGATCTCGCGTGTGTCCACGTACATCGTCGTGAGGGGCGGGCGCGCTTCGCGTGCGATCGCGAGATCGTCGAAGCCGGTGACGGAAAGTTGCCCAGGAATGGCGATGCCCAACTCTTCCGCCTCCCGCACAATGCCGAGCGCAATATGATCGTTGCCGCAGATGATCGCTGTCGGACGCGGCCCCGGCTGTTGCCAGAGCGCGCGCAACGCGCGCCGGCCAAAATCGAGCGTGGATTCACCTTCGACGAGGTGCTCCGGCCGCACCGCGAGGCCATGACGCTCCAGCGCGATGCGAATGCCTGCGAGCCGCGCCTGCGCACGGTCGTTGTCGCGCGTCGGTTGGATGCAGACCGCAAACGACCGATGACCGAGCGCGACGAGATGCTCGGTGATCGCTTCATACGCGGCGCGGTTGTCAACGCCGATGCAAACGTGCGGACTGCCTTTGCGCCACGCATAAAGCACGACGTAGGGCACGCGCCAGACTCGCAGCGCATCAAAGAGCTCCGGCGGATGCGCTTCGCCCACCACCGCGATCGCCTCCACGCCGCGCGCGAGCATCGCTTGAACCTGGGAGAGAGCCTCTTTAGGATCGTAGTTCGAGCAGCCGAGAAAAAGCGTGATGCCGCGCGCGGCGAACGCAGCCTGCATGCCGCTCACCTGCGAGGCAAACACCTGATCATCGAGCGTCGGAATGACGATGCCCGCAATGTGGCTGCGTGTGGATGCGAGCGCACGTCCGGCTGCATTCGGAAACCAGTTCAGCTCCAGCGCAGCCCGCTCGACGCGCTCGTGCACGCTGTCCGACACTTTGCTGGGCTCGTTGTAGACGCGCGATACCGTCGCCGTGGACACGCCCGCGAGCTTCGCCACGTCGGACAGCACCGTGCGCCCCGTGCTGCGGCGGGAGCGCGCCCCGGCCGCCCGCCCGGCAGGTGACGGTTTTTCTTCGAGAGCAGAGTCAGAGGCGCAAGAGCGAGGCATCGACGTTCAGGTTTCGTACAGGGAGCCCGTCGTCTTACTCGCGGCGCGACACAACGGCGCATCCGTCAGGCCCCCGCTGCGATGCGCGAGCGGAAATGCTCGGTACCTTCGACGATCTTGTCGAGCACCGCGTCGAGCGCCCAGAAGCGTTCGCGCACGTCGTAGTCGATCGCGCGGCAGCGAATGGACTGGAACGTGCCGATGCGCTGGTGGTACATCTTCGCGAGCGCCGGATAGCCGAGTGCCTCGGATACCGCCGCGACCACGAGAAAGATCGAGAGCTCGCGGGCGAGCGCCGGGTTCTCGTCGGCGCGATTGCGCAGCCAGTTGTACAGGTCCGGATGGAAGTTCGTGAACACGCCGTTGAATCCCGCGGATCCGGCTTTCATCGCATCCCAGGCAATCGCGGCATTCGCGTTAAGGATCTTCATGGGCGAACCCTTCGCCAGGGCAACGCGGCGCTTCACCGTGTCGAGATCGCAGCTCACGTCCTTCAACATCACGAAGCGGCCGGTGTCGATGCACATCTTGAGCTCGTCGTCGGATAGCAGGCGCCGGTAGGGAGCCGGGCATTCGTATAGCCCGAGCGGTATGTCGGAAGGCAAGCGGCTCATCAGGCGGCGCAAGTTCGTTGAGAACGCTTGCGTGCCGTCGCGGGCCGGATCGAGCCGGTTCGTCACCAGCACGATCCCGTCCGCGCCGGTCGCCGCGGCGGCGTTCAGCTCTTCGGCCTGCGCGTCGGGATCATCGCTGATGTGGCCCGAGACCACCACCGGCACGCGGCCGCCCACGCGCTCGACCACGAAGCGGCCAAGCGCCGCGCGCTCCGCGAGGCTGAGAAATTGCATCTCGCTCGACTGCGCCACGGCGAACAGCGCGTCCGAGCCGTGCGCGAGATACCACTCGATCAGCCGTTCGAGCCCGGCATAGTCGATGGCGCCGTCGTCGTCGAAAGGCGTCAGCATCACGGGCACGATGCCTTCGATCGTTTGCGACGGGCGCGTCGAAGAAGTGGGGAGGGTCATGTCGGTGTTGTCCTTGGCAGGGTTGAACGGGCAGTTCATCAAGCGGGTGCCCGTGCCGGGCTGCCCGGTTCCGGTTCGCTTTCGATCGGCGCCGGCCTCGTCGACCGCATCGGCCCGCGCAGGCTGCTGGACGTCGCGCAGCCGGGTCTATGAAACCGCCGCCGCGAACGTGGGTTGCGCCCGCACTTCGAACTGTGTCGGGATGGATGCCTGCGCGCCTTCACGCGTGACGCTGAGCGCCGCGGCTCGCTGAGCGAAGTCGATCGCGCCGCGGATGCTCGCGCCGCGCACGCGCTCGGCTGCGAAGCCGCCCCCGCCGGCGAATGTAGCGAACGCGCCACCGAGCAAGGTTTCGCCGCGCGCCGGAAGTCGCTCTGCGTGGACAACGAGATCCATGTTCGCACTGCCGACCACGACGATTCGGTCCCAGGAATGCCGGTCCGCAGATCGAATGTTAGCGCTTACATTAGCGCGCAAAACAGCGACCGCGGCAACGAGACAATGACGTCATCAGGGAAACTCCCCAAAACAATTCATCGGACCGGCGATCGCGCTCCGCTCGCCCGCAGGATCATGCTCACCACTTCTTCCGTCGTAGCCTCGAAGCGCTTCGTCGAGAGCGCGCGTTTGCCCGAGAGCGCGCATATTTGAGCCTCGAAATCGGCGTAGTGCTGCGTGGTCGCCCAGATCATGAAGAGGAGCGTCCGAGGGTCGACGGGTGCGAGCAACCCTTTGGCTATCCATCGCTCGATCAGCTTCACGCGTGTGTCCATCCACGGCTTCACGCGTTCGAGCAGGATCTCTTGCATGTGCAGCGCCCCGCTGATTATTTCGTTGGCCCACACCTTCGATCCAAGTGGGCGGCGCCGTGACAGGGCCATCTTGGCGCGCACGTAGCCGCCAATCGCCTCGACCGGATCGTCGCTTGCATCGAACAGGTTGGCGGCGGCGTTCCATTCCTCGAACACATCGTCGAGTACGCGCCAGTACAGCGCCAGCTTGGTCGGGAAGTAATAGTGCAGATTCGCCTTCGGTAAACCCGCGCGCTCGGCGATCAGCGCCGTGCTCGCGCCTTCGAAGCCGCGTTCGGCGAACACGGCTTCGGCACAGGCGAGCAGATGGGATTCATTCGACGCACGAATGGAGGCTTTGCGCCGATGTGGCTTGTGCGATGTGTCGGCGGCTCGTTGCGCCTGCACGGTGCCGCGCGTCGCGAGGGGCGCGGCTCGCGTGGTGGGTTCGTCGTCGCGCATGTTCGGTCCATTCGGAAGAGAAAAGGAGCGCGGCGGCCGCGCGCATGCGGGAATCATTGTAGCCACGATGCAAGTGCGCCGCGAATTCACCGACATCAGGAGAAACGCGCAGCACGGACGGCTGGTTTTTTCACGCACTGCAGCATCAATGGCACGCTTTTCGCTCGTAACTCCGCATTGAATTCGCGAAGTTTCTCGTCTAAAACCTGTCCAATCGGACAGGATTCGAAGGGCTGGGTTTCAGGGACAGCGCAGTGCCATCGAGACGTGCACCGTTGTGATCCTTCGCGCCCCAACACGGTGGCATGCATGCACGTTTGACAAGCACGGACAGGAGAACACGCATGAACGCAGTAAGCGAAGCCGCGCTGACGACCGCGATCCACGTGAACGGTCAGCGATTGTGGGACAGCCTGATGGAGATGGCCAGGATTGGCGCCACGCCCAAAGGCGGCGTGTGCCGTCTTGCGCTGACCGACCTCGACAAGCAGGGCCGCGATCTCATCGTGCAATGGGCGAAAGAGGCGCGCTGCACGATCAGTGTGGATCAGATGGGCAACGTGTTTATGCGCCGCGCGGGGCGCAACAACGACCTGCCGCCCGTGATGACCGGCTCGCACGCGGACTCGCAGCCAACCGGTGGGCGCTTCGACGGTATCTATGGGGTGCTCGGCGGCCTCGAAGTGATTCGCTCGCTCAACGATTACGGCATCGAAACCGAGCGCCCTGTTGAAACGGTGATCTGGACCAACGAAGAAGGCTCGCGCTTCGCGCCGGCGATGGTCGCCTCGGGCGTATTTGCGGGTGTGTTTGCGCTCGAGTACGGACTGTCGCGCAAGGACGTCGACGGCAAGACCATCGGCGAGGAATTGCAGCGCATCGGCTACGCGGGCGCGTTGCCGTGCGGCGGCCGCAAGATTCACGCGGCGTTCGAACTGCACATCGAACAGGGGCCGATACTCGAGGCCGAAAACAGGACGATCGGCGTGGTCACCGACGCACAAGGTCAGCGCTGGTACGAAGTCGTGCTCACGGGCCAGGAAGCGCACGCGGGGCCCACGCCCATGCCGCGCCGCCGCGACGCGCTGCTGGGCGCCTCGCGCGTCGTGCAGCTCGTCAACGAAATCGGCCTGCGTCATGCGCCGCTCGCGTGCGCGACGGTCGGCATGATGCAGGTGCATCCGAATTCGCGCAACGTGATTCCGGGCCGCGTGTTCTTCACCATCGATTTTCGCCATCCGCAGGACGAGGTGCTGGCGCAGATGAACGCAGAGCTGCGCGAAGGCATCGCGAAGATCGCGGAACAGGGCAAGCTCGAAGCCGACGTCGAGCAGATTTTCTACTACGCGCCCGTGCCGTTCGACGAGGCGTGCGTGAAGTCCGTGCGCGCGGCGGCCGAGCGCTTCGGCTATTCGAATCGCGATATCGTTTCGGGCGCAGGTCACGACGCGTGCTATCTCGCGACGGTCGCGCCGACCTCGATGGTGTTCGTACCGTGCATCGACGGCATCAGCCACAACGAAGTCGAGGACGCGACGATCGAATGGATCGAAGCCGGCGCGAACGTGTTGCTGCACGCCATGCTCGAACGCGCGAGCGAGCCCGGCTGACGCAATTTCGATCGAACGCAAGCGGTCTCAGCGCCGCGCTGTCTTTCCAACGATTCCCCACGTACCGGCCGCGCACGTCACGCACACGGCCGGCGGACCCGTGTTTCGCCGCGCAAGGAGCATCCGGATGTCCCAGACCACCTCGAATGCCGCCAACGGCATCGCGCCAGGCCGTCTCAGTGCCGAGCAACTGGGCTGCAATTTCGCCGACGTCGCGCCGCCGCTTTCCGCGAATGCGGCCATGATCGCCGCCGACCGCTGTCATTACTGTTACGACGCGCCTTGCGTGAACGCATGCCCCACGGGCATCGACATTCCCGGTTTCATCCGCAAGATCGGCAACGGCAATCTCAAGGGCGCGGCGCGCGATATCCTCAGCGCGAACCCGCTGGGCGGCATGTGCGCACGCGTGTGCCCGACCGAGATTCTCTGCGAAGGCGCCTGCGTGAGAAATCATCAGGATGGCGAGCCCGTTCAGATCGGCGCGCTGCAACGTCATGCCACCGACTTCCAGATGGCCCGCGAAGCCGCCGGTGCCCCTGCGCTCTTTAAGCGCGCCAGCGAGACAGGCCGTCATGTTGCCGTGGTCGGCGCGGGTCCCGCGGGTCTCGCCTGCGCGCACACGCTCGCGCTTGCCGGGCATCGCGTGAGCGTCTTCGACGCGCGCGAACAGCCGGGCGGCCTGAACGAGTACGGCATAGCCGCGTACAAGACTGTCGACGGCTACGCGCAGCGCGAAGTGCGGTGGCTTCTTTCCGTTGGCGGGATAGAACTGCGCCAGGGCCAGCGACTGGGGCATGACGTGACGCTTGCGGAGTTACGCGCGGCGTATGACGCGGTGTTCATCGGCGTGGGCCTTGGCGGCACGCATACGCTCTCCATCGAAGGCGAACTGCTCGACGGCGTGCTCGATGCCGTGGATTTCATCGCGCGCGTGCGCGAGGCCGACGATCTGGCCAGCGTGCCCGTCGGTCGCAAGGTGGTGGTGCTCGGAGGCGGCAATACGGCAATCGACGCCGCCGTGCAAAGCCGCAAGCTGGGCGCGGAGCAAGTGACGCTCGCCTATCGTCGCGGCGCGGCGCAGATGAGCGCCACCTGGGCCGAACTGGAATTCGCGCGTAGCCAGGGTGTGACGTTGGCCGAGTGGATGAAGCCGCTGCGAATCGTCGGCGACACGCAGGTGCGGGCCGTGGAATTCGAGCGCACCGGGCTCGATATGAGCGGCGCATTGCGTGGCACTGGGGAGATCGTGCGCGTGGAGGCCGATATGGTGCTGAAGGCAATTGGCCAAACGCTGTTACCCGAAGGCCTCGACGGGTTGCAACTCACCGAGGAAGGCGGGCGCGTCGCGGTGGATGCGAACGGCGCCACGTCCCTTGCGGGCGTTTTCGCAGGCGGCGACTGTGCCGGCCACGGCGCCACCGATCTGACCGTCCAGGCCGTGCAGGACGGCAAGCTTGCCGCGCACGCGATCGACCGCTTCCTTGCGAGTCAGTCCGCCAGGGCCGCCCGAGCCGCGTGATAGCTGCACCGAATCCAGATAAAACGAAGGAGTCGCATCATGGCCGACTTGCGCTGCACGATTGCCGGCATTCAATCGCCCAACCCGTTCTGGCTCGCTTCCGCGCCGCCCACCGACAAGGCCTACAACGTCAATCGCGCCTTCGAGGCGGGTTGGGGCGGCGTGGTCTGGAAGACGCTCGGGCTCGACCCGCACGTGGTGAACGTAAGCTCGCGCTATGGCGCCACCACCTGGCGCGGCCAGCGCATGGCGGGTCTGAACAATATCGAGCTCATCACCGACCGGCCGCTCGACGTGAACCTGAAGGAAATCGCGCAGGTGAAGCGGGACTGGCCCGACCGGGCGCTCATCGTCTCGCTGATGGTCCCTTGCAACGAGCACGACTGGAAGTGGATTCTGCCTCAGGTGGAAGACACTGGCGCGGACGCTGTGGAGCTGAACTTCGGCTGTCCGCACGGCATGAGCGAGCGCGGCATGGGCGCAGCGGTGGGTCAGGTGCCCGAGTACATCGAAATGGTCACCCGCTGGGTGAAGGAAGGCACGCGCTTGCCTTGCCTCGTGAAACTCACACCGAACGTCACCGACATTCGTCACGGCGCGCGCGCGGCGATGAAGGGTGGTGCGGACGGCGTCTCGCTCATCAATACCATCAACTCGATCGTCGGTGTCGATCTCGACGTCATGGCGCCGCTGCCCACCGTGGACGGCAAGGGCACGCATGGCGGCTATTGCGGTCCTGCCGCGAAGCCCATTGCACTGCACATGGTCGCGGAGATTGCGCGCGACCCGCAAACGCAAGGCTTGCCCATCTCTGGCATCGGGGGCATTTCGGACTGGCGCGACGCCGCGGAATTCATCGTGCTGGGAGCGGGCAGCGTGCAAGTATGCACCGCGGCGATGCACTACGGTTTCCGGATCGTCAGCGACATGATCGACGGCCTTTCCAACTGGATGGACGACACCGGGTACGCCAGCCTCGACGCGATTCGCGGCCGCGCCGTGCCGAACGTTACCGACTGGCAATACCTGAACCTCAACTACGACATCAAGGCGCGTATCGATCAGGACCGCTGCATCCAGTGCGGGCTCTGCCATATCGCCTGCGAAGACACCTCGCATCAGGCGATCACCGCCGCGCGCGACGGCAAGCGCCACTTCGAGGTGGTCGATGCGAACTGCGTCGGGTGCAATCTATGCATGCATGTTTGCCCGGTCGATCAATGCATCACGATGGAGCGTGTCGATTCGGGCGAGCGCTACGAGAACTGGACCACGCACCCGAACAACCCGGCGCGTGTCGCCGACCCGAAAGCCGCCTGACATTTCGAAGCCGGATCGAGCCGGACCCACGACAAGCACGGAGAACCCACGTCATGAGCCAGCCCTTTGCAGTCGACGCCAATGCGCGCCGCGCCGAAAGCGAGCTATACAACGATGACCTCGCGCCCACCGGCGTTGCGCAGCGCACATGGCGCTGGTATCACTTCGCGGCACTATGGGTAGGCATGGTGATGAACATCGCCTCCTACATGCTCGCCGCCGGCCTCACCGAGCAGGGCATGGCGCCATGGCAGGCCGTGCTAACCGTGCTGCTCGGCAATCTGATCGTGCTCATGCCGATGCTGCTGATCGGTCATGCGGGTACGAAGTACGGCATTCCTTATGCGGTGCTCGTGCGAGCGTCGTTCGGCACCCAGGGCGCGAAGCTGCCAGCCATGCTGCGCGCCGTCGTGGCGTGCGGCTGGTACGGGATTCAATCATGGCTTGGCGGCAGCGCCATCTATACGCTCGTCAACATCCTCACGCACAACGCGCTGGTGGGCGACGCACTGCCGTGGCTCGGCATTTCGATCGGACAGGCTAGCTGCTTCCTCGTCTTCTGGGTGTTCCAGCTGTACTTCATTCTGCACGGCACCGATTCGATCCGCTGGCTCGAAAGCTGGTCCGCGCCCATCAAGGTGGTGATGTGCGCAGTGCTCGTGTGGTGGGCATGTTCGAAGGCAGGCGGCGTAGGCTCGATGCTGTCGCAACCGTCACAGTTCGCCGCCGGCGGCAAGAAGGCGGGCCTCTTCTGGGCGACGTTCTGGCCGAGCCTCACGGCCATGGTGGGCTTCTGGGCCACGCTCGCGCTCAACATTCCCGACTTCACGCGTTTCGCAAAAACGCAAAAAGACCAGTTCGTGGGCCAGGCCATCGGCCTGCCCATTCCGATGGCGTTGCTCTCGGTAGTCTCCGTGGTCGTGACCTCGGCAACGGTTGTGATTTACGGAAGGGCGATCTGGGACCCGATCGACCTCACGAGTCGCATGGAGGGCGTCGGTGTGGGCATCGCGCTCATCATCCTCACACTGGACACGATGTGCTGCAATCTCGCCGCGAATCTCGTCGGACCAGCTTACGACTTCTCGAGCCTCTGGCCCAAAGGGCATCTCGTACAAGACGGGCGGTCTCATCACCGCGGGTATCGCCATCGTGATGATGCCGTGGAAGATCCTTGCCACCACCCAGGGCTACATCTTCACGTGGCTCGTCGGTTATTCGGCGCTGCTTGGGCCTGTGGCCGGCATCCTGATGGTCGACTACTTTCTCGTTCGCAGCACACGCCTCGACACGGCCCAGCTGTTCGAGGAAAACGGCGAATACGCCTACTCGAACGGCTGGAATCCGGCTGCCGTGATCGCGCTGATCGCAGGTGTGCTGCCGAACCTGCCGGGCTTTCTCAATGTCGCGTTCCCGAATGCGTTTGCCACCGTGCCCGATGCGTTCAAAAGCATTTACACCTATGCGTGGTTCGTGGGGCTCGCCATTGCGGCGCTCGTCTATGGCGTGATGATGAAGCTCGCCAAGAGCCGGCGCCCACGTGTTGCGAGCGCGTGAGCGTTTCAAGCGTGAATGTTCAACTGAAGGAGACTTGGCATCATGGCGATCCTGATTCGAGGCGGCACCGTCGTCAATGCAGACAAGAGCTGGCGTGCGGACGTGCTCTGCGAAAACGGCGTGATCCAGAGCGTTGGCGAGAACCTCGACGCGCCTGCGGGCGCGACCGTGGTCGACGCCGGTGGCCAATATGTGATGCCTGGCGGCATCGATCCGCACACGCATATGGAGCTGCCCTTCATGGGCACGACCGCCAGCGACGACTTCTACACGGGCACGGCGGCGGGGCTTGCGGGCGGCACGACATCGATCATCGACTTCGTCATCCCCAACCCGAAGCAACCGCTGATGGACGCCTTTCGCGAGTGGCGCGGCTGGGCAGAGAAAGCCGCTTCCGACTATGGCTTTCACGTGGCGGTGACGTGGTGGGATGAAAGCGTGTATCGGGACATGGGGCTCCTCGTGAACGAGCATGGCGTCTCGAGCTTCAAGCACTTCATGGCCTACAAGAACGCCATCATGGCCGACGACGAGGTTCTCGTGAACAGCTTTGCGCGCTCACTCGAACTGGGCGCGCTGCCTACCGTGCATGCGGAAAACGGCGAGCTCGTATTCCAGTTGCAACGCCAGTTGCTTGCGCGCGGTTTCACGGGGCCCGAGGCGCATCCGCTTTCACGGCCACCCGAAGTCGAAGGCGAGGCAGCGAATCGCGCCATCCGCATCGCGCAGGTGCTTGGAGTGCCGGTGTACATCGTGCATGTCTCGGCGAAAGACGCGCTCGAGGCGATCGCGCGCGCACGCGGCGAAGGGCAGCGCGTATTCGGCGAAGTGCTCGCGGGGCATCTCGTGATCGATGAGTCGGTCTATCGCGACCCGGACTGGACGCGCGCCGCCGCCCACGTGATGAGTCCGCCGTTCCGTACCCAGGAGCATCGCGACGCGCTCTGGCGCGGGCTTCAGGGCGGCCTGCTGCACACCACCGCAACCGACCACTGCGTGTTCTGCGCTTCGCAGAAAGCCATGGGCCGCCATGATTTCACGAGAATTCCGAATGGTTGCGGCGGCGTGGAAGATCGCATGGCGGTGTTGTGGGATCAAGGTGTGAACACCGGCCGGCTCACGCCGAACGAATTTGTGCGCGTCACCTCCACCAATGCGGCGCAAATCTTCAACCTGTACCCGCGCAAGGGCACGGTGGCCGTGGGTGCCGACGCCGATCTCGTCGTCTGGGATCCCGAGGCCACGCGCGCGATATCGGTCAAGACGCATCATCAGAACGTGGACTTCAACGTGTTCGAAGGGATGACGGTTCGCGGCGTGCCGACACACACCGTCTCACAAGGCGAACTCGTGTGGGCGGACGGCGACCTGCGCGCGCGGCGCGGAGCCGGGCGTTATCTGAAGCGGCCCGCGAATCCCGGCTATCTGCAGGCGTCGCGCCTCGCGAAGAGCCTGAAGCAGACGCAGCCGGTGCATCGCGAAGGTGACGCGCCACAATAAACACGGCAACGCGTGGAGGCGCTGCAGGGGAAATCGGGGGCTCGACGCGACAGGATTCGCGTTGCGCCCCGGTAGTTCGAGTGCAAACCGGTCGGCGTTTTTTATCTGCGTCGGAGTTCGCCATTGAGCGATCAGATATGAGAAAAGCGCGAGCCGGGGTGCGGTCATGGTTGAATGAGTAATCCGTATCTCGCGGTTAGCGTTTCCCGCGTTCCGCGATCCATGCGCTATCCGGTCGCTGTTCCAGTCAGCGATTCACAGGCCTGCCAGAGGCGTCTTGCATCGGTTCCGTTTCTTGCCTGACTGGCGACGTTCGCTGGTCCCACGTCTCGACCCCGTGTTTCGAACAATCCGAGCGGACCATAGTAGCCGCCGTCGACGACATCGGCTGCGGTTGCGGCATAGAGCGTGGAAAGCGCGCCGGTCTGGTCACTGTTGAACAAGATATCGATCAGTCCGCCGAGCGCAGAGCGGACGATCGGGCTTGCGGCAAAATGGTCGGCACGGAACAGATTCGTATTGGCAACGCCGGGATGCGCGGCAACGGACATCACGCGCGATCGTGCGGCGCGCAACCGGCGATCGAGTTCGAACGCGAACATGAGGTTGGCGAGCTTCGACTGTCGATAGGCGGTCATCGGACGGTAACGACGGGTTGCCTGAAGGTCGTCGAAGTCGAGCCGCCCGGTCTTGTGTGCGATAGAGGCAACCGTGACCACGCGCGGCCGCTCGGCAGACGCTCCTGCCGCCATCTCGAGCGCAGGCAACAGCAGGCGCGTCAGGGCGAAATGCCCGAGTACATTGGTGCCGAACTGCAATTCGAAGCCGTCGACCGTTTCGAGGCGTCGGCGGGGCGCCATGACGCCCGCATTGTTGATGAGGATGTCGAGCGGCCGGCATTGCGCGAGTTCGCGATCGCAAAAGGCGCGCACCGAAGCAAGGCTTGCGAGATCCAGTCGTTCAAGCCGCAATCGGGCGGCGGGCAGTTCCCTCTGCAGACGGGACAGGGCATCGGCGCCGCGCTGTTCGTCACGGCAGGCGAGTACGACTTCCGCGCCTGTGCGAGCCAGTATTGCAGCGACGTGATAGCCGATGCCGCTGTTGGCCCCCGTGATGATGACGCGTCTGCCGTGCTGAGGCGTGATGTCGTCGATGCTCCATTGTTTGTTCTGGTTCATTGGCGATTGTCGAGGGAAGGCCGTTAGCCGGAGAGAATGCTGATTAGCATACCCGTTGCACGCGCGCCGCATGTGCTGGACATTTTCGGGTTTCGCACGGATCCGGCGGCTTCCTGAGTCGGGCGCGCAGCGCGCGCATGCAATGCGTGTGAAACGCAAGGCGGCCGTCCTGAGCCGTTACATCAGCCGAAGCACGATTCTCTGAAGGAGGGAGGGCAGGTCGCGTCGAGCGTCGACCACGAGATGAACGAAAACGGTCTCGTCGCGGACCTGATAAATGATCCGGTTCTTGCCGGAAAGGCCTTGCCGGAAACCGTCCTCGAAGAAGCCCTCAAGCTCGGCAGGCGCATGACCGCTAGCGGGGAACTGGCGAATGTGCGTGATCGTCTCCTGCAGTTGCGTCGATGTCTGACGCCACATTTCCCATCCGAATGTGCGGACACCATAGCTTCTGCGTTCGTCAATGCCGATCCGCGCCGTCGGGAAGATGCGGTATTTCAGCAGCGGTGCCGCCATCAGCGGAGCTTTTCCTGACGATCGAGCTCGTTGAGCCCCGCAAAGAACTCGTCGCCATCGACGTGATCCCCGCGCTCGATGTGCTTCTGGCCGATAGCCAGGATTTTCGGGAGCGCGAGGGTCTGCTGCGTCGATTCGTAGCTTCGCACATCCTGGACGACGAGCTTCGCTTCACCGTTCTGCGTGATGATGAGCGGCTCTCCCGAATCAGTCAGGTCCTTGACGATTTGCGCCGCTTCGCTTTTGAGGTAGCTGATTGGCTTCACATGGTCGGCGAGATGCGTCAAGCGCTCCGGTGAGGATCACACAGGACCAAATTTAAACCATTAAGGGTCCGGCGGCGATCTGCGGTGCGTCCATGCGCAACTACATTTGACATAATGTAATTTATCAACATTTGTGTTGTAGCGGCAATATGAGAATGTCGGGTTTCATAGGATCAACGCAAAGTTGCTATGGAATTCTCCCAAAATCCACCGAATGTATTTTGATATCGCCGCATCGGGGCTTTTCGACAAATAAATCGTGCATTAGATGGAACAAAACGCGCTGAGGTTGTTTCGTAGAGACTTTAGGTGGAGTCGTCGTTTTCCCGCGCCCCCGTCAGTTGTGATCAAACAGTGCGCCGGAGTATAAATGCGCGGTCTGCCGTCGAAAGCGTTTTCGCCATCCCGGCGAACCCGCCCGTCAGCTTCTTAAGGTGACTTCCAAGTTAGCGTCACGCGACATCTCGGCAACTTCGACGACGAGCGCCGTGTGCAGCGGCGCACTCCGATCGACTACATCAACGTTCAGGCACACGCAGCGCAACGCCGAATATCGTTCGACTAGCACTATCTTCATGCCCGGATCGGCGGCGCACACTTCTCAGAAAGGGGGAAATCCGATTAGTCTCGCGGCACGCTCCACCTTTCCGGGACCTGAAACATCCGCACCCACACTCTCTTATTGCCATGCCGTGAGCTCCGAGGCATGCCCACACGCCCTCATGACGACTCTTCAAGTGCACTGAGCTCCGCGAGCGTTATCGGCTTTAGTGGGGGCCGCACGCGTTGGAAACCAACCGCAGCAACGGAGCGACATTGCGCAGATGCCAGCAAATTAGCAACGGTGTAGCCGCATTGACGACCCTGACACGGGCCCATGCCCGCGCGCGTGAACGCTTTTAGCTGGTTCGGCCCCGGCTGGCCGAGCTGCGCGGCCAGCCGTACATCGCCAGCGGTTACCTCTTCGCAGCGACAGACAATCGTCTCATCGGGCGGCGTGAAAATCTCCGTACGCGGCCGATAGATCGAATCAAGCAGAGGCCGCATCGCCAGCTCATGTCCGAGCCGCCGATGCAGCGGCGCTGCAAGCTCGCTTGCGCGCTCGACTGAGAGTGCGCCCGAGGAAAGTGCGACGCCGGTAGCAGCAAGTTCACCGCGTGTGCACGCGGCTTTCGCGCCGCCGATGCCGGCGCCGTCGCCTGCGACATAGAGACCAGTCATGCTGGTTTCACCCCACGTATCAACTTCGGGCTCAAAGCAAAGTTGTGCTTCGTTCCATCGATGGCTGCATCCCATCGCCTGAGTGAAGTGGATAGACGGCACGACGCCTTCATGAACCAGAAGAATGTCGGCAGCCACATCGCCCGACAGCCCGTTCTCGGTGCGATAGACAATCTGTTCAAGACGGCCGATACCGAAAGCGCGAAGGCTACTGACGTTTCGAACAATGGGGAACCCCCTCCCGCGCAATCTTGCCGACCACAGTAGCCCCTTAAGGAGATCATGCCAGCCGTCAACTGCACCACGTAGAGTCGGAAGGCCCCGACGGAGGGCGCCGCGGGGAGTCGTGTCAAGCCAACCTGCAATCCTACCGCCGGCGTCGAGCAGCTGGGTCATGTAGAGCAGTGGCAATGGACCACTACCGGCTATCCAGACGGGTTGATCGGGTATCTGGTGAGCGCTTTTATGCAGAATCTGCGCGGCACCGACTGTCATTACACCCGGAAGCGTCCAACCTGGGAAAGGCATGGGCCGTTCCTGTGCGCCCGTCGCTAGTAACACATGGCGCGCGCGAATACTTTCGGCGCCATCCGCGCGGCTCAAAAAGACAATCCACTCCGCGGAACCGGCGGGTTTCCCTGGGCTAGGCGCTCGCTCGATCTGCCATACACGGGTCTCCGGCAGGTAGTGTGCACCGCATTCGCGAAAGTTCTGTACCACTGCCGCGCCTGCGCTGTACGCAGCGCCTAACCCTTGATGAACACCACGTCGGACGTTTTCTTCGATGGCGCGCCATATCTGACCGCCCGGTGCTGGCTGTTCGTCTACGAGGATCGTGGTCATTCCAAGCCGAGCAGAACGTATTGCGGCACTCATGCCGGCAGGTCCTGCACCTACAATCAGAATATCGAACGTTCGCATCACAAATGCACCTCACCACCAGGAAGATCGCCACCACCGTCGTCTGACTCAGCGATCGCCTCACTGAGATTGCGGCGACCGTGTTGGCGTTGGATGCGCATCCCGTCGCGCACGATCGTCAGACAGGTCTGCGTGGACGCTACACCATCGACGACAGCAAGGCATTCGAAGCACACACCCATCATGCAAAAAGGTCCGCGTGGACTGCCGCTTCGCGGCGTGGTGCGAGCGACGGGGTTGTCCTCGCGCACGAGGACTGCCGCCACGGATTCGCCTCGCTCGGCGTTCACACGCCTGCCGTCGATCGATACCGTGACCACGGCGTCCTCGGCGGGACTAGATAACTTGCGAAACATCAAAGCGCCTATGATGGAAGAACTCGAAGTTTTCTGGCAGTACGTTGCGCGCGAGAGCATCCGCAACTGGTCCAGCATGAACCGCCGCGAGGGTGATGCCGGAATGACAGAGCGCGATCCAAGCACCAGGATACGTCGAAGATTGTGCGTACACAGGATGCCCGTCCGGGGTGATGATGCGCAGACATGCCCAATGCCTAACAAGGCGAGCCATAGCAAGGTCCGGCAAAATTCGTAGGGCTCGCTTTGTCATCTTGGCGGCGGTGAAGGTAGTAGTACCGAGATCCATACCGACTTCCTCATGACTTACACCTATCATTACTGTACCCTCGCGAGTCTGGCGAATGCCGCTAGCGGGGAGGCGCAGAATTGGGTCGAGCCGTTCAGTGACCAGCAGTTGGCCACGCTGGGGACGCAACGGGACGTCGAGCGCCACCATTGCCCCCAAGGCTGTGGAACCAAGCCCGGCCGCAATGATCAACTGTCCCGTTTCGAAACAACGCGGACCTGTCGAGGTTTGCACATGAACACGAAAACTACCGTCAGGACATGGCTCAATCTTCGACACCGTGTGATTGCCAGCTAGAGTGCCGCCACGTAACTCAATGGCCTGCTGCAGCGCCCGCAACAGCTTAAGCGGATTGCAATGGCCATCGGCAACGCCAATTCCAGCCCCCACCACTTCCCGCCCGAGCCGTGTACCAGGCAGCAGCCTTTCTAATACCGATCGATCGATCATGCGCGAACACGGGTCGATTTTCGGGCTTTGCGCATTCCAGCTCGCGAGGAATTCGGCTTCCTCTTCAAAATCCGCTTCACTTAGGCAAAAGCGCAAGCAGCCATCGTTTTCATACTCGACATCAATGCCAGTTTCATCGTGCAGCGCTGTTGCGAAAACGGACCAAAGTGCGACGCTCTCGCGTGACAGCTGCTGGTAGCGGGGCGCGCCATATCCCTTCCCGTATGCGCCGACAAGACCGAAATTCGCTTTCGACGCGCGCGGGTCGCAATCACCCCCGTCGAGCACAAGCGCACGCTTCCCTCGCCCCAGCATCCCGTGCGCCAATGCGCAGCCGACAACACCGCCGCCAACTATGATGACGTCATGGTTTTCGCGTATCAAGCCCGCCTCTTTTCCTGAATGATTTGGTTAACTCTATGATCGTCGCAGCAAGGCGTCAAAGTCGAATTTCAAGTACGAGGTATTCTCAGCGGTTATGGTCCAAAACGCGGGCGCCCCCCGGTAGGCGATAGAGCTCCACGAAAAAACGGCGAGCGATTTCTCGAGCAACGCTCGCTCACCAGATTCTTCAACGAGGCGGGCGTAGTTTCGCTTTCTAGCACGACGTTGAGGTCGACGCCGTAGGAACGGATAGCGTCATTGAAAGCACTAGTCGTCCGGTTATCTGCCGCATATCCGATAAAAGGGATCCCGACGACGCGACCGGTTGCGTCGGTTTCCACGCTGATCTCGCGCTGCCCCACCGCGATGCGGCCTCTGGTAGGGATCTCAAGGAGATTCATGCATCGCAAAAACGTACTTTTTCCCGACCCAGAACTACCAATTAACGAGATCACGTCGCCCCGCTCAGCCTGAAGCGAGACCCCTTTGAGCACTTCGTGAACGCCGTAACTTTTGTATATGCCATCGGCTACGAGAGCCGGTGTTTTATGGCCCACCATGCCGATCGTGGTCCCGCCCGCCTCTGGGGTCATTGACAAGGCGTAACTCGCAGATTGGTACGCCGATCGAAGTGCATTAGCCACCTTCATCTCATCTCCTCATGACTGAACATCTCAGGTTTGACATTTACGTCAACCTGAGAAGAATTATCGTTATAGATATTAATTAAACGTTGTACTGCCTTGCGCTGTCGGACCTGCAATGAACGCGATGGAAGCGCCAAGCACACTCGACGGACGAAAAAAGGCGGCCGGCCGGTCGTTCGCTCGATTTACGCCCGTCTCAGCGCCCAGCGATTGCGGATAAGCTCAGAATACGTATGCCCAAATTGGGTGTCAAAGTCGAGTTGAGACACGATGGTATTCCTCCGGGTTATACCACCTTGCGTTACATCGGGTACGTTTGCGGGTCGCACGAGCGCATGTTGAGGTTGCGCCCCAAGACTTCGGTCGCGTGCCCGTTCTGGATTTGGCACAATTTGCACCGCATACGCAATGCGAGCATTCTGATGTCAAGGAGACCGCCGCACCCCTCCGAAAATGGCCGTCTCCAGGCGCCAACGCATCACAGAACCTTCCGTGATCGAGCCCCTTTTACTCTTCGATCCAATTTAACGATCGCTTGAGGGTCGAAATTGTTCCAAGGTTTTCGTTTGCCTTCGGCCGATCGGCAGGGCCGCCCGCAATTTGACTACCAATGTCATAAGCGACCAATGATCTCTTGAGGGGCGAGGTAGGCGCTGGCTTGCCTCGGGCTGCCAGCGATGCGGCAATAATGCGGCGATGGGCTGGCCCTCGTGGGCAGGCGCGTGAGGATGTCCTTGAGATTGCGTGCGGGTCTTGCCTATTGAGTTGCGCGAAGCGTAGTAAGCCACCGGCCGATACGCGCGTCTTCGCCGGCGGTAAAGCGCACGAAGCTCGCACGGCTGTAGCCGAGGCGGCATACCATTTGCCCCCGATATGTCCCTCTAACGTAAATACACCCGGTGCGTAGTCGAGCTTCTCCCGGATGTCTTCGCCGATTCGCACGCATTTCATCACCGAAACGATGATGAGGCTAACCTCAATCCTTGAAGTTATCCCCCCCAAAAATCATATTATTAGAGCTTCTTAGGCATTCGGACGCGCAATACTCTTTTCGAACGAAGTACTCATACAGGCCTTTAACGGCTCCAAGTCAGCTTTTGAGCGCAGTTCTTCAACCGCGGCGAGCAGTTGCTCCTGCTGCGCACCAGTGGCGTGAAACCGCGTCGCCGCAACGTACTTTGCCTTGAGTTCTTCCCAGGAGAGGGAGTCACCGGCTTCGCCGCGTGGCTCGGTAACCTCCGATACATACCGACGTCCCCCGCACACGATTGTGACTCGCGCGAGTGTTCTGGCAGGGAATTGTTTATCAATTTCGGCGTCGACCGTTAGCGAGACCTTGTTGGCGAGTGCGCTCACTCCCTCGTAAGTTAAGCAGTCTATCGTGAGGGGCAAAAGCGACTCTCGTCCCGCGAGGGCGGCGAGGGCCACGCAATAAGGGATGCTGTACTGAACGTCAACAAGGGTAGCTGGGCAGGTCTGATTCGCGATGCGCAGCGCGCCGCCGTACGTCTCGATGTCGATCGCCTCAATCGCCTTCGCGTCGAGTCGATATTGCTCGATCAGCCTCAGGGTGGCTTCCAAGGGCGGGTGAACGTGCCGGCAGCAGCAATAAAGCTTGTAGTAGGCGTTGCAGATATGCAGAGACTCCCCGAGGGGCGATACGTCGGCAAACCTATAGAGCAGACCGCTGTCAAGTATGTTCCGGGGACCGGTGAACCCGCCTTCTGCGAGATCGAGCGCGAGCATCCCGGTCACTACGGACCATGGTATGCCTTCCTTAATGTCGCTGCTCTCCGGTGTTGGGAAGGAGAGCGGTGGCGCGCTCATGAACGACGAATTGGGCGCGCTTTCGCCTGCGATAGCCAACGCATGCTCGACTACACTACACGAGGCACACCTCAAGGCCGCGGCAGTTGCGACAACTGCGTAGGATGACCACGTACCTGTCGTACCGTATGTTGTACGGGCCGCAGCGATCGATACGCCGACTTCATAACCGATGACAATTGACGCAATCAAATCTTCCAGCCCGGCTCCCATTTCAGCCGCAACCGCAAAGGCCACCGGAATGACCGCCGCGCCCGGGTGCCCGCGCGCGCGTCGATGCCCGTCGTCGAGATCTAGCATCGACGCAGCCGCGCTATTCGCCCACGCAGCACCGACGACCGAACTGCCCGTTCCAGTGAACCACATCGGTATATCGCCCGATCCCAGATATTTACATGCTGTCGCGCGAATCGCGACAGCACCTGGCTCGCTAGCCCCTGCCCCCACCGCGCATAAGAGGTCGAGGATGCGTTTTAGCGCAGATTCCCTGGCAACCCCGGACACCCGCCTACCGCGAGCTTCGACGACATAAGATGCAATACGATGAATCGTGCTTTGCTGCAGAGAAAGCTCGTCATCAGGCGGAGGATTGTTCATGACGTTCCAGAATTATGTGACCGACCAAACGTGCGTAACGCACAAATCCATGTTCAAAATGATTGCACCGCGTGCGACCGCCCAGGGATCCGATGGAAGCCCCTGGTCGTCGCCACGGATACGACGGACGGGTCGTAACGTCTCCAAGGGGACTCGAAGCTTTGTCAATGAGCATGCGAGTACTTGCCGTGAAAGATCGGAATGCCGCTTTTCGCAAGTAACCCGAACCCGACCACCTCTGGCAACATCTACGCCGATCTGCGACGCCCGACCGTCCTTAATAACAATTGTGCGCTGATGCTACTGCCAACCCTCCCGACGCTCACTCGAGTGACGAGACATGTTAGGCGCGTCTCGTCGAAAAATCAAAGTCCGATTTTCAAACGTCAACATTCCAGAAGGTTATAGCGCTGCATTGCTTTCTCCCGAGCATTTAACAAAATGCAGGGTCTATTGGCGAGTACATCGTCTCTGCATAACGCCGGAAAAAGGCGAGGATATGTCGGTGCACTACGGACGGGACGCCGTTTTTGTCCGGGACCGAAGCCCCTTTCCACGCGCAGCGTACCGAATGATGCACTGATCTCGACGTCCAGCGCGGGAGATCACGAAGCTGCAGAGGTTGCTGAAACGATGAAGACAAATGGCTTGGAGCAAAGGTGCGAGGTGAACTGCCTGAGTTGCTCGCTTCCCTAAAGGCAACTCCGCACCCATAACCTCCCAGAATACATCCACGATCAAACCGGACTTTGACACGAGATTTCTGTCTCTCTATTCTGAGCCCCATTAGCTTTGCTTCTCACTGGATAAGACGGAACGTGCCTTTTCTGCCGCAGTTTGATGCAGCCAATAAAAGCCTTTACAAGGACAAACGCTTGTTTTGCAACCGATAGTGTTTTCGCACGTAAGAGCATCGCATTGAGCACCAAAACCCACCACACTCAATGTAGTTTTGCAGATCGATGCTATCTCATATGCGAAGAACGTCTACGTAACGTTTCGTTTGCCCTCTCCTAAAGACGATGGGTTCGGGCTTGGGCTGAGAAATTTAGTACATAACCGCCCCGGTCGTGCACGGCCAGTGGACTATTCCAAGGTAGAAGGTACATGCAAGTGACAATCGTGGGAGCCGGCGCAATCGCTTTGGGTTATGCGGCGTATCTCATACAGAATGGACATAAACCGAAAGTTTGGTCTCCATCGGGAGCCCGGACTGCAGACTTCGTTGCTGGACTCCCCCTTCACGTGAAGGGAGCGGTCGAGGGAGAGTTCTACTTGGAAGTCTGCGGGAAAGCGGAAGATGTTGGCGGCGCCGATGTCATTATTTTGGCATTGCCGGCCTACGGATACCGATTCGTCCTCGACAGCATCATCCCTCATATCCGCGCACACCATAGCGTAATCATCAGCGCTCATCTTTCATTTGCCGCTCTCTACATTTCCCAGCGCCTTGCGGCGCGGGGGCTCGTCATCCCCATAGCAGCTTGGAGCACCACGGTGCTAACGTGCAAGACTCAGTCTGCGAAAGCTATCACGGTAGGCACGATCCGCGCCAAGGTCGACATGGCCGCATTTCCAAGCCGCCACATCCACCGGATTCATACCACTTGCGTTTCACTCTTCGGAGACCGGTTCGCACTGAAGGACGACATGCTGACGCTGACGCTCAGCAACATTAATCCGCAAGATCACATGGGTATTGCGCTAGCCAACTTGACCCGTATTGAGAAGGGCGAAAGCTGGAGCCAAAACTCCAATCTGACACCGACAGTCGGGAGGCTCCTTGAGGCTCTAGACCAAGAGAGACTTGCCATCGCAGCAGCATTCGGAAAGTCAGTGAGAACGACCTTTGATCATTGCAGGCTGTCCTTTGGCGTGGTTGGTGACTCACTTTCGGCAATATCGGAGCAACTGGTCCGGCAAGGGAGTGATCCGCTCGGCCCGAGAGACATCGCCACGCGCTACGTGCTCGAAGACGTGCCGTTCGGGTTGGTACCGACGCTTCGACTCGCCGAACTGGCTGGGGTGAGAGCACCCTTGCACGAGAGCGGCGTGGTAATTCTCGGCGCCTGTTACGGTCGGGACTTTGTGGCGGACAACGACATTCTTCCCGAGATTGGACCGCTTCAAATCGACACCCTCAAGAGGCTTGTGGTCGACGGCTATGCCGTTCCAACCTAGATGCAATTACATCCGGCGCGGCGCTCGATGGGCGCCCGAGTCCGACGCCACCGACGCGATAGAAGCAGAAGTACTATGCCGCAAATCCGACTTGGAGTTTATGAGAAACCAAAATGAAGATTAAAACGCTGCTGGTCGCCCTGTGCGCAACGTCCATTCCAGTTGCGGCATTCGCGTACGATGGAAAGGAACTTAATTCGGAGTCGACAGCGCTTACCCGCCAATTGAGTCGACAACCTCGAGTGGCGAGCTCGTTGGATTTGACATCGATCTGGGCAGGGTCGTGATTTCGGTTTCGCGCGAGGTCCGGCCGTCCACGACGCCGCCATCTTCGGTCCCGGCGTCAGCATCGGTGTGAGAAAGCGTGACAGGGCCCTGCTCGAAGCAATCAACGGTGCGATCGACAGTCTCCGCAAGGACGGGACGTATAACCGAATTGCAAAGAAGTACTTCACGTTCGACATTTACGGCAGTTAATCGACTTCAACTGCCCAGCAAAACAGACCGCGTGCCCGACCCAGGGTTGCGCATAAAAAAGCATCGAGACCCACAATATAAGGTTTGGAGACCTCAATGAAAATCAAAATTTTTGCAGCTTTCGTGATGTCAGCCGCCGCAGCTCCCGCAATGGCCCAAAGTACGGTGACGCTCTACGGTCTGATCGATGAAGGAATCAACTATACGAATAACGTCGGTGGCGACAAGCTGTTCGAGCTCCAGAGCGGTACGGTCCAAGGGAGTCGTTGGGGTTTGAAGGGAGCGGAGGATCTCGGCGGCGGTCTCAAGGCAGTTTTCCAGCTGGAGAGCGGCTTTAATGTCAATAATGGCAAGCTCGGTCAGGGTGGCCTGATGTTTGGGCGACAGGCGTGGGTCGGCGTCGCATCCAACCAATACGGGACGGTTACTCTCGGTCGACAGTACGACTCCGTCGTCAACTATCTGGCTCAAACGACGGCGAATGGCACATGGGGCGGGGGCATGTTCTCCCATCCGTACGACAACGACAACACGGACAACACCTTCCGTGTCAACAATACTGTCAAGTACACAAGCCCCGAGATTGCCGGCTTTAAATTTGGCGGCACGTACAGCTTTAGCAACGACACCAACTTCGCCAACAATCGCGCGTACAGCATGGGCGTCCAATACGTCATAGGCGGCCTGCTGCTGGAAGCCGCCTATCTGCAGGCGAACAACCAGTCGTCCACCGCCGGTGGTGCAATCGGGAACAATCCCGCTGCGGATGAAAATTTTCTGGGGAACAAGCTGCGCATCTTCGGCGCGGGGGCAACCTACACGTTTGGTTCGGCCAACGTGGGCATCTCGTATTCGAATACCTTCGTCGCCAATCCGGTGTCTTCGGGATACGTCGGCAAGATTACGCCAGCCTCGGGCACGCTTTCCAACCTGCGTTACCAGAATTTCGAAATCAACGGCAAGTACCAGTTCACGCCAGCCTTCTTCGTCGGGGCGATGTATACGTACACCCTGAGCGGTTTCAACGCCACCACTGGAAAGCTACAGCCGAATTACGAAACTGCGGGGCTGATGGCTGATTACTCACTGTCAAAGCGCACGGACGTCTATGTACAGAGTGCGTATCAGCACGTCGGTGGTGACCGTACTGGCAGCGCCCTCGACTTCGCCTTTGTGCCGGTGGCCGATGACGTATCGTCGAATCGCAATCAGGTGGTTGCGCGCGTCGGCCTGCGTCATAAATTCTAAACCGGGCCAGATATCGCTCGATTGGCGTTCGTCCACGTTCCGAGCGAACCTGTTGGGCGGCGCCTTGCGCCAGCCCGGTTCCTACAGAAGCGGAGAGCGTCCTCACAAGCGCACCCACATGCCGGCCCTCCGCGGTGATCTCCTGCGAGTGTGTTTGCGCTTGCACATGTAGGCGCGCGTTCGTCGCATCAGCGCGTGCCTGCGTCGGCCCTTTCTTCGGCGCCCAACTGCCATAGGGTGATGGAACGGCTCAACCATATCCCGCCCCGCCTGACGATGCTGAAGCAAACTACTACCGGCAATTCAACAATACTGTTGCAGCCGGTATCGACTTAAACCAGGCGGCCTCCACGATTCCGAAGGCGATTCAAGTTACCCGATGGATCCTGTCACTTCTTGGTAGCCGAAGCTAACGGCAATCGGAAAGTCGCGCTATCTACGAATCGCAAAAGCTCCGCCTTCGACATGTGGTCTACACCGAGGCGCTTCAGATTACGGCCAGTTTGAAAATAGTTAACGCCGTTGATGGAGGAAGCGATTTCAATCACGGCTTTGATTGCCCGAGACTCTATGCCCACTCTGGCGCCGAGTTCGTACCACGGGACCAGGATATATGGAATATCTTCACATATATATCTATGTTGCATACGATTAGGCGTTTTGACCTTCGTGGAGTTATGGGTTTTGGATTGGAAAGCGAAATCGGAGAAGTTGGCACAATCTCCGCCGTAAAAGCCGATCATTTCCTCGAGGACTGTCGGCAGTCGAAAACCGAAAGCCTCTCCGATTTTCAATCGCTCATTGTCCAACGCCTCTATGACCCTTCCGACAGAGGGTGAGATCCCGTCACGATAGAATAAAAAATCTCCTTTTGTACTTTCTATCCATCCCGTATTTAAAATACCCCCGACAGGATGGATGACACCATTATTCGACTGCATTCCAATTGCGAAAATGTTATCCCACCACAAGAGCCTTTCCGGAAAGATTGCGGTGATTTGCGATAACTGTTTCTCATCCATGGCGTTCGAAAAAGCAGCAATCGGCAAACAATTCTTAATTCCAGTGATCCGGACTTCGCCGTCCCTGACCGACGACGCATAGGGCGAGGAATTTGTCTCCAGAACTGCCTGCGGGTTTAGCTCTCTTGAACCCATTGGGGAAAAAAAATTGGCATTATTGACTATGATGACATGTCGACTCAAATCGAAACCTTTTAGATCACCAATGAGATCGTCATGCGCGTATGCTGGAACAGCAATCACGAGAAAACGCGAGAAGTTTACGGCCTCATCCATATCAGTAGTTACAGTCGGATAAAACTCACCCGTGATAGCCATGCTAGCCAACAAGCGACCGTTCGCTCGGATCGCATCAATATTACGACGATGATCTGGCTTCCCGTAAAGGAGAACTTCGAATCCACGACTAGCCAAATCGGCCGCGAAAGCGCATCCACAATTTCCGGCACCGATGATTGAAACTGGAAACCTTAATGGCATGTCCTCTCCGCATAAACAAACAGAAGTTTTCTGTGACGCCACCCAATATTGCGACGTCATGCAAGGCTGAACGCCGATCAGTAGTTGTGCGTTAGCACGACGACGGCACGCAACGAACGTGCCACCGCGGAACGAGGCCACCTCTTTAAACGGCTCATATACCGGTTAATGTGGTGAGGAGAACAAGACGCGATTCCTCGTCCAGTGCAGATCATGTCGCGAACGTTACAAATCCAGCATCTTGAGTTAGATCTGTCCGAATCTCGACGTGTTTGTAAGGCAATGCGTATTAACCACCGCTGAACAATCATCTGTGCGGAAAGGTTATAAGGCCAAAACGGTGTTTTGGCACTCGGATCGCGCAGGTATGTTGGTGCGAGCTTCTTACAACACGAGTTCCGCTGTCGGATACATCTCAATGATCTTCAATTTGGCGCCCTGGTGCCGTAGGCCCGCGAACACCTCCAATAGAGCCTCCCACTCTGTACGTAGGGGCGTTCATTCCATTTGTCGTCGCGTAGTAGCCGACGCTGCGCGACTGGGTCATCCGTCGTGAAGTGTTACAGACCCAATCGCGCGCCAGGACGGGACACGAAGGCACCGCTTGCGACAAACCGCGCGCCGTTTGTCGGGAATCCGACGTCGGCCATTTCAGCCGAGGCAATTTCGCGAAATGCGCCAAAAGTTCATTCACCGGGGATTTCGAGCTTTCAGGCCGACATGGTGCGAAAGCTGCATGCAGACAGCTATCCGACCTGGGATATTTCGACAAACCGCGACGTCCCGTAACGCGGCTCAATTCCGTCCACGCTGAAATGGCCCCGACAGTTAGCCGATATGCGCCGTGTGGGCTTCGTTACCACACGCGATCGCGCTGGCACTCCTTTTTCGCGGGACCTTCGCAACATGAGAAAACTTTTCGTGATGACGCGCACAACGAAATTCTGCCTTCTGCGGTATGTCGGTTTGAATCGTGTCACGTTAAGAAATCCTTATATAAGTCACGATTCTTTTGAGACATCGGAGCAGTCTGGCTACAAGTTGGCAACCCAAAATCGGCTTTTTCGCACACGATTTAGAAAGCTGCGCGGGATTGCGTTCATGTTCTACGCGATTCTTCTCTTCGCAATAAGCAATGCGGTTGCGAGGCTCATTCCGGCAAGATATCCGGCGAACGAGATGATGTTCTTTCGGATGCTATCCGGATTAATTCCCGCCGCGTTCGTGTTCGGGACTCGCCGCATTCAATGGAAGGAACTCACGATATATCGCTTAGGCGGTCATTTCATCAGAGCCGTCACAGGGCTTGCCGCAGTAGGATTTTTCATTGCCGGCGTGCCATATCTGCCTTTATCAACTGCTGTAACGCTGAAGGAGACAGAAGCAATCTTTGTCTGCTTTTTCGGGATCGTGTTCTTGGGTGAGCGTTTTCGTCTACCTACGGCGATAGCGTCGATGTCCGGATTCGTGGGAGTCGCGGTGGCCTCCTCACCATTTAGCGCCAATGGCGGGTCGCTGCGCGCAATGATTCTAATTCTGCTAAGTGCTATGTTTAGCGCCGGTTCAGTCATCCAAGTCAAGAGACTCTCGCGAACTGACGAGCCAGCGACAATCGTCTTCTATTACACAATCATAGCGACGATTGTTAGCGGAGTGTCACTTTCCGTCGCTTGGGTAACGCCAGATCTAAGGGATTTCGGGTACATGGTTCTATTTGGGCTGACTGCAGGTGTAGCGCAACTTATGCTAACGATCGCAGTCGCGACTGTCGCCACCTCAATCGTCGCCTCATTTGGTTACCTTAGCATTGTATGGGCAATCATTTTCGACTATTTGATTTGGGGGGAGGTCATTTCTCTACAGGTAGCACTCGGAACGGTCATAATCATTGCAAGTGTGCTCTACCTGTCGTGTCGCGCCTAAATGATCCTTTGTGACAGAGCAATCTGCGCATGACCACGACCAGATACTGATATGACTTTCGCAGTCGAGTACCGCAAAGGTGACGACGCGAGCGACAGGACGCGCCGCTCAAGCTCGTCTTCTTCCAGATGTTCGACCGACGCCCAGCCCAGTCCTGCCGCTGCGGCAAGCTGAAGATACTGCGTGATCGGCCCCAGACCGACGCTGAGGGCGCCCTGCACGCTGGCGGTGCGTGAGATCGCATGCCCACTTCAGGCGGAGTCCTTCCTTGACTTTGCGCATGGTTGTCCGATGAGCCGGCATCGTCGGTCGCTCCAAAAACGGAGCTCCCTTAACGCCAGCGGATTGGTCTATGCGCTCGAGCGCAACGAGCAGATTTAGATCGAAACCCTTAAAACCCATTTCTCAACATATCCACGCTATAGATGCAAGGCATCAACGCAATCGATTTTACAAATCAATTTTTGTGTTGCACAGTGAAGCCTCTCGTTGCGGAAATCGGAATCGAAGTTGATTGATCGAATACTTCAAATTTATAAGTAGTACGACAATGTTTAGACGTGTCTCCATGATGACCATACATTTAGATGTATCTCTCGACGCGCTACCTAAGCTTACCGGAGCCGTGCCCGTCGCAGCCTTTCGGTTGGGACTATCGACCGTGGATCGGCCTACTGGCTCGATAATTGAACGAAACGGTCCAGAGCTGTGAAGGCCCTCAATTGCGTATCCGAGGCACGCGACGAGTGCCACGATCGCGCCGGATGTCGCGACGTCTACTTAACCTTTGACGACAGTACCAATTCCTTTTTCATACCGAATTTGCTCGATTTACTCGGGCCATTCCGGGTTCCGGCAACATTCTGCGTTATCGGCGCGTACGCAGCGGACCAGCCGAAGCTGATCCGACGGATGATCGCAGAAGGGCACGAGGTCGCAGACCACACGATGACTCATCCGGACCTGTCCAGATGCGAACCCACCGAAGTACAACAGGAAATACTAACGGCAAGCAGGGTCATCAGGATGGCGAGCCCCCATGCTTCGCTGCGGTATATGCGTGCGCCGTATGGCATGTGGACCGAAGCAGTGCTCACTACGTCAGCGAGCGCTGGTCCGGCGCCCCTCCACTGGTCGGTAGACCCGCGAGACTGGTCTCGCCGGCGTGGACGCGATTGTCAGCGCAGTGCTGGCCTCTGTCCGGCCTGGCGCAATTGTGCTCTTGCACGACGGATGTCCTCCCGGCGAGTCAGGACGGTGCAGTCATGCTGGGCTGCGCGACCAAACCCTCATGGCGCATTCCCGCCTGATTCCAGCACTGCATGAGAGCGGATTTGTAATCAGCTCGCTACCCCAACCACACTGAACAAACCGACATCTATGAATGCCATTGCCGCAATCAGCACTGCCCCGGTTTTATTGTATACACTACTCTCGACTGTTTACAAAAGCGCACAGGCCCTCCATGGCCTACCGACGAGTGGTCCGCTGAAGTCGCCCAATGCCGCCGCCCCCAACTTTCTGCTGGACGTGGACGTCATCGTGCCGTGCTTTAACGAGGACCCGCGCACGCTTCGGAGGTGCCTGGAGTCCATCGCGGCTCAAGACTATGCAGGATGCCTGAACGTCTATGTGGTCGACGACGGCTCTGGCAATCTCGACGCCGTGAGGCCGGTATACGATGCCTACACGCGCGACCCGAGGTTCAACTTGATTACGCTTCCCCAAAATATGGGAAAGCGCAAGGCACAGATCGCCGCGATACGCTCTTCATCCGGGGAACTGGTACTTAACGTCGACTCGGACACGACGCTGGCGCCCGATGTCGTCAAGAAGCTCGTATTGACAATGCGAGACGCGACGATAGGCGCCGCCATGGGGCAGTTGACGGCCAGCAACCGGAGCGACACCTGGTTGACCCGTCTGATCGATATGGAGTACTGGTTAGCTTGCAACGAAGAACGCGCCGCACAGGCTCGCTTCGGCGCTGTTATGTGTTGCTGTGGTCCGTGTACCATGTACCGCCGGTCCGCGCTCCTTTTGCTGCTAGATCAGTACGAGACGCAACTTTTTCGCGGGAAACCAAGCGACTTCGGCGAGGACCGCCATCTCACGATTCTCATGCTGGCGGCAGGTTATCGCACCGAGTACGTTCCGGACGCCATTGCGGCGACAGTGGTTCCGGACAGACTGGGGGCGTATCTGCGCCAACAACTGCGCTGGGCGCGCAGTACGTATCGGGACACGTTGCTTTCGCTGCGCCTACTGCCCTGTCTCGATCGCTACCTTACGCTGGACGTGATCGGACTGAATCTGGGCTCGCTATTTCTCGCCTTATCGGTTCTAGCGGGGCTCGCGCAGCTCGCATTGACAGCGACAGTGCCGTGGTGGACTGCCCTGATAATCGCATCATTGACCATGATCCGCTGTAGCGTGGCTTCGGTTCGCGCTCGCCAGATTCGATTTCTTGGCTTTTCTCTTCACACACCCATCAACCTCTTTCTCTTGCTCCCCCTGAAAGTCTATGCGCTGTGTACATTGAGCAATAGCGATTGGCTGTCCCGTGGCTCTGCAGGAAACGCATCGAACGTTCGTGAAAAACAGGTCGATACGCCGAATCCGGCTACAAAGCCGAACGCGACTTCAGCGTCAAGAGCTGCGACTCCGCACCGTCGGCAGGATCACGCGTGTGATTCTTCAACATTAGCGACGTCTGACGAAGCATTCGATGACAATTAGTTAATCCTACATATAGATCTCGAATATTGCGCCAAACCAGCACCGCCCACCATCGGCACTGGTCCGCTTGAGTGCGATCGTCTCACGCAAAGGCTCGATTGTCGTCTTCCCAACGCCAGTGCATTCACCGAAATCCTGGTACTCCATTGTCAGTAACTCTCTCGCTTGGCAGGCAAGGATCTTCTATCGACCAGGGCGTTTTCGATCGGGCCGCGGCAGCAGAACGGCTTCTTTTTCTCCAAGACGAGTGCGTAATTTTCCTTCTTATCTCCATGTCCAAAGCAGCAATCAGCTTCACCGGCGTAAGGAAGTCATATGGCGACAAGATCGTAGTCGACGGATTGTCGTTCAGCGTCGCGCCTGGAGAGTGCTTCGGTCTGCTAGGGCCAAATGGCGCGGGCAAGAGCACGACGGTGCGTATGGTTCTCGGCATGGCGCCGCCCGACGCAGGCAAGATCATCGTGCTCGGGGAGCCAGTGCCGGCGCGCGCTCGCTCGGCACGTATGAGCATTGGCGTGGTGCCGCAATTCGACAACCTCGAGCCCGGGTTCACCGTGCGCGAGAACCTTCTGGTGTTTGGGCGCTACTTCGGCATGAGCACACGTGAAATTGAAGCGGTCGTGCCGTCGCTGCTCGAATTCGCTTGCCTCGAAAGCAAGGTCGATGCGCGCGTCACCGAACTATCCGGCGGCATGAAGCGGCGGCTGATGCTGGCACGCGCGCTGATCAACGATCCACAGTTGTTGGTCATGGACGAGCCTACAACGGGTCTCGACCCGCATGCGCGCCACCTGATCTGGGAAAGCCTGCGTTCCCTGTTGGCGCGCGGCAAGACGATCCTCTTGACCACCCATTTCATGGAAGAGGCCGAGCGGTTGTGCGACCGACTGTGTGTGCTGGAGGAGGGGCGAAAAATCGCCGAAGGCGGGACTCGCGTGCTGATCGAAGAACAGATCGGGAGCCACGTGGTCGAGGTCCACGGCGGCAATCCGCATGAGCTGCGCGCGTTGATCGCGCCGCACGCGCAGCGTATCGAGGTCAGTGGTGAGACCCTCTTCTGCTATGTGTCCGATCCGGAACGGGTGTGTGTACAGTTGCGCGGGCGCGCGGCGCTGCGCCTTTTACAGCGTCCAGCAAATCTCGAGGATGTCTTTTTGCAGTTAACCGGGCGCGGGATGAAGGAGTAAACGATGAGAGAGTTTTATGCAGCGGCCCTGCCCGCGAACGTGTGGAACTGGGTTGCAGTGTGGCGCCACAACTATCTGGCATGGAAAAAAGTCGCGTTTGCCTCGATTCTCGGTAACCTTGCCGATCCTATGATTTATCTGTTCGGCCTCGGCTTTGGTTTCGGGATAATGGTAGGTCGCGTCGACGGCGCGTCTTATATCGCGTTTCTCGCGGCGGGTATGGTCGCCACGAGCGCGATGACCTCCGCGACCTTCGAAACGATTTACGCAGCTTTCTCTCGCATGCATGTTCAGCGCATGTGGGAAGCGATCCTGTGTACACGGCTCACGCTCGGCGATATCGTTCTCGGTGAACTGGCATGGGCCGCCACCAGGGCCTTTTTTGCCGGCCTCGCCGTCATGGTGGTAGCCACCGTGCTGGGTTATGCAGCGTGGTCATCCATTCTCTATGCATTGCCTGCCATCGCCCTGACTGGCCTCGCCTTCGCGAGTCTGGCGATGATCCTCACGGCGCTTGCACCCAGTCACGATTACTTCGTGTTCTATCAAACGCTCGTTCTCACGCCCATGGTGCTCCTGAGCGGCGTGATCTTCCCGATCAGTAAGCTACCTGCCGTTTTTTGCGACGTAGCGCGCTTCTTGCCGCTCGCACATTCCGTCGACCTTATCCGTCCCGCGATGCTCGGACGCCCGGTGGGCAGTGTTGCCGTGCATACCGGCGCTCTCTGCATTTGCACGGTGTTGCCGTTCTTCCTGTCGGTGGCGCTGTTACGTCGACGCCTCATGTCTTAATGCCAGCGATGGTCGGCGAGCCACACCTCGTGGCAGCCGAACGTTTGGGCGGCCGGCGCATTACGCACGGTTTGCGTCAGCGCATCGCGCGCGTCGCCGTCGGGGTTCTCGACGTTGAGGAAAAGGCCGTAGCGTTGTGCGGAATCCGACATGGCAGGCCCTCTCGTGGAAAGGCCACGTCAAAGGCAAGTTTTGCGCCCACATCTCGCGGTACGTAAAGTCATGACGACGTCAGCCATGCCTCAGGCAGAAGCGCGACGCTGCGACCACGCCGCCGTGCGGCTGGGCAGGCCGAGCCCGCAACACGCCCGCGATGAAGCTCGTCACGCTCGACGAACGCAAAGCGGACCACGGCGCGCGGTGACGCGCGCACAATCGCCGTAGCGCGACCAGCGAGTCCGGGTCGATCAGATCCAATGGGCACAGCACCCGGTGGGCGCCTGACAGCAAAGCCTCGAAGCCTTCGGCACGGCTATCGTCGTCGATGGTCCCGGTGTGATGAACGAACTCGCCTCCGGCCGCCTCCACCAGCGCACGCAGCACGGCGTTGATGCTTGGCCGCCCGCCCACATAAACCCATCGACGCCCGCTCAATGCGCGCGTCAATGCGCGGTCGTCGAGCAGCGCCTGCTCAACCGCGAACAACTCGTGCTGCAGGCTCGCGACATGTGCCCGCGCGCGCTCCAGCGACAGGCTCGCACTGCTGTCGGGAAGGCATGTGCCGCGGTTCTGATTCATGACGGGCTGCGCTTCGGATCGCACCGTTACGGCAACGGCAGGCGGCATGGGTCTCATGGAGAGCGCCTCGTGACATGGCCCGCGAACCGTTCGCCCGCTGCCGGGGTGAGAAACCAGCTACGCACCGCGTCGTTCGTGTAGCGCGTCCGGCCGGCATGACGCGCGTGCGGCGCCAGCCGATGCTCGGACAGCGGCTTCGCCCAGCCCCAGAAGTCGGCGCGCAGCGCGGGCGGGAAACCGACGTCGTCGAACGCGTGCCAAAGTTGAATCAGCCAGGGTTCGCGGCCCTCTTCGTCAAGCAGCAACGGCGGCCCGGAGCCCGCCTGCAGATGCGCATGCCGCTCGCCGTAATACAGCAGCCCGCCGCGGGACTCGACCACGAAGTCGGCCACCCGCGACGCGACACAATCGAAGCGGTGACCGACGCGTGCTGCCTACTCCGCTCCAAAGCAAAGCGCGTGGTCCGAACAGACGCCACAACTCGGCGCCTTGCAGATGGACAGGCCCTCGCGCTCGCACAGTTGCTTGTAGAAGAACTTCTTCCACTTCATGTCATGCGTATTCTTCGCGGCCAGCCGCGGAAACCAGTGGCTGATCAATGCGGACAACTCACGCCGCGACGGCAGAAGCAGGTCTTGCCAAAGGTGGTTTTGCCCGAGGCTCGCGCAGGCCAATGCATGGGCCACGCAGTTCGCCTCGTCTGCCGGGCCGGCGCGCGGATCGGCATGGTGATTGAGCAATGCCACGAGGTCTTCCAGTTCGTCGTCACGCGGCATCGTGGCGGGCGACAAGACGCACGTAAGACCGAGCGCCGGCCCGGCACCCGGGAACCAGCGCGCGAGCATTCGGCGCGTCTGATCGGCGTCCAGTCCGGGCATCGGCAGCACATCGACGCCGTGGTGCTCGAACCCGCTCGACAGCACGCCGGCCAGTGCCAGCACGGTGGGATCGCCCGCATCCACCGCACACGCCATCAGGGTTGCATAGGCGTCCATCGCGGCATCGCTCAGAGAACGGCCGCCGCGTGCGTGTAGCACTTTTTCGGGCAGATCTTCGCGCACGCGGTGCAGCCGACGCACAGTTCCCGATGCACGATAATCATTACCTTCTTCTCGTACTCGTCGTCTTCGTCTTCGTCGTCGCCGTCCAGTGCGATGTGCGCGCCGTCCTCGTTAAGCCCGACGAGTTGCAGCACGCCACGCGGACAGACACGGAAACAACGTCCGCAACCAATGCATTTTTCTTCGTCGAGCCTGTTGACGAACGTCGGCGTCCAGGTGGCGCCGCTCGGCAGCGTAACGCTGAAGGTATCGCTCATGATGTGGCTCCATGGCTTCGCTGGTTCAGGCCGCTGCCGCAGCGGCAGCCTTGCGGGCTGCCATCAGCGCGGCGTGGGCGTCATGGCAGCGCTGGGCGACAGCGAGAATGTTCTCCCAGTTGGTCGGGAGTTCCTCTGAGAGGTCGTGCAGGTCCAACTTCGCCCGGGTCGCTTGCGCGTTGAGTTTCTTCAGGTGCGCCTTGAGTTCATCGGCATCGGTGCTCATCGTCTCGGTCCCCTCGCGATTCCTTCAGGCGCCGTACTGTGCGACGGCGGGGTACATCCGGATCACCTCGACCGCTTCGTCGAGAAGCTTTGCGCCCGCCTGGGCGAGCTTCTCCAGCGAAGCGAAGCCGAACCGGTGTACGTCGCGCAACTGCGTGTTGACGACAACGAGCCGCCCCGCGATCAACACCATGCGGCCGAAGCCCTCGTGGCTCATCTTCATCATCGGCGAAACCATTTGGCCGGTCTCACGCTCGATCGCCACCGCAATCGCGCTATAGAAAAGCTCGAGCCGCCACAGCGTTTCGGGGTCGGGGTCGCCCATGATCGGAATCGCGCGGCGTTCCTCCGGCGTGTGGATGTACGGCTTGAGCAGTTGCAGGTCGGTCTTTCCGTCCCACACGCCGTGGGTGTCCTGCGCGCGCAACTGCTTGACGAGCTGCTGCACGAACGGTGCGACCAGCAGCATTTCGTCGCTGGCCTTGGACGGAATTGCGGATGTTTCAGCCATGGGATACCTCATCGTCTTCAAAGTCGTATACACGTTCGCCATCCTTCGCCAGCGCCTTGCGCAGCCACGGCGGCGGCGTGCCCTTCAGCACCTGTTGCAACTTGCCGAGAGTCTCCTCGATGGACTCGGGCCGCGGCACCTTGATCGGGTGAATCTTCAGCGCAACCACTCGAGCCGCGGCCGAGCCGCCGATTGCGGCGACGTACAGGATCGCGCAATCCTTGACGGCTTCGAGCTTGGGCGCGAGCTTGTCCTCGTCGCCGTCCTCTTCGAGCTTGCCACCAAAGTCGAACGCCTCGACGAACTGGTAGCCGTCCGGTGTGACGTCGTAGGTGACGATGCTCCTCGCCCAGCCAAAATGCGCATCGACGAACTGCCTGTCCTGGGTGGCGAACGCGATCTTCATGCTGTGTGCTCCTTTAGGTGGGTCAAGCACCGGCCGCGACGACAGGAATGTTCGCTTCGCGCGCCGGATCGCGCGCGGCCAGATCGATAGCGGCCTGCGGCAGCGGCCAGTCGCCCGGATCGTGATGCGGAATCTGCTCGATCATCAGGTTGGCGATCTCAAAGATCAGGTTCATCGTGCCGCGGTAGCCGACGTAGCGTCGATGTGCGTTTCCAACCCGGTCGAAGACCGGAAATCCGATCCGGAAGAGCGGCTTTTGCAGGTGCTCGGCCATCTGCCTGCCGTGCGAATGGGTGATCAGCAGGTCGCAGTCCGCCGCGGCGCGCTCCATGTCTTCGAGATCGCCGATCACGACCTGATCAGCGGGCAGCAACGCGTGCGCGCGCGATCGCGTCGTGCTGATGCAGCAGCGCAACTGCGCGCCCATCTCGTGCAGCATGCTGCCGAGCGCGAACAGCAGATCGGGCTCTGCGCCGATCGCGACCTTGATGCCTCCGGTGTAGAAATGGCCGTCTAGCATCGCATCGAGCAATTGGCTGCGCTGACGCCGGTATTTCGCGGGAACGGGTCGTCCGGAGCGCTGCGCGAGCAATTGCAGCAGACGATCGTTGGGTTCCAGTCCGGTGAGCCGCCCGAACACTTCGAACGGTGTGCCGGCGATAGCATGCAATGCCTCGGCGCCGTCGCGCGTCTGCTCGCCCACGCCGATCGTAAATGCCGATGCACCCGCGGCCCGGATCTCCGCGAGCGTGGTACCGCCCAGTGTGGTGCCGCGCCAGTCCGGCGCGATATGGCCGTCGAGCGAGCCGGAAATGTCGGGCAGCACGATGACATCGAAGCCGAACGCTTCGATGATCTCGCGCAGTTCGTCGATGTCGCCAGGCGACAGATGGCTGCCGGGCAGCAGCGTCACCTGATTGGCCACCGTTGGCAACGCCTTGACCAGCGCGTTGACGATGCCGGTAATCGCATGCCGGTAGCCGTCTTCGAATGCGCCGACATAGTCGGGGGTCGACACATAGACGATCTCGGTGTCGTTGAGTTCGGGCTTGCGCTTGCGCACGGTAACGAGATAGCCGTCCACGTCGTCGCCCTCGGTCTCGGTGAGACCTGTTGAACAGATCGCGATGACCTTCGGCGCAGCGCGCTTGCGGATGTTGAGCAGCGCGGCCTCGATGTTCTCGTAGCCGCCGAGCACCGCGGTGACTTCGTCCATGGCTGTCGTCTGCAACGGGATCGCCTCCCTGAAGTGGCGCACCAGCAGCACGAGGCCGAACGACGTGCAGCCCTGCGAGCCGTGCATCACGGGTATGCAGGCATCGAGCCCAAGGAACGCGAGGCTCGCGCCCAGCGGCTGGCTCAGCTTGAGCGGATTGACCGCACAGGCTTTCATAGATTCGACGACATCGGCCATGGCATGTTCTCGAGTTCGGGGGCGTCAGGTCGGTATACCGGGTTCGAGGCTCATCGCCCCTACCCCGCGGCGCTCGACAGCGGGCGGGCGGATTGCGCCTGGACCACACCGAGCGCTCCCTCGTCGTCGCCCCACGGAGCAGGGATCCGCACCTGTTGCCACACCGGGTTGTAGATCGCGCGGTCGATCTCATGCACCAGCTCGACGATCCCCTCGTAGCCGCCATAAGGGTGGTGGCGTTCCTGATTGATGTCGAGCCACGGTATGCGGGCCTTCAATGCGACGAACTGTGAGCGGCCACCCGACAGCATGATGTCGGCCCGTGCGTCCCTGAGCATCGCGTACATCTCGCGCGGCGTCATGCCGTCGATCATGTGGGCGTCGTCGCCCATGATCTCCCTGATCTTGTCCTTGTCTTCCTTAGTGCTCTTCTTGACGCTGGTGCCGACGATTTCGAGCCCTGCTTCCTGCAGCGCGGAAACCACCGACCAAGACTTCACGCCACCTGTGATGAGCAACACCCGCTTGCCGGTAAGGCGCGCTTTGTAGTGCGCGATGCGCTCCCACGCGCGCGCTTCCTCGGCGGCGATCAGGCGCTCGGTCCGCTCGAGCAGATCGTCCGGCGCGCCCTGCTGCACGAGCAGGCTGGCGATATGGCGCAGCGTGTCGCTCATGTCGCCGATCCCATAGAACGAGCCCTCGAAGTAAGGGATGCCGTAGCGCCGCTGCATCTTTGTCGCGACGTTGATCATCGACTTCGAGCAGACCATCATGTTGACCTTGGCGCGATGCGAACTTGCGATCTCGTTGTAGCGCCCGTCGCCGGAGATGCACGAGAGGATACGGATGCCCAGCGCGTCGAGCAGCGGCTTGGTCTGCCAGAGTTCGCCCGACAGGTTGTATTCGCCAATGACGTTGATGTCATACGGCGTCGTGTACTCGGGCTCGCGCGTGCCGATCACATGGTTGAGGATCGCCTCGCCGCCAAGCTTGTTGCCCAGATTCTTCGGCCCGGCGAAACCGGGAGAAATGACCGGAATCACCGGCTTGCCAAATTGTTCGGTGGCGCGCTTGCAGACTGCCTCGATGTCGTCGCCGATCAGCGCGGTGACGCAGGTCTGGTAGACGAACACTGCGGGCGGATCGTATTTCTCGATGATTTCGCGCACGCTCCTGAACAGGCGCTTCTCGCCGCCGTACACCACGTCGAGTTCGTTGATATCGGTGGTGAAGCCGGTGCGATAGAGTTGCGAACCGGACGAAGCGGCGTGCCGGTTGTCCCACGAGTTACCTTCACAGGCAATCGGCCCGTGCACGAGGTGTGCGACGTCCACTACCGGCTGCAAAGCGATCTTCGCGCCGTCGAACGCGCACCCGCCTGCGGCCGAACCCGGCGAAAGCTGCTTCGTGCAGCCCCTTTTGCGTTCCTTCTCGCTCTTGCCTTGATTCCTGTCGCAACCCGGCTCGTCGAAAACTTCGGCGATTTGGGCATTGAGTGAAGCAGACATGACGTGCTCCTGATGGATGGACGTTTCTCTAGTGGCAAGTTCCATACCACCGGGAAACGCCTTGAAAACGTGCCAATTGGCGCTGAAGCAGTCGCTCGCGCGCATCGTCATGGCGAGTTTGAACGGTTTGCGACAGACGGTTCGCGACACAGAAAACGACAACACACGTTCACTGCCTGCCTTGCCGTTCCGTATTGAGCAGGACCCGTGCGATCGCATTCGCGCGCGCCTCCAGCAACGCATCCGGCCTCAAGGGTTCGCGAACCGCCAGGTAAGCAGTCAGCGCGCGGCGCATCCGTGGAGCTTTCGCGTAGTCCGTCTACCATGACCGGGATACGCCGCAAAGTCGCAGAGACAGACTTCCAGCAAGCGCTCGAAGCGCTCAGGCCTGATCTCGGCCGGTACGCGTTCGAGCAATGCACCGAGCGCGCCTGCGCGCATATCCCGAACGCTCTTCCAGTGTGTATGCGCCATTCGCGCCGCCTGCCCCGCTGGGCGGCTCAGTCGTCGTCGACCAGCGCGAGCAGTTCGCGCGGCGTTACCTCGTCATTGATCTCCGCGAGGCTCAACGGGTCGGACGCCGCCACCTCGCGCTCAAAGTCGTCGTAGGCGAACCACGCACGCAGCGGCACTGAGTCAGACTGCTCGACTACATAAATCATGCCCCCCTCCCTCGCTGAGGTTCGTCACGCAGGCTAGCTGTAGCGGCTCGATAACATAAATCTCCAAGGCCCGATAACAGCGTTTTTTCGGGATTACATTGGCTGGGAATATCGGCGCGTCCAGGTCCACATTAAGTGAGAACGGGGTCACGTTAACTGAGAACGGCTCGATAACATCGGCCAGGATCCACAATCAGTGAGAATGCTCGACGGGCACGCCGGTAGCCAGCAGATGAAATGGTGAGTCAGGGGCGGCATATGGGCCGCCGGCCCTTTCCGATCATTCTTCCGGACCGGACCCCTCGCTCCCTGCAACGCTCAGAAGCACTGGTCACCCACGATTCGTACTTGCGGTTTTTCCCGTGCGGGTGCGCCGCCAAGGAGCGCCTGACTCAGGTATCCGCTGCGCACCAGCATGTCCTGCAACGCGTTTTCAGCATCCTCCATGCTCACTTCGCCCTGTGCCTTACGCGCAATACTTTGCTGGGCCAACCGGCGCACCAGTTCCTTGATGAATGCAGCGCTGACGCCTTCAGTCCGCTCCACTGCAAACGCTGCGACGTCTGCCGGGATGCTCATCCTCGAACCGTAGAGCCGGAGCAGGCGCGCCCGGCAATCCGCATCAGGTGCCGGTATTTCAATGGCCTGATCAACCCGGCCTGGACGGGCCGCGAGCGCCTCCTCGATTTCCTCCGGCCGGTTGGTGGTAAGCACGAACAGGATCTCGGCGTCCTGGTGAAGTCCGTCCATTTCGTTGAGCAAGCGGTTGAGCAGACTCTCTTCCTTCGGGCCGCGCATCTCGGTGCGATGTCTCCCGATCAGATCGACGTCCTCGATGACCACCATGCTTGGCTGTAGCAACCGGGCCAGCAGCATATAGTTGTCGAGTTGCCCCACTTGATTGGCGCTGATCAGAAGGGTGGTATGCGCTGGCAGATTGCTGGCGAGGTACTTGATCGTATGGGTTTTGCCCGTTCCGGGCGGCCCGTACAGCAGGACACCCTTTTGCAACGACTGGCGTAATATCTTTAATCCTTCTCTGGTGCGTGCGAATTCAAAAATATTGCGATCCAGCAGCTCCATGGTTTGCGGTGACAGGATGACGTCCTGACGCTCCACGGCAGGCAGACGGTGCACGACGATGCTGCGGGGCTGGCCTGAATAATCCTCGGTTACCTCGAGGGAAAGAACCTTGCCCCGGTACAGACGGGACTCGCGAATTGCCTGCTCCAGCCCCGCATACACCTCGCTGCCGAAGGCCAGCCCGCGCGCGTTGGGCAGACTGACAATCTCCACGCTCGCGATAGACGTGTTCATTCCTTCCATGTGCTGCTCGAACAGCACAGCGGCTCTCAGCTCGCCATCGGTGATCAGCCACAAGCCGTTGTCGAGTACCGCGACCGGTGTTTCTTCTCCGACATCGACATCCCGGTATTTCACAGGAGCAAGGGACACCGTGGTAGACATCGGGCCGGTACTCTGCACAAACAGCGAGGAAATTGTCAACGGAAACCGCTCATGAACCTGATTGAGGCCGAGAAGGCGCGGAGCGAACGGCGTCAGCAGGCGGGAGAGCGTCTGTTGAAGCTCGGGGCGCGTGTGATGGGGAAACTGCCGCTGCGAGGAGGTGAGCTCTTCCGGGGACCGATCATCAAAATGCGCAGCTAGCGCTTCCCATGCAAATTGCTGCCTTACCGGGTCAAGGTTCTTGTGATCAATATCGGTGAACTGGTTCATGAACGGACTCTTTGATATTAGATGGGGCGCCAAGTACCGATGCGAACGCGCAACAACGAGTCGCTACAGCTAGCTACATACAGCGCAGCAATTTCGTTTTCAGCGGTGCCCCGCTACTCGACACCCTCCGCCGCAATCTTCGCCCACACCGCACGAGGTAACCGCGGCGCGATGCCCGCCGGGCTCGCGTCGAACTGCCGTCGAGCCGCCGACATCGCACCCTGTGCAATCGCAATCTCCTCGTGCGTCAATGGCAGCCGGCCGGCCACATGCGCGGGCCCCCGGGCAGCACGTGGGCGATCATCTGCGGGTTCCGGTGTTCGGGCAGCGGGACGAGGTGGCCGGCCTCGCCCACACCGGCCAGGCAAACCTAGTCGTTGATGACCTCGACGTTATGGCCGTCCTGCGTCATCTTGACCAGAGCTGCGTCTGCCGCGCCCGATGCATCCGCTGTGTCTGCCATGGCCGCGCTCTCCTCGTCAGCGAATGATGTCGTAGCTGTAGTCGGTCTTCGCCACGTCGATCGTGTTGGCGTCGAGCGCTTCGAAGAACTCGTCCAGCAGCGTGACCAGCACCCGCAACGCACCTTCATAGCCCCAGGTCGGGAAGCGATGGTAATGGTGGCGATCGAAGATCGGGAACACCATGCGTATCAGCGGCGTTTTGGTATCGCGCTCCAGATATTTGCCGTAGGTGTTGCCGATCAGGAAATCCACCGGCTCGGTAAACAGCAGTGAGCGCATGTGCCACAGATCGCGTTTCGGATACACCTTGCAGCCGGCGCCGTAGGGCGACGCGTCGAACAGCGCCTGCACCTTCGCAGCCCAGGTTTCGTTGCCGTTGGTCGCCAGCACGTGAGCCGGCTCGGCGCCGAGTTCCAGCAGGAACCGCGTGTAGCCCAGCATCTGGTCCGGGTCGCCGTAGAGTGCAAAGCGCTTGCCGTGCAGGTGAGCCTGGCTGTCGGCCATCGCATCGACGAGCTGGCCTCGCTCCTTCTCCAGTTGCGCCGGAATCGGCTTGCCGGTCACGCGCGAGATTTCCATCAGGAACTGATCGGTGCCCGCGACGCCAACCGGCGAGTTCAGCACCACCACTTCCTGGCCATGCTCGCCAATGAACTTGCTGGTCTTCTCGCAGCAGTATTCCTGGAACACGAAGGTCGCCTTCGCGTTCAACGCGCGCTCGACTTCCTCCTTAGTCGTGCCGCCTTCGTACATCCGGAACTCGCCGTCGGTCGGCGTATTCCACGTTTCGGATGGGTCGCAGATGAGGTTCACCGTCACGCCGAACAGATCGAAGATGCGGCGAATTTCCTTCATGTTGCCGACCACGTAGCCGTCGAAGCCGCCGATGAAGTTGACGCTCTCGTCGGGCACGCGCTCAAGCGGCGTCGCTGTGCCGGCCTTGCCGTCCCAGAAGTGCCTGAGGATGCCGAGCAGCGCGTTGTCGTAGCCGGTCACGTGGCTGCCGACGAAGGCCGGCGTGTGCGCGAACGGCACGTCGTAGTCTTCCGGCACGCTGCCCTTCTGCTTGCTGCTCTTGATGAGCGCGTCGAGGTCATCGCCGATCACTTCCGCCATGCAGGTCGTGGAGACCGCGATCATGTCGGGCTTGTACAGGTTGTACGCATTTGCGAGGCCGTCGATCATGTTGTTCATGCCGCCGAACACCGCCGCGTCCTCGGTCATCGACGAGCTGACGCACGAGGTCGGCTCCTTGAAGTGACGCGAGAAGTGCGAGCGGTAAAAGGCTACACAGCCCTGCGAGCCATGCACAAAACTGAGCGTCTTGTGAAAGCCGTTGGCCACGTACACTGCGCCGAGCGGCTGGCAGGCCTTGGCCGGGTTGATGGTGAGCGAGTCGCGTGCAAAGTTCTTTTGCCGGTAGTCTTCGCTCTTGGTCCACTCGACGATCTGCTTGACCTGCTCGTCTGAATGGTTGAACTCGAAATTTTCCTTTTTCGCGCGAAAAATTTTCTGGTACTCGGGCTCACGGAACAGGAGTTCCTGGTCGAGAATCTGGTCTGCGGATTGGGGCACGGGATGCTCCTGATATTCAATTCAATGGCCTGCCGTCCGGTGATCAGTCCGGTGGCCGGCGTTAGGGGTTTTTCTTCCAGGGCGCCTTGGCGAGCCCCCACACCGGGCTGGAAATGGCCATGTCCATGTCGCGCGCGAAAATGGCGTAGCCGTCGTAGCCGTGATATGGACCGGAATAGTCCCAGCTGTGCATCTGGCGAAACGGCACGCCCATCTTCTGGAACACGTACTTTTCCTTGATGCCGGAGCCGACCAGATCGGGCTGGACCTGTTCGACGAACCTCTCAAACTCGTAGCCGGTCACGTCGTCGTAAATCAGTGTGCCGTCCTTCACGTAGTGCGTGGTGCGCTGATAGTCGTCGTTGTGGCCGAATTCGTAGCCGGTGCCGACCACGTTCATGCCGAGGTCTTCGTAGGCGCCGATCACGTGGCGCGGACGCAGGCCCCCAACGAACAGCATCACGGTCTTATCCTGCAGGCGCGCTCTGAACTTCGCGTTCACCGCATCGACCAGGGGACGATACTTGGCGATCACCCTCTCCGCGTTGGCTTTGATGGTGTCGTCGAAGTGGCTGGCGATCTCGCGCAGGCTCTTCTCGATCATCGACGGGCCGAAGAAGTTGTATTCCGCCCACGGAATGCAGTACTTCTCTTCCATGTGCCGGCTGATATAGTTCATCGAGCGGTAGCAATGCAGCAAATTGAGCTTGGCCTTGGGCGTGTTCTCGAGCTCGGCGATCGAGCCGTCGCCCGACCATTGCGCGATCACGCGCAGGCCGATCTCTTCGAGCAGAATCCGGCTCGACCAGGCATCGCCGGCGATGTTGTAATCGCCGATGATCGCAACATCATAAGGCGTCGAAACAAATTCGGGCCGCTTGTCCGGATCGGCCTTGTCGAATATCCAGTCTCGAATCGCATCGTTAGCCAGATGGTGGCCCAGCGACTGGCTGACGCCGCGAAAACCTTCGCAGCGCACCGGCAAAATGGTGTGCCCTTCATACTGCGCACTCTTCGTCTTCGAGACGGCCTCGATGTCGTCGCCGATCAGGCCGATCGGGCATTCACTCTGGATCGAGATGCCCTTGTTCAGCGGAAACAGTTCCTGAATCTCGTCGATGATCTTGTCGAGCTTCTTGTCGCCGCCGAAGACGATGTCCTTTTCCTGGAAGTCCGACGTGAACTGCATCGTCACGAAGGTGTCGATACCGGTAGTGCCGATGTAGTAGTTGCGACGCGCGGCCCACGAGTACTGACCGCAACCGACCGGACCATGACTGATGTGGATCATGTCCTTGATGGGCCCCCAGACCACGCCCTTCGAGCCGGCGTACGCGCAACCGCGAATCGTCATCACGCCCGGCAATGACTTGATGTTTGATTTCACGCCACAGTCGGGCTTGCCGTCCTCGAAGGTGCCCAAATGCTTGGCGCGCCGTTTGGCCATCTTCTCCGGATAGGCCTTCAGCACTTCATCGATCAGGGCCTTGTTCGCGGCCTTGCGCTCTTCAACAGTGACGCTCATGGGAATGCTCCATAGGGTGAGTATCAAGCCTGGCAGCGGGTAGCCGGCACGGCCCGGTTCATCGCGTGAAGAAGAACACCGGGCCGCGCGCAGCGGCGCTCGCTTAGGCGGTCAGTTCCGCTGCAGGCTTGCCGACTTGCGATTCGTCGATGGACGTCATGATTCCGTGCTCCATTAACAGGTCTTCCAGTTGATCCATCGTGATCGGCGTCGGGATCGTGCCGTTGCCCGCGTTGTTGTGCACCTTGGTGGCGAGCTGGCGATACTCTTCCGCCTGTTTGGATTCGGGCGCGAACTCGATCACCGTCATGCGGCGCAGCTCGGCGTGCTGCACGATGTTATCGCGCGGCACGAAGTGGATCAGCTTCGAACCGAGCATCTTCGCCAGCGCTTCGGCGAGTTCGAGTTCCTTGTCGGTCTGACGCTCGTTGCACACGAGCCCGCCGATCCGCACACCGCCGCTGTTCGCGTACTTCAGAATGCCCTTTGAAATGTTGTTGGCCGCATACATGGCCATCATTTCGCCGGACATCACAATGTAGATTTCCTGCGCCTTGTTCTCACGAATCGGCATTGCGAAACCGCCGCACACCACGTCGCCGAGCACGTCGTACGACACGTAGTCCACGCCGTCATAGGCGCCGTTTTCTTCGAGGAAGTTGATCGACGTGATGACGCCACGGCCCGCGCAGCCGACGCCCGGTTCCGGACCGCCGGACTCCACGCAACGGATGTTGCGGTAACCGATCTTCATCACGTCCTCGAGTTCGAGGTCCTCCACCGAGCCGGCTTCGGCCGCTAGCGACAGGATGGTGTCCTGCGCCTTTGCATGCAGGATCAGGCGGGTAGAGTCCGCCTTGGGATCGCAGCCGACGATCAGGATCTTCTGCCCGAGTTCAGTCAGGGCTGCCAGGGTGTTCTGCGAGGTGGTCGACTTGCCGATACCGCCTTTACCGTAGAACGCGATTTGCCGAAGTTTAGACATTGCATTTCTCCATTCAGGAAGAAGGGTTGAAATCAGGGTTGCGTAACCGCGACCATGTCAGCCTGTCGTGCCTGTATGGGTCTTCTTATATCGAGCCACGCATCGGCCGGACCTGTGTCCGCGCTGGACTCCAAACGCAGCTTCTGTGCCACGTCACCAGCGGTACTGCGACGCGTCCGCCCCGCCGCGCTGCGGCGGTTGGTTCGGGACTTTTGCGGACTCCTCTTCTGTCTTGTCGATTTCGCGACAAACCACGCGAACTTCGTCGCCAATGAAACCATTCGGGCGCGTTTGTCGTGCGATTTCTGTCGCATTGGCCTGCGTGCAGCCGGACAATCGCCGGGTTGCGGCCTGGTTCGGTTATTGCGTTGATCGCGCCATGGACACACCAGCCACCCAAGCTTCGCGACCGGTACCGCGCGAGACGCACTTCGACCGTCTAGGCGGCGAGACCGCCGTCATCCGCCTGGTCGATGCGTTCTATCGGCACATGGATATGCGGGCCGACGCGCAGCGCATTCGCGCGATGCATCACCCGAACCTGTCTTCGACGAAGGCCGTGCTGGTGCTGTATCTGTGCGAATGGCTCGGCGCCGACAAGCGGTACTCGGCACAGCGCGGCCAACCACGGCTGCGCACGCGTCATGCCGCATTCGCGATCGGCACCGCCGAACGGGATGCGTGGCTAGCTTGCATGCGCGCCGCGTTCGACGAGACGGGTGTCGATCCGGTGCTACGCGATGAACTGATGCAGGCGTTTTTCAAAATCGCCGACCGGATGCGCAATACGCAGACGTGAATCCCTCTTCAACGCTGTTTAACCCAAGGATCTGTGATGACCGAAACGCTCGCGCACAAGGAGATCGACGACACCGCGTTCGCCCGTCTCGAACATGAAGGCCGTCTGCTCAACCCGGTTCTCAAGGGGCTGACGAACAAGTTCGGCCGGGTCGGCTTCCGCGGCGAACTTGCGCTGCGGTTTGCCCCAAAGCTCGCCGACGAAGCGCGGCCGCCGGAGCTGACCTGCGATCAGGTGATGGCATGCGCGACGATCGGCCATAAGCACTTGCCGTTCTTCGCAGGGTATCTGTTGAGCTTCGAGCATCTGAAGGACGTGGCCGAGGTGCTCAGCGACACGCTCTCGGCGGATGGCAAGTACTTTCTGTTTTGCGACAACATCGACCTGAGCAAGCGATATCAGGTGCCGTACAAGGGCGCGATGTTCTATGTGCTGCCGATTCTCGAGTCCACCGTCTACAACGAGATGCTCGAACTGCTGTACCTCGAAAAGAACGAATTGAAGAAAAAGGACTCAGGCGGCAAGCTGGATGCGGTAGCGGACGCGGCCATCAAGTTCGACGTGACCTTCGAGACGATCACCTACAGCGAAGGACTTGAATTGATGGGGCCAGTGCGCAACCCCAACGAGAACCGGCCCGTCTGAGGCGCGGGTCCCTGCGGCTGCCGCCCGCGCGGCTGCGCCAACCGATGTTCCCTTGCACCCGAACGCGACCATGATCATGCACACTGACACTGCTTTCGTCGTCCGCGAACGCCTGGCCTCGCGCGTTGTCCGGAACCCCGATGCACAACTCGAAACGATCGTGCCCGCCGCACTTTCCACCTGGCTGGCGTACCACGGCTTCCCTGCTCCCCATTCGCGCTGCGTGAACGGCGAAACGCCGTTGATGCGCGCCGCGCAGCATGGCGAGGACGCGGTGGTCGAAGCGTTGCTCGCACTCGGCGCACGCGCCGACGCGCTCGATGACGACGGCAACCATGCGCTCTGGTTCGCGTGCCTGCACGGCGGCCCCGCGACCATCCTGCGGCTGATCGACGCCGGCGCGCCGATCGACCATGTGAACGACGACGACATCACATGCCTGATGCAGGCAGCCGCGAGCGCTCGCCTCGACGTCCTGCAGATGCTGCTTGCGCATGGGGCGAACGCAGAACTGTGCGCACCGGATGGCCGCAGCGCGCACGACATGGCAGCCGACCTCGGGCTGCAACTGCTGCTTGCTTTCGGATGACAGGCTTTGTTAGCGAGTCTTACAGTAACCGTCAAACGGTGTCGGCATCGGCATCAGATGGGCGCGCTCCTGCTCGAACACGTCGGCGACGCTCAGGTCACGATAGTCCGGATGCTTCACCTGATCCCACAACGACCGGCACCGGGTCGCCAGCCATGCATTCAGATCAGCGAAACTGCCGAAGCGTTGCGCACGCGCCTCAATCCAGATGCGCAGACGGCTGTCCTGCACGTTCTTCTCGACGACGCCTTTCTCCCAGCCACTGGCGACGTTGCAGAAGTCCGGATCGAACAGGTAGTGCGAGCACATCACTGCGAAACGCGGATTGACCGTGCGACCCTTGCCTTTGTGAAGCTTGTCTACGGCCGTTTTCATATTGTCGTAGATGCCCCGGCGGGCCATCCCGCCGAAGGCCGCGAACGAGCGCGTATGGGCATCGAACAGCATCTCGTGCCGCTGGCTCGGATAGGCAACCAGCCAGAACGCCCGCGACGCACATCGCTTCATGTGCGACACCTGCAGCTTGCGGTAAATGCCGCCGACAACCAGTCCTTCCTCGGACCGGTCAAACTGGAATGCCTCGCCCAGTTCGAATCGCAACGGCACAAACGCCGATTTCGAAACCGCCTTGCCTTCGCCTTGCCGCCAGCCCCGGATGAAATCGGTCACCCGCGAGTAACAGCCGTCGTAGCCGCCCGCCTTGATCTCCTGAAACAGCATCCAGGCGGTGCGCCGCTCCTTCTTCAACCGCCGCGCGTCGACACTGAGCGCCTGCACCAGCGCCTCATGAAACGGCGTCAACCGGGTCGGCTGGGAGCGCCGCTGATACTTCGGCTCCTCCTGAACATCCATGTTCAGATATTTACTAATCGTGTTGCGCGACAGGCTTGTGAGACGTGCTATCTCGCGTACCGACCTGTTCTGGCGGTGGAACATCCGCCGCACCTTGCCAATCATCGTCATCGGGATCATCCCCAAACACCCTGCCAGAAAAACTAGCAGGATAGGTTGATTGCCCGGCTCAATTTTCAGTCGGCGCGATCCCTACATGTGGCATGTGGCCGAATTTTCGGTCGGCGTAAACACGGTATGTTCACCCCGAGCCCCGGTGGCACGTCTTGAGATGCGTTCAGTATGGCACGCTGGTTGCTACTCATCGGTGGCTTCCGCCACCGATGAGTAGCGCGAAAGCTTCGAACTATCAGGAAGCGTCGGCCTGTAGAACGCCGAGCATTGCGATACAAGTGGTTAAACGAAGCTCAACGACGAAGGGAGACGGGTCCTGATTGAGATCGTTAATAATCACGGTGAAGTCTGCGGCAGTGTCATCGATCGCGGTCTTCAGATTTGTCAGGTCGCTAAGGCTGGAGGCCTCGGCGGCAGCCAATTGGCCCCGTGCCGCGCCTTCCTGTGCCTGCAATGTCGTCATCTGACTCTGGATAGAGCCTTCGACGTGGGCTAGCTGCGTAACCGACGACGACATGAGAGCCGCGGCAGCGTTCGATTGGGTGAGTAGTGATGTCGCGCTTTGTTGGTACGTACTGATGGTGGCAGCGACGTCCGAGACAGTTTTGGCTATCGAGCCCGGACTTGCACCTTTTTTAAGGTCAGCGAGCGCACCATTCAGCGCGGTGATTGCCGAACCGGTATAGCCGAGCAGGGCCGTCTAAAAAGGAGCGGCGTCCTTCAGAATGCCGATAAGAGAATTGCAGACGGAGTTCTGAATTGGCACCGCGTCGCCGGGCAATCCTTGGATGGACCGCAATTTGGAGACACTACTGTTCAGGGCGGCCAAAGTCTGTGAAAAAGGACCCATGTTGTCTCTTTCCTTCGTTGTGGTATGACGGGGCCGCCTCCGTTGGAATCAATCCCGACGGAGGCCGCACGGGCTAGCGGATCGCGTTACGCCACTCCTGCTGAAGCGGGCAGATTGGCGACCTTCGCGATGAGATCGCTTACGGTCTGTTGCGCGGCGGCCGATTGCACGGTTACGCCAGCCATTTGGCCCTTGACCGTCTGGATGTCCGCCAGGAGCGTCCCGATTTCGTCGTTTGCCGCGTTTATGAACAGGGTGCGGATCTCGTCCGCATTCGAAATCCCGTTGTTCAAATCGGCGATGATGTCGCCCAGATCAGATGTGATGCTTTCCCACGCGTTTGCCATCGCCGATGCTGCAGTAATGGCACCATTGACCTGCGTAGAAAGTGATGTGTAGCCGCCACTAATCGCCGTAGCGAGCTTTACCTCTTCCTTCAGGTCCGCTTGTTCAGTGAGCAGCGACGCCTTCGCCTTATTCGCTGCGACGAGCACGGCTGCCGAGCCGGCTTCACCGGAGACTCCCGCCACGACAATGCCAATGCCGCCGATGACTGCAGTGGTAGACGTGCCAGCGGTGACAAAATCAGCGATCGCCCCTACGCAGATGACAAATACGCCGCCTACGACAGTCAGCCCGCTCAGAACGCTTCCGGCGATTGCGCCGTCGATTTCTGCCTGAGCTTTGCTGAGTTCTCCTTTGATGGTGTCGAGAATCCCGTCTGCTCCGCCAACCGCACTATTCATATTGGTAACGGTGGTTGTGAAGTCCGCTGAGTCCGTCGTTAGATTCGCGCCAAGCGTCTGGAGGTTGGTGACAATCTGGTTCGCGGCGCCTTGGTATTTCACCGACTCCTGCTGCACCGCCGTGAGGGCGGCTGTCCACTCAGCAACAGTCGAGCCTGCCGGCAGCGTCGCCGGTAGTGCTTTGTTGAGCTGGTAGTAGTTGTCGATGTTTGCCATGTTTTCGATCAGGCTGGGCTGCAGCGTGTCCAGATAATAGATCGCATGGCCTTTCGCGGTGGTGAGCCCGTCGTTGATTTGTGTCTGGTATTGCGACAGACCGTCGATGCCAGAAAAATCCACCTGGGGCTGTTCGAGAACGCTATTTGCATAGGTTTGAACGGTCAGGGCAGCACCCATTTGCTGAGTGTTTGCATCGCCAATTGCTGTCGCATTTCCGCTGATATCCGGCATTTTTACCCTCGCTATTAAATTCAAATTGCATTGAACGCGACCTGAAGTGGCCGCACGTAACGAACTCAATTAGTAAAAGGAACGTGCGTCGCGCGACCAGCGAAATCGGTCCACTGATCAGTCGAAAAATCGTATAGTTTGCAGCCTCGTGCGGTGTCGAAGTACCAACGCCACGAAAACCGCTGCACGACGATCCGTTCCGGAAGCATCGCTTCGAGGGTTCGCTGAGCACCGACGAGCCCGTATAGAGGGAGACTCATGTCGACGTGATGCGCGGTGTGCTCCATGATGTGATGAAACAGCGCGCCAAAACGCCAGCGAAAGGTCAAGTGCACCGTCGTGGATACGAACGGATCCGAACGCCCCCATTTCGCGCGATCGTCGTACCAGCGGATTTGCGGATGCGTGTGGTGCGCGTACACGACGAAACCCACCATCGCGCACCAGAACAGGAACGGCACCCCGAACCCGCATGCGATTGACGGGACCACCCCCCGCTGCGTCGCGCGAGCGATCCACGCGAGCGCGCCGATCCACAGCAGTGCGAACACCGATACCAGCGTGCAGTCACGGAAGAACACGGGGCGCCGCGTCGGCATGGCGGCCCGCGACGGAAAAAACATCTTCGTCCACCAAATTTCGATCATGTAGTAGAGACCGGGCGCCCAGCCGCTGCGATAGATACGTTCCAGTGCGCGCCGTGGCCCACTCAAGGCGCGATATTCCTGGATCGTCAGCGGTGCCCACACAAAATCGACGCCTTTCAGGTTCGTGTAGCCGTGATGCACCACGTTGTGACCCACTTGCCACAGGCTGTACGGCGTGAGCGACGGCAGGAAGGCGATCCGGCCCAGCCAGCGGTTGAGCGTGCGGTGCCGGGTCAGGCTCTCATGACATGCGTCGTGACCGATGACGAAGAGCCGTCCGATGACGAAGCCCGCCATGCATCCGAATACGGTCTTCAGCACGAACCCGTGCGCGAACACGCTCGCGGCGAGCGCACACAATAGCAAAACGTAGTCGAACACGAGCAGCAGAAGCGCGTAGGCGGTGCGGCGTTCGGCGAACGGTGTCAGCCACGAGCGGATGACCTTGCGATGGGGCAATGGCTCATTGGCGGGAACGGGGTGATTCGGACTGTTCATGAAGAAAGACCGGTAGAGCGGTGCAGCACAACACTACGCACGCGGCCGACGGCTGCATGCCGTGTCCGCGATGATGTGACCAGACCGTTTCGCGCTGGTGGCGAGTCAGCGCGACATCATGTTCATGCTGACATTGTGCATCACCCAGATCGTGCCGAAGATCAGGAACAGCGCGGCGAGCGCGGTGTAGCATAACGCCAGCCCGTTCCAGCGCTGGCCGCGCGACAGGTCGAGATGCAGGAACGTCACCAGTTGCACGACGATCTGCACGAACGCCAGCAACGCGAGCGCCATAATCGCGGAGCCGGACGGCAGCAACCGTTGCGTGACGATCGAGAATGAGCCAGCAGTCAGCGCCACGGCAAGCACGAAACCGGTGATATAACCGGCGACGTCACCACGCGAGGCGGTCGTGGACGTCGAGTGTGAATGGACCATTTAGAGCATGCTCCCGAGATAGACAAACGAAAACACGCAGATCCACACGATGTCGAGGAAGTGCCAGAAGAGGCTCAGGCACGTCAGACTCGTGAGGTCGCGACCGGACAGTTCAGGCGAGCGGACGACATGCACGACGAGCACGGCCATCCAGACGAGGCCGGCTGTCACGTGCAGGCCGTGGGTGCCAACCAGCGTGAAGAACGACGACAGGAAGGCGCTGCGACTGGGCCCAGCACCGTCGGCGACCAGGTGCGAGAACTCGCGCAGCTCTAACGCGAGGAACAGCGCGCCAAGCACGAACGTCACGAGGAGCCAGCCGATCACGGCACCACGCCCCTGGCGCTGCGCGCCGAGCATCGCGAAGCCGTAGGTAGTGCTGCTCAGCAGCAGCGCGCCGGTTTGAAGTGCAACACCCGGGATGTCGAACAGGTCCCGTCCGGACGCGCCGCCCGCGAACTGGTGCGCCATTACGGCGAACACGGCGAACAGCGACGCGAACAGCATGCAGTCGGTCATCAGGTACAGCCAGAAGCCGAACACGGTGGGCGTTGGGCCGTGGTCAGCGCTCGACCTGCCGTGATGGACGAGTAATGCAGATTGCGTCATGGATCAGGTCTCCGCGGATTCGGGTAATTCAAGGGCGGCCGGGGTGGGTGCGCTGCCGCGTCGTGCTTCGATTTCGCGCACGCGCGAGGCCGGAATCACGTAGCCATGGTCGTCGCGGAAGCTACGCGCGATCAGCGCGGCGACGATCGCGACGAAGGCCAGCGCGGCGAGCCACGTGATGTGCCAGACGCCGGCGAAGCCGAGCACGAGGCTGAATGCGCCGATCAGGAACCCGTCCGCGGTATTCGACGGTAGGTGGATGTCCTCGTAATGCGCCAGTGCGGCATTTGCTGCGCCGCTTTCCTTCATGTGCGCGAACGCGTCGAGCTGGTGGACGACCGGTATGCGCGCGAAGTTGTAGACAGCGGGCGGCGACGCGGTGGCCCATTCGAGCGTGCGGCCGTTCCACGGGTCGCCCGTCAGGTCGCCGTATTCCGGCTCGTTGCGATGGATCACGCTCACGACGACCTGGGCGATCTGGTGCACGACACCGAGTGCGATCAGCACCACGCCGCATGCGGCGACGAACAGCCAGGGATGCCAGGTCGGGTTGTCGTAGTGATTCAGGCGCCGGGTCATGCCCATGAAGCCGAGCACGTAGAGCGGCACGAACGACACGTAGAAGCCGACGAACCAGCACCAGAACGCCCGCTTGCCGAGCTTCTCGTTAAGCTTGAAGCCGAACGCCTTCGGGAACCAGTAATGGAAGCCTGCGAGATAGCCGAACACGACGCCGCCTATGATCGCGTTGTGAAAGTGCGCGATCAGGAACAGGCTGTTGTGCAGCACGAAGTCCGCGCCCGGGATCGCCATCATCACGCCCGTCATGCCGCCGATCGTGAACGTGACCATGAAGCCGATCGTCCACAGCACGGGTGCGGTGAACTCGATGCGACCGCGGTACATCGTGAACAGCCAGTTGAAGACTTTCACGCCCGTGGGGATCGCGATGACCATCGTCATAATGCCGAAGAACGCGTTGACGTCCGCGCCGGAACCCATCGTGAAGAAGTGGTGCGCCCACACGAGGAATGCGAGCACCGTGATCGCGCACGACGCGTAGACCATCGTTCTGTAGCCAAACAGCGGTTTCTTCGCGAAGGTCGCGATCACTTCCGAGTAGATGCCGAACGCGGGCAGCACGAGGATGTACACCTCCGGGTGGCCCCACGCCCAGATCAGGTTCAGGTACAGCATCGCGTTGCCGCCGAGCTCATTGGTGAAAAAGTGCATGCCTGCGTAGCGGTCGAGGCCGAGCAGTGCGAGCGTCACGGTTAGGATCGGGAACGTTGCCATGATCAGCACGTTCGAGCACAGCGCGGTCCACGTGAACACCGGCATCTTCATCAGCGTCATGCCGGGCGCGCGCAGCTTGACGATCGTCACGAAGAAGTTGATCGCGGTAATCAGCGTACCGACGCCGGAGAGCTGCAGACTCCAGATGTAGTAGTCGACCCCGACGCCGGGACTGAACTGCAGCTCCGACAGCGGTGGATACGCGAGCCAGCCGACCTGCGCGAACTCGCCGATCACGAGCGACAGATTGATCAGGATCGCGCTGATCGCCGTCATCCAGAAGCTCAGCGAATTCAGGAACGGGAAGGCGACGTCGCGCGCGCCGATCTGCAGCGGCACGACAAGATTGAAGAGGCCGACCATCAGCGCCATCGCCATGAAGAAGATCATGATGACACCGTGCGCGGTGAATATCTGGTCGTAGTGGTGCGGCGGCAGGTAACCGGGGCCGTGAAACGCGATCGCGAGCTGAAGCCGCATCATTACGGCGTCGACAAAACCGCGCACGAGCATCAGCACCGCGACGATGATGTACATGATGCCGATCTTCTTGTGATCGACGCTTGTCAGCCACTCGGTCCAGAGCCACTTCCAGCGGCCGAGCTTCGTGAGCGTGACGATGACCGCCAGTACGATGAGCGCCATGGACGCGGCCGCGCCCATGATGATCGGCTGATCGAACGGAATCGCGCCGGGCGTGAGTTTTCCAAACATGGCTTACTCCGTGGTCTGCGTGCGACAGGCGGCGTCGCGGAAGGCCGTGACGTTGCCGTTGTTGTATCGGGCAACGATGTTGCGGAACAGGTACTGGTCGATCGATGAGAAGTAGCGTACCGACTGCTTCTCGCTCGGCTTCGCGACTTCGGCGTATTCGTCCATGCTCAGGCGGTCCGGCGAAGCCTTGACCTTCCGCACCCATGCGTCGAAGCCGGTGGCGCTCGTCGCGAGCGTGCGGAACTTCATGTCGGTGAATCCCTTGCCGCTGAAGTTGGCGGACATGCCTTCGAAATTTCCCGGTGCATCCGCGATCAGGTGCAGACGGGTCTGCATGCCGACCATTGCATACACCTGGGTGCCGAGTTGCGGGATGAAGAATGAGTTCATCACCGAGTCCGACGTGATCCGGAAATTCACCGGCGTATCGACTGGCACGGCGAGCTGGTTCACCGACGCAATGCCGAGGTCCGGGTAGATGAAGAGCCACTTCCAGTCGAGCGCGACCACCTCGACGTCGATCGGCTTCACGCTCGACTGCAGCGGCCGGTACGGGTCGAGCTCATGCGTGGTGCGCCACGTCAGGATACCGAGGTACAGGATGATCAGGGCGGGGATAGTCCAGACGACGATCTCGATCGCCGTCGAGTGCGCCCATTTGGGTGCGTAGATCGCGTGACGGTTCGACGCACGGTAGCGCCACGCGAAGAACAGCGTCAGCAGGATCACCGGGATCACGACGATCAGCATCGCCCACGTGGCGGTGGCGATCAGCGACTTCTCGGCCGCGCCGACGCTCCCTTTTGGATCAAGCACAGTCAGATCACATCCCGATAGACAGGCGCTCAATGTCGTGACGATGGCTATCGACCGTTTCCTTAAGGCTTTTCTGTCTGTCATAGTGGTTAAGTCCGGGTTGTGGCACTTTTGACCTGAAGCTGGCTTGACGCATGCGGCATCACACTCGCAGCATCATGGTCCGACAACCGGCCAGCTTTGTGATTGATGTCGATCAAGGACGAACAAAGCGGCGGGGTGCGGTGCACTGACGCAGTGCGCGGGCTAAATCAGGCGACAGTCTGCTGCGACAAACCGTAGATCAGGTCGACGTTAATTGAGAGAAATCCCGCATCGCGTGCGCCGCTGAGTGCGCGTTTCACCACATCGAGTGGCTGGATGCGATTGACAGCCTGCTGAACGTCGGTAGCAAAGTCCTGTACGCCGAAGCTCGCCCGGTTGAAGCCGAGGCGCGCGAGTGGTGAAAGCGTTTTGGTGCTGACGGTTCGCGGATCAATTTCGATGGCAAGTTCTGCGTCGATCGAGAACGCGAAGCGGTTCTGCAGTTGCTGGACAAGCTCTTCGAGTTCGGCAACAGGGAAGAAGGTCGGCGTTCCATCTCCCAGATGCAGCTGCACGGTTCGCCGGTCAGGTCCGAGATGTGACGCGACCAGGTCCATCTCACGAACGAGGTAGCTCAGATATCTAGCGCTGCAGCCATGGTCCTGCGTAATGACCTTGTTGCATGCGCAGAAGTAGCAGAGTGATCTGCGTGCCGTTCGGCGGCTGCAGCCGGTCCGGCCTCAAGGCTCCCGCTATCTCGACATTCCTACGCGTGACCCGATGTCGCATCTTGACTTCGGGATCGGGACCGGTTGATCCTGCGCAAGGGCAGCCCTGATTTGCGCGTCGACAATTCCCCGCATACGTCAACAAGGGGAAAGCGATGAAGCACATGATTAAGGCCGTCATGATCGTGGCAAGCCTGTGCACTACCGGTTTGTTCGAAGTGCTGGCATACGCGGATGACGTAAGCGCGAACGGAAGCACGATGGCAGGCCAGGTGCCGGCGGATGGGATCCACGCCGGTGACGTGCTCGTGCGTCTGCGTGCCATCTCGATCGAGCCCGAAGTACACACCAGCGGCACGTTGTCGTCGCTCGGCGTGGGTGTCAATAACGCACTCGTGCCGGAGTTGGATTTGACCTATATGATCCGCGACGCGATCGGCATCGAGCTGATTCTCGCCACCTCGCGGCACCACGTGACGTCCGACCTCGGCGATCTCGGTGGCGTGAACGTGCTGCCACCGACGCTGCTGCTGCAATATCACTTCAACCATGCTGGCATGATCCGACCGTATGTCGGCGCGGGGGTCAACTACACGTACTTCTACAACGACGGCCTGAGCGCGGGCCCCGTAGGCATCCAGGTGTCACGCAGCAGCTTCGGTCCGGCGGTGCAGGCTGGCGTCGACGTGCAGATCACGAAGACCGTCTTTCTCAACGCGGATATCAAGAAGATCTGGATGCACACGGACGCCTCGCTCGGCGATAGTTCGTTGGGCCGGCTGGACATCGACCCACTGGTACTGGGAATAGGCGTCGGGATGAAGTTCTAGCGAGGGCGCAATGACGGACCACAGTTCGCACCAACGGGCGATCCGCTGCGCCCCATCCACCTGAAACGGAGATCTGATCACTATGCCCCTGTACGACTACCGCTGCGCGGCCTGCGGCCACGCATTCGAAACGCTGGTGCGCGCCGGCCACACGCCCGTCTGCCCGCAATGCGGCGGCACCGCGCTGGACAAGCAGGTCAGCGCGCCGGCCTCGCCCGGCAAGAGCCGCGCGATCATCTCCCGCGCGCGGCGTCAGGCGGCGCGCGAAGGGCACCTCAGCAACTATTCGCCGGCCGAGCGCCACAAGCTGCTGCGCTGAGCCCAACGGGGAATCGCGCTGTCGATGTATATGAACCTCGAGGGCGCCTACGGGATGGCACTCAGTCTCACCGTCTTGATGGCCGGCACGCTGGATCAGGCCACCGCCGACAGCCTGCTGGAACGCGCGAAGGGCATCTGCCCGTATCTCGACGCGTGGCTTCGCAACATTGCGTCAGCACGGCCGCCCTCACGCTCGCGCGCTTCGATGACCACGACGGAAACGTCCTGCGCATGCAGTACGCGCGCCAGCGCGAGGCCGAGTTGCCTGCAGCAGGGTCGCGCCGGCGGCAACGCCGTAGGTCTTGCCCGAAGGCAGTACGGTCAATGTGGTCATGACGGCGATCTTGATAAAGGGCTACGGATAAAGAACGATGGATAGCGGCCACGCTTCACGCGGCCAGTGCGGGTTGCAAGGCATCCACCAACGCTTCGGCGAACCCGCCCAGCGGCATCGCGATGCACGTGATGCCTTGCTCTTCGAGAAAGCGCGCCTCCATACGCGTCGGGTCGTCGGGCAGCCTCACAGATAAATGGCGGCGCCGGCGCCCACGTTGGTCGCGGTGTCTTTCAGCGTCTTGACGATGTACTTGACCTGGTCGGTGTCGAGTAGCGTGTGCAGCGGCAGCGCCAGCGCGCGATCGCCGATGCGCTCGGTGTCGGGCAAGAGGCCGCTCTTGCGGCCGATCGCATCGCCCGCGTTCATGTAGTGGAACTGCTGATGCAGCGGATGGCTGTAGGCCACCGTCTCAATGCCGCAAGATTTCATGTCGTCGATCATCTGGGCGCGCGCGCTCTGCGTAAAACGCTTGCCCAAATGCACAACATAGAGCATCCAGTGCACTTCTTCGACGTCCTCGGCCACGTAGGCCGGCTTGATCCCTTCGAAGCTTTGCATCTCCTCGTGATACCAGGTCTCGACCTGCTTTCGCTGTGCGAGGCGCGTGTCGAGTTCGGCCAGTTGCGCGAGACCGAGCGCGGCGGTCAGATCACTGATGCCCGCCTGCAGCGGCACCCGCGAGCCGACCGAGACGGACGCGCGGTCCGTGACGCGCCGCTCGCGCAGATAGCGCAGCTCATGGACGAGTTCGTCATCGTCGGTGACGAGCATGCCGCCCGCTCCTGTGCACAGCGCGGACGGGCTGGAGAAGTCGAACACTGATACGTCGCCGAAACAGCCGACGTTGCGGCCCCGGTAGCGCGAGCCCAACGCCTCAGTACTGTCTTCGATCAGCCGCAAGCGCTGCGCGTCGGCCAGTTCGCGCAGCAGCGCCCACGCGGCCGGGTGGCCGTTGGTATTGCCGGCGAGGATGGCGCGCGTGCGAGGGCCGATCTTCTGCGCGGCTTTTTCGGCGCTCAGACAACCACTCCAGTAGTCGATGTCGGCGAACACCGGCACGGCTCCCGCCAGCGTGATCGCCTGCGCCACCTGATGCCAGGTGTGCGACGCGCAGACCACCTCGTCTCCCGGGCCGATCCCCGTCGCGCGCAACGCAATCCAGGTGGCGAGCGTGCCGCTCGCGACCGCGACCGCATACTCCCGGCCAACCCAGCCCGCAAACGCGCGCTCGAACGAATCAAGCATCGGCCCGTCGCTCCAACGCGAGGATTGCAGCACCGCGTTGACGAGATCGATCTCGCGCGCCGCGCAAGCCGGTTCGCTCAGCGCGATCTCATCGATTTCCATGCGCCTTGTCCTCGGTCAGGATCAACGCATCGGCCTCTTCAGGCCGCTGCGCGATGGTCCTGTAATACCCGGCCGATATCGCGAAATAGATACTGCGCACACTGAACCGGAGCGCTGCTGTCTCGTCGCGCATCACCGTTGCGCTGACATGCATTGTGCGCACCTCGGGATAACGTTCGTGCCATTGCGCGGCAGCGTCGCGTAGCGTCGGTGCCGTGCGGAGCAGGTCCGCCGCGAAGTCCAATTGCTCGGCGTTCAGGCTCATCTCACTCCTCCACGCCAGCAATGCGCCGCGCTTCGACCGTGATGGGCAGTGGCGTATCGTCGGCCATCGCGGGCAATTCGAGCTGCCAGCCGTTCGCGAGCGTGACGAGACCGCCCCACATCCCGGGCTGCGCCATCGCGACAATGGGCTCTTCCAGGTCCTTCTTTGGCACGTAGGCGCTCAGCGCGCCCTTGCTGTCCTTGCGGATCATGACTTTCATGGTTGCGGACTCCGGAGATTGATGACAGGTTCAAACCAGCTTCAAGCGGGATGCGCTGCTTCCTCCAGCAGTGGACGAAGCAACGGCGGTAGATGGGCGAGCACGTACTCAATGTCCTGCGCCGTAGTGATTTCGCCGAGCGACAGCCGCACCGCTGCAACACGACCTCGGCGGGAAGCTCGCCGAAGCGCAGGTAGCTGGTGCCGGGCCGACGCGGTGCCTGCGCCGGCGAAGATCAACTCTGCGGGCTTGCAATCGAGCGCTCGCGCGATCGTCGCGCGGGCCGCAGCGAGCGTGCCCTTCGCCTGCTGCCCGACGGCATGCTGCGACGACGCGTTGCCCCACACATCCGTCAGGATGGACAGCATCGCCTGCCACGGCGGAGGCTGGCGGCATGGTCGCGTTGTGGTCGAGATAGATCGTCGCCCGGCTCCGTTAGTTTGCTTCACGGCCAGAACACGCATTCGCGATCGATGCACAGCGTGTCCAGCAGCTCGGCCAGATCGGTGCTCTCATGCTGGGGCATCCATCGGTGCGACGCATGATCGCGCGCGCTCAGGTGCCACATACCGTCTTCATCGCGCGTGAGCCAGGCTATGTCGATCAGCCCGCCATTCGCGTCGACATTGCGGGAGCAGCACGGGCTCTCGACACGGAACCCCTGCCCGTCGCGCAGCACGCGCGGCAGCACATAGCGGTAGCGGGTACGCTCGCGCAACGCTTGCTCGATCTGGCGCTGGGTCAGGTCGAACGGGCGGCCCGCGCGCAAACCGTCGCGCGGCGGCGCCGCTTCTGGCGCGCTCGCCTGAACCGTCATGACATGGCTCCTTCTTCGGGTAGCAGGCCGGCGGGTGCGGGCGCAATTTCATTCTCCGTGCATCCGACGACACAGTTGCCGAACTCCACCAGATAGACCGGCTCGCCGCTCTCAACCAGCTGCCCGACGTTGACGATTTCGCCGACCGTACCCGCCTCGGCCAGACAATCGTCCTGGCCGCGCTCCGGAAAGCTGCCGTCGTTGCACAGGTCATCCAGCGCGATCACGCGCATGCCCCACTGATAAGCAGGCTGAACCGGTTCGATACTCATGCTGACGGCTCCTGCGGTTGCGACGTTTCCGGCTGGACCCGCGTGCCGATCTTGTGCAGCGCTTCGGCCCGCTCGCCCAAGCCTTGCAGCACGTCGTCCGGCAGGTTGTCGAGCGTGCATAGCTCTTTCGCGCGCATGCCGACACGGTGGCCGCTCTCGACGAAATACACCGCGTAGATATAGAACTGCTGAAGGAAGGTGTCGATGTTGGTGACGTAGCCGATCTCGCCCTTGTTCACCAGCACTTCGCCGATGTCCTTGCCGTTGTAGGTGCCGTCGTTGCGGATCACCGCGCGTGCGATCACGCGCTCGCCGTAGTTGAAGCGCGGGGGAAACGCGACCTCGATCAGGTCGTCGTCGCGGTTGATGTCAGCCATGCTTCACTCCTGCTGATCGTTGCGTCTGTCCGGTGGTCATCAGGTTAGCGACCTCGCCCGACTGCCGGCGCTGCCGCGCGAGCGCGCGCACCTCTTCGCGCACGTTCTGTACGCTCATGGTTGCGTCCCCGTCCAGCCGCGCGTCGGATACGCACTCAGCGCATTCATTACATCGTCGGACCCGACGCCGGTCTCATGACGATCCAAGACTTGCGAAAGCAGCGCGCCCCCCACCCGGTCTTCGGGATCGAGCCGGCGCAATTCGCGCAGCAGCATGCGCGCTTCTTCAAAGTCGCCGAGACGCATGTTGAGGTACGCGAGGCCCTTCAGCGTGAACAGATAAAAACGCGCGGCCGCGTCATAACGCGTGGTCACGATCGCGGCCGCAAGCGGTTCGTCGCCGAAATCTGAGCCCAGCGCGGTGCGGGCGACCGCCAGCGCGTCTTCGCCGATCGCACGCGCCTGCGCCAATTGATGGCCGTAGAAGTAAAAGCGGTACAGCGCGATCAACGGCACCGGATGGCGCGGTGCAGCGGCGCGGGCGCGTTGCAACAGCGCGAGCGCCTCGTCGGGGCGCTCGCGCAACCGACCCGCCTCGGCGATCAATGCATTGACGCCCGACGGCAAGCCGCCGCCAATCGCGCTCTTCGCAAACGCGGTCATTACGTCGTCGAGGGCACGGTCGCCGGACTCCATCGCCATCGCTCCTCTTCAGGAGATCTGACGCGGCAGCGGCGGCCGCCCACGGCCAATCGCGCTGACATCGATGGTCGCCACGCCCGGCGGCGCCGATTCCGCACTGCTGCTGCAACCACAAGCAGCCTGGTTCGGATTGAAAAAGATCAAGCCGGACTGGGTTGGCGTGTCGGCGAAATCGATCGTTATGCCTTCGAGCATCGGCCGGCTCTCAGCCGGCAGGAATACGCGCAGGCCGTTGATGTCGAGTTCCTGTTCGCCTGGTTGCAGCGCCGGCTCGGCGGTGAATTTCGCGGTATAGCCGGAACAGCCGCCGGCGCTCACCACCAGACGAAAGCCGGCGCCAGCCGGCAGGCCCGAAAAGCGCACGATACGACGCATGAACTTCTCGGCGGCGCTCGTAACAGTTACGTTGGACAGCATGATGCGTAGTCTCCTGATGGATGAATGGCCGGCCCGGCCACGAGCCAGACTCAAACCTGAACGATGCAGCCGTCCACGGGACACACGGCGACGCACTGCGGGTCGTCGAAGTGGCCTTCGCATTCGGTGCATTTCTTGGGGTCGATCGCGAACACGCCGCCTTTGTCGCTGATCGCGACATTGGGGCATTCCGGTTCGCAGGCCGAGCATCCCGTACAGGTGGACGCGATAATCTTCAGAGGCATGGAGGCTCTCCTGTTGTCCTGTCTGGAAGGGTGTGGGTTGTCACGCCGCTGAGGCTGACGAGGTGTAAGCACCCTGGCGGATCGAAGCATCGCCGCGGTCCCGGTGCTCGATGGCGCCGCTGGCGATGCGACTGCGGTAGTCGTTGAACCAGGCAAGCAGCGCTTTTTCGATAAATTCGCCGACGTACTGATCGACCGGCTCGATGCCCGCTTGCGCCAGTTCGTCTTTCGGGCAGGCGCCGATCTTCGCGACCAGCACCGCGTGGCAGTCGCGAAGCGCGCGCACGACCGACGGTAGTTGCTCGTCGTCGCCGTAACCGCCCCGGCAATACAGGTCCACCCGGCGATGGCCGACGAACAGCGCTTCGGCCGCCGAGACCTCGAAGATCTGAAACTCCGTGACGTGGCCGAAGTGCTCGTTGACCCGGCCGCCGCCCTTCGTTGCGACCGCGACCAGCACCTTCATGTCGTCGGCGACGTCGATCTCGCGAGAGACAGCCAGCGCTTCCTGCTTCGCGTCGTGCTGCGCCTGACGCTCGGCTTCGACGCGCTTCTGGTATTCACGGCGGCGGTCGAGGTCGTAGACCACTTCCATCTGCTCGATCTTGTCGAGCGTGAAATCCTCGCTGCGGTCCTCGCCCAGCAGGCCAACCGCATCCGCGCGGCACTGGCGGCAATGACGCATCAGGTTGGCGCCGCCCATGCAGGCGTCCTGCACGGCCTTGAGTTCCTGCGCAGTCGGTCCGCGCTGGCCGCTCAGGCCAAAGTGAGTGCCGTGCTCGGGCTCCGAAATCAGCGGCATGATGTTATGCAGGAACGCGCCGCGTTTCTTGACGTCGCGGTTGACCTCGATCAGGTGCTCCTCGTTGATGCCGGGAATCAGCACCGAGTTGATCTTGGTCAGCACGCCGCGTGCGGTGAGCATCTCGAGACCCTTCATCTGCCGGTCATGAAGGATGCGGGCTGCTTCGTAACCGGTCACGCGCTTGTGCTTCCAGAAAATCCACGGATAGATTTTCTCGCCCACCGCCGGGTCGACCATGTTGATGGTGATTGTCACGTGGTCGATGTTGTACTTGCAGATTTCGTCCACGAGGTCGGGCAACGCCAGGCCATTGGTCGACAGGCACAGCTTGATGTCCGGCGCCTGTTCCTGCAGCATCCTGAACGTCTCGAAGGTCTTCTTCGGGCTCGCCAGCGAATCACCGGGACCGGCGATGCCAAGCACCGTCATCTGTGGAATCTCGCTTGCGACCGCCACGACCTTCTTCACTGCCTGTTGCGGCGTTAGCTTCTGAGAGACCACGCCGGGACGCGACTCGTTCGCGCAGTCGTATTTGCGGTTGCAGTAGTTGCACTGGACGTTGCAAGCCGGCGCCACCGCCACATGCATGCGCGCATAGTGATGATGGGCTTCTTCCGAGTAGCATGGGTGATTCTTGACCTTCTCCCAGATGTCCGGCGGCATGTCGTCGAGACTATCCGACGCGCCGCAGCTGGCCCTACCCTCGCCACCGTGCGTGCCGCAGCCGCCACCGGTGGACGGGTCTTCGATCTTCACGCCGAGCGGTTTAATCTGCCCGATGCTGATATAGGCCGCTGCGGGCAAGTCGCTCGCATTAGAACTCGCTTGCATGGATATCTCCTCGCAACCAACGGCGGCCGCGCGCAAGCCATAGAGCCAGATCCATGCCACTCGACAAGAACGCCAGGAATCAACGGGTTAGGATATATTTCGCAGTTCTGTTTGATCCCGGCGCGCGACGTATCCCTACAATCTCGTTGCGTCGTGTCGGTGTTGCGACAAATCTCACACGACCCGGACAGCATGTTCTGAACCAGCGAGATGGACCCGCACAAACCAGATCAATCGTTCGCGTTCACCCTCCGGCTTCCCCGGCTTGCGATGTCGCGAACGTGTAATCGTCCGCTGCTGCTCGTCACGCGAAAGACCCGTAGCGCTCAGGCCGCGCAGTTGCCCCTCCGGTTCGGCCAGCACCACAAAGGCGCGCCGCCACTCCATCGTCTGCACAAGATAGTTCAGGGACTCGCGGAAGGCTTTCGCCACATCGAGCGACGAAACCAGCGTCTTGCTCACCTCGTAGACGCCGTCCAACGCTTGCCTGAATGTTCACCGTTGACTTCCCCTTCGTGCGCTGCGCGCTTTCGATGTACCAGCGCAAGGCGCACGATCGACCCAAAGACACAGCGTTTGAAGTAAGCGCATTTCTACGCCTGACGATTCAGCCATCGCGCGTGTCAATCCCGCGCGCGTAACGACAAATCCGACAAAAAGAACGGCGGCAATCCTCACTCGTCGGGCGCATCGACACAAAAACAACAGCGAAACAACAGCGGCCCAGTTGAAAGAGGCCACTAGAGCGTGAAAATCCATTGGCATGGAAGTTGCCCTGAAGGTCGCATTACCCCGCTTTCAGGAGCCTGCGATGTCGGATTTCCAACGCGTGAGTACCGGCCTCCATCCGCGCGGCGCCAACCCGGTGCATCTGGATCATGCCGCCACCACGCCGGTCGATCCGCGCGTGATCAGACGCATGCTGCCTTACCTGACCGAGATGTACGGCAATCCCGCCGGCCGTTCGCATGCCTATGGCTGGGTCGGCGAAGAAGCGGTGGAACTGGCCCGCGAGCAGGTCAGCTCGCTCGTCAACGGGGACCCGCACGAGATTGTCTGGACCTCGTGGGGCTCCGGACGCGCATGCGGATCGCGTGCCAAATGCACGGCGGCGTCCACGAGCGCGGCATGCGTTCGGGGACGTTGTGCACGCATCAGATCGTCGAGGAACTGCCATTGCCGCCGGTCGAGATCCACTGCTCGATTCTCGCGCCGAGGACGCGATCAAGTCGGCCGTGTCTGACTTTCGCTCGCGCCAGACGATTCGAGGCGCAGCAGCCGACGACCTGTAACTCGCCGAGCAACCGACCTGCTCGTCTAACCCGAAGTGAGTCCATTCAAGCCTGAGAGGAACCTCCATGGAAACGCTCACCCAATCGGCTTCCGCCACACCCGGCGTCATGCCCGACCTACTCGAATTCACGCCTCAGGCCGCTGCGAAAGTGGCCTCGCTGATCGAGGAAGAAGGCAATCCCAACCTGAAGCTGCGGCTGTACGTGTCCGGCGGCGGCTGTTCGGGCTTCCAGTACGGCTTCGCGTTCGACGACCAGGTGGCGGACGACGACGTGCAGATCGTCACGGACGGCGTCACGCTGCTGGTCGATTCGATGAGCCAGCAATACCTGCCCGGCGCGCGCGTCGACTACGAAGACAGCCTGGAAGGTTCGCGCTTCGTCATTCACAACCCCAATGCGCAGAGCACCTGTGGCTGCGGCAGTTCGTTTTCCGTGTGAGGCAATCATGAAATCTCACTGACTGGCGCCTCCCGACGACGAGGGGAACAACCAGTTCGACAATGCGTGGGGCCTTGGATAGCCGATGGATAGCCAATCCCTACAGCGTTTGCATCGCGCCGACCGCATCCGCACATCCTGGCTGACCACGCCCATCGCATCGCGCATCGCTTTCTGCAGCGCCGTGTTCATCGCTACACCTGGCTGTTCGAAACAGGACATTCGCGACAGGTCTTCGTTGGAACCGCTTCATCACAGCGCCAGCGAACACCGGAAAGCCCCGCGGCAAGCGGCTATTCGCACTAACCGTGCATGGCGCAGTACTTGCAAACCGTATGATCAAATGCCTAAAGGACAACTTCCCGTGTCGAATCCGACCATCAACGACACCACACTGCGCGACGGCGAACAGACCGCTGGCGTCGCATTCACGGTTGCCGAAAAATGCGCGATTGCCGAGGCGCTCTCAAGCGCCGGCGTACCCGAACTGGAAATCGGTATCCCCGCGATGGGTGCCGAGGAAATCGATTGCATCCAGGCCATCGTCGCACAGAATCTCGACGCCGATCTGATGGTCTGGGGCCGTCTCACCGACGCGGACCTGGCGTCGGCCTTGTGCTGCAATGCCGACATCATTCACCTGTCGATTCCCGTGTCCGATATCCAACTTCAACACAAATTGCGCCAGCCGCGCTCGTGGGTGCTCGCGCAGGTGAATCGCGTGGTCAGCGCCGCCGTCAAAAGCGGCCGCAAGGTTTCGCTGGGCGCGGAGGATGCCTCGCGCGCGGACCCCTCGTTCCTTGCCGACGTGGCGCGGCACGCGCAACAGTGCGGTGCGCAACGCATCCGCTTTGCGGACACGCTCGGCGTCCTCGATCCTTTTTCGACCTATGAAGCGATTGCGCGATTGCACGACGCGGTCGATGTGGAAATCGAAATCCACGCGCACAACGACCTCGGGCTCGCGACCGCGAACACCCTTGCCGCACTGCGCGCCGGCGCAACCCACGCCAACACCACTGTCAATGGTCTCGGCGAACGCGCCGGAAATGCCGCGCTGGAGGAGATCGTGATGGGCGTGCGCCATATCATGGGTCGCAACACCGGCGTCGACACGACCGCGCTATTGAGCATCTCGCGGCTTGTCGAACGGGCTTCAGGACGCCCGGTCGCGCTTAACAAAAGTATTGTCGGCGCCAGCGTATTCACGCACGAGTCCGGCATCCACACAGACGGGCTCGCGAAGAATGCATCGACCTACGAGAGCTTCGATCCCGTCGAACTCGGTCGCGAACGCTCGGTCGTGCTCGGCAAGCATTCGGGTTCGCAAAGCGTGCGCCGGGCTTATGACGCGCTCGGCCTGGCCGTCAGTGAAAAGCTGCTCGTGCTGCTGCTGACCCGTATCCGCCACCATGCCGCCCAGCACAAGCAAACGCCCAGCGCCGCCGACCTGTATCGCTTCCTGATCGAGGTGCGCTACACCGTCGGAGAATTGTCATGAGCGGCGCTGTGGTCGGCTTCACGAGGTGCGTCGCGAAACCCGAACAGTCGGGCACGACGACGCCGTGCGCCACCAGCGGCGCCTGCGACAAGTACTTCGCCGAGCCGACGTTCTGTCCACACCTATCCTCATCCGCTTGCAAGGAGTAAACGCGATGGAAAGCTTTGTCCAGCAACTCAAGGCGCTGTCCTCAGCCGAGGACTTCCTGCAGTTCTTCGGCATTCCGTTCGACCAGAAGGTCGTCAACGTGAGTCGACTGCACATCCTCAAGCGCTTCTTTCAGTACATCCAGCAACAGGACGCGCTGCCGGAAGGCGACGAACCCGCGCTGTTCGCGTCATATCACGCGCTGCTGCTGAAGGCTTACGGCGACTTCGTCACCTCCACGCCGGCGCAGGAAAAAGTGTTCAAGGTGTTCCGGGACACAAATGGGCAGCAGCACGTTTCACTCGACAGTCTGCGCGCGTCGCTGCCCGCGCGCACCCTTGCCTGACAGGTGGAGCAAGACCATGCACATCGTTAAGACCATGCACATTGTCGTCTGCATCAAGCAGGTCCCGGACTCGACGCAGATCCGCGTTCATCCGGTCACCAACACGATCATGCGCCAGGGTGTTCCGGCGATCGTCAACCCGTATGACCTGTTTTCACTCGAAGAGGCGCTGCGACTGAAGGACCGCTTCGGCGGCAAGGTCACGTTGCTTTGCATGGGCCCGCCGCAGGCCGAGGAAGCGCTGCGCAAGTGCATCAGCTTCGGCGCGGACGACGCCGTGCTGCTCACCGACCGTGCATTCGCTGGCGCGGATACGCTCGCTACGTCGTACGCGCTGGCAGCGGGTATCCAGCAGATCGCGAAGGAGCAGGCGGTGGACATCGTGTTCACTGGCAAGCAGACGATCGACGGCGACACCGCGCAAGTCGGCCCCGGTATCGCCAAACGCCTCGGGCTGCAACTGCTGACCTACGTGTCGCGCATCGTCGAGACCGCTCTCGATGCGCGCACGATCACCGTCGAGCGCCGCGCCGAGGGCGGCGTGCACGTGCTCAGGACTGCGCTGCCGTGCCTGATCACAATGCTGGAGAACACCAACGAACTGCGCTTTGCGACGCTGCCCGCGATGATTCATGCGGCCGGCTATCCGGTGCACAAATGGAACTGCGAACAGGCCGGCATCGAAGATCTCAGCAAGATCGGCCTGAAGGGCTCGCCGACAGTGGTCAGCAAAGTCTTTGGACCGACGCCGCGCAGCGAGAAAGCGGAGATGCTCGACCTCGACGCATCGAGTCTTTGCGACGTGTCGGTGAACCTGCTGCAAAAGATTTTCGCGCGCCATCCTACCCTGGAAGCTGACCTGCTGATGAAGGAGGGTTCATGAACGCACCCGCCGCCCCCGCGAAGAAACCCGCCGGCCGCGCAGGACGCAATCTCGAACTGCCGAAACACCTGAAGGCCTACAAAGGCGTCTGGGTCTTTATCGAGCACGACCGTGGACACGTGCACAGCGTCTCGTGGGAACTGCTCGGTGAGGCGCGCAAATTGGCCGACACGCTCGGCAGCCGAGTGGGCATCGCGGTGCTCGGTGGCGCAAATGAACCGCTCGAACAGTTCGCCGCAGAAGCCTTCACTTACGGCGCGGACGATGCGTACATCGTCCACGACCCGGTCTTGCAAGGCTATCGCAACGAGCCGTTCACGAAAGGGCTGACCGATCTCGTCAACCGGCATCAGCCCGAGATCCTGCTGCTGGGCGCGACGTCAATGGGCCGGGACCTCGCCGGCTCCGTAGCGACGACCCTGTTGACCGGGCTGACCGCCGATTGCACCGGACTCAACATCGATCCCGCGTCGCGGGCGCTGGCGGCGACGCGCCCCACCTTCGGCGGCTCGCTGTTGTGCACGATCATGACGCTCGCGTACCGTCCGCAGATGGCGACGGTGCGCCCGCGCGTGATGCCGATGCCGCTGCGCGACGCCGAACGCACCGGCAACATCGTCCATGGAACGCTGGGGATGATCGAGACGGACATCGTCACGAGGCTGCTCGACTTTATCCCGGATGCGAGCAGCAACCGGATCAACCTGTCCTATGCCGATGTGATTGTGAGCGGCGGCAAGGGGTTGAAGAGCCCGGAAAACTTCCAGCTGGCGTTCGATCTGGCGAACGTGCTCGGCGGCGAAGTGGGTGCGACCCGGCCATGCGTGCAGGCCGGCTGGGTCGAGGGGGAGCGCCAGGTGGGACAGACCGGCAAGACGGTGCGGCCCAAGCTCTACATCGCCGCCGGCATATCCGGCGCGATCCAGCACCGCGTGGGCATGGAAAGCGCAGATGTGATCGTGGCGATCAACACCGACCCGAACGCACCCATCTTCGATTTCGCACACTACGGGATTGTCGGCAATGCGTTGCAAGTGTTGCCCGCGCTGAAGCAGGCTTTTGCGGAGCATTTGAGCCGGCGCCGCAAGCAGGCTGCCTGAGGAGAATCACGATGAGAAAACCTTCACAATTCGATGTGATTGTGGTCGGCGCCGGTCCGTCCGGCAACGCTGCCGCTTACACGATGGCCAAGGCAGGTCTGGAAGTGCTGCAGATCGAGCGCGGCGAATATCCGGGCAGCAAAAACGTTCAGGGTGCGATCCTGTACGCGAAGGCGCTCGAAGAGATCATCCCGGACTTCCGCGACGATGCGCCGCTGGAGCGCCACATCATCGAGCAGCGGATGTGGATGCTCGACGATACGTCGTTTGTCGGTACACATGTGCGCAGCGAGGATTACAACAAGCCGCCCTATAACCGCTACACGATCATCCGCGCGCAGTTCGACAAGTGGTTTTCATCGAAAGTGCGCGAAGCCGGCGCACTGCTGCTCTGCGAGACCACGGTGAAGGAACTGATCATGGACGGCGACGTGGTGGTCGGCGTGCAGTGCGACCGCGAGCACGGCGATGTCTATGCCGACGTGGTGGTGCTCGCCGACGGCGTGAATTCGACGCTCGCGCGCAAGGCGGGCTTTCATGGAGAGATCGGGGCCGGCAACGTTGCGCTCGCCGTCAAGGAGATTCTCTTCATGCCAGAGGAGACGATCCGCCAACGCTTCAACGTCGGCGAGGACGACGGCGTCGTGATCGAGATGGTCGGCAGGATCACCGACGGCATGATGGGCACTGGCTTCCTCTATACCAACAATGAATCGCTCACCATAGGCGTGGGCTGCATGCTGAGCGACTTCAAGAAAAACCCCAACCGCACGAGCCCCTACGTGCTCCTCGAAAAGATGAAGCAGCACCCGTCGATCGCACCGCTGATTGCGGGCGGCGAGATGAAGGAGTATTGCGCGCATCTGATTCCCGAAGGCGGTTTTCACGCAATCCCGCAGGTCTACGGCAACGGCTGGATGATCGTTGGCGATTCAGGCGGTTTCGTGAACGCCGCGCACCGAGAAGGATCGAATCTTGCGATGACCACGGGACGCCTCGCCGCCGAAACGGTGATCCACGCGAAAGCCGCGGGCCACGGCTACCGCGCCGGCACGCTCAAGGCCTACAAGGCCGCGCTCGATCAGAGCTTCGTGATGAAAGACCTGCACAAGTACCGCGACATGCCGGCCGTGCTGCACCAGAATCCGCAGTTCTTCACGACCTACCCCGACCTCATGGCGCGCGCCGCGCGCACGATGATCACGGTCGACGGTAAGGACAAGAAAAGCAAGGAGCGCGAGATTTTTTCGAGCTTCCGCACAGCCCGTTCGCTTTCCGGCATCGTGGGCGACGCCTACAAACTCCTGAGGGCCTTCCGATGAGCACCCTACCCGTCAACGTAGAGGAAAAGCTGTTCCAGAACCGTTATCGCGTCGATGCAGGACGGCCGCACGTCCACATCAAGGATGCCGACGTCTGCCAGAGCGAATGCAGCGCGAAGAGTTGCACCTTCGTCTGCCCGGCCTCGTGCTACAAAGCCGAAGGCAACGGCGCGGTGACGCTGATCACCGACGGCTGCCTCGAATGCGGCAGTTGCCGCATCCTCTGTACCGACCACCAGAATATCGAGTGGGACTACCCGCGCGGTGGTCACGGCATCCTGTTCAAGTTCGGTTGAGGAACATCGTCATTGCCAGACCAGAACGACATGTGTTTGCTTGCACCGAGAACCGGCCGCCGCCGCGCGGCCCATCTGGGACCAATAGCAACTGCGCATGCCGCCGGGTTGAATGAGAACTGGCCGATGGTACAAGCCGGCGACGCGAACTTCCACGCGCCCGGTCCCGCCCGCTTCTGGCTGTTCACGCTAAAGGCGCTCGCCTTCATCGGCCTGCGGCGCGGCGAACGCGAAACCGCCACACAGTTGATCGCACAACTACGGCAGCTCGATCCGGCGGATCAGCTCGGCTTCGGCGTAGTGGAAGCGTTGCTGCAACGGTCCGTCTGAGGAGACACACGATGTCCAAACAGCCCGCCATCGCATCGTTGGCCGGCGACAATCTGGCAGCCGGCGGCGTGGCAGCAGTCGACCGTGCGCTGAGCGCGACATGGCCAACGAACCGGCGATGACAGCGCCGCGTTCGCATCACCTTAGTCGAGATACGGACCGCCCTTGAAGGTTGGACGTGCCGTTCTCGACGCTTACCGAATTAGCACCGACACGGGGGCCACTTCCGATCGTGATCGTGCCAAGGTCCGCGCCAAATCCAGATTTGACTTCTCCGAGCCATTCGCCTCAGTCGCGATGTCGCGGCCCCGACACCCCGCAAGTCCGACAGTACTTTCAGAGACGCTTGATCTCGACACCGTATTTCCTCAGCGCGTAGCCAATCTGGCGCGGCGTCAGTCCAAGCAGCCGCGCCGCTTTTGCCTGCACCCAGCCGGATCTTTCCATGGCGGCGATGAGACGCTCGCGGTTGGTCATCTTCGCATCACTTCCGAGGACTGCGCCGCCAGCCGCTAACGGAGCCCGCTCGCTGCCGACAGGCTGGACCGCAACTGCGCCCGACGTGACAGCCTCAGCCCGCGGCGTAGCCGGCTTCACGGGCACTGGTACGATTCGCCCGGGCTGCAGCGCAATTTCGTCCGATCGGCTCTTCCACAGCATCGCGGACAGGCACTGGCCGTGGCAGCAGGCAAAGTCGTTTCTCACGATCGCTGGTCCCGGCGCCAGGGTCGCGCTCCGCTGCACGCAATTCTCGAGCTCGCGGACATTGCCGGGAAAACCGCAGTTCATCAATACTTCAATCGCGCTCGCATCGAAGGTCAGCGTACGGCCGTTCTCGCTGTTGAAATTCTTGAGAAACTCAACGGCGAGGAGCGGAATATCACTGCGCCTTTCACGCAACGGCGGCAACAGCAAGGGAACCACGCAGAGGCGATAATAAAGGTCGGCACGGAACTCGTTGCTTGCCACCGCCTCTTCCAGGTTTTTATTCGTGGCGGCAATCACGCGAACATCGACCTTAATGGTCTGGTTGCTGCCGACGCGCTCGAATTCTTGCTCCTGCAGGACGCGCAGCAGCTTTGCCTGGAACGAGGCCGAGATCTCGCCGATCTCGTCCAGAAACAGCGTCCCCTTGTCGGCGAGCTCGAAGCGCCCCTTGCGCGAATTGAAGGCGCTGGTAAAGGCACCCTTCTCATGACCGAACAATTCGGATTCCAGCACCGTCTCATGGAGCGCCGCGCAATTGAGCTTGATGAAGGGCCGCTTGGCGCGCGGCGACAGCTCGTGAACGGCCTTGGCGACCAGCTCCTTCCCGGTACCGGATTCGCCGCGCAACAGAACTGTGCTGTTCGATTCGGCTACCACCGCGATCTTCGCGAGCAGCCCGCGCAGCGCCGGGCTGTCGCCAATGATCCCCTCGATCTGAAACTTCTCACGCTCACCTGCAGGGTGCTTGAGCTCGGACAATGGCTTTTGCAGCCCGTCCTTCCCCGCCATCAATCGCTCGCGGTCGCTCTTGAAAAAGCGATGCAGCTTCACCGTCTGCCCCACCAGGTTGGCGACCATGGTAAGCAGCCGCACGTCGTAATCGAGCCGGAAGTTCGACCCATAGTCCAGGATGCGGTCGATGGTCAGCGTGCCGATGACTTTCGCGTCGATGCGAATAGGGACGCCAATGAACGATACTCGCATGTTGTCGGAGGCACCGAGCACGCCCATGTCGGCGGCACTGAAGCCCGAATGCACCGCTATGTTCTCGGCGACGAGCGGCCTGTCCGTCGCCATGATCTGGTCAATTGCCTTCTGCGGCAGGCGCATCCGGTAGTGCTCATCGCTGCCTTCGCTCCAGTCCGCGCCAACGGTAATGTCCGGTACGCCATCATCGTCGAAGAGAGAGACGATACCGAGCCGCATCTGAACAAACGATTGCAGGAGATCGATGACGTTGGCCAACGTGACTTCGAGCCGGTAGGGGGCGGTGAGTACCTTCGATATTTCGAAGATGCCGGTAAGCACGCTCTCGTGCCACTGCACAATAGGAACCGCGTGGTCCGTCTCGGACTTTGAGCCAGGCCTTTCGCGTACGGAAGCGATATGCAGCATGACGACGTCCCCGTTGTGGGGACCGTGCTCCCCGTCACCTTGTTCGGATTTGCGGGCATTGTGTTGCATATCATCCTCGATCTAGCGCCCAATTTCACGGGCTGACTTCAAAAGATAATGCCCTTTCATGGAAGGACGGTGAAACTGTAGTGCCCTGATGTACTTATTTTCTGCTTTTGCGATTTCGCTGCGTGGATTCCGTTAGGAACGCGAGTTCCCTTGATGTCGCTCAAATCAACTGCGATTTGTCTACTCCAGGTGCAGCCGATTACAGGTGTCGTCCATCATTGATTGCTGCCTCGGCGCCCGTGAGATAACTCGCCGCATCCGAGCATAGGACGAAGATGATCTATCTTTGCGACCGCTTCGGGCGTGCCCACCCGGCGCAGCGGGATATTTGGCACAAGAAGCGCTTCCGTGTCGGGCGACAAAATGTCCGTCTTGAACTGGCCGAGGACGTAGGGAAACTGTTTTCAGATCGTTAGATGCGAGCCTATCGGTCCGATCAATCTGGTTTGGTAAGTCATGGCTGCGTTAGCGTAGCGTTTCAAGTGCAAGAAAGGCCCCGCCGGACTCTAGGTGCCAGCCATCCTCATACCTCTATTGTTTTGGCGACCCCAAGTATCTTCACAGGCGCTGGGCCAGTAGCCGTCGTACTTGCGCACGTTCTGGCCAAGGAAATCGAAACCGTCTGCAATGTTCGTGATCCGGGTCTTCTCTTCCGAGCGCTCCAGATCTTGAGCGGCCATAAACTGCCTGAGCGCCGGAAGCACCTCGAATTCGAGCACTTCCTTCGACATACCGGTCACAATAAAGTCATCGGCGTAGCGAACGACGTTGAGTTGGGCCTTGCTACGTGCCGCCGCGGTGAGATTACGCTCGGTCATCAGAGCATCGAGCACGACGAGCAGATTTAGATCGAGGCCCTTGAAACGCATGATCCCAACTTATCCATAGTGTGGATGCGTTCCATCAAAACAATCGATTTTACGAAATGTACGGCATGGAGGATAGTGTTCCTGGTAAATCCATTTCAATTTCGCAAACCTGCTGGCGCCTTCGCCGTGCCGGGGTAGCGGATGAAGTGTGTCGTAGAACTGAGCGAAGCCGAGGAAATGACGTTGCGGCAGTTGTCGATCAATCACATGCATCGGGACACGCGCACGCGAGCGGCGGCCCTGTCGCCGCTCGGACACAGGATCAAGCGCAAGCTCACCCCCGAGCAACTCGGTGTGAGCGGGCAGTCGATCTGTGACTGGCTCACGCATGGCGCAACAGCGGCGTGTCCGGCCCGATGGGCGGCCATAACGGTGGGCACATGAAGCACCACTCGCGACGCTTCATCACCTGGACGAAGGAAACCGCCGATGCCGAACTCGCTGAACTTTCTCGGCGGATACGGCACCGAATTTCAAGTCAATTTCTCGTGGACGCTCTCATGAATACTGTAGCAAAACGTCGGGCCGGAGAAATAGACTTTGGGCATATCAAGATGGTTGTCGATCTTTGCCCTGACGCCGAGAAAAATCCTCAGGGGTACGCCGAGCATCAACCGAGGCACATGTCCAATGCGGGCACGGTCTTTGGCGGCGTGGGCAAGCTGGATCGCGCCGACACGACGCGACAAGCGTCTGGCAGGTCGCGTAGGCGCTTACTACCGGCAAAACTTCGCATAGTTCTCCAAACCCTTTCTATATCGGCCGCTTACCTTCGTACAGTTGAGGCAACCCTCGACTTCGGCTGGGCTTCGCGACAAATCGGGAGCAGCCGATTGCAGGTGCCAAATGCTTCAGCGACCCGGCCAAATGGATCTCGTGTCAATCGCGGTCAGATCGTGCGAAAGATGCGGGGGAAGTCTTTGGTAGATCCGGTGCGAAAGGCACGCGCACTCGATGTAATCTCCATCGTGGAAGAGGTTCAATCGGTCCGTGAAGCGTTGACGGAAATACTCTTTTCTTCGGGCTTCATCCCAGAACTGTTCCAGAGTGCAGATGATTTCTTGAAATCGCACCGCTTTCTCAGCAAGTCCTTCGCGTGTGTCAGGTCCATCCTCAAAGGCCGGACGGCGCATAGGAGGCAGTCGTGAATTTGGCCGTGTCCACAGATAGAGGACCTCTCTCCATGCGCTCTCAGGTGCGGTGGAGGCTGGTTTGGGAAAATGAGTTGCGACTCGCCGACCACATCGAACTGTCCGAGTTCTTCCGAAAGACCTACGGACCGACCGGGGCGTTTAATGCAAAACCATTCGAAGGCAATCACAGTTGGGCTGGTGCGAGGCCAGAGGTCCGTGCAATCGGCTACGACGCGCGCGGCGTAGCGGCTCATGTCGGCGCACTGCGTCGTTTCATCAAGGTTGGCGCAGTCGATCTACTAGTGGCCGAACTAGGACTGTACGCGGTACGTCCGGATCTTGAGGGACTCGGAATCCCTCAATTAATGCGCGTGATGTATCCCGTGTTGCAGGAACTTGACGTTCCATTCGGCTTCGGCACGGTTCGCCTCGCGTTGCGGCAACATATTGCAAGGCTGCTCGGCCGACCCGGTCTGGCGACTATTGTGTCTGGAGTTCGCGTGAGGTCGACCCTTCGAGAAGTGCATCTCGACAGGCCGCCCACGCGCATCGAGGACGTGCTCATTGTCGTCTTACCGATTGGACGGTCAATGAGCGATTGGCCGACCGGAACGATAATTGATCGGAACGGGCCAGAGCTGTGAGGCACTGCTTATCCGAAGCGCGCAGCGAGTGCGCTGACACCACCGGACGTCGCAGCGTTTATTTGACGTTTGACGACGGCCCCAATCCACTTTGCACACCGGACGTCCTCGATGTGCTGGCGGAACACCGGGTGCCAGCGACTTTCTGCGTCATCGGTGCGTACGCAGCGGACCAGCCGAAGCTGATCCGACGGATGATCGCAGAAGGGCACGAGGTCGCAAACCACACGATGACTCATCCGGACCTGTCCAGATGCGAACCCACCGAAGTGCAACAGGAAATACTAACGGCAAGCCGGGTCATCAGGATGGCGAGCCCCCATGCTTCGCTGCGGTATATGCGTGCCCCGTATGGCATGTGGAGTGAAGCAGTGCTCACTACGTCAGCGAGCGCTGGTCTGGCGCCCCTCCACTGGTCGGTAGACCCGCGAGACTGGTCTCGTCCCGGCGTGGACGCGATTGTCAGTGCGGTGCTGGCCTCTGTCCGGCCGGGTGCAATTGTGCTCTTGCACGACGGATGCCCTCCCGATGAGCTGGGACGATGCACTCACGCTGGTCGGCGCGAGCAGACCCTCACGGCGCTTTCCCTCATGATTCCAGCATTGCATGACCGGGGGTTTGCAATCCGATCGCTTCCTCAACCTAACCGGACAAACCAGACACCCTATGAACATGCTTGCCGCAACTAGCACTGTCGCTGTCTCGTTTTATGCGCTGCTCTCGACTGTCTATAAAAGCACGCACGCGCTTTATGCTCAGCCGACAAACGTGTCATCGCTGTCGGACGGCCTGGTCGACTCCGACACTCTGCCGGGCGTGGATGTCATCGTTCCCTGCTTCAACGAGGACCCGCGCACGCTTTCGGCATGCCTGGAGTCCATTGCAAACCAGGACTACGCCGGAAAACTGCGCGTCTATGTGGTTGATGATGGTTCTGCGAATCTCGATACGCCGCTCGTTAGGAGATTTGGTGCTTAACGTCGACTCGGACACGATAATCGGCTCAGACGAGGTCACGAAGCTTGCATTGAAAATGCAAAATCCAGCGATCGGCGCGGCCATGGGTCAGTTGACCGCCAGCAACCGGAGCGACACCTTGTTGACCGGGTTGATCGAGATCCTTTACCGACTAACGATTTGTGCATCCGTCGACTCCGTGAAAACTGGGAGCTACTGAGCCCTACCGCAAGCAGTTCGGCACTCGCCCACCGCCAGATTTTGCGCGGACAGGAAGATTCCCCTGTGAAACGTTGCCGCGCGGCAAAGCGTTCGTACCACATCCGCATATAAACGTCTCAATCTGATGCACCATTACCTTGGGGGCCTGCAGAAATATTCGAAGGACATCACCCTCTTTCTGGCGCCCCACATCAACTCCTACAAGCGATTCCAGATCGGTACGTTTCCGCCGACCAAGGTCGCACGGAGCCAAGACAATCGGACGGTCGGTTTCCGCCTTTACGGCGAAGGCTCGGACGCCGTCCGCGTGGAGTGCCGCATTGGCGGTGCGGATCTCAATCCGTATCTCGCTTTTGCGGCCCTGATCGCGGCGGGTCTTGCGGGCATCGACGAGAAGCTGGCATTGCCAGACCCGCTTGTCGGCGACGCGTATCGGGATGCCGAGCTACCGGAAATTCCGAAAACGCTGCGGGACGCCACCGACATCAGTTCGACATTCTGTCCGCTAGCGGATGGAACCGATCGAGCCACCTCCAGCGCGGGGCCGCATTGTCCGGAACGTAACATTCGCAACACGAACAATCGGACGATGCACCGCCATAACCCGACATTGTGCCGGTCAACATTCCGCAAATTGTGCTCCGACTGTAGATGCTCGCTTGGCACAACGCTTGCGATCCATCGCCGACAACTCAAGAGACCTGACATGCTCAATCCGATCATCAATGACACGACACTTCGTGACGGCGAACAGACCGCCGGCGTCGCGTTTCGCACCGAGGAAAAATGCGCGATCGCCGCCGCACTGTCGCAAGCCGGCGTGGCCGAACTCGAAATCGGAATTCCTGCCATGGGCGAAGACGAAATGGCGTGCATCGCTGCAATCGTCGACCTGAACCTCGACGCCCGCCTGACGGTTTGGGGGCGCCTCACCGACGAGGATCTCACCGCGGCATTGCGCTGCGATGCCGATATCGTTCATCTCTCGGTTCCCGTTTCGGATATTCATTTGCAACACAAGCTGCGGCAGTCGCGCAGTTGGGTACTAGCGCAGATCGCACGCGTCGTCGACGAGGCAGCGAAAAACCATCCCAAGATTTCCCTCGGCATGGAAGACGCCTCGCGCGCGGATCCCTCATTTCTCATAGAAGTGGCTCAATGCGCGCAGCAGCACGGGGCCCAGCGCGTGCGCTTTGCCGACACTGTCGGTATCCTGGACCCCTTTAAGACCTTCTACGCCATTGCAGCGCTGCGCGTCGCCGTCGATCTGGAGATCGAAATCCATGCGCACGACGACCTCGGGCTCGCCACAGCCAACACACTGGCCGCCCTTGGGGCCGGCGCGACCCATGCGAGCACCACCGTCAACGGGTTGGGTGAGCGCGCCGGCAATGCAGCGCTGGAAGAAGTCGTGATGGGCGCGCGGCACCTGCTGCGACGAGACACTGGCGTCGACACCAGAGCGCTGCCCGACATTTCGTCGTTGGTCGAACAAGCCTCAGGCCGCGCAGTTTCCTTCAACAAGAGCATCATCGGTAGGAGCATCTTTACTCACGAGTCGGGCATTCACACCGACGGCCTCGCGAAGCACCCCACGACCTACGAGGGATTCGATCCAGCAGAGCTCGGCCGGCACCGGTCGACGATACTCGGGAAACATTCTGGATCTCAAAGTGTGCGTGAGGCCTACGACGCTCTAGGCGTGAGCGTGTCGGAGCGGCTCATCCCGCTTCTGCTTGCGCGCATCCGCTCTTTCGTCACGCAGCACAAGCAGGCGCCGAATGCAAGCGATCTGCGCCGCTTCCTGACCCAAGCCCACAGCACGCGGGTGAAGGTGTCGTGAGTGTGGTGATGGCGGCCAAACTTGTCCAATAGAAATAACGACATGCAAGAAGTTATCGAACAACTGCGTCACCTTTCGTCGGCCGAGGATTTCCTGCAATTCTTCGACATCGCATTCGACGAGAAGGTGGTGAACGTGAGCCGCCTGCACATCCTCAAGCGCTTCTTTCAGTATATCGAGCAACAGAAAGAACTGCCGCGTAACAACGCGACGGCCGTGCTCGCCGTCTATCGATGCTTACTGCAGAAGGCCGACAACGACTTCGTTGTATCCACGCCCGCGGAGCAAAAGGTCTTCAAAGCGTCCAGCCTGCGCGACGTGTCGCTGAAACTCGTGCACAAGATATTCGCTCGCCATCCGACATTGGAGGCGGACCTGTTGATGAAGAGGGCCCCATGAACTCGCCCGCTGCCTCGGAAAAGAAGCCGGCCGCGCCGGTCAATCGGGCCGCCGGCCGTAACCTCGATCTGCCCGAACGTCTGAAAGCCTACCAGGGCGTCTGGGTCTTTCTCGAGCACGACCGCGGCCACGTGCATAGCGTGTCGTGGGAGCTGCCCGGTGAGGCGCGCAAGCCCGCCGACAAACTCGGCACTCGTGTCGCTGTGGCCGTGCTCGGCGGTACCGACGAGCCGCTTGAGCAGGTTGCCAGTGAGGCGTTCAGTTTCGGCGCGGACAAAGCGTATGTGATTCACGACCCTGTGTCGCTCGGCTATCGCAACGAACCGTTCACGAAGGGGCTGACCGACCCGGTCAACAAGTACCGCTCCGAGATTCTGCTGCTCGGTGCAACCTCGATGGCCCGGGATCTCGCCGGATCTGTCGCAACGACGCTTTTGACCGGCCTCACCGCCGACTGCACTGAGCTGAACATTGACCCGTAGTTGCCGCATTCTGTGCACGGACCATCACAACCTCGAATGGGCGTGTCCGCGCGGCGGGCATCGCATCCAGTTCAGGTTCGCGTAGACAAACACATCCATCGTCACATCGGCTTCCGAGCGCCGCAAAAGCGGCCGGACGCCTCACCATATCGGAGCAAATTGATGAATCTCACTACTGGTATCGAATCGACCGATCTGTTCGGCGGCAACGTCCCTCCCCCCTTGCTACAGTTGATCGAGAGAACCCACGGCGGCAGCAATGACGATGTGGCCGCCGCGTTGTGGACTGCGGTCCTGTCGTACCCGCGCTGCCTGCCACCCTACTATCTGCTGTATAAGTTCCATGCGAACCGGGGTGAACTTGGCGAGGCGCAGGAGGTCGCGACCAAGGCTTTGGCAGTCGCCGCCCGGCAAGCGTCGCTCGACAGCGACTGGTGTGCGGTACAGCCGGGCGACACCGACTTCACCATTCCTGGTCCGGGCCGCTTCTGGCTCTTCACACTGAAGGCGCTTGCGTTCATTAGCGTGCGGCGCGGTGAGCGCGCCGTTGCACTGAAGCTGATCGCCAAGCTGCGCAGGCTGGACCCGATCGATTGCATAGGCTTGGACGTCGTGGAAGCCTTGCTCGCACAGTCCGCGTCCCGATAATCGCCGCCGGAAGAGGTCCCTGCGCTATTTCCAGCCATGATCGTTCCTCAGGTGGATGCATCGCCATAAAGGAGAAAATCCATGAAGAATCATGTCGCATCTTCACAAAGTCCATCACCGACTGTTGACCTATTGTATGACTACGCGCCATTCCTCCAGCTCTGCGAGTCTGAAGGGGGAATCGGCTCCTTTTCATCACGCACCCCAACTCCGCGCGTTGCCATCGTAGGGGCCGGTATCAGCGGTCTTGTGGCGGCCACTGAACTGATGCGGGCAGGCGTAAACGACGTTACGGTCTTTGAGGCCCGCGATCGCATTGGAGGAAGAATATGGTCACAAGTATTTGATCCGCGCCACCCGCACCTTATTGCTGAAATGGGCGCAATGCGGGTCCCTCCGAGTGCAACCGGTCTTTTCCATTATTTGAACAAACACGGCATTTCCACGACCGCGTCTTTCCCCGATCCAGGAGTGGTTGATACCGAATTGCATTATCGCGGCACTCGCCATACCTGGCCGGCGGGGGATTCGCCGCCGCCTTTGTTCAGGCTCGTTCATGAAGGCTGGAGGGCCTTTTTGCAGGATGGGTGCGTGATCAATGGCACATCTCTTGTAGCGCCGGCAGAAATCACGGTCATGTTGAAGTCACATCGCTTTCAGGAAGCGCGTGCGGCATGGCAAACGTGGCTCGATGTCTTCCGTGACAGTTCTTTCTATGCCGCCATTGTCGCGATTTTCACTGGTCCTCGCCCCCCCGGAGGCGTCCCTTGGGAAAGGCCTTATGACTTTGAGCTGTTTGGCTCTCTGGGAATAGGATCCGGCGGTTTCCTACCTGTTTATCAGGCCGGATTCACCGAAATACTGCGCTTGGTCGTTAACGGCTATCTGGATGATCAACGCCTGATTTCCTGCGGAATCTCTACACTGGCTGAGCGCCTGGCGGAAGCGGAGATCGCAGGGCGCTCCGTTGCTGAACGGGTTCGCTTCAATAGCGTGGGTCGCATCTACAAAGAAAATGGAAAGATAAAGCTGGTAACTGATGAAGACGAGGCATTGGTTTTCGACCGAGTAATCGTCACCAGCAACAACAGGGCAATGCAGATGGTTCATTGCCTGACCGACGACGAAACGTTTCTCAGCCGCGACGTCTCACGAGCCGTCAGGGAAACGCATCTTACGGGTTCCTCAAAGCTGTTCATGCTCACCCGCGACAAGTTCTGGATCACGAAAGACCTGCCAGTCACCATCCAGTCTGACAGTTTTGCGAGAGGAGTATATTGCCTTGATTACGAACCCGATAAGCCAGATGGTCAGGGTGTGGTTCTGCTTAGTTACACTTGGGAGGATGACGCTCACAAGCTACTGAGTGTTCCCGACAAAAAACAGCGGTGTGAGTGCTTTGTTGACGACCTTGCAACATTCCATCCAGAACTTGCGCGCCACCTTGTTCCCGCCGATGATGACTATGAACGTAGCGTCCTGCACCATGACTGGCTGACCGATCCGCATTCTTCGGGTGCCTTTAAGCTCAACTATCCGGGCGAAGATGTTTACTCGCAGCGTCTCTTCTTTCAGTTCAAGACCGCGAATGATCCCGCATGGGATTCCGGCCTTTATCTGGCAGGATGTGGCTGCTCTTTTACCGGAGGGTGGATTGAGGGAGCTGTGCAGACGGCTGTGAATAGCGCCTGCGCCGTCATACGCAGCGCAGGAGGAAATCTTTTACCGGGCAATCCTCTTGACGAGATCCGCAGTGCTTATCGTTACTGATATCGCACACGATGACCTCCTATTCGTGGAAATTTTATGTATTCGAAAAACACTGTGGAATCGCTTTGCGGTGGCATACGTACCGGTGCACTTTCTGCGGCTGAAATCCGGGAGCGTGCACTCAGCGCTGATGCGCATCTGAAAAAGCTCAACTGCTTCATCCGTGCTTGCGGCCCGGACGCGCATTTCGCTAAAGCGAATGATGCCCTGAAAGGCGCACCGCTCTACGGCATTCCCTTTTCCTTAAAGGACAATATTTGTGTTAAGGGGCTCCCTGTTACCGCCGGGACACCGGGGATGGAAGGTTGTATAGCCACGCGCGATGCGCTTGTTGTCAGAAAGCTGAGATCGCTCGGTGCTGTCGTTGCCGGCAAGAACAACATGCATGAACTCAGCTTTGGTATCACATCGGTCAATCCTCAATGGGGAACGGTCGGAAATCCAGCGGCTCCAGGGCATTTGGCTGGTGGCAGCAGTGGCGGCTGTGCCGCTGCCGTGGCAGCCGGTATCGTTCCGATGGCGATCGGAACGGACACCGGCGGCTCCGTAAGGATACCGGCCGCCTTCTGTGGTATCACCGGCTTCAGGCCCACAAGTGGTCGCTGGTCTTCGGCCGGAATCATTCCAGTTTCTCGCACGAAGGATTCGCCGGGCCTTCTGACGCGGACGGCGAAAGATGCATTGCTTCTATATGATCTGCTGTCCCCCGATAGCCACCTTCCGACAAAACAGAAAAATACTCGCGGCCGAATAGGCCTTCCGGCCTCCATGTGGACTGACCTGGAGGATGATGTCCGAAAGTATTGCTGGCATGCCGTCAAGCGATTGACCCGCGCTGGTTTCCAGTGCGTTGAACTGGATGACGCGGTTGTTGCTGACCTGAATAGAACCGGAACCTTCACCATTCCGGTTTACGAATTCTTCACGGACTTTCCCCGCACATTGCTTTCCCTAGGATGGGGAAACAGGATAAATGCCGTATTTGATAACATTCGCGACAAAATTGTCCGCGACATCATTCACGCCAATCTTGGTGGACAGCTTATCTCTGCCGCAGATTATTCATCAGCGATCCAGAATATAGGCGTCTTACGTCTACAAATAGACTCGCTGTTCAGCACTCAAGGCATCGATTTTCTCGTGTACCCGACAGTTCCGCGTAGCGTCCCTCATCTGAGCGATGCCAGCAGGCCGGGACTGTTTGCCGAAGTGATACGTAACACCGACCTGGCCAGCAACGCCGCGATACCTTCTATCACCCTTCCAGTTGCTCCCGATGATGCATTACCGGTGGGGTTGAGTATTGACGCCGCGCGGGGTCAGGACCGCCGTCTTCTGGCCGCAGCAACGTCTATAGAAGACATTTTGGCTTCCTGAAAATGAGGCTGCTATTCAACACCGCACAGACGCACGGCACCGATAACAGCAAACATTCATACGCATTGCCAGGAGGCAGATAGCTAATGCAAATTTCGTTGAAAAGAATAAACGTGCTCTTTGACGCAGATAGTTTTGTTGACCGTCAACCTGCCGCAAAAAGTCATTTCATCTGCGGCGAAGGGACCATAAATTCGGTAAAAACGTTTCTGGTCATGAATCGCGGAGGAGACTGTGAATTTCAGGGAGGCGGACAGTGGCGCACTGCCGAGCAGATCATCAGCACAGTAACTCAGGCCCGGGATAAATGCGCCCCCTTAATCTACATTCAGGACAAGGCAGGAGGGACAGGCAGTTTCGACACCACGAAAGTGCTCTCGCCGGACATGGCCAGACTACTTTTATCCCCATTTGGAATGGGCAGGGTCAGTGCATCCCTCGCCGAATTTGCAGAAGGGAATTTGCTAATTTCCGCCATACTCGGTCCGACCTCAGGTCCACTTGCTTTACCGTTGATGCTCGCAGACCTGGTGTTGATGACTGAGAAAGGCGCTCTATGTATGGGCCGTCCGGATATGGTGAAGGCAATGCTGGCCCAGGAGTCCGATCTCTATTCGCTAGGTGGAACAGACGTTCACAGCAAGGGCTCGGGCTCGGTTCAACTGGTATTCAAAGATGAAGAAGGTTTATTCGAGTGCATAAGAAAATTACTGCACGGAAGTTTCAAAGGCAACGCACCCCATGGTCTTGAATATGAAGAACCCGACGCGGCTGATTTTGAAAAATTAATTCCATCAGATCATCGCGCACCCTATGATATGCATCATTTGCTGCATTCCTTTATCGACAAAGGCAGCTTTACGGAAATAAGCGCCGAATACGCGGAGGAAGTGTTGACCGCCTACGCGAGCATCAAAGGAAATTTCGCTGCAATTATTGCCAACAACCCTCGACATAATGGAGGTGCAATTTATCGGAAATCCGCCTCAAAAATGATAAAAATGATAAATATTGCCGCAAAAACCAACATGCCAATCATATTCATTGCCGATATCCCGGGATTTATGATCGGCAGAGAAGCTGAAAATAGTGGCATATTTTCGGCTGCAGCGGAATTATTCAGAGCACATGTTCGATGCAAGGTACCAAAGTTACTGCTCGTTGCCAGAAAAGCGTATACGGGAGGCGTGTACGCCATGTGTGGTCCTGGATTTGACCCTGTGGCAGTACTGGCGTATCCGCAGGCCCACATCGGGGTTTTCAGCCCGGACACGATGAAGAAAGTAATGTGTGAATCTGATGAGACCACCAGATCCATAATGCGAAAACTGACCGACGAGATTGAAAACCCCGAATTGTTGAAAATTAATGGGCTGATTACTGATGTCATCGAGATAGAACATACTCGGGAACAAATTACCAAGTATTTGTTCCCTGTAGGGAGTGAAGCTGGCGCCTGAGTTGAATCGCAAGCGTCTCACTTCCACAGTCCAGCGCAGTCTGCTTGTCGGTAACGCGGAGACATGGCGGGCGGATATCGCCGCGTTAAAGGGCGAAGTTTCGCGGTTTGGCGTCGGCCTGCCGTTGTTGAGGGCTAGCGAGGAGGTGCATGCGGCATCGACTGAAGCCGACGCCGACCGAATCTCGACGAACCAGGTTGAGGCCCCCAGCGAAGCCAGGCTCAACGGCGAGCAGATCCAGAAGGACCGAGAAAATGTTGAAACCAGCGCCCGCTGGCCGTGGAAGTCCGGCGTTAAGTCGTGAGTTCGGTGCACGGAGTGGTGGCAGGCTGCCGAACCATCGCGATCACTCACAACCGTCCGAGAACCTGTATCACATAACGGCCGCTAGCGTCGACCGGCGACAGTCCCCGTGGCGCACCGCACGCGTACTGTGAGCGATAGACTTCATTAATGATGATCTTCAGCACCCAGCGATCGCGCAGTTGCAGCGTTGTCCATCACCGCGGCGCCATTCATGCAACAACCAGATTGACACACAGCTTGCCGATCGCGCCGAACCTGCTCGATCAGGCGTTTGCCGTCACCGTGCTGAATCAGGCGTGGTGTGACGATATACGTTATAAGTGTTCAGGAAAAATTGATTTGAAAATCGGCGCCGTACCTGCTTAGCAGTGCTGCGAGTTCGGCATCGATGGTCTCGCGCGTCCAGGTGAGGGCTCGACGCCATCGGTATTTCAGGTGCCGCCAGACGATCTCGATCATGTTGAGCTCGGGGCTATAGGCAGGCAGGTAAAACAGGATGACCTTATGTTCGAGCAGCCAACGTTGGCGCGTCGCGTCGCTGATACCGTGATGGATGCTGGCATTGTCCAGCACGATCACCGTGGGCAGACCGTTCCCGGTGGCGAGCACACTGTCGATGAAGCACTCGACATCCTGGGCTTTAATGGTGCCGGTATGCGCGGCGTGGATCAGCGTGTTTTCGCCGAAGTCCAGTGCGCCGATCACGCTGCGGCGGCAGTGATGGTTCGGTTCGACCTGGTGAGGCAAGCCTCGTGGTGACCAGCTACGTTGAACCGGCGGCGATCCATGGAAGCCCGCCTCATCGAGATACACCAACCGCACGGCGTCCCCGCGTGCAGCCTGTTGGAGTTTCTCGAGTGTGGCCTGTTTCATTGCGAACGCTTCTTCGTTGCGCTTTTTTTGAGCGCGTAGCGGTTGCGCTTGAACGAAAAGCCGTTGCGCTTGAGAGCTTCGCCCAGCGTTTCGACCTTGCAGGGCAGCGGCTCGTTGAGCGCGGCTTCGACGCGCTGGGCAATGCCACCAAGGGTCAGCGGTTCGGCGCGGGCGATCTCAAGGGCCACAGCGATCTGGGCTTCAGTCAGCAGCGCATGCCGGCCGCCGTTATGTGCGCCCATCAAGCCGCATATGCCCCGCTCGCGCCATGCGTGCGACCAGTTGTAGACGCTCTGGCCACTCACGCCCAGTTGCGCCGCAATGGCGCGGGCCTTGAGGCCACGTCCGAGCATCAACAGGCCCGCCGCGCGTGTGCGCGTATCCCGATGACGGTGATTGATCGACATCTGCTGCAATGTCAGCTCCTCGACTGCCTTCAACACTACGACACACTTCATCCACGACCCCGGCACCGACCAAGACGCCAGGTTAGCCAAAGTCAAACCGTTTTACCAGGAACACTTATCGCCACAAAACCCTCGAAACCCCACAAATCCATGCCGCAAAAACCTTGCTGAAAAATGCCATTTTCTAACTTGGGTGGATTGGTCTTCGCGTGGTCTCACGCGGAGGAGTCATGCGTGACGCCTCCTGCAATATTATCTCCCGCATCCAATTGCTTGCCGGATCACTGTTGTGAAGGGCAGACCATTGGACGGCCTCGGTGAATGCGGGAAGTGGCAGCGGAAGTTCGACGATCCGCAGAGGCATCGTTTTTTCGAAATACTTGACCAGCCTCAAGGGCATCGTCCCTATACGGTCAGTGTTTAATAGCATAGGCGGGATCATGCTAAAGCTCTGCACGATGACCTCGTCCCGTCTCTTGAGACCGTGCTGACGCAAAAACCATTCCTCGATGGAGGGCTGCCGCGTACGCCCGAACTTGACCACAACGTGCCCCATCGACATATATCTCTCGAATGTAAGCTGCCCTGATAGCTGCTTGTTCCTGCGGCAGCCTACGCACACGAGCGTCTCCTCGAACAGCTTCGCTCTAGGGTGCGCGCTCGTCATGAACAATTCCGGCAAGATAAGAAAATCGGCTTCGCCGCGCCGGAGAACCTCATCGGGGTCATCGGCAAGTGGCAGCAACTCGAAGCTGACGGCGGGAGCTTCCCGTGCAATACGCTCCACGATCTTTCGAAAAAATACGACTGCCATGAAATCGGAAAGGATGATCCTGAAGCGGCGATCCGATTTGGCTGGGTTGAAGACGTCCTGGGAAATAACGGAGAGCTGGATGTGCACCAGCGCCTCGCGGATTGGAGCAGCGAGCCCTTCTGCACGCGGTGTTGGGACAAATTCCCGGCCCCTCATCGTAAATAGTTCATCGCAAAAATAGGCGCGTAGCCGGGCGACGGCCGCGCTCATGGCCGGCTGGCTCAGGTTGATGCTGCGTGCCGCCGCGGTGAGATTACGCTCGGTCATCAGAGCATCGAGCGCGACGAGGAGATTTAGATCGAGGCCCTTGAAACGCATGATCCCAAGTTATCCATAATGTAGATGTGTTCCATCAAAACAATCGATTTTACGAATTGTACGGCATGGAGGATAGTGTTCCTGGTAGATCCGTTTAAATTTCGCAACCTGCTGGCGCCTTCGTGGTGCCGGGATAGTGGATGAAGTGTGTCGCAGAACTGAGCGAAGCCGAGGAAATGACGTTGCAGCAGTTGTCGATCAATCACATGCATCGGGAGCCCTCCTCGCGAACCCGCCGCATGTTTGGCAACGATTGCGGATTTCCTCGAGGTTCCAGCGCTTCAGCTTTCTGGTCGCGCCATCCTTCAGCGCCAGGAAACGCGACCCTGGACCAAACGGTACAGAATTTTCATGAATTGCGGCGCCATTTTGCAGACGGACCCTACGCGAGATTCTTTGGGCTGGTGACCTCTGACCAGTGTTCGCAGCGGCGAGCGATACCCTACCTTACTTATGTGGTAGGGGTTCGAGTCTTGCCAGTAGGGCCTTCCTACCACGATGAAGGAGAGAAACATGCTGTGCTTAGGAGTGAGCGGCGGGCTAGACAAAGTTCATGAAAATTCACTCGAACTGCCGAACACATTTCTGCACGACGGCGCTGCGGTGCTTGTCCGGGACGGACGCGTAATAGCGGCCGTCGAAGAGGAGCGCCTCAACCGGATCAAGCACTCTAACAAGTTCCCGAGCAGTTCAATTCAATACTGCCTCGCATCCGCAGGGATTCAGCTCAGCGATATCGACCACATCGCGTTTTACGCTACCGAGGCCTATTGCAACGTCATGCTCGAACGCCTGTTCCTCTCCCAGCCGAACATCTCCATTCCGGTGGATGCCAAGCTGTTTCTGCGTAACTTACTAATGCGGGAATTCGGTACCGAGGTCGATCCTTCGCGAGTCTCATTCGTGAGTCACCATCTGGCGCATGCCGTGAGCGCGTTTGCGATGTCTGGATTCGAGCAAAGTCTGATCCTCGCGGTCGATGGCGGCGGTGATTTCCTCTCGGGGCTCTTGGCGCTCGGATCTGGAACCGAAATTACGCAACTCGCGACTTTCGCAGAGCATAATTCTCTAGGGCTGTTTTATCTCGAAACAATCCGGTATCTCGGTTACGGCTTGTTCGACGAATACAAGGTCATGGGGCTTGCACCTTATGGGGATCCCGCTCCCTATCGCGGGCTCTTCGAGCAATTCTATCAACTGTCCGCCAACGGTGAGTACCGCGTCCACCTGGACCGCATCGGTCCGACGTTGCTCCGCAGCATCCAGGTCCGGCGAAAGGGAATGCCATTCACACAGCAGCATCGAGATGTGGGTGCTTCATTGCAGGAAGCGCTGGAGCGGATCGTGTTTCACATTCTCCGCCATCATCGCGAGGTCACCGGTATGAAGCGGCTGTGTATAGCCGGAGGAGTAGCTCATAACTGCACCATGAACGGTAAGCTGCTGTATTCGGGACTTTTCGAAGACATCTTCGTGCAGCCCGCAGCGCATGACGCCGGTTGCGCATTAGGCGCTGCCCTTATGATGTCAAACGACTTCGGTCGGCCCGCGCCGCGTGAGCGATTGCAGGAGGTTTATTGGGGGCCCGATCTGGGGAGCGATCTGGTCGTGGAGCAAGAATTGAATGCGTGGGCCGGACATCTCGACGTTGAACGCAGTGATGACGTGGCAGGCAGAGCAGCGGACTGGATGGCCAATGGCGCCGTGATCGGCTGGGTGCAGGGTCGTTCGGAGTTCGGGCCACGCGCGCTTGGCAACCGCAGCATTCTTGCCGATCCCAGGCCGGCGGCAAACAAGGACCGGATCAACGCCATGGTCAAAAAGCGTGAGGGTTACCGACCGTTCGCGCCTTCAGTGCTCGAGGACGATGCGCGCGAATTTTTTGACCTCCCAGAGGGCACCCGCGAATTCCCTTTTATGAATTTTGTAGTTCGCGTGCGCGACTCCAAGCGTGCCTTGCTCGGCGCCATCACGCACATTGACGGTACAGCGCGGCTGCAAACAGTATCGCGCAAGACCAATCCCGCCTACTGGGAGGTTATTAATGCGTTCAAGAAGCGGACAGGAATCCCAATTCTGCTCAATACTTCCTTTAATAACAACGCTGAGCCGATCGTAGATTCGGTTGCAGACGCAATTGCCACATTTCTGACGACAGAGCTGGATGGACTTGTGGTCGGGCCGTTCCTCGTCAAAAAGCGGCTCGCAACGCAGGAACATTGGACTGCGCTCGCGGTTTCACTGCCGCCCTATGCATCGCTCTATCGGGTCCGCGCTCACACAGCGCTGGATCGTCAGGAGACGGTGTGCGAAATTCGCACCGGCGGCTCCAACTATGACAGTGTGCGTATTTCACATGAGTTGTTCGATCTGCTGATGCGGATCGAAGGCGAAGCCGTGCTCGGACATCTTCTCGATTCAATTACGCCTGAGCAGACTCGACGTGAAGCCCTCGTCAAGGAGCTGCACGGATTGTGGGAACAGCGTCGGGTTCGGCTACATCCCTCACGGGCGTTGTCACGGTAACGACGCGCCTCCAATGAGTTGCTGAAGGTCTGAAACTAGGTAACAGCACTCGCGAGCTATTTTTCCAGAACGTTAAACAATAGCGTTTGGCCGCCGTGCAGTTCTTGTACCAACACGCCGGTTTTCAACGGAGCACCAGTCCCGGCCCAAGGTCCGGACACTCGCAGCGGCGCACCATAAAGGTAGACGGAATTGACACATCAAACGAACTTCGAATTGCTGCGTCGGGAATTGGACGCAGACGATCCATGGCGGCTCGACAGCAATCCCTTTGAGCACGAGCGCCACAGGCAAATGCTTCGGATGGCCCTTTCGCAGGGATCCGTCACAAATGCGCTCGAAGTCGGATGCGCAGGCGGAGCCTTCACGGAAAAATTGGCACCGCACTGCCAACGGCTCACCGTGATCGATATCGTGCCAAGCGCAATTGCCAGGACACGCGAACGCATGATGGACTCACCACACATCAATTGGATCGTCTCCGATGTCCAGCATTTTTCGACTGAGCAACAGTTCGATCTGATCGTGGTGGCGGAGGTTCTCTATTACCTCGACGGCAGCGCCGAGGTGCGCGCGGCTGTCCGCAATTTAGCACGGATGCTTGCGCCCGCTGGACAGCTGGTTTTCGGATCGGCACGTGACGCCAATTGCCGGCGATGGGGCCACATTGCCGGAGCCGAGACGGTCATAGCCATCCTGGAAGAAGAGCTGGTTGAAATCGATCGCTTGAGGTGCGTCGGTCAGTCGTCGAATGAAGACTGTCTGCTCGCCTGTTTTCGAAACGCGGCTTCGCCTTCGTGTGGACCAACTTACCAGCCTTAGGCCGGGAGATATTATGCGCATCTGTGGGATCAAACTGACGCACGACGGAGCGATCGCCCTTGTCGAGGATGGAAAACTGGTTTTTTGCGTGGAGCAGGAAAAGCTAGACAACAATCCGCGGTATCAGGCGATCGACGACCTCGATGCGATCGCGATCGCATTGGCCGAGCATGGTTTCGATGCGCACGATATCGATCAGTTTGTCATCGACGGCTGGGACGGAGTAGTCGAGTCGGAGTTTCGGGTCCTCAGTGGGTCGATTCCCGTCAGCCTGAAAGGGGCCCCTTATGCCGAACGCCGAGCCGATGATCTTCTCGCTTCGCTCGACGGCTCCGGACTGCTTGTCGGCGGCCAGTCCTTTCCTTATAAAAGCTATCCTCACGTGTCAGGCCATGTGGCCTCCGCGTACTGCACCAGTCCCTTTGCCCAAAGCGGGCAACCTGCATTCTGTTTGGTGTGGGATGGTGGCATCGTCCCACGCCTCTATCATGTAGAACGCCACCACGCCCGCCATGTTGACTGCCTTTTCCCCGTAATAGGTCACATCTATGCTGCGGCGGGTCATCACTTTGGTCCTTATAAGAAGCCGGGCGGCGCCCGGTGGGATCTGGGTGTGGCCGGCAAGCTGATGGCTTACATCGCGCTGGGCTCCGTTGACGAAGATATCGTTGAGGTATTTCGCGGGCTTTATCAGGCACGCTTTGCTGGCGACACGGAGTGTGCGCAAGCTTATCGCGAGAACATCCACAGCGCGGACGCGTCACTAGCGGCTGTGGGAGAGTTCTTCGAAGCAAGCGCGCTGCGACTGGAAGCCAAGCCGCCCGAAGACGTACTCGCCTCGTTCCATGTATTCCTCGAGCGTCTTCTCGTTCATGAAATGGGTATCGCGCTGCAGCGCCATTCGATTGCGGGCCCGAAAAATTTGTGCATCGCTGGCGGATGCGGACTCAATATCAAATGGAACAGCGCCCTGCGCGCGAGCGGTTTGTTCGACGCAATCTGGGTGCCGCCGTTTCCCAACGATAGCGGGTCGGCGATTGGCGCCGCTTGTTGCGCGCTGGCAGCCGAGAAGGGCTTCGTGCCGCTGGAGTGGTCGGTATATAGCGGACCGGCCTTAAAAGGTTGCCAAGTACCGCCCGGATGGACGGCGTCTACTTGCTCCATTGCAGAACTCGCCAGCATACTCGCCAGTAGCAAGCCCGTCGTTTTCCTTGCCGGCCGAGCCGAGCTCGGACCACGAGCATTGGGGGGCAGAAGCATTCTGGCCGCCGCGACTTTGCACACAATGAAGGATCATCTCAACGACATCAAGTTTCGAGAGCACTTCCGTCCCGTGGCACCAATTTGCCTTGAGGATCGTGCGCCGACCATTTTTAGCCCGGGGAGCCCTGATCCCTATATGTTGTTCGATCATCAGACGTGCGCGGAATGGCGAGAAAAAATCCCTGCCATCGTGCATCTCGACGGATCTGCCCGATTGCAGACCATTTCAAGAACTTCCGAGCATCCGGTGGCGCAACTTCTGGTCGAATACGAAAAACTGACGGGTATTCCGTTGCTCTGCAACACGAGCGCCAACTATCACGGACGAGGTTTCTTCCCGGACGCTGCTTCAGCCTGTGCGTGGGGACGCGTCGAACGTGTGTGGTGCGATGGTTTGTTACTGACCAGGACTGGTCTGTCGCCGTCCGTCGACGAAACACTTTTCGCTACGTCGCCGTTCGAAGATCGCTGACGTTGCAGCTCAGTGGTCAGTACGACGCCGTCAATTGTCCCGGCAGCTCGCTCTATCGCTACGGTCCGAAGACGATCAGCCGGCCTCCCTCGGCTCGATTTTCGCAAGCACTTATCCCGTGCGGAGGTTGCTCATCGACCCGCGGAACCTCGGTGCCATCCTCGGAAACTTGGCATCTTTTCAAAATGCAGTGGGTAATGTGAATGGCGGTCGGAATCCGACATTGGATGGCGGCGTCGGACAGCCGGGCGACGCGATTGCTGTTCAGCCCGGCGACTCTGGGACGTTTCATGAGGCTCACATTCGGGTGCGTCGGAGGGAGCCCGTAGGGCGAGCGCAGACGCACCGGGGATGTTCGGTTCGGCAGGGGGATGACGCGGGAATCGGGATGCGGTAGAAGAACGACTACAACTGACCGCCGAAGAAACAGGCCCGACACCGGTCCTAACCGCCAAGTTCATTCCAGTGTCGAGCCCCACACGCGCACAACGGGGTACGGGTGCCGGGCCAGTATGGCACGGCTGATCCGCCTCGTCGATTCCGCTTTGGCATTGACGGGGACTGCCGATGCCGGCCACTGGCCGCCTCTTTCTGTGCGCCCGCTGCCGGGCGCAGGTCGTCGTGTGCCGCCGTTGCGATCGCGGCCAGATTTACTGCGGTGGCGACTGCTCACAGGCCTCGCGCCGCGCCCGCCTGCGCGAGGCTGGCCAACGCTATCAACTCAGTCGTCGTGGCCGCTTTGCACATGCCGAACGGATGCGTCGCTATCGTCAGCGCCTCAATAAAGTGACGCATCAGCGTTCCCCGACACCCGTCGCCAATGCTCTACTGCCACTGACTTCGACGACGACGGCCACCGCATCGACATCCACTGTCGCCGCGCCCGGATCGACGCCTTGCTGCTTCTGTCGCCGCATCTGTTCGGGCCTTGTACGCATCGGGCCACTGCGCCGTCGGGTCTTCCGTGATGTTCGTACTACTACTGACAGAACAGGAAACGACCCATGACCATTGGAGCTGAACTCGAGGCGCAGATCCTGCGCTATTACCACGTGGAGAAGTGGCGTTGCGGCACCATCGCGCGCCAGTTGCGCGTGCACCGCGGCACCGTCCAGCGCGTGCTGGCCCAGGCCGGCCTGCCCAGGATTGGCGCCGTGCAGCGAGCCTCACAGATCGATGCTTACCTGCCGTTCATCCACGAGACGCTAAAGAAGTTTCCCTCGCTCACGGCCAGTCGCCTGTATGCGATGGTGTATGAGCGCGGCTACCGGGGCAGTCACCACCACTTCCGGCACCTGATCTCGCTGCACCGGCCACGCCCGGTACCTGAGGCTTACCTGCGCCTGCGCACGCTGCCCGGGGAACAGGCGCAGGTCGATTGGGCCAGCTTCGGTCACCTGCAGATCGGTCGGGCACGACGACCGCTGATGGCCTTCGTGATGGTGCTGTCGTGGTCACGGCAGATCTATCTGCGCTTCTTCCTCGATGCCCGTATGGACAGTTTCCTGGCAGGACATGCCGGCGCCTTCGAAGCATGGTCCGGGGTCCCCAGGGTTCTGCTTTACGATAACCTGCGTAGCGCCGTGCTTGAGCGTCAGGGCGATGCGATCCGCTTCCACCCGACATTGCTCGCGTTCGCCGCGCATCATCGTTATGAGCCTCGTCCGGTGGCTGTCGCACGGGGCAACGAGAAGGGGCGCGTTGAACGGGCAATCCGCTTTGTACGCGAGAGCTTCTTTGCCGCTCGCAGATTCACGGACCTCGACGATCTCAACGCCCAGGCGGCAATCTGGTGCGCGGGACCCGCTGCTGAGCGGCCCTGCCGCGAAGAACCCATGATCACCGTGCGCGAGGCCTTCGGGCGCGAACAGCCCAGCCTGCTCACGTTGCCGGAGAATCCGTACCCGTGTGAGCTGCTTCTCGCCGTGAAGGTCGGCAAGACGCCCTACGTGCGCTTCGACCTGAACGACTATACGATCCCGTATACCCATGTGCGACGCACGCTCACGGTACGAGCTGATCCCCGGCGCGTACGCATTCTCGACGGCGCCGATCTGCTCGCCACCCATGAACGCAGTTACGATCGCGGCGCGCAGATCGAGATTGCCGCACACATCGATGCGCTCGTCGCAAGGAAGCACGAGGCCCGTCACCATCGCGGTCTTGATCATCTGGCCCGGGCTGCGCCGGCCAGCCGGACCCTGATGCTGCACGCCGCTGAGCGTGGCGGCAATCTGGGCAATATCACCACGCACCTGCTGCGACTGCTCGACCGCTATGGCCCGGCCGAACTGCAGGCCGCGATCGAGGAAACCCTTGCCAGCGACGCGGCGCCTCATCCCAATCCGGTACGTCTGGCGCTTGAGCGCCGGCGCGAGGCACGGCAGGCCCCGCCGCCAGTCACCCTCATCCTGCCCGAACACGTGCGCAACAAGGACACGCTGGTGACACCACACCGGCTCGACATCTACGACCAGCTTGCGGGAGGCGCCGATGAACACGCCTGAGAACCTTCATGGGCGCGCGAACGCCCTGCGTCTGTACGGACTGCTCGCGCATTGGACCGATGTGGCCGCCGAACAGTGGGTCGCGCCGCTGTTGCAGTGGGAAGAGGATGAGCGCGCCCGCCGATCACTGGAGCGACGTATCCGCGATGCCCGCCTGGGCAACTTCAAGCCGCTGTGCGACTTCGACTGGAGCTGGCCCACGCGCTGCGACCGGCTTGCCGTTGAAGAGTTGATGTCGCTCGGGTTCGTCAGGGATACCGCCAACGTCGTGTTGATCGGCCCGAATGGTGTCGGCAAGTCAACCCTCGCGCTCAATCTCGCCTATCAGGCGCTCGTGCACGGTCACACCGCGCTGTTCACTACCGCCGGTCAGATGCTCGGCGAACTGGCCGCACTGGACAGCGATTCGGCGCTGCGTCGACGCCTGCGCCGCTATGCATCCCCTGACGTCCTGGTGATTGATGAGGTCGGTTACCTCTCGTACTCAAACCGCCACGCCGATCTGCTGTTCGAACTGGTCAGCCGCAGGTACGGATCGGCAAGTACCGTGGTCACAACCAACAGACCGTTCTCCGAATGGCACGAGGTGTTCCCGAACGCCGCCTGTGTCGTCTCGCTCGTTGACCGGCTGGTCCATCGCGCCGAAGTCATTGCCATCGAGGGCGAGTCCTACCGGGTCAAGGAAGCGCGCGAGAGGGCCGAGCAACGCGCCAGCAGACGCAGTAGCGCGCGTGCGGAGAAGAAATCATGAAGCGCCTGGCACACCTGCCTTCGGGCATCACCCGTGGGCTCGACTTCCTGATACCGGACAACTGGTCGCCGGAACAGGCGCTCGCCGTCGTCGAACTCATCGGGGATCTGCGTGCCCGGATCTGCATGCACTATGACCTCGCCCTGCATGACCTGCTGCACGAACAGCATTCCCCTCCCGAGGATCCCAATCTCAACGACATCGGCGATCCATTCTGATTGGGACCGGCCACCCCGACCGAGGCCGTCAACGGCGCTTCATTGTTGACGGTCCTGGTGAACCTTGTGCCGCCATTTATGTGCGGATTTACGCCGCCGTCAACAGGTAACGGGGCTCACGGGGCATCCGGGTTGAAGCTGGAGAAATCGAGCTTGCCAGCGATGAGAAAGAGGACGGTGCGCATCGTCGTGAAGCGCGTGTAACCGCGAACCTTGCGCTTGGCAGCTTGAAACAAGCCTTGATGGCCTCGATGAAGCCGTTGGTGTGGCGGGTCTGAGTCCAGACGACGATGCCGTCGAAGTGCTGGCGAATCATTCGCGCCACTTCCTTTATCGGCTCGACCTTCGAGCGCATGACGTTGGTGCACCACTGCCGCAACATCGCGGAAACAACATGGATTTGCTTGCGCTCGAGAATCTCGCGCAGTTGCTCGCGATACAGCTAGGCGCGGGCGGTGCGTTTGGTGGCGTACTGCCTGACCAGCGCCTCGAGGTCGGTCAATTGCGCCAGATTCAGTTTGTTCACGTCCTTGAGCAGCGTCCAGCCCATCCCCTTGAGTTCCGAATCGGCTTTCTGCTGCTGGCGGCGGACCGTATCGAGCGCCCTGGACGCGTGGGCGACGACGTGAAACTTGTCGAATGTCAGCCGCGCATTGGGCAGATGTTCGCCCACGCCCTTGATGAACGCCGGCGACATGTCAACGCTCACCGAGGTGACCTGTTCGGGCGTGCACCGCATTAGACTCGACTGCAAGTCTATCCGTCGAACCGGGTCAACTCAAACCGCGCTATCCGGTCGCTGTCACCGCGCGTAAAGGTGGAATTTTTGAGCGGCTTCGGCACGGCAGCAGGCGCTGCCGGCGCCTCGCACCTTAAAGGGCTGCCGCGTATCGACGGGCGACCACGCCGGCAGCTACGCGGCCTTACCAGGTTGTTGAGTTCGATGGCCACGGACAGGTTCCGGCCATAGATAACATCTGGCCGAGTTCGGTCCGGAGCGAGCCGTTTAGTTCGTCACCTGGTAGATGCTTCCGGCTTCTCCGATACGCCATCTTCCCCACGATTGCTAACACTGGAAGATTCAGGAGGTCCACTTCGCCCCAACGCCTCGGTCACCAGGCGATGCTGTTCGGCGAGATGTGCGCGAACTGACGAATGTGCACCCGACCTCTGGCATAGGCGGTCTTGACAGAGTTTCGCTCATAGAAGTGTGATCCACCGTCGAGACATACTGCTGCGCCGCCCTCAGGAAATTCATGCGTCGAGGCAACAACCTGAAAACCAATGTCGTGATTGACATGCAAAGTCATATCAACACCAACGAACCGCGCAACTGATGATCGCCGCCGGGAAATGAAAGCCGTGGTACGGTGATTTGCTCTGCTTCATCCCGACATTCTATCTGGCAGCGGTCTCAAGTTGACAGTGCCAGCCAGATGGGCTACGAATGCAAACGTCCACACCCGACGTCCGGGTATCTGCATCGATGAAGCGGCTGCAGTAGATGTTCAATCAATTCGACGAAAAGACTGTTTGTGCGGGAGCGAACGAAGCGAAAAAACCGATCGCATCAGGCTTAAGTCTTACTGCATCATATAATTAGTTGTGTATTCTATTTCCGCACAGGAAGAGTGCCATCTTTGTATGAGGCGTAGTCCAAGCAGAATACGCAACGTGGTAACAAATCAGGAACGTGGCGTTGTGCGCGCTCGACTGCCCCGTGGGATGTAATCCGGGGGAAGGACAGGCAGCGTGCGTTCAAGGAAGTTTTTTTATCGCCTTCATCTGATCCTATCCTGAGTCGCTGAGCCATCATAAACCCATATGCAGTGGTACTCAGTCTGGCGTGGTGGTGAAAGCCACGCCAGCCACGCCCCTCGTAGTGACCGAGCCCAAACTCCTGTTTCAGGTCCCGATAGTCGCGCTCGATGCGCCAGCGCATTTGGTCACGAACACAAACTGCTCAAGCCTCGCCTCCTCTGGGGCCGGCTCAGATTGTTGCGTACTGGCCCGACAAACAGTAGCCCTCAAGGACCACCTGAGCGATCACTTAACCAAGAAGAGTTGACCTAGATTAAGGGTACTCAGGGAGACCGCGGATAGTATGAAGGAATACGACGGGCGGATATCGACGTCCGTCACGCCAGTTCACCCACATTACCGATGCGAACGCTGCAGTGCCTACGCCAACGGGGGACCGTTCTGCAGATATCTGGTGACAGCAAGCTCTATACATAAATGCTACTTCAAAGCCCGTGGAAAGGATCTCAGTACACGCGAGCGAGCGGCCGGTTGAATCCGCAGTTGAGACCAGTCATTGAGTCCGCGGGGAGCCCAATAGCGAAATGGGGCGGGAAGTGGCGCCCTTCTCTTGCCTGGACGGTGCTGCCCGTCCACCAACAAACCGCACTATCAATATCATGAGCATGCCAAATTACGACTTACCGAAAGACATAGCAAACCATCTGGTTGATCCGCAGTCCTATACCAACCTCAATCGTCTCCATGAAACCTATACTTGGGCGCGTGCAAACAACCCTGTCGGGCGTGCAATGGCGGACGGACATGATCCGTTCTGGGTGGTCACGAAACACGCCGACGTCTCCATGATCTCACGAGACAATGTCTTGTTCCGCAACGGCGACTATTCTGTCGTCTGCAGGCCAAGAGCGTCGATTGAGCATGTCATTTCCACCACCGGTAGTCCAAACATCGTCCGATCGCTCGTGCACGTCGACGGCGACGAGCACAAGAGTCTACGTGCGCTGACACAGTCGTGGTTCATGCCGAACAGCATTCTCGAGCTTGACGACCGCATTCGATCGCTGGCAAATATGACGATCGCGAAGCTGTTGCATCACAGCGGGCAAGTGATCGATTTTGCGAATGACTTTGCATTGCATTTCCCACTGAACGTGATCATGGATATTCTCGGCGTTCCGCAGGAAGATTCCCTGCGCATGTTGACGCTGACTCAGGAGATGTTCGGAAGCGAGGATGCCGAATACAAGCGCGAAGTGCAGCGCCAAGGCGATGCGGGCGGTGCGATGGGCAAGGCTCTGCTGTCCATTGTGGCCGACTTCAAGGATTATTTCGACCGCCTGACCGAAGACCGCCGGAAGAACCCACGTAACGATATCGCAAGCTTGCTGGCCAACGCGGTGATCAATGGACAGCCTATCGATGAAGCGACCCGTCTCGGCTATTACGTAATCATCGCCGCAGCAGGACATGATACGGTTTCGTCGTCCATATCGGTCGCGATGTGGGCGTTGAGCCGCTTCCCTGAGCTACTGCCGCGACTACAGGCGGATCGTTCGCTGATTCCGCAGTTTATCGACGAAACCCTTCGCTACGCATCGCCGGTGCGTCATTTCATGCGTACAGCGACTGCCGACACCAACGTCCGGGGTCGGACAATCCGCAAGGGCGATTGGCTGATGCTCTGCTATGGCTCGGCAAATCGTGACGAGCAAGTCTTCCCTGAGCCGTTCGCATTCAATATCGACCGCAAACCGAACCGGCATCTCGCTTTCGGCGTCGGCGCCCACGTGTGCTTGGGTCAGCATCTCGCGAACATGGAAATGCGCATCTTGTTTGAGGAACTGGTCCCGAGGTTACGGCTTATTGAGCCGGCGGGCGAAATCGAATTCGTTGCGTCCAGCTTCGTGAGCGGCCCGAAGCATCTTCCAGTTCGTTGCGTGGTGCATCCGCATTGAGCTACCGGAGCCTGTAGTTGGAGTGAACCCTTGAGGCTCGGCCTTGACGATGAACCGAGCGTCCTCTTTCCACACCTCTGCATGCTGCGTGGGTTGTGGCGGCCGCACAGCATGGTGATAGCGGCGAGCAGTACATCAGCCAGTCGGAGGCAGCGCAGTGTAAGCGGCATTGAGCGCATCAATCTTGGCATTGCCATCGAGCAGGTCGGCAATGCGGCGCATAGCCAGGCTGGTAAGGATGCGACTAGGACACCAAGGTCAGGAGCGACTGTCACGGACAATGCTTCGATGGTGAGGGTGATCTACGACGAACAAAATTTCACCGAACGTCTTCAGTTCGGAGATGAGTGCACAGCTTGGCCTCATCGTCGGGCCAGCGCTTTGCTGTACCAACGCTTTCGGGTTCGGCCGAGGGCTACGGGGTGATGGTGACCTTTGCCTACGTCAACGCTCATGAATGGGTCGACTAACCGATGTTGTTGGCTTTTCATGCATCGCGGGCTTCGCACGTTGCACGGCTCGGTCTGCAACATCGGCGGCAAGTCTCCGCATTCACGTACTGGATGGCCTAACGATGTTCCGGCTGAACTCCTATTAGCGATCACCTGCCCCGCCAGGCCCGGTGCCCCCCGGCTCACGACTGCAACTTGGAGCATCATGCCGGGCCTGGATTCCCAATTCTCAGTTATCGAGGCGTGAAGATAGTAACGGAGTGCGCATGGCATAGATTTGGCGGTTACTCCATCCAACTCCACTCTCTGTCGGATTTGTTCAATGACCACGATATTGGCTCATCAGAAGCAAAAAGAAATTCGGCTTCCAAATGATAAAATCGGTATACGCAGTGTTGATGGGAGTATTTTTTGGATTAGCGTGCGATTCAAGCCGAGCGCAGAGTGGCGTTACGCTATATGGAGCATTAGATGTTCTCATTGATATCTCAAATCAGGGCAGAGGAACCTTAACTAAAATGTCGAATGGCGGCACGTTCGGATCGCGACTTGGCCTTATGGGTAGCGAAGTCTTCGGTGACGGTTACAAAGCTATTTTCAGACTTGAGAGTGGTTTCGCGCCTAATGCCGGCACCATACAGCAGGGCGGTGCACTTTTCGGCCGGCAAGCGTATATTGGCTTCGAAGGTCCTGAAGGGACTTTAACTTTTGGTCGTCAATACTCGCCAGAGTTTCTTGCTATGAGTGACAACGACGTTTTTTTGGGAGGCTTAGGAGGGAGCATCTGGGGCGTTGATCGCACTTTGCCTAATGGTACCGTCCAAGCTACGCTCCTTACCGAGGTCATTACGTGCCGCGTTAATAATTCCGTTCTTTACTCATCTCCGAAAATTTATGGATTCTCGGTTGGGTTGATGTACGGTCTCGGCGGTGTTGCGAAATCTACAAGTGGCGGAACAACTTTTAGCGGGGCAATCAATTACACCAATGGGCCCGCAACGTTTCATGCCGGATATGTCTATCAGAGAGACGCATTGGATCAGGGATATTACAAAGCATGGGGTGTCGGCGGTAACTATGGGATTGGGCGCGGTAAGGGTGTATCTCGGATACACTAAAGATGACTATTCAATCATACCTGGCGCAGCATCGTTGAATAATTCGTTGCGGTATGCAATCGCCAATCTTGGGGCGAGCTACCAAATCACCCATTCGACCGTATTAATGGCACAAGTTATCAAATTGATTGACACCTCGAATGGAATTACTCAGTCAAAAAATTCGTACATTGTAGGACTAGGTGTTTTTTATTCTCTTTTGAAAAACACCAGTATATATATCGGGTACGCACAAACAAAAAATAAAAACGGGTCCGCTTACACGTTGGGGCAAGCCCTATATTACGGGGAACCGGCATACCCCAACTCCACGGCACGCGTGTTTAGATTCGGAATGCGAACGACCTTCTAGATTAAAGTTGAAAATCGGCGGCTAATCAGTCGAGCCTGAACAATCCGGCGAGCCTTATATGGCATGGCTTTGGGGCCGAAATGGTGTCGTTGGAATTGCGGGAACCTGGCATATTGACGCGTAAATCCTGCATTTTTCGACGAGGTGCAGATGCGTCCGAAGACGCCTGTGCCGGAACAAGATTTCTCCGCCAGCCGCTGCGAGAGCAGATCAGCCTGAAGCACCCGTTGGTGCGACAGGCCGACCTGACCAACTGTGAGGTCTGTCGGAATTCGTGGACGCCAATGGGTTAAGCAGCGGTTTTACTCAAATGGAATCGCTGCGTGAAAGCGGCCGGCGACAGATAGTCCAGACGCGCCTGTGTGCGCTGCCGGTTGTAAAAGATTTCGATGTATTCAGTGATCTCGTTGCGGGCCTGGTCGCGGGTCGCGAACTTGCGATGATAGACGAGCTCATTTTTCAGTGAGCCCCAGAATGATTCAATTGGTGCGTTATCGAAACAATTTCTGCGTCTGCTCATTGATGCCTGCATGCCGGACTGTTTGAGGAGCTTCTGATAGGCATGGTCGCAGTACTGACTGCCGCGGTCCGCATACTGAATTAGACCGGCCGGTGATAAGTGCGACGCGACGGCACGAAAAAGCGCACGCATTACCAGCTGTTTTGTCATGCGCTCGCTCATCGCATAGCCGACTACTTCTCCGTAAACAGGTCCTTGGGGCCGGCCAGATACAGCCATCCCTCATCGGTCGCGACGTAAGTGATGTCACCACGCCAGGCCTGATTCGAAGCGCTCGCACGGAAGTCCTGGTTTAGTATATCCGGCGCGACTGGCAGGTCGTGCGTTGAATTCGTCGTCGCCTTGAACTTGCGCTTTTGCTTGCAGCGCAGGCCGAGCTTCGTGCGCAAACGCATGATGCGGTGAAAACCAATCTGGACGCCGTGGTGCGCCAAATCGTTCTGTAGCCGTTCCGGGCCAAAGGTTTCTCGCGTCCGCTCGTGAGCTGCACGCACCTGTGCTTCGAGTCGACGCTTTTGCTGAGCGTGTAACGACAGCGGCCGTTTGCGCCAGGCAAACTAGCCACTGATGGACACGCCCAGGAAGCGGCACATTAAACGCACTGGATATTGCTGTCGCATCTGTTCAGTTACGCCGTACTTCACCGCGACTCCGTCGCGAAGTACATTGCGAACTTTTTTAACAGATCGCGCTCCATTTTTACTTCGGCCAATTCCCGCTTGACCCGCCCCGGCTCGGCCTCAACCTCTGTCAGTGGTCTCTGATGCTGCCCAACATTCTCCAGCTTGCCGTCCTTCGCAGCAGAACCCAGTTTGCTAACGTCTTCATCGAAATTGACAATCGACACGCGGCTTCGGACACGCCGAGGCCATCGGCTGTTACCAGCTTTACTGCTTCTTCACGAAATTCCTTCGTGTACACAGCCTTGGGATTCGGTTCATCAATGCCTCCATTCCTCAATTTTACGGAATGTTGGCGTCCACTTTTTTCAACCGGCCTCACCGTCTCACGACACGATTGATGACGATCGCCGGAAGGCGACGGCCACGATAGACCGATTCGATGTTCTGAGTCCCGGATGTTATCCGAACCACTGAGCAACGTGACAACTCTCTTTGGACTGCGGGTGATCCGGCGTCTGAATCCGACAACGCCGCGTGAACAATTGACGCACCGCAAGGTTTGCGTATGTTCAAAGTGTTCAGCTTCTCAATTCCTCGTATGATTCACTCAGGCGGCCCGAGGTAATGTCAAACCAAGCATAGTGCTGGTCAGAATGCCGCCATTGGGAAGAAAGGCGATCGTCATCTACGGCTTTCGTTTTCCTGCAGCGGGCATCGGCTACGCAGTACGTCGGCATCACCGCCTCAATCTTAGTCCACGGGAATTGCGCTGCACTATCTCGGTTGGCCAATTCCCCTCTAACGGCGGAACAAGTTCCTATGGACATGCTAGACGTCATCGGTATTGGTATCGGACCGTTCAATCTAAGCCTCGCGGCGCTCATTCAGCCCACCGGTTTGCGAGCGCTCTTCTTTGAGAAGCGCATCAAATTCTCCTGGCATCCGGGGCTCATGCTGCCCCAAAGTCAACTCCAGGTGTCGCCGCTCAAGGATTGTGTGACCTTGGTGAATCCCACAAGCCCATATTCCTTTCTCAACTATCTCGCTGTACATCGACGCCTGTACAGCTTCGTGAATAAAGGTGGAAACAGCACGTCGCGACGTGAGTTCACCCACTATTACCAATGGGTCGCGCAATGCCTGGACACGCTTCGATTCGGCGAGGAGGTGATCGATATCAGGCCTTGCAATAAGGGCTATTGCGTGACCACTACCGCGCGCACATATCATGCGCGCGCGGTAGTGGTCGGGGTCGGCGTCGAACCCAAGGTGCCGGCATGTGCGCGGCAGGTGGTTGGCGAGACGGTCTATCACGTAGACGACTACCTTAACCGGAGACCGTTCAGCGAAGACGAACATGTGCTGGTGGTGGGCGGCGGGCAGAGCGGCGCGGAAGTCGTCGAGCACATGCTGACCGAGTCAGGTCCCGACAAGATCACTTGGGCGACGTCGCGCGCCAATCTGTTTGCGATGGACGACAACGCATTTGTCAATGAAGCATACATGCCCAGTTATAGCCAACGCTTTCACACGCTGCCGATCCAGCAGCGCCGGGCCATTGTCGAAAGCGAAAAGCTCACCAGCGACGGCATCTCCGCCAGCCTGTGCAACCGGCTCTATGAAGCGTTGTACGAACGCAGCGTCCATGGCACGCTAGCCGACTGCTTTCGTCTGTTGCCTTCGGTGACGATGGACGAGATCACACGCCGCAGCGGTCGCTGGCATATCGGGTTGACCTCGCTCGTCACGTCGCAGCGCACCGGCATAAGCGCGGACAGAATCATCCTGGCAACCGGTTTTCAGCCGCGCCATTTGCCATTCGTTCAGAAGCTGCTCGACGGCGCAAGCCGTGAAGACGGTCTGCCAACGCTCGATCCCGATTACGCCGTGCGCTTCGATGCGCCAATGCCCGGTCCCGTGTATCTGCAAAACCAAAGCCGCGTGCAGCATGGCCTGCAAAGCGTCAATCTTTCGCTGGTCGCGTACAGGAACAGCCGCATCATCAACAGTCTGCTAGGTCGTGCGTTCTATCCGGATGTTCCGGACCGGCAACTGCTCGACAGCCTTGAGGATCAGGAGACTGAAGCAGGATCGGTACTGTGCGACGCGCCTCAGGCCTCGCGTCAACCGGCAGTGGCGTAAGCGCATGACTGGCTCCTCCATTTATCTATCGACTGGCGAGCGTGCGATCTCACACGCCGAGCACTTGCCGGCATCCCTCCAATTACGGGCGTTCATTCCGTTTCTGATCGCGTCACTGGTGATCGCCGCTTCGTACGGGACGAGTTTTCTCCTGCCCGAGTACCTGCAATCCCTGGGCATGAAGAGCGATGTCGCCGGCGCCGTGATTTCGAGCGGCATGCTCTCGACCATGATCTGCTGCTGCGTGGCTGGGCGCATAGCCCAGCGTATCGGTGTCATGCCGACCATCGCGCTGGCCTCGCTCGTCATGGCGGGCAGCATGCTCTGCTTCGCCGCTGCGCCAATGGACATTCGTGCCGTCTATGCAGGCGGTTTGCTGTTGGGCGCTGGGTGGTCCGTGTTCTTCATACTCGCGCCGCTGCAAATCATCCATCATCTGTGCCCCAACGCGCGTATCCAGTACCTGACCTTCGTCTCCGGCACGCAAATGGCCGGCCTGGGCATGGCGGCGCCTTTGAGCCGCCTGATCGCCCAACATACCGGCTCGATCGCGCTGGCCTACCTTCTGTTCGCTGCGGCATGCGCGGTGGCGGCAGTCTGCGTCAAGATCGCCAGCGAGGCGATGAGGGAGAGGTCCTGTTTGCCGATGACGCGCGTGGCCATTACCGCGACCGACACGTTGGCCCTGCTCAGGGCACGAACAGCAGTGCCGATCGCAATGATCGCATTGGCAGCCTGTGTCTTCGCCGGGCTGGCGACTTACCAGACACCCTATGCCGTCTCGCGTAACCTCAGGCCAGACCTGTTCTTCCTGACGTTCACGATAACCAGCGTGGCACTGCGCTTGTCGCTCGCGAGAACCATGGGACGCATCAAGCCCGCGCGACTGGCGCTCGCATTGTTTTTGCTGACCGGCGCCTCGCTCGTACTGTTCCTGTTGAACCACGGCAGCACGACGCTTTATATCGTCGCTACCGCGCTGTTCGCCACGGGCTACGGACTGAGCTACTCGACCCTGAACGGCATGGCCGTGAACCTCGCCGGAGACCACGCCGTTTCGGTGCCGGTGACTTCGCAAATCTTTACGCTTGCCTATTTCATCGGTCTGTTCGGATGCCCTTTCCTATGTGGCGCCCTGATTCACGTTTTCGGCGCCGATGCAATGCTCGTCGCCCTGCTAGGCGCCGTACTCGCCAATGTCGTGCTACTCGGCGTCATGCGAATGAAGGCGCATTTCGCCGCCTGACTTCTCCTTGAAAACTCCGTTCCTTAACGAGGTGGTTCGTATGCTGAATGAAACGCAAAAATCCAAGTGGCACGAAGATGGATATCTAAAAGTAGAGGGCTTTTTCGATCCGGGCACCCGCGAAAAGATTTCTGCTCTGGTCAACGATGTCTCGCGCTGGGAAATCAGCGACAGCAAATGGATGATGTGGTTCGAGAAGACCGAGGACGACCGCAGGATCGTTTCAAAGGTAGAGAACTTTTTGGACTTCAACAACGAGCTGCGCGATCTGTTGTTGGCCGACAAGCGTATCCAGACGGCTGTCGAATCGCTTCTCGATGAAGATACCCGCATGCTCAAGGAACTGCTCATCTTCAAGTACCCGGACAGCGGCGGCTATCGTCCGCATCAGGACATCTATCACATCCCGCACAACATTCCTGAACGCATGGTGCATGCCGTGGTCGCCATCGGCATCGATGATTCCGATCCGGACAACGGCGGCCTGTTCTTCAGTCCGGGCAACCATCAGAAAGGTGTGTTTCCGATGGACGCCGGCGGCGTGATTCATCCGGAAGTGGCCGAGACGTTCAAGTGGGAACCCGTGCCCTGGAAGGCCGGCGACATCTTCGTCTTCGACGACTACGCGCCGCACTATTCGCAGCCCAACAAAAGTAACCGTTCGCGCCGCACGCTCTATCTGGTGTTCCAGCGCGCCTCAACTGGTGGCCCCACGCGTACGGAATACAACAAACTGAAGCGTGCCTACAACCCACCCGAAGGCAAGGAATCGGATATCCACGATCTGAAGCCGCCAAATGGCATTTTCTATCGCACCTAATGTAATTCACCGGAGGATGTGCGTGTACACAAAGCAGATTGACCCATCCATGATGCGGCCGGAATACGGCGTTCTTGTTTGCCGGCTGCTCGAACATCTGCCCGCTGGCCTGACAACAGCGTTCGGCACGTCGATTGTTGAGGTCGTGCCGGCGGGCGCTGTCAATCTGCACTCCCATTCCGAGCATGAACTGTGGGTACTCGTTTCAGGCAAGGGAGTCTTCGAGGTGAATGGTCAGGCGCGGCCAGTCGCAGATTCAACGCTGCTCTATATCGAGCCGAATCAGGAGCACGCGATTCGCAATGCCGATCCGGCGGCGAGCCTGAAATTTCTATCGATATGGTGGGACTAACGTGAACACACGCACTTTTTTCGTTTGCCCCGCACCGCCCTGCCCGAACGGCAAGCTGCATCTCGGCCATATCGGCGGGGTCTATCTGCTCACCGATCTTTTCGTTCGCTTTCAACGCATGAGAGGTCACCGCGCCTACCACGTCACAGGTGCGGACGAGCACGGCACCTATATGGTAGTGAAGGCGCGCAAGCTCAGTCGTCCGATTGACGAAGTCGCGCAGTTGCATATTGACGAGATAATGGATTGCTTGCGGGCAATGCACATCGAGCCCGATGTCTTCATCAGAACAACGGACGCTACGCACAAGCAGAACAGTCTGAAGATCTTTCGCGAGCTGGAAGCTGCAGGCTACATTGATGTGCGTGATGGCCATCAACTCTACTGCGAAAACTGTGACGAGTTCGTGGCCGATTCGCTTGCCGTCGGCCTCTGCCCCGCGTGCGATGCGTCCACCGACAGCAACTTGTGCGAAAACTGCGGTTTGGCGCAACAGCACTCGAAATTGCGAGCGCCAGTCCACACGTCGTGCGGCAAACCGCTATCGCTTCGCCCCATCGAACAGGCGGTTTTCGACATCCCTCGCATGGCAGCCATGCTTGACGATGCGATCAAGGGGAGTGAATGGGATCAAACGATCCAGCGTAAAGCGCGTGCATGGTTGCGTGACGAATTGCGGCCGCTGCCTATGTCGCGCATTTTCGACCGGGGTGTGACACTTGAAGCGCCCGCGAAGATTGCGGGGCAAACGTTGATGACGTGGTTCGAAGGGCTTTGGTGTTTCGAGACGGGGATCCGCTTGCAGTGCGCGCGCGACGAGGTCAACTACGACACCGTGATGCGCGACCCCGATACACGCCTCCTGTTTTTCATGGGCCAGGATAACCGCTTCTACTACACCATCGGCGTGACTGGCAGCCTGCTTGCGCGCGGCTACCCGCTTCCGGCAAATCATTCGATCCAGGACTTCTATAAATTGGAGGGCGAGAAATTCTCGACCAGCCGCGACCATGCACTCTGGGCAGATGAAGTATCCCGGCAGGTCGACCCGAGTGTGTTGCGCTATGCGCTCGCTCGGATTGCCAAGCCGTTCGGCACCAACAATAACGATTTCCAGATCGGCGAACTGATCCGGTCGGCTTCGCACATCCTTGCGTGGGAAAGCGCCCTCCGCCGCGATTCACTGCACTCGGCGAATGTCGATGGAAGCGGTCTTACGCCGGCGCACGACGACATAGTCCAACGTTATATCACCGCGATGGACCAGGTACGCTTCTGGAACGCCCTCGATCTGATTGACGAATACTTCGTCGCGACGGGCTTCGGCACGAGCCCGGAAACGTGGCGGCCGGTGCACGTATCCGTCTTTTTGAGCATGCTCCATCCCGTGATGCCAGTGCTGGCCGAACGCTATGGAAACGTGTTCTTTGGCGAGAATTGGACACCGGCACTCGGCGCAAACGCCACGCTATTGGCTACGCCTCCCCGAGCGACGGCCGAATTTCCGCCGTTCGGAATGCCGATTGCCGACTCGTTCATCCGTCAATATCAATCGCGCTTCCAGCGCGCCGTCGATGCCGCGTAACCAACGATGGAGCCAGTCATGTCGATGCGCAGTCGCACTTCGCTCAGTTATGGGGTATTCGACTACACCTCAGGCAAGGACACAGTCGACTTCGCCTATGGGCTTCCCGATCCTTTGACGTTCGCCCGCCTGCAATGGCCGGACCCGCTTTCCGTCGAGACGGGCGTCAGCATCTCCGACCTACCGCAGTACACCGACGCCTATGGCCTTCCCGAACTGCGCGGACAGCTTGGCCAAAGGTACCGGATGGCGCGTGGCAATGTCATTCTGACGAACGGCGCTTCACAAGCCCTGCAACTGCTCGCCGATGCTTTTATCGACCCAGGAGACGTCGTGCTGACCGAGGACCCGTCCTATCTCGGCGCGTTGCGCATTTTCTCTATTGCGGGCGCGACGGTGGTTCAAGTAGGTGCGGATTCCTCGGGTGTCGACCTCGATCTGCTCGAACAAGCATTGCGGCACGCAAAGGGGCGAGCCAAGTTGTACTACACCACTCCGGCGTTCCACAATCCGACTGGACGATACTTTGCACACCGGCATATGGTCGAGGTGGAGGCTCTACTGTCCCGCAACGGCGTGGGGCTGGTGCAGGATCTGGTTTATAGCGAGTTGCCCTATGATGGCGCGTCACCCGAGATTCTGCAGGCGGGTGGCAACATCATCAATGTGCATAGCTTCTCCAAAATCTCAGGCCCCGGGCTTCGCGTAGGCTGGGTGCTGGCCGAGCCGGAAATTGTCGACCGCCTAGCCCACCTGAAATGCGATGGAGGTGTGAGTCCCATTGTCAGCAATATGGCGCTCGCCTTATTGCAGTCGTCGTCATTGGACGCTCACGTCGAACACCTAAGGACGCACTACCGGAGCAAGCGCGACGCAATGCATCGGCTGTTACAGGCCTGCCGATTCTGCAAACCGGATTACGAGATTCCGAGTGGTGGATTTTCGTTCTGGGTCTCGCTTGCCGAAGGCGTCGATTCCGCCGAATTGGTCGGCGAGGTGCGCCGGAAGCACAATGTGAAACTCGTCGATGGAAAGCACCATGGACCGAGCGGTGCAGCCCGTGTACGCTTAAGCTTCAGTTATCTCCAGCCGCGTTTGATCGAGCGCGGCTTGGCTCAGATAGACGATGCGCATGCGAGCCTTCTGACATCGACGCGCTTTAAGCGGCGTGGCTAGAGAATGCCAAGTACTACAGATAGTCGGTGCGAGATGTACAAGCGTAGGCCGAGCGAAGACATTCACTGCGCCGCCCTCTACCGCAAACAACTCGACGAACGCTTTTCGGCATGGCACTACGTCACTGATTTCGCTCAGGATCCGTCCGTTATATAGGCAGACACCCCCTTCGCGCGTGTCTCGGAACCAGTCAATTCCTGTGCGTTCAGTGCGATCAGCACGTCATCGCTCTGCAGCCGATATCAACATCAAGACCTACCCGATGTAAACGGTATGGGATTCCGACCAAAATCGAAACAGGAGAGCAAGTGAGAAAACTGCTGATCGTGTCGATCGCCGTCGTGCTGATAGGCTATCTCTGCATCCAGCGGTATCGCGATTCAACGAGTACTGGATCGCTTTGGTGGTGTCCGATTTCGCTGAGAGTGTGAGAAGCGTCGCCTCGAACCCACCGCTTCATGTCATCAAGCAGCGCAACGGCGTGTGCCTGGCGGATGGGCCGTCGCTCTTCGGGCGGCTTGCCTCGAATGTGCTCTTCGATGCGATAGAGTGCGCCAATACTGCGTACATGCGCGCGCAAGCCTTTCGCCGTTGGGAATTTGTGCAACAGCCGGTTGCATAAACACCGTGCTCGCACGCTGCCACACTTCTCGACAAGCTAGACGGCGCAGCTCGGCGACTCTGGTATTCCCCCGCCTGAGATAGCGGGAATGTCCTGCCCCGGCGTGTCTACCGTCCAGAATAATCAGTAAGCGCCCAGGAGGCGATCCAGCGCGGCCGTGATCCGGTCACGGTGTTCGACAAGCGAACCGGTCTTCGGCCCCAGTTCGCTTAAGGGCACGGCCGCGACGAACGCCGGATGCAGGATGCACCGGATGCCGCCGATATCGAATGATGGCGAGAAGTCCGCCGGGAGCTTCCCGGGCGGAAAAGCATCAGCCTGAATCAACGGTACGACGACGCGGGTCGACAGACCGTCTAGAAAGTCGCTTTGCACGTCGACAAGATACGGTGTACTGGCGCGGCCTCTACCGCTGTTGGCATAGACGTCGAATCGCGCCATCAGAACATCCGGTATTGCGCCAAGGGAAGTCCGTTCTCTTCGACCCACTGGTTCGTGTGCCTGATGAACTCGGCGTGTTCCTCAGCCCAGCGACGGCCTTCTTCGACCTGAATCGCCTCGCGCAAGGCCTGCTCGCAGGTGCGGGAAAAGTTGATGCCGAGACTTCTCGCCCGTTCATACACATCCACGGGCAGCGTGACATTCGTCGCCTTGCGCGCCCCGCCTGTTGCTGCATGTGCCATGGTGAATTCTCCGTGCGAACAATGCGCATGTTTATCCACATAATAACCCACATCTGGCAGTTGGTGCCATCGCGTCGAGAAGGCTGCGGTCATATGCGCAGGCAAGCCCTCCCTTTCGTGTTAGCGCCGATGTAAAAATGACCCATGGTCGGTGCGGACTCGATCATGTACGTCACCATCATCCGGTGGGATGCGAAGTATGCGGTTCTAGCGACATCGGTGACAGGTGTGAATGGCGGTCGGAATCCGACATTGGATGGCGGCGTCGGACAGCCGGGCGACGCGATTGCTGTTCAGCCCGGCGACTCTGGGACGTTTCATGAGGCTCACATTCGGGTGCGTCGGAGGGAGCCCGTAGGGCGAGCGCAGACGCACCGGGGATGTTCGGTTCGGCAGGGGGATGACGCGGGAATCGGGATGCGGTAGAAGAACGACTACAACTGACCGCCGAAGAAACAGGCCCGACACCGGTCCTAACCGCCAAGTTCATTCCAGTGTCGAGCCCCACACGCGCACAACGGGGTACGGGTGCCGGGCCAGTATGGCACGGCTGATCCGCCTCGTCGATTCCGCTTCGGCATTGACGGGGACTGCCGATGCCGGCCACTGGCCGCCTCTTTCTGTGCGCCCGCTGCCGGGCGCAGGTCGTCGTGTGCCGCCGTTGCGATCGCGGCCAGATTTACTGCGGTGGCGACTGCTCACAGGCCTCGCGCCGCGCCCGCCTGCGCGAGGCTGGCCAACGCTATCAACTCAGTCGTCGTGGCCGCTTTGCACATGCCGAACGGATGCGTCGCTATCGTCAGCGCCTCAATAAAGTGACGCATCAGCGTTCCCCGACACCCGTCGCCAATGCTCTACTGCCACTGACTTCGACGACGACGGCCACCGCATCGACATCCACTGTCGCCGCGCCCGGATCGACGCCTTGCTGCTTCTGTCGCCGCATCTGTTCGGGCCTTGTACGCATCGGGCCACTGCGCCGTCGGGTCTTCCGTGATGTTCGTACTACTACTGACAGAACAGGAAACGACCCATGACCATTGGAGCTGAACTCGAGGCGCAGATCCTGCGCTATTACCACGTGGAGAAGTGGCGTTGCGGCACCATCGCGCGCCAGTTGCGCGTGCACCGCGGCACCGTCCAGCGCGTGCTGGCCCAGGCCGGCCTGCCCAGGATTGGCGCCGTGCAGCGAGCCTCACAGATCGATGCTTACCTGCCGTTCATCCACGAGACGCTAAAGAAGTTTCCCTCGCTCACGGCCAGTCGCCTGTATGCGATGGTGTATGAGCGCGGCTACCGGGGCAGTCACCACCACTTCCGGCACCTGATCTCGCTGCACCGGCCACGCCCGGTACCTGAGGCTTACCTGCGCCTGCGCACGCTGCCCGGGGAACAGGCGCAGGTCGATTGGGCCAGCTTCGGTCACCTGCAGATCGGTCGGGCACGACGACCGCTGATGGCCTTCGTGATGGTGCTGTCGTGGTCACGGCAGATCTATCTGCGCTTCTTCCTCGATGCCCGTATGGACAGTTTCCTGGCAGGACATGCCGGCGCCTTCGAAGCATGGTCCGGGGTCCCCAGGGTTCTGCTTTACGATAACCTGCGTAGCGCCGTGCTTGAGCGTCAGGGCGATGCGATCCGCTTCCACCCGACATTGCTCGCGTTCGCCGCGCATCATCGTTATGAGCCTCGTCCGGTGGCTGTCGCACGGGGCAACGAGAAGGGGCGCGTTGAACGGGCAATCCGCTTTGTACGCGAGAGCTTCTTTGCCGCTCGCAGATTCACGGACCTCGACGATCTCAACGCCCAGGCGGCAATCTGGTGCGCGGGACCCGCTGCTGAGCGGCCCTGCCGCGAAGAACCCATGATCACCGTGCGCGAGGCCTTCGGGCGCGAACAGCCCAGCCTGCTCACGTTGCCGGAGAATCCGTACCCGTGTGAGCTGCTTCTCGCCGTGAAGGTCGGCAAGACGCCCTACGTGCGCTTCGACCTGAACGACTATACGATCCCGTATACCCATGTGCGACGCACGCTCACGGTACGAGCTGATCCCCGGCGCGTACGCATTCTCGACGGCGCCGATCTGCTCGCCACCCATGAACGCAGTTACGATCGCGGCGCGCAGATCGAGATTGCCGCACACATCGATGCGCTCGTCGCAAGGAAGCACGAGGCCCGTCACCATCGCGGTCTTGATCATCTGGCCCGGGCTGCGCCGGCCAGCCGGACCCTGATGCTGCACGCCGCTGAGCGTGGCGGCAATCTGGGCAATATCACCACGCACCTGCTGCGACTGCTCGACCGCTATGGCCCGGCCGAACTGCAGGCCGCGATCGAGGAAACCCTTGCCAGCGACGCGGCGCCTCATCCCAATCCGGTACGTCTGGCGCTTGAGCGCCGGCGCGAGGCACGGCAGGCCCCGCCGCCAGTCACCCTCATCCTGCCCGAACACGTGCGCAACAAGGACACGCTGGTGACACCACACCGGCTCGACATCTACGACCAGCTTGCGGGAGGCGCCGATGAACACGCCTGAGAACCTTCATGGGCGCGCGAACGCCCTGCGTCTGTACGGACTGCTCGCGCATTGGACCGATGTGGCCGCCGAACAGTGGGTCGCGCCGCTGTTGCAGTGGGAAGAGGATGAGCGCGCCCGCCGATCACTGGAGCGACGTATCCGCGATGCCCGCCTGGGCAACTTCAAGCCGCTGTGCGACTTCGACTGGAGCTGGCCCACGCGCTGCGACCGGCTTGCCGTTGAAGAGTTGATGTCGCTCGGGTTCGTCAGGGATACCGCCAACGTCGTGTTGATCGGCCCGAATGGTGTCGGCAAGTCAACCCTCGCGCTCAATCTCGCCTATCAGGCGCTCGTGCACGGTCACACCGCGCTGTTCACTACCGCCGGTCAGATGCTCGGCGAACTGGCCGCACTGGACAGCGATTCGGCGCTGCGTCGACGCCTGCGCCGCTATGCATCCCCTGACGTCCTGGTGATTGATGAGGTCGGTTACCTCTCGTACTCAAACCGCCACGCCGATCTGCTGTTCGAACTGGTCAGCCGCAGGTACGGATCGGCAAGTACCGTGGTCACAACCAACAGACCGTTCTCCGAATGGCACGAGGTGTTCCCGAACGCCGCCTGTGTCGTCTCGCTCGTTGACCGGCTGGTCCATCGCGCCGAAGTCATTGCCATCGAGGGCGAGTCCTACCGGGTCAAGGAAGCGCGCGAGAGGGCCGAGCAACGCGCCAGCAGACGCAGTAGCGCGCGTGCGGAGAAGAAATCATGAAGCGCCTGGCACACCTGCCTTCGGGCATCACCCGTGGGCTCGACTTCCTGATACCGGACAACTGGTCGCCGGAACAGGCGCTCGCCGTCGTCGAACTCATCGGGGATCTGCGTGCCCGGATCTGCATGCACTATGACCTCGCCCTGCATGACCTGCTGCACGAACAGCATTCCCCTCCCGAGGATCCCAATCTCAACGACATCGGCGATCCATTCTGATTGGGACCGGCCACCCCGACCGAGGCCGTCAACGGCGCTTCATTGTTGACGGTCCTGGTGAACCTTGTGCCGCCATTTATGTGCGGATTTACGCCGCCGTCAACAACAGGCGAACTCAGCTATGCGCTGAAGAGTGGCACCACCGCAGAAACTCTGTGGACCCACAGACAAACCATGGTCTACTCGCCGCAAGCCGCGAACGCAGGTAACAAACGTTCCTTTGGCTCAGCAGGCAAACGCGATCTCGGTCAACAAAGCCGGACAGGGCTTGCCGGCCGGCCCTTACGACGGTCAGTACAGGTCTGACGGCGCAAGCTTCTGAGTCGGTCGCGGCAGTTCGAGATCGAATGTTCCCGCGAAAGAAAACGCGGGAACAATTGCCAGGGGGCGACAACCGCTACCCTCTCCCGCCGCAGATGCGATACATCCGCGAAGTTGTTGCGGGACGACCTAACCCATGACGCCGTTGTCCTAAGTCGCGTCAAACACGGTGCCGGTATGCAGAGAAAGCAAGGTGCGTCTCCGGCGGTTGAGTGGCCGCTTAGCGGGGCGGATGCCACTGCTATGTGGCCGGTTACCGGTCGGGTCGAATGACGCCTCTTGGCCGAACCCGGAAGTACGCGACTTCGCCAGTTCCCTCTTTATTCCACCCTGCTGTCGTCCGCCGTAGAGGCTTATTCGCCGTAGACGCTTATTAGGCGAAGTTTACAGCTTCGCGTCCCCCTCGGGGAGCTAGCGTCAAGACTGGTGTATAGGCAACTTGATGAGCAGGGACTTCAGGCGGCGAGTTTCTGCTGAACCGGTTGATCGTCTTTCACCGGTTCGCCATCCCTGAAGGCGATGCCTTCCAGCAACAGCTTGATCTTTTCGGGCCCGTTGACGCGGCGCCAGGTTTTCTCGGCTTCCTCGATCAGCTTGAATGCCAGACCAAGGAAGGTTGGTCGCGACACACAGTTGCGCGTGCGCGTCGTACGGTGTCGCACCGTCGCGAACGTCGACTCAATCGCATTCGTGGTCCGCAAATGCTGCCAGTGCTCAGCCGGGAAGTCGTAAAACGCCAGCAGGCTTTCCCGGTCCTTCTTCAACGTTTCCGTTGCCTTCGGATATTTCGCCGCGTAGACCGTCACGAAACGATCAAACGCGGCATACGCGTCGGCGCGCGTGGCGGCCATCCAGATCGCCTGCAGATCTGCTTTAGCTCTGCCTTGCTGCGACTTCGGCAGCGCGTTCAGAACGTTGCCCATCTTGTGGAACCAGCAGCGCTGGCCGCGCGTTGCAGGAAACACTTCCTCCAGTGCGGCCCAGAAGCCCATCGCGCCATCGCCGACGGCAAGCAGCGGCCCAGCCTGCAGGCCTCTCGATTTCAGGTCGAGCAGCAACTCCTGCCATGACGCCTTCGACTCGCGATACCCGTCACCGATCGCCACACGCTCCTTGCGTCCATCCGGCCTCACGCCGATGATCACCAGCAGACATTGACCGTCCGAGTTCTCGCTGCGCAGCCCGGTGTGAATGCCGTCGACCCACCAATACACGTAGCGCGATTTCGACAGATCGCGTCGGCTCCAGCTGGCATGTTCGTCGGCCCACTGCGCCTTCAGACGGCTCACCACATTGGCCGACAGGCCTTTGGCGTCGTCACCGAGCAACACGCTCAGTGCCTCGCTCATGTCGCCCGTGGAGATGCCTTTCAGATAAAGCCACGGCAGCGCGGCGCTCACGCGCGGCGACTTCCTCACATACGGCGGCACAATCGACGAATTGAACTTCACACCTGATCCTGACCGATCGCGAACCTTCGGCACCTTCACGGCAATCGGGCCGGCCGCCGTCAACACCTCGCGCTCCGGCAAATAGCCGTTGCGCACCACGGCGCGCTGCCCATGCAGGGTCTTGACGTTCTCGAACCGCTCCAGCAGCGCCGCGAGCTCCGCTTCGATCGCCTGCTGGATCACCTGCCGCGCTCCATGGCGCACCAACTCGTCCAGTCCCAGACCGACTTCCGATAGACCTACAACCGCTTTTTCCGTAAACTTCTTCATGGTGGATGGTTTGTTGTTTGCTGGGTTCCGACTTCGACAATCAGATTCTCAGCTAAAACCTCCACCGCCTTCAATCTCCCGCCTCAACTCCCCGTACACCAGAATCGAGCTTAGCTCCCCCCTCGTGGCCGATGCCCCGACTCCCCCCAGGCCGCTGAACGACGCGGCGGATCCGTAGCCGGCGCAATCACGATCACACGCCGCACTTAGAAACGACTTCTACATGCTTGTGATGGAGGGCGCGCCCGGCACGCGTCCCTCCGAAGTGTCGCTGATTGAGCGGCCCCACGTGTGCCTCTCTATGCACGTCAAAAGCGCTATCCTCGATAGCTACAATGCGTAGCATGCCCGCTCTTCTGCTCATCACGTGGATTTCTGATCGATCTAAGCAAAGATATGGAGTGAGATGCGATGGCAAATCTGCTTGAATCGAATCCGGCTCCGGGCGCACCTGGCAATCCGCTGAACTGGAGCCGCGCGGACAAAGACGCCGTCGGCACGGCGTACTCGCTGTCGAGCCAGGTCTGGTACACGACAGCAGGCGGCATCCTCACGGAAATCTACTTCCCGGATGTCGACACCCCTCAGGTACGAGACTTCCAGCTGATCATTACCCCCCCGGCGTCATAGTAGTTGTCGCCTCTGAACTTTCTTATCAAGAAGAGTCAGAGGTACAAGTTGAAGACGAAACAAACGTATTCTGTTGAGTTCAAGGAGCAGGCGCTGTCGAAGGTTCTGCAGCGCGGGAGCCGAACGGTTGGCGCCGTGGCTGACGAATTGAACGTGAACGTACTGACATTAAGGAATTGGATGAGAGGCACCGCCGCCGCGAACCGGAGCTCGAGTTCTGGGCACACAAGGCGTCCGGAAGACTGGTCGCTGGAAGAACGCCTGATTGCCTTGCAGGAGAGCCACGGCCTGGCGGACGAAGCATTGAACGGCTGGTGTCGGGAGCGCGGCCTGTTTTTGCATCATCTCGCGCAGTGGCGAGCGGATTTTTGCGCCGTTGGCGCAGCCGGTAGCCGACGTGAGAGCGCCCAGGAAGTACGGGATCTGAAGCAGGCCAATGTTCAACTGCGGCGCGAACTGAAGCGCAAGGAGCAGGCGCTGGCCGAAGCTGCGGCGCTACTGGTGCTGCAAAAAAAGTACCGCGCGCTCCTCGGGGACGAGGCCGAATGACGGCCCCTGAAGAGCGCAAGGCATTGATCGGCCTCATCAACGAGGCGACCCTGGCCGGGGCTCGGCAGGCGCACGCGTGCGAGATTCTGGGGCTCAGCGCGCGCACAGTTCAGCGCTGGCAGCGGGGCGAGCCTGACGCGATGGACGGGCGCTCGTTACGGCACCACGAGCCGCGCCACAAGCTCTCTGCCGAGGAACGCGCCGAGCTTCTGGCAGTCGCGAACTCGGCCGAATTCGGTCATCTGCCGCCAAGCCAGATCGTGCCGCGACTGGCAGACCAGCAACGCTATATTGCCTCCGAATCGACGTTCTACCGGGTACTGAAGGCCGAGAAGCAACTCGCCCACCGGCGCAGCGAACGGCCGGCCCACGCTCGCAGCAAACCCCGTTCAGTTTGCGCCGACGCGCCGAACCAGCTGTATTCCTGGGACATCACGTATTTGCCGACGACGATCCGTGGACAGTATTTTTATCTCTACCTGTTTCTGGATGTCTTCAGTCGCAAGATCGTCGGCTGGCAGGTCTATGCCGAGGAAAGCAGCGTACTGGCCAGCGAAGTCCTCAGGGACCTCTGCGCGCGCGAAGCGATACGGCCCAACCAGGTGATTCTGCATTCGGATAACGGCGGCCCGATGAAAGGCGCGACGATGCTCGCCACCCTCCAGGCGCTGGGCGTCATGCCGTCGTTGAGTCGCCCGGGCGTGAGCAACGACAACCCTTATTCCGAGTCGCTGTTCAAGACCCTGAAGTACCGGCCCGCTTACCCGCTCAAAGCGTTCGATACCCTGCTGGCCGCACGTACCTGGGTCGGCGCACTGGTGCGCTGGTACAACGATGAGCATCGTCACAGCGCAATCCGGTTTGTGACGCCCGCGCAGCGTCATGCCAACCTCGATCAGGATATTCTGGAACGACGCACGGCGCTTTACGCGAGTGCTCGGCAGCGCAATCCGCTTCGATGGAAGGGCCGCACGCGCAACTGGCAGCGCGTCGATGCTGTGCATCTGAACCCTGATCGCATCGATGACCAGGGCATCCATCAACAACGCCGCAATCTGGAGCGAAAGGCCGCCTGAAATTTATTCGTTGAGGCGACAACTAGCTTGAAAATTTCCGTACCGACGGGTCGACCTTCTATCACGACGCGCAGAAGGACTTCGACCATCGATGCGAATGGCCGGAGCCGCCCGCCTTATCCTGCCGGCTCACATCCCAGGCGAAAGGGCAACCCTACACCGTCGTGCAGGACGTGATCGCCGAGAAGGGTTCGGCCTGCGTGCTGGTTCGCACGACCCTGCAGGGGGACCAGGATTTCCTTAACAAACTGCACGTCTATGCCTTGTTGACGCCTCACATGGCGGGATACGGCGCTGGCAACACCGCGCATCGCGTCAGCACCGCAAATGGCGATCGCCTGGTCGCGACGCGTGACCATTACTGGCTCGCGCTGGGCGCCGACTGCGGCTTCGGCACGACGGGTTGCGGCTTCGTGGGAGTGAACGATGGCTGGACCGACATCATCGCAAACAAGCGCTTGCCGGCCTGGAACTACGACGCAGCAAAGGACGGATACGTCGCCGTGACGGCAGAGATCAACCGCGCAGGGCAGAATCAATTCGTTCTGGCACTGGCGTTTTGCGTCGACGAACCGACTCCGATTACGCAGAGCACGCCCAACAAGGCGCTGACCGCCGTATCCGAGGCGCTGGCCTACCCCTTCGACGGACCCGCCGACCCATACAGCCACAAGCAAGCGTTCATCCAGGGCTGGAACGACGCTGTTCGCGACCCGTTCGAGCCCAAGGCGAACATTACGGGCGATGGCAATACGCTTTTCAACATGAGCCGCAACGTGTTGCTCGCGCATGAGGACAAGACGGCCGACGGCGCACTGGTGGCTTCATTGAGCATCCCGTGGGGACAGACGATGCGGGACCTCGCTGCCGGCTACCACATGGTCTGGCCGCGTGACATGTGCCAAAGCGCACTCGCGCTGCTGGCCGCGGGCGCGCAGGATGCGCCCCTACGCGGGCTGATGTTTCTCGCTGCGTCGCAATTGGCGGATGGTAGCTTTCCGCAAAAGTTTTTCATTGACGGCGAGCCTTGGCGGGACAATGCCTCGCAGCTCGACGAATATTCCTTTCCAATCATTCTGGCCTATCACTTGAGCGAAGCCGGTCTGCTGCGTCAGTTCGATCCCACCGGCATGGTGCTGGCCGCAGCAGGCGCATTGATCAAAAACGGCCCCATGACTCAGCAGGAACGATGGGAAGAACTCGAAGGATACTCCCCTTCGACACTGGCATCGAACATCGCGGCGCTAGTCTGTGCGGCTACTAAATGGGCGGACGCCAGCACCGCCCAGTTCCTGCTCGAATACGCGGATTTTCTGGAATCGCATCTAGAGACATGGTGCGTCGCTGCGGAAGGCTCACCGGTTCCGGGCGTGACGCAGCACTACATTCGAATCTTGCCGACGCACGTCAATGGCGTCTTCAATTTTCCAGAAAATCCAGATACCGCCCAAGTAACCGTCTGGAAGAAAGACTACAACGCAAACACCATCGTGGACGCGGGTTTTCTCGAACTGGTGCGCTATGGCATTCGCGCCGCGAACGATCCGATCATCGTCAACTCGGTCAAGGTAGTCGATGCAGTAATCAGAAAAATTCTGCCGCAGGGGCCTGCCTTTTACCGATACAACCACGACGGTTATGGTCAAGGCAATCTCGGCGAGGACTGGTACGACGGCGCTACCTTCGGCGTTGGTCGACCGTGGCCGCTGCTCACTGGCGAACGCGGTCATTACGAATTGGCCGCTGGTGGCGACGCCACATCCTACATCCGCGCTCTCGAGGCGTTCGCCGGAACGCGCGGTCTGCTTCCCGAGCAAGTGTGGGATCTGCCCGATCTGGCAGACCCGCCCTTCGTCACTGGCGGGCCGACTGGCTCTGCCATGCCGCTCGCGTGGGCCCACGCCGAATACATCAAGCTCGTTCGCTCCGCTTCGGACGGTCAGGTCTTTAACCACCTGAAAGTCGTCGCCGATCGTTATCAGTCTCAGCCCGGCCAGGCGCCGCGCGCTCGCAGCAATATCGAAATCTGGAACTTCAACCGCCCGCTGCCGTCGATTCCGGCCGCCACGACAATTCGGATCCCTTTGGCTGCGCCTTTCCGCCTGCGCTGGACGATCGACGACTGGGCCACGTCGGAGGACAGCGAAGCCACCGCAACGGCGCTCGGCATCTACTACGTCGATCTGGTCACGCAAGCAGCCCAGGCCGGTTCATCGCTTGCATTCACCTTTTTCTGGACCTCGAGTCAGACGTGGCAAGGGCAGAATTTTTCCGTCGCCCTCCAATCCTAAGCGATGCGTCGCCAACGGCGGACAATTGCTTCTGTCATGGTGAAACACACGACTTCATCTGGCTTGCGATGGGCGCCGCGTCGCTCAAGGTGATGTTTTTCAGGTTCAAAGCTTTCCGCTTGCTCGCTTCACACGCTTTTGTCAGCGATACATCGCCTCGTACGGAGGATAGTGGAGCACCCCGTGGGGCCCGGCGGGGAGGTTACGAAAGTGCGATCATTTTGCGGCTTCGAACAGGGCGACGAGATGCGCCTGCATCGATTCCCGGCATCCTGGGAAGCCGTCCATGAACTCCATGACGCTGGAGAACCGCACGTAGGTACGCGGGTCATCGAACTGTTTGATATTCCCTTTGACGAGCAGCGGGCCCCAAGAGGGCTCGGTGGTGTCGAGGCCCAGATAGAACGCGCCGATGTGGTCTCCGTCCAGGAGCACAGCGCTCATTCGCCGAGTAACTTTGCCGGACATACTCCGCCGCGCATCCGGTCGCCCATAGCCCACCGAACGACTGACGCGTGGAACGGGTGAACGACGCGGTGACGCTCAGGCGCGCAATCAATTAGGCCAGCGCGGTCCAAATGCTCACGTTACCGGGAGCGGATCCAAAAATTCCCCGTCGGCTCAGCAATGGCCAATTGTGCGCGGTTATTCCTGATCGCAATGCACCTTGAAGTGCGTTAGCACGGCGGCCCCAAACGCATTGCTTATCGCAACATCGGCGGCGTCCCGACCGTATGCCATCAAAACGCGCCCGATGCGCGGTGCGTTGTTACGCGGATCGAAGGTTTGCCAGCTACCCCCTACGTAGGCCTCAAACCACGCCGCGAAATCCATCGGCGCAGCGACGGGGGGCAAACCGACATCGCTGATATAACCGGTGCAGTAGCGAGCCGGAATATTCATGGCGCGGCATAGCGTGATGCCCAGATGGGCGAAGTCCCGGCAGACGCCCCTTCGTTCGCGGTAAACGTCCGCTGCGGTTTTGGTCGGCCGCGCGTGCAGGTAATCAAATGCGATATGCCGGTGCACGAAGTCGCAGATTGCGAGAACAGTCTCGCGGCCCGGCGCGCACTGTCCAAAAACCTTCCACGCGACGTCGACCATCAAATCGGTTTCACAATAGCGGCTACCCAATAGGAAAACGAGCGTATCGTCGGGCAACTGCTCGACTGGATGGCCCCAACCGTCTTTCGGACGCGTTTCCATCGCATTTGGCACATTCAGAAGCGCGGTCGTGCTCAAGCCAACACGCCCGGCGGGCGCGACTATCCGCGTGCACAGGTTGCCGAACAAGTCGCGGTACTGCCTCGTCGCCACCGGCGGATCGGTAACGAGCAGATCTGCCTCGACAATATCCTTTGCATGCGAAAAGTGCGTGTTCAGCATCAGCATCATCGGCGTCGGTTGTGAGCACTCGTACGACAGTTCGTATCCGACGCGAAGCTTCATATATTTATCCTGTTCGTCTGATCCCGGAGGTTGGGGCTGACAACTCAAAGGCGTGCGGCCCGAGACAGCCACAACAGATGATCCCACGACGCCGGGCGTCACGCTCGCATTCAAAAACAATCGCCGCTACCTGGCCTGAGCGGCCCTATGGTCTGTTGAAATGAAATGAACGCCGTCTCCCGGTGAGAGATTGGGCCTGACGCCAATGCTCTCAACGGCGACGACCGTCGTGCGTGCGACGTCGAACGCAGCTAGTGACCGTACTCGGCGGGACGAGTGAGTGTGTCGAGGCGGCGAAACAGGAATGGAATCAGCCAGTCGGGCCAAGCAGCAGGTCGATTGCGGCTTGACCGGCGACTTCCCCAACCAGGTAGGCCCATCGTTCAGTAAAAGGGCCGTTGCGCAGCGCGATCCGGCCCCCCCGCGCGCCGAGCACTTCGAGGTTGGTACCGCCTTTGATCTGGACAGTCACGTTGAACGTGTCCTCCGCAGCCGGAGTCAACTCGACGTGAATCTCGAAGCCACGATAGGTGATCATTCGTTGCATGAAAGGCTCCATGTCGTTATCGGAGACTAACACGCGAACGTTGCATGGTTCATACGGCTACAGGCGCTGAACCCGTACGAGGTCGGTAACCGGCGTCGTAATTCTGCTTGCAGAGGCGTTCGGACGGCAATTACCTATTGGTCGAACTGCGCCCCGAGTACTGATGGTCCTGACAGACGTGCCAAGCGTCGGGAAGGGACCGGGTGCCGCGAGATGCGTTCTTTCCGGCTGACACGAGATGGTCATACGCGGTGGCGCGCAGCCGTTAGCACTCAACGTAAGAGAGACCTGTGGTCCGCACCGGTCTCACGGTTCCGATCCTATAAATCCAGCCAATTCCTCGCGTTTTCCCAGGGGGAATGCTTCCTTAATGTGATCGAGAAAGGCGGAAACGCGAGGGCTTAGCAAGCGCCGCGAAGGATAAAGCGCCCATAGTGCGATGTCAGGGCCATCCAGATCACCCCAATGCGTGAGCCTGCCGGCTGCGATGTCATGGCTCACAAGCGACAGCGGCAGGCTCGCGGCACCCACGCCGAGACGGACCGTATCGCGGACCATGATCAACGACGACAGGTAAGCAACCGGCTTGATCGATATGCGCGATTTTCCCTTCAGGCCTGTGACATCCCACGAAGCAATCCGATCATGCCCTCCGCGAAGGACAGCCGGAACACTCGACCCGTCCGCCGGTCGCGCCAAGCCCGGGTTAGCCACGACGACCAGTCCGGAAACAGATCGACAAGGTCTCGCTGTGCAAGCAGAATCTGTCCCGATCGACATGACCTGGGCGATTCCTGCGCCCGCTACGCAAGCGTTGAGCATCGTGCCAACATCCGACACAAGCAGCCGACCGGAAACCGGAATGCTGACGACTTCCTTGCCTCGATGGAACTCCCATTCGAAAGGGCGCCCCAATAATGGATTGTAGAAAAGTATGCGTTCGCAATTGACGACGTCGCCCGGACATTCTGGCCTGTGCTGGCGCTTGGCAACACCTCGGCGTTCACCCTAGCCCTACTTTCATTGGGGAGGACCGTCCTGTCAATCCTGATCTATCATCAGGGCTGTCCGCCGGCGAGCGGACCGCTCCCCTGACTTCGCTCGAACTTCATGCCTGTCTGCTGCACATCGTGGGGCCGGGAACCTTGTTCATGCGCTTCCCAGACTTTGCGAGTACCGCGTCCGACGAGCACATGGTTTGCCGTGTCCCTTGACCGAGAGGGCGAGTCAGCGCTTCGACTTGCCGTTCAAAGGGGAAAAACCGAATGAAGAATCTCCTTGCGAACGATGGCTGGCGGGGGATGCACGCAACCAGAACGACCAACGGGATCGTTCAATCGCGCTCCGTTGCCGCGATCCTGTTCGCCGGCGCTATCAGCATAGCGATCGCGACCTGGGTATGCTTTCGCCTGGGAGCCGGCGTCGCGGTAGTTGGGTTCGTCTACCTGATCGAGGTCTTGCTGGTGTCACTGATGGGCAGCCTCGTTTCATCGGTAGCTATCTCGGTGATCGCTGTTGGTTGCCTCAACTTTTTCTTTACACAGCCACTATTTACCTTCCGGGTAGATGCCCAGCAGGACATCGTAGTGTTGACCGCCTTTTTTGTGACATCGTTCGTCGTCACCTTTCTCGTGCATAGGACTCGCCAACTGGCAGCGGTCCATCGTGAGCAGGCACAGCTTCTCGACCTTACCCACGACAGCGTGGTAGCTCTCGATATGAACGATGTAATTACCTACTGGAACAGCGGCGCGGAAGCGCTTTATGGGTGGAAGAAACACGAGGCGCTCGGCCACGTTGCCGACCGTCTGCTTCACACGCGTTTTCCTGCAGCACTCGAGGACATCAAAAAAACTTTGATTGAAACGGGCCGTTGGGAAGGCGAGATCGTCAATACCCGGCGCGACGGGTCGGAAGCCGCAGTGGCCAGCCGTTGGGCCCTGGTGCGAGACGAACAGGGGCGACCGATCGCGACCCTCGAAACGGGCACCGACATCACCGAGCGCAAGCGGGTCGAAGAGGCGCTGCAACAGGTGTCTCGTTTGACGTCGATCGGCGAATTGGGCGCGTCGGTGGCCCACGAAATCGCCCAGCCTCTCGCAGCGGTCGCCACCCATGGTGCCGCGTGCCTGCGATGGATTGACCGGGACGTACCCGACCTTGAAAAAGTGCGAGCCTCCGTGCAACGCATACTTACTGATGTACAACGCGCGACCGAGATCGTCAGGCGCGTCCGCATGCTCGCCAAGCGGATTGCCCCTGAGATGACGCGACTGGAAATCAACGAGCTGATCAGTGACGTCATGGTACTGCTCCAGCGCGAGGTCTTGAAGTACAACATCACGTTGCGGACGATGCTTGTTCCGGGACTGCCGGCGGTGCTTGGCGATCGGATCCAACTGGCACAAGTCATCACGAATCTGATTACAAACGGTATCCAGGCAATGAGCACGATCGAAGACCGGCCGCGCGAACTGACGATCAAGTCGTGGCGCAGCGACGACGGCTATGTGATCGTCTCGGTGCAAGATTCCGGGACAGGAATTGACCTGCGGCACGCCGATCGGCTATTCGAACCGTTCTTCACTACGAAGCCCGAAGGTATGGGTGTGGGGCTTTCTATTTGCCGTTCGATTATCGATGCCCATGGTGGGCGGGTTTGGGCAGAGAACAATGCCGGATACGGCGCGACTTTTCAGTTCACTATTCCCGTGATCGGCGATAGCGGATCGGGGGAATAAAGCGACCTGCTGCCGCCGCACGCTGCCCGATCGGCAACCGACCGCTATGGCCGATGATGGGTCCAACCAAATGTTGGACGAAACGTCCCTTAACTGAGCGAAGCGGATCTTCGAATGTCCGCCCGGATCGCTGAGCGAACGACAGTTGATGGGCCGAAAGCCGCCCCAAAAGAAATATCGGCAAGTCAACCCTTCTTTCGTCTTTCGATTTCTTGTTTCACACGTTCGATTTCAAGCCGTTTAGCTTCCTTTGTTCCCCATCGTGGCGCTCTGTTCTGGGTGGCTTCGGCGGCTGCACGAATGCGTGCTTTGGCAGCAAGTTGATTGGCTCTGCGTTCGTCCAGCTCCCTCATTTGGGCCGCTTGCCGTTCGGCGAAGCGTTCAGCCGCGATGGGTGTGGTTCGTTCAGGTAGTCCAGCAAGGACCACAAGCTTGTCGATATTGTCCCAGGTGCTGATCCAGCCGTCGTTGTAGGCAAACTCGCTAATCAACGGGAGGTTGAGTGCCGTGTAGATCGGGACCCAGTTTTCTTCTTCGCCCTGGCGGCGACGCACAGCGAGTTTGGGATTGAACTGGTACCGCCCGGTGGATACGCGCAGGAACAGGGATCTATTGTAGGCATAGTCTCTGTCGATTTCGTTCCTCGCCAGCACGCCAGAAAGATGCTGGCGCTTGTTGCGCTCAGGCCGCGCGATGTTAGCGGGTAAGTGTTGCCAGGCATCGAGGATGATTTGGGTCTGGAACGCGCTGTCTGTATTGCCTCGTATCTTGCTGAATCGTGCCTTGAACAATACCCACAGGGTCTGGAACAGAAAGTATTCAGACAGATGCCGGTCGATGCGGACCAAACGATCGCCCGCTCTGACATCAATGCAGGGCGGAGCCAGGCATTCATAGATTGCCGCCAGCGGGCCAGCAGCAAACTTTGCATCGCCAAATGCCTGACGCAAAGCCCAGTGCAGGGCATTGTGACCATAGTGATCGACGGCATCGCGGTCGGCACCGCGCTCCAGCAGGGCTTCCACCAGCGCCACATTTCCTGCAGCAGCTGCGGCCATCAGCGGCGTCTGGTTCATTGGCAGACGATGATCGACGCCATGCTGGTCACACTGCCTGAGGATGTCCTTGAAGCGGTTGGCGAAGAAAGGGACGTAGCTCTTGCGGGCGAAAACCGCGCGCTGCTGATCAAAGGTTCGTGCCTGCTCGAATTTCGCCTCGACTGCCAGCCACTCGGCGAGCTGCGGTTCATCGAAGCAGGTGGCATAGTCAAAGAGTTGCTGCTTGCCCTTGTTGCCCGGAGACTGCTCGCGGAAGACCTTGATCAGCAGTTCCCTGACCTTGGCCTCATCGAACACCGGCCACGGCACCGGGACCTGCTTCAAGATGGTGCGGCGGATGGCCTCCGCCTGCTCCTGCTTGCCCTGCAGTTCAAGTTTGCGTGCTTCCTTCTGCCAGTCTTCGAGCGTGGATTGCCGGGCCTCGATCCTGGTCTGGCCGACGATCAGATCCAGCAACCCGAACAGATCATGCCCTGTGTCCGACTCGATCATGTAGATGTTCTTGATGGCGCGGGTCAGCGCTACATACAGGGCATTGACGAAGAATTTATAGACTTCGAGCGACTTGTCACTCTTGTCTTTAGCGCGTTTGTAATCCAGTGTCTCGACCGCCAGATCGGTCTTGGCGATGCCCTCGACAATGTCGTTGAACTCGCCCCGGTGATCCGAGATGAAACGGTAGAGCACGATGTTCTCGTATTCGAGACCCTTGGCTTCGTGGATCGAGAACAACAGCGGCGTGGCAAAGTGCTTGCGGGCGTCGGCCTTGTCCTCATCGCGCATTACCAGGACGGCGAACTGGGCGGATTGGCGAATCTTCTGGTCCAGTTCGCGCTTGGTGGCGTCCTTGTCGGGTATCAGCGTAACCTGGCCGGTCTCGCCGCCGACGGCCTGGACCAGGAAGTTGCTCTCCCGGTCGATGGAGCCGAAGCGCCGCTGCTTGATCTTGAGCAACTGATTGGCGACGCGAGTGGCCTCCAGGCCGTTGCGAAAGTTGGCCATTAGCACGCGTAATTCCTGCCGCTCGGCCAGTTTCGGGTCCTTCCAGAACAGGCTCTTGACTTGGCTCCAGGAAAAGAAATTGGGATGGACAATCTGGTTGGAATCCCCGCAGAGCATGAAATGGCCAGGCTTCTTGATGGTTTTCAGCACGAGCGCGAGTTGCACGGTGGTGATGTCCTGCACCTCGTCAATAACCACGAAGTCGTAGCGCGGCGCAGCCAGCGCTTGCCAGTCCTGGGCGACCAGATTCAGGTCGTAGAGCTTTGCCTCGACCAGCCAGGCGCGATACTTCTCAAACAGATTGTAGAGTTGGTCGCGCCGTTCTACGGGAAAGATCGATTGACGCACCCCCAGTGCTTGATACTCGTCGCGCGACAGGACACCGCCCGACCCGGCGGCAATCACGCCGCGAATCTCCTCGAAAGCCTGGTGGGCATCGACATCCTTGAAGTTCTGCCGTATACGCGAGTACCAGCCCGCAAAGTCGCGCCAGCTAGCCTCGCGTCCTGCCGGAACGCGGATCGACTCGACAAACTCCCGGTAGGACAGAAATACGGCATCCTGAGCGCCATGCTCGAAACCGTTGGCGTAATAAAGGTCGCGGGCGCTCTGCGCCAGGAAGGCGGAGTGAGTGACGTAGAGGACCTCACCTTCGGCATGCTTGAGCTTTTCAAGCGTCAGTGCGGTCTTGCCGCTGCCAGCACTGCCGACGACAACCAAGGGAGGTGGCTGTCGGTAAATGGTCTCCTGCGTGTCATCAAACGAGATCGGTTTGTCGAGCAGGTGAATGCCGGTACGCTCGGGATGAAGGTAGCGTAGAGCTTGCGCCTCCCTGATGGCGTCATCAGCGCTGATGTCGGGAATTTTGCTCTCGTCAATCGCCGCGCCGCGCAGGAAACGTGACTTATCGTAGGCGTGATTGGCGATCACTTCCAGCATCAGTGCGCAGACTTCATCCCCGTGGCCCACCAGCGAGAACAACAGCCGGTCGGCGTCATCCAGCTTCGCCCGGTAGAACTTGCCGTGGCTCAGATTGGCGAGCTTCTTGACTTGGGCAGCCCGGAAGTCGTGGCGGGCGATGGCCGCGGACACCTTGTCGTAGCTGGCCTTGACGCGTGAAGTGTCGAGGCCTGTGTATTCGAGAATCTTCATGAGGCGATGAGGACAAGTGCACGAACAAGAATTCTCTCATGGCCGCCTGGCCTGCCAACCTCTATAGCAAGTTTTCCGGTCATTCATGGTGGCGAATCGAGCCGAAATCGAGGCGGGCAACCTAGCGCTAAGCCGAAGCCAGAGAAGAAGCATCCAGAATTTCGCGGGAAAAATGATCGCGGAACACAGCGACTTGTATCAATCAGCCGTCGAATTGACGCAGAGGCTGATGCTCTACCCCGAAAATAGTAGGAAGAGCGAGGCGTTTCGGAACGAAGGGGATGACAACCTCGCCAGGTTGAATGCGGCCGATGAGTACGCGTTCGACGGAGACTACATTCGCGGATGGCGCGATGCGCCGGCGCCTTGACCGCGGGGTGCGCGAGATACGTGGTGCTGGGGGCCAATGACATCTGATAGTCCGGCCTGCAGGATTTTGTGATCGCGGGTGTTGATTTCAAGGGGGAGGCTGCGTCGAATGCCGATAGTCGAAAACTCGCATCTGCAAACGGCGAAACCTGTCATTCGCGGCTGCCGAGGTGCGAATGTCCGGAAAGCAATCTGTAACTGCCTCAGAAACGCAAGCGCGTGTCAGCGCCTTCTATCGGTTGAATGAGACAGCACACGCGGAGCGGCGATACGTTACGTGCCTACGCCTGCCGCGCTGTCGGCGCCGCCGTCCGGCAGCTGTATGTAGTCGTCCTGCGAAAGGTCCCTTATTCAGGCTCCGTCGTTGGCTCCGTACGCTCCGACACATCATTCCCCTTCGCGTGCATGCACTCCAGGTACGCGAGATCGTATCTTTGCTGCACGTTCAGTTGTGCCCGCGGCACGTGGGCGTCGCTCGCGGCGCGCGTGTCGACACCGCTCGCCAGTTGCTCCCTCGCATACTGTTTGCACTGCGCATCGTCCCGCAGAAAAACGGTGAATGGCTTGTCGCGCCCCGGCTTCACGGCTACCGCCGGCCCTATGGGCTGCGACACGCATCCGGCGGCAACCGAGCAGGCCGTCACGGCGATCTTGATTCGACAAAGAATACTCACGGCGTCCGTCCCTATCCGAGGCTATCAAGACTACGCCAAGCTCGATACGCCGAGGCTGTTGGCTTACGCACCGCTGCAATGCAAGGTTGCGACGCAAACATCCCCGTCGGCGGCTGCGAACTCGGGTGCGTTATCTGGCGACTACCGCTTTGGTGGCAGCTATGCGTCGCCGCAGTCGCCGTCGCCCGTATGATCCCCGGGTTATCCGCAGCAGAAAAACGACGGGTTAACGGCGAGCGGCCCAATGTCTTAAGGGCGACGCAAATCCCGCGCGGCGTTACGATATCTGCGTTCAACCGACAGCCGATTCCTTCCGCCCGACCGCCGCCCCATGGAACTGAAGCAGATCCAGTATTTCATCGCTCTCTTCGAGGAGGGCACCGTGACCCGCGCGGCCAAGCGGCTGAACATCGCGCAGCCCGCGCTCAGCATGCAGATTTCGAAGCTCGAAGCCGAAGTGCGGCAGACACTTTTCGCGCGCGGCCCGCATGGCATGGCTCCGACCGAAGCGGCGCGGCTCATGTACCGCCTCTACACGCCGATCATGCGCGACATCAAACATGCCCGCGAGCATCTGAGCCGGCGCGATGTCATCGTGACGGGACGCGTGTCGCTCGGGATGGTGTCGTCGGAGGCGCAAAGCGTGCTGCCCGAATCGCTCGCACGGTTCGACGCCCTTTTTCCGCAAGTCGAAGTGTCCGTCGCGGACGGCTTCAGCGCGCAACTCATCGACGCCGTCGAAGCGGGCCGACTCGATGCCGCGATCATCAACAAGCCGCGCGGGCGGCTCACGCTCGACGTGGAGCCGCTGCTGGTGGAAGAAATGGTGCTGGTGACGAGCGCGGCGCACGGGCCGGATCTGCCGGAGACGATGCATCTGGTCACGCAGTCCGGTATCGAATTTGTGCTCCCCACGCGCCGCAACGGACTGCGCGGCGCGCTCGACGCCGCCTTGATGGCCGCCGACGTCGTCATTCAGCCGAAGTTCGAGATCGATCTGCTCAGCACCATCGTGCAGTTCGTCGAGCAGAGCAGCATCGCGACGATCCTGCCGCGCGTCGTGGTGCAGGCGAAGGTGGACGAAGGCCTGCTGCGGGCGCGCACGATCGACTCGCCGCCGATCGTGCGTCACATCATTCAGGTCACTCACCCGAAGCGGCCGATCGGGCCGGCCGCGCAGGCGCTCATTGCGATCATCACCGAGGAGATCCGGCGCGTGACCACTGGCGCGCGGGCTTAGTGAAAACTCAACCGCCGCTCGGGCTCATCGGCTCACGCGCGCTGCGCGACGCATCGCTGCGCGTGCCGAACAGCGTGTCGCAGATCGGGAACGTGAGGTTGAAGTTCTGCGTCGCCATAAGTTCGGGATCGTGATGCGTGACGTGCAGGCGCCGGACTGTGTTGATGAGCGGCACGCGGTCGAGAAACGGGCTGTCCGTCACATGCGAAAGCGTGTGCAGCCCTTCGTACATCAGATAGTACGCGGCCATGCAGCACATAGCGGTGCGCGGCCCATTCCGCCCAGTTGCCGAACAGAAAGAGCGGCACGACCGCGAGCCATTCCGCGAACGTCGGCGCATGAAGCTGCGCGGCGCAATAGACGATCACCGCCGTCGTGAAAATGAGCGTGAAACCGAGATGCATCTCTCCGCGATACCACCACGGCGTCGCCTGCACATATTCGTCGCGAAACTTGTAGGATCGCGCGCGAATGTCGTCGTCATACTTCATGATGAGCGTCTCCTTTTTCTATCGGACGATGCGCGGGCGCGCTCTTCGGCGCGCCCGCCGATGCTTGCATGCTTCAGGACGGATTGCGCGCCGCCCCGTTTTCGAGCTTGCCGAGCGTCTCGGGCACGACGAACGCGCCGATCAGGAAGATCACGCTGATCGCGCCGACGAAGATCGCGAGCGTCGACGGCAACTGGCTCGCATCCTTCGCGACGAGCGAGACGAAGGTCGGCATCATCCCGCCGATCGCGAAGCCGATATTCCATGAAAGACCCGTCCCGGTCGCGCGGATCGCAGTCGGAAAGCGCTCGTTCAGGAAGATCAGGATCGGCGCATAGCCCGCGCTGCCGAGCGCGGAGAGCAGCACCGCGTACACGCCGATCATCGTGATGTTCTGCGCGGTCGGCAGCAGCACGAAGAGCGCAGGCAGCGCGACCAGCCGGATGAGGCCGAGCCACACGAACGCGCTCTTGCGCCCGATGAACGTGCTCAGATGCCCCGCCGCAACGGAGGCGACGACCACCGCCACGCCCGCTGCAGATCATCAGGATCGCGGCGGCCGCGCCGTTCGGCACGTGGCTCACGACCTTGAGGAAGGTCGGCAGATAGCCCGACGTGAGGTAATAGCCGCTGCCGCCACCGATGGTCAGCAGCAGGTTCACGAACAGCACCTTGCGATAGTCCCGCGAGAACAGCGTGCGAACCGGCGAGCGCACCACTTCCGCCTGCCCGCTCTTGACCTGCGCGGCGGCCTTGGCGGCCTTCTCGGCGGCGAGCTTCTTCCAGAGCGGCGATTCTTCCAGGCTATTGAATACGAAGAGGCCGAGCAGCGAACTCAGGATGCCGGTAAAGAACATGCAGCGCCAGCCCCAGACGTCGAAGAGATCGCCGGGAAAAAGCGACGACATCGCGAGATACGTGAGCGACGCGAGCAGTGCGCCAAGGCCCGCGCCACCGCCGCCGATCAGCCCCGAAACCGCGCCGCGATACTTCGGCGCGACGGATTCCGTGCCGATGGTATGCGTCGAAGCCACCACGCCGCCGACAAACACGCCCTGCACGAGGCGCAGCAGCATAAACAGGACCGGCGCGACGAGGCCCACCTGCGCGACCGTCGGCAGCATGCCGAAGGCCGCCGTCGAGAGGCCAACGCCAACGACCGCGACGATCATCGCCCCCTTGCGGCCATGACGGTCCGCGTAGGAGCCGAAAAGCGCGGAACCGAGCGGGCGCATCAGCAGCGTCACCGCGAACGACGCATAGACCGCCGCGAGCGAGAGCATCGCGTGCTCGGATGGGAAGAACAGACGCCCGACCACCGGCGCCACGTACAACAACACGAACAGGTCGAACAGATCGAGCGCCCAACCCATGCACGAGGCCACGACTGCGCCCATGACCTGGCGCTGATTGACGTGAAGCGCGGCGGCACCTTCTTGCGCTACTACGGACATTTGCATCTCCTTGTATGTCACTGGGCCGTCTTTCGATCGCCCCCGTGTCGCAGGCACGTTTGTCTTTTGGCGTGCTCTTGTCGAGGTTAAAAAATCGTCAGTGCGCGGCGGCCAGCGGCGGCGCAGCGGAGTCGCTGGATGCGCCCGATGCCAAGCTCGCGCGTCGCTGTGTGACCATCGCGTGGGCGATCTTCTCGGCGATCATGATGGTCGGTATGTTGGTGTTGGCCGAAGGCAGTCTCGGCATCAGCGATGCATCGACCACGCGCAGTCCCTGCGCGCCGTGCACGCGCCCTTCGCTATCCGTGACGGCGTCGCGATCCTGCGCGCCGCCCATGCGGCATGTGCCGCTCGCATGCCACACGCCGAACACGTTCGCGCGGATGAAGTCGGCAAGCGCGCGGTCGTCGGCCAGGAGCGCGGCCATGTCCAGCCCGCGCGTGAAGAAGCGTTCGATCAGAAAACGACGCAGCGGCGCGGGCGTATCGAGCAGCGTGCCGAGCATCGAAGTCAAAAGCGCGTTGCGCTCGCCGACCTGGCTCAACGCCTTGACGCGCGGAGAAAACGCCGCTGGAAAGAAAGTCGCGCGGATCGCGTCCGAGCCCCGACGCCTCGACCACGCTCGCGAGCATCCGCACGCCGGTAGCGAGCCGTTGCAGATCGCGTTCGTCGTCGAGCAGATTCAGGTCGACGCGCGCAGCGGCGGCGGTATCGGCGGATACGAGCTGCACGCGGCCGCGCGAGTACGGCCGGTTGCACCACAGGAAGAAAAGGCCCAGCCGGTTGCCCAGCTCGTGCCATGCCGCGCGTGTCGCGCTCGACAGATACAGGTCCGACTCGTCGCAGCCCGCGACGCCGGAGCTCATGCGCGCGGCCATCATGCTGGCGCGGCGTCGCGCGAGCGGCATGCGAAAGCGCGGTTCGAGAAAATGACAGAACGTGAGCGACGGATGATCCTGCAGATTGCGCCCGACGCCCGGCCGATCCACTGCACACGCGATGCCGAGCGCCGCGAGTTCGCGGGCATCGCCGATACCCGCGCGCATCAGCAGCGCAGGCGACTGCAGCGCGCCCGCGCTCAGCACGACTTCGCCCGCCTCGAAACGCACGCGCTCGCCGCTTTGCGCCAGCGCGATCACGCCGCGCGCCGCCGCACCTTCCATCACGATGTGCTCGACGCGAAGGTTCGAATACACCGTGAGATTCGGGCGCTTGCGCGTGGTTTCGTCGAGATAGGCGATGGCCGTGGACACGCGCTTGTCGTCGATGTTCGAGAACGCGCCGGGGAAAAAGCCGTCGCCAAATTCGCCATTCTGATCCTGCAATTGCGCGACGCCATTCGCGCGCAAGCCCTTGGCGAACGCATCGCAGAAGGGCGGCCAGTCTTTCGGCATGATGCGGCGAATCGGCACGGGGCCGTCGCTGCCGTGCAGTTCGCCGCCCGGAAAGTTGACGTCGCGTTCCAGCTTGCGAAAGTACGGCAGCACGTCACGCCACGCCCAGCCATCGGCGCCGTTCGCAGCCCACTCGTCGTAGTCGCGCGGCAGGCCGCGATTGGCCGATTGCACGTTGATGCTCGACCCGCCGCCCATCACGCGGCCCTGCTCGTAGACGCGCGGCGCGGCGTCCTTGGTGGCTTTCGCCTTCAGGTCCGGCCAGATGTAGGTCTCGCCACAGAAGACGGGCATCGGATAGCTGTCGAGGATGGCGGCGGGCACCGCGCCCGGCGGCGTATCGGCGCCTGCTTCGATCAGCGCGACGCGCAGCGACGGCACGGCCGACAGCCGATGCGCCAACACGCATCCCGCAGAGCCGCCGCCCACGATTACGTAATCGAAGCGTTCCATCCTCTGTCTCCTGTTCTTCTGTGACGCTGCTTATCAACTTCCGCGAAACACCGGCTTGCGCTTGCCATGGAACGCCTCGACGCCCTCGCGGAAATCGTCCGATGTGCGCAGCCGGCTATAGCAATGCCCTTCAAGTTCAATAGCAATGGAAAGCGGCGCATCTTCCGAATCGTTCAGCAGCTTCTTCGCGGTGCGCTGAGCGAGCGGTGAGAACGCGCGCAGTTCGTCGACGAGCGCATCGGTGGCGGTTTCCAGTTCCGTGTCGGCCACGCAGTCCACCGCAATGCCCCACTCGTAAGCCTGCTTCCCCGGAATGCGGCGCGAGCGCATCACGATGTCCTTCGTCCGGCCGATGCCGACCATCGCCTGAAGACGAGCCGAGCCGCCCGAGCCCGGAATTTGCCCCAGCTTTTGCTCCGGCAGCGCATAGAAGGTCGTTTCGGTGACGATGCGGAAATCGCAAGCCAGCGACAGCTCGAACCCCACGCCGAAGCAGAAGCCGCGATTGGCCGCGATCACCGGCTTTGAGCAACGGGCGGGCGCCGCGATATTCCACGCGAGCTTCGACACGTGTTCCGGCGACGCTTCCAGAAAACCCTTGATGTCACCGCCGCTCGAAAAGTGCTCGCCCGTCGCGCGCACGACGATCACGCGCACGCGCTCGTCGTCGTCCAGCGCCTCGATGACGGTGCGCAACTGGTCGCGCGCGTGCATCGAAATGACATTCAACGGCGGCCGATGCAGGATGATGTCGGCGCGCTCGCGTTCGGCGTCGATCTCGACCGAGAAGCCGTCGAGTCCTTGCAGCAGCGTCTGGCCGCGATGGTTCAAATCGCTCATATCGGGTTACTCCTTTGTGGTCTGTGTAGGGTGAACGTTGCCGTCGGATGCGTATTCGCCCGCCGAGAGCTTGCGGCGCAGAATCTTGCCGACCGGCGACTTCGGAATATCGTCGACGAACACGTAGTCGCGCGGGCGCTTGAAGTTGACGAGGTCGGACTGGCGGCACCAGGCGTCGAGCGCCTCGGCATCGACGTATTCGCGGCGCTTGATGAACGCGACCACGCGCTGGCCCCAGCGCTCGTCCTTGACGCCCGCGACCGCGACTTCATCGACGGCCGGATGCAGCGAGAGCACCGATTCGATATCCACCGGCGAGATGTTTTCGCCGCCGCTGATGATCATGTCATCGACGCGGCCGGTCACGTACAAATCGCCGTCGCGGTCGAAATAGCCGGTGTCGCCGGTGAAATACCAGCCCTCGCGCAGCGACTTCGCGTTCGCGTCCGGGCGGTTCCAGTAGCCTTCGAATGCTTCGTCGCCGAGCAGGTCCGCGATGATCTGGCCTTCCTCGCCGGCCTGTGCGATCTCATCGGGCGACACGGCGTCGAGCTTCACGACGCGCAGCCGCGTGTTCACGCCCGCGCGCCCGGCGCTGCCCGGCTTGCGCGTCGCGTCCTGATCGATGCTGACCGTGTAGACCTCGGACGAACCGTAGTGATTGACGAAGATCTCCGGCTCGAACGCAGCCGACAGGCGCTTGAGCAAACCATCGTTCATCGGCGCACCCGCGAAGCCTAGCTTTCTGACCGACGACGTATCGGTGCTGGCGAACGCGCTGTCCGCGAGCAGATCGTGATAAAGCGTCGGCACGAGATAGAGGCACGTGAGCGCGTACTTCGCGATGGATTCGAGCGCGAGCTTCGCGTTCCAGCGACGCACGCAGACGAAGACGCCATCGACGAGCGCCATCGAAAGCAGCGAGCGCACGCCCATCGTGTGATAAAGCGGCATCACGCCGAGCGTGCGTTCGCCGCGCCGGTACAGGTTCTGCGCGACGTGCGCGAGCGCGCCCGCGCGTTCATGCCGATGACGGCGCGGGACACCCTTCGGCTTGCCGGTCGTGCCGGACGTGTAGAGGATCAGCGAGATATCGTCGGCGGTGGCGTGCGTCGTCTCGCCGGTGCGCGTGCGTTCCGCGAGCAGCGCGTCGAAGGCAATCGTGCGGCCGGGGGCGTCGTCCAGACCGATGCGCGGCACGTGCTGCGCGGCGGCGCTTTCCACGACGGCATCGGCGCAAACGGGTTCGTAGACGATCGCCTTCACGCCGGCATCCGTCACGCAGTACTCGACTTCCTCCGGCTTCGCGCGCCAGTTGAGCGGCACGATCACGATGCCCGAGAATTGCCCCGCCCAGTGCAGCGTCGCCATTTCCCAGCGGTTTTGCAGCACGACGAGCAACCGGTCGCCGCGTTGCAGCCCGAGTTCGCGCAGGGCATCGGCGACATTCAGAATCTTGCGATGCCACTGCGCATAGGTCAGTTGCATGTCGCCATCGACGAGCGCGAGCGCGTTCGGGCTGCGCTCGACGCTTTGCAGAAACGTGCGGCCGAGATCAAGCATGTTCGGCCTCCTTCTTGCCGCGCGCCTCGACCTGACGACGCGCTGCCACATCGAGCACGGCCGCGACGATCGGCGTATAGCCGGTACAGCGGCAGATATGGCCCGAGAGCATGTCGCGCACCTGATCCTCGGTCGGATTCGGCACGCGCTGCAGATAGTCCGCACATGACATCAGAATGCCCGCCGTGCAGAAGCCACATTGCAGCGCGTGATGGCGCTGGAACGCCTGCTGCAAATCGCCGAGCGTCTGGTCGGGCGCAAGACCTTCGACTGTGTCGATGCGCCGCGCATCGGCCTGCACCGCGAGCATCAGGCACGAGCGCGCCGCGACGCCATCCACGTGCACCGTGCATGCGCCGCACACGCCATGCTCGCAGCCGACATGCGTGCCGGTCGCGCCCAGTTGGTGGCGGATGAAATCCGACAGCAGTTCGCGCGGCTCGCAATGGCCGCTGCGTTCGCGGCCATTGAGCGTCAGCGTGATGCGCCGCTGCTCCCCTTGCCGCATGATGTTGTCCGATGTGTTGCTGCTCACGTAGCCTCCTCGATCACGCGCCATCCCAGTTGCCGGACGAGATTGCGTCGATATTTCGCGCTGATGTGCGCGTCGTCCTGCGCGTTCAGTTTCCAGCTCAGGTCGTTCAATGCGCCGCGCAGGTCGTCGCCTGTCAGACGCGGCCAGCTTTCCGCCACCGGCCGGTCCGCGACGCCGCCGACCGCGATACGGATCGAATCGTCCGTCACCACCGCCGCGCACGCGACGATCGCGAAATCGCCGTGCCGCGCCGAGAACTCGCTGAACGCATAGCGTTCGCCGGGCTTCCTGAGCGGAAAGCGCACGGCTTCCACGAGTTCGTTTGGCTCGCGCGCGGTCATCAGCATTCCCTGAAAAAAGTCCTGCGCGGCGAGCGTGCGGCGCTTCTTTTTCGAGCGCAGCATCACGTCGCCGCCGAGCGCGGCCAGCACGAGCGGCAGTTCTGCGCTCGGGTCCGCATGCGCGACGGAGCCGCACACCGTCCCGCGATTGCGAATCTGAAAATGCGAGATATGCGGGAACGCCATCGCGAGCATCGGCACTTCGTCGCGCAGCGTGGGACGCCATTCGACGCTGCCTTGCGTCGCCGCCGCGCTCACGACGAGATGGCCTGCTTTGTCATCCACGCGCACGGCGTCGAGTTCGGCGGTGCGCGAGATATCGACCAGCACGCGCGGCTGCGCGAGCCGCATGTTGAGCACGGCCATCAGCGATTGACCGCCCGCCAGCACGCGCGCGTCGTCGCCGGTTTGCGCGAGGGCGTCGAGCGCGTCTTGCGTCGTCATGGCGCGCAGATAATCGAACGGCGCGGGCTTCATACGTGCCTCCTGAAGCGGGCCAAAATCCGCGCAATCCACGACTTGCGCTGCTCGACGGGCTGGCCCGCCGCCTGCCGTCCGAGCGATTCGAACAATTGCTTGAGCACGACCTTCGCCGCGCCTTCGAGCATGCGTCCGCCGACCGCCGCCACCTTGCCCGACACCTGCGCTTCATAGTCATAAGTGAGGCGCGTGCCGGTTCCCTGCGGCGTCAGTTCGACGAGACCGTTGCCGCGCGCGCTGCCGAGCGGCGAGATGCCCGCGCCCGCGAGCCGCAGCCGGTGCGGCGCGTCGATCTCCGACAAGCCGATGCGCGCCTCGAAGCGCGCCTTGATCATGCCGACGCCCACCGTCACGTCCGCGCGATATTGATTCGGCGCGGTCTCGTCGAGCGCATGGCAGCCGGGAATAACCTTCGCGAGCGCCTTCGGGTCGAGCAGCACGCCGAACACGGCTTCGGGCGTCGCGGGCAAATCGACCGTGCCGCGCGCCGTCAACGCCTTGCCGCCCGGCGTCGCGGGCTTCGCAGCCGGTGCTTCGCGCAGTTCGGGCCGCGACGGTTCGGGATCGTCGATGCCGATCAGCGCCATCACTTTGGGCGGCGTGAGCGGCAGGCGGATATCGTCGACGCCGAGGGCATCGGCCACCGCATTCGCGATGCACGGCGGCGTGCTCATGTTGTTGCCTTCGCCGAGCCCCTTCGCGCCGAGCGGCGTGAAGGGCGACGGCGTCTCCAGATGTACGATCACCGGGTCGGGCACTTCGCAGGTCGTCGGCATCAGATAGTCGGCGAGCGTGCCGGACTGGAAACTGCCGTCCGCGCCGTAGCGGAACTCTTCCATCAGCGCCGCGCCGACGCCTTGCACGAACGCGCCGCGAATCTGGCCATCGGCGAGTGCGGGATTGAGTAGCGTGCCGGCGTCGTGCGTCGTCACATAACGGTCGATGCGCACGCGCCCCGTCACGCTGTCTACTTCCACGCCGCACATGTCGAACGCGAAGCCATACGCCGCCGACGTGTTGATGCGATCCTGCTCGTCGGGCGCGTCCATGTGCGGCGGCGACCAGAAGACGCTCTCGCGCAGACCCGGCTCCTCGCCTTCCGGTAACAGCGCGGGCGCCCAGTGCGGCGCATTGCTTGCGGCGCGCGCGAACGGCAACGCGCGCTCTTCGGCACCGTTCGGAAAGACGCGCGCGCCTTCGAAGCGCACGTCGCCGGGCGCGCAGCCGAACTGCTTTGCAAGAATGCGCGCGAGCTTTTCGCGCACGCGGGTCGCGGCCAGATGCACCGTGCCGGCCACCGCGCCCGCGAATCGGCTCGAATAATTGCCCGCCGCGACGGACCACGCGTCCTTGTGCGTATCGAATTCGACGTTCACGACGATGTCCTTCGGGTCGAGCCCGAGCACATCCGCGACGACTTGCGCGCACACCGTCATGTGGCCCTGGCCCGCTGGCGTCGACGCGATGGTGACGACCACGCCGCCGAGCAGATCGACGCTCACCGTCGCGCTGGCGATCGCGCCGTTCTTCGGCCCGGCTTTCTTGCGGGCGTCGGGCGGCATCACAGTCGTGATGTATCCCATGTTCGATACCGACGGCTCCACGATCGCCGCGAAGCCGATGCCATAAAGACGCCCAACTTTGCGCGCCGCGTCGCGTCGCGCGACGAGTTCGTCGTAGCCGCCTTCGGTCATCGAGCGGCGCAGCGCTTCCTGATAGTTGCCGGAGTCGAGCAGCGCGCCCGCCGTCGCGCGATACGGAAAGGCATCGGCGGGAACGAAGTTGCGGCGGTACACATCGAGCACATCGAGCCTCAGTTCGACGGCGATACGCTGAATGAGCCGCTCCAGCGCGAAGTAGACCTGCGGTCCGCCGAAGCCGCGCACGAGGCCGGTCGGCGTCTTGTTCGTGAGCACGACGCGGTTGCGCACGACGAGATTCGGAATGGCATATGCGCCCGTCAGGCAGCCGTGCATCCGGTAGAAGGTCGCGGGTTCGGGCGCGCGCACGTAGCCGCCGATATCTTCCAGTTGATCGTAGGAAAGCGCGACGATGCGGCCATCGCTTTCAACGGCCGCTTCGATGGTCGAAAGGCGCGCGGTCGCGGAAGTCGCCGCGCTCAGGTGTTCGAGCCGGTCCTCGACCCATTTCACCGGCGCGCCGGCCTTGCGCGAGGCAAGGCACATCAGCACGACATACGGAAACACCGCCTGCTTGACGCCGAAGCTGCCGCCGGAATCGCGCGGGGCCTTATGACGCAGACGGTTCGCGGGAACGTTGAGCGCCATCGCCATGACGGCGTGCAGCGAAAACGGTCCCATGAAATTGGATGTGACGTCATAGCCTTCGCCGCCCGACAGATACTCGGCGATGACCACGCCGCATTCGATCGGCGCGCACGTGTTGCGCGGATAGTGCGCGACGAGCTTCACGCGATGCGGCGCGTTTTCGAACGCGGCTTCCGGTTCGCCATAGCGGAAACGCCGGTCGCTGATCACGTTGCTGCCGACCCGCTCGTGCAGCACCGGCGCATCGCCCCGCACCGATTGTTCGATGGACGTGACCGGATCGAGCATCGCGTAGTCGACCTTGATGAGGTCGAGCGCGTCTTCCGCTAGCGCGCGGGATTCCGCCATCACCACCGCCACCGGCTCGCCGACGTAGCGCACGCGGTCCATCGCGAGCGCCCACTGCTCCATCGGCGACTTCACGCCGACGACGAAGGGTCGCGACCACGGACGCAGATCGTCGCGCGTGAGCACGGCGCGCACGCCGTGCAGCTTCGATGCGGCTTCGGTATTGATGGAAACGAGTTCCGCATGCGCGTGCGGCGAGCGCAGAATCGCTGCGTGCAGCGTGCCGGGCTTCACGGCGATATCGTCGCCGTAGCGGCCGCGACCCGTGAGAATCGCGGGGTCTTCGAAGCGCTGCATCGGCTGGCCGACGTGGCGCTGCGGCTTCGCGGCATCGCTGTCGGCCACGCGCGCGTTGATATCGGCAAATCCGGTTTCGCGCTGATTCATGGCGTCACTCCGTCATCTTCGCCGCGGCTGCCGAATTCATCGGCGAGACCGCTCCAGCGGCGCGCAATCTCGCCGTGCTCGATGCCGAGCAGATCCAGAATGCGCCCGACCGTGTGATCGACGACATCGTCGATGGTCTTCGGATGCGCATAGAACGCCGGCACCGGCGGCATTACGATGGCGCCCATTTCGGTCGCGAGCGTCATGTTGCGCAGATGCGCGAGATTGAGCGGCGTCTCGCGCGCGACCAGCACGAGGCGGCGGCGCTCCTTGAGCATCACGTCGGCGGCGCGGGTCAGCAGATTGTCCGCGAAGCCGTTCGCGACACCCGCGAGCGTTTTCATCGAACACGGTGCAATCACCATGCCTTCGCTGAGGAACGAACCGCTCGCCACGGCCGCGCCGATATCGCGCACGTTATGCACGACGTCCGCGAGTTGGTCGACGTCGCCGCGCGTGAGGCCGAGTTCCTGCGCCGCCGTCACTGCACCCGACGCCGACACGATCAGATGCGTCTCGTGCGTGCCGAGGCGCCGCAGCGCAGCGAGCAGCCGCACGCCGATGACCGCGCCGCTCGCGCCCGAGATGCCCACGACGATGCGCTTCTTCCGCTCAGCCATGATCGCGCGCGAGGTAGGCGTCGAGCGCGCTGTTGTCGGCGGCGACGAGCGCGGTCAGATCCGCGGTGTCCTGACCCGGGATGCGCACGCGTGTGAAGACATGCGCCGGATAGACGACCGGGCGCGTCGCGTCGAGTCCCATCTTCGCGCTGATGCCTTGCAGATGCGCGGGGGCGTCGTCGGGCTGGCCGACCGTCGTCGAGGGATCGAGCGGCGAGCCTTGCGCGCCCGCGATGACGACGAGATCGCGGTCGGCCTGAAAGCGCGTCGCAATCGCCCATTCGATTTCTGCGGGATCGTGCACGTTCACGTCCGTATCCACGACGACGACCAGCTTGATGTCGTAATGCGCGCCGAACGCGCAGAGAAGCACGTTCTTCGCTTCGCCTTCGCGTTTCTTGTCGAACTGCACCCACAGGTGATAGCGGCACACACCGCCTACCGACAGATGCACGTCCTTCACCGCCGGATGGCTGCGCTGAAGGTGCGCGAGGAGCGTCGCTTCGCGCGGAATCGCGCCGAGCAGCAGATGCTCCATTTCGGCCGGCACGATCGTATGAAAAATCGGGTCGCGCCGATGCGTCACCGCCGTCACTTCAATGACTTCGCGCGCTTCCTTCGCGCTGTAGTACTTTGGGAACTCGCCGAATGGGCCTTCCGGCTCGCGCACGTTCGGCAGAATGCGTCCTTCTATGACGATCTCCGCGAACGCGGGCACCTGCACACCGCTCGTCACGCATTGCGCGACCGGCAGCGGCGCGCCGTGCAGCGCGCCAGCGATTTCGAGTTCGTCGTTATCGATGGGCGTGATCGCTTGCGAAGCGAGCATCGTCAGCGGATCGACGCCAATGGCGACGGCCACGTCGAGCGCATCGCCCGCTTCCTCGGCGGCGCGCTGGAACGCGTAGAGATGGCGCGGCAGCAGCAGAATCGCCATGCGATCGCGGCCATGCACCTGAATGCGGTTGATCGACACGTTCTGCACGCCGGTGCGCGGATTGCGCGCAATCACGAGACCCGCGGTGATGTACGGGCCGTTGTCATGCTCGCTATGCGTGGGAATAGGCAGAAGCGCGTGCAGATCGATTCCGCTCGTATGCACCACTTGCTGGCACGGCGCGTCCTCACGCGCAATGACTTTCGACGCGAGCGGCTCGGCGGCAGCGGCGGAAAAACGTGCGAGCAAACCGGCTTCATCGACGCCCATTGCTTCGGCAATCCACGCCCGCTTCGACATGAATCCGCTCACGACCGGAACCGCATGGCCGCCGGGGCGCGTGAAAAACGCCGCTTGCGTGCCGTCGAGGCGTTTGGCGACAGCGGCGAGTTCGTGTTCGAGCGCAACCGGCTTGTCGATGGTCGCGAGGCGTCCCGTCTTCGCGAGATGCGCGAGCCAGTCGCGCAGCGAGAGCGAGCCCGCCTCCGAGCCTTCCGGGGCCCACGAGAATGAGGAAATGCCGTTCTTTTCGGCATCGCGTATGTTCATCAGCGTCTCCATCTGTGCTGTGCCCGGCAAAGTGATGCCGCAGCGAGCGATGGGGTCAAGCGTAGCGATATCGCACCATAACTTCTAATAGTGTTTTCTGATGCGCTGAATCATTGCCTCTTATATCAGTGTTAGCCCCGATGACAGCCTTCTTACAGTTACGTATCAATAGACCCGTCCCGCAACCCGCACTGGCGGGCGTGGGCGGCAACGGCGAGCGGCAGGCAAGCACCGTTCGACGTGATAATGCAGGTGGCGGCTATTAGCATCGCTGATGCACGAAGGGATGAGATGGACCTCAAGCAAATTCAGTACTTCATCGCGCTGTTCGAGGACGGCTCGGTTACGCGGGCGGCCAAGCGCCTGAATATCGTGCAGCCCGCGCTCAGCATGCAGATCGCGAAGCTCGAGGACGAACTGCATCAGCAACTCTTCGAGCGCGGCGCGCACGGCATGGCGCCGACCGCGGCGGGGCGGCTGATGTATCGCCTGTTTCTGCCGATCATGCGCGACCTCGCACACGCGCGGCAGCAGATCGTTCAGCGCGATGAAGTCGTGACGGGACACGTCGGCATCGGGCTGATTGCGTCCGTCACAGAGAGCGTGCTCGCGGATTCGCTCTCGCGCTTTCACGCGCAATATCCGGATGTCGAAGTCACGGTCGCCGACGGCTACAGCGCGACTTTCATCGACTGGGTGGCGGGCGGTCAGCTGGATGCCGCGATCATCAACAAGCCGCGCGCGCGTCTGTCGCTCGACTCCCGCGCGCTGCTCGACGAAGAGATGGTGCTCGCAACCAGCGCCGCGCACGGCCCCGATCTGCCGCACGCCATTGAACTCGCGCAGCTGCCCGAACTGGAACTCGTGCTGCCGACCAAGCGCCACGGCCTGCGCGGCGTGCTCGACAGCGCCGCGCAGCATGAAGACGTGCTGCTCGCGCCGCGCTTCGAAATCGACGTGCTCTCGACCATCCTCAAGCTCGTCGAAAACACGCGCTTTGCGACGATCCTGCCGCGCATCGTGGTCGAGCGCGCGGCGCGGCATGGCACCTTGCGCGCGTGCCCGATTCTCGCGCCGCGCATCGTGCGGCATGTCATCTGCGTGAGCCATCCGCGAAGGCCGTTGAGCGCGGCGGCCGAAGCGCTGATCGCGATCATCGGCAACGAGCTGCATCAAGCCTCGAATATTTCGTGTAACGAACCATCCCCTTCTTTGAAGGAACGCTCCGCATGAACGCATCACGCTGGATTGCCGGCGAATGGACCGGCACGCCTACGCTCGACAGCATCGATCCCGCCACGGGCGAGGCCATCGGCCAGTTCGCCGACGGCGGCGCGGATGAAGCCGATGCCGCCATCGCCGCCGCGCGCCATGTGTTCGATCGCACGGCGTGGGCGCAGGATGCACGTCTGCGCCCACGTCGTGCTGCTCGGCGCGGGCTCCGGCCATGCGTTTCTGTCGCCGACGCTCGTCGAGCGTGGCGATCCGAAGGCGTTCTTCTGTCAGGACGAGACTTTCGGGCTGTTCGTCACGCTCGAAGTTTTTGAAAGCGAGCAGGAAGCACTTGAGAAGGCCAACGATACGGTCTTCGGCCTGTCGGCCAGCGTGTGGACGCACGACGGCGCGCGCGCGTTGCGCACCGCGCGGGCGCTGCGCAACGGGACAGTGTGGATCAACGATCACAACAAGCTGTTCGCGGAAGCGGAAACGGGCGGCTACCGGCAAAGCGGGCTCGGGCGTCTGCACGGTTACGACGCGCTCGCCGACTTCACCGAGATCAAGCACATCTGCATGCCGGCGGGCATCGTGGAAGACGTGGCTCCGCTTCGTTGATGCGCCAAAGGCGCGTGCTAGCGTCCGCCGCTATGCGGCATCAACGCGGCAAGCCAGATCGCGACCGCCACCGCGCCGCCATCGGGCCAACCCACCGCACGCGCGCCGAGATAGCTCGCGCGTCCGGCGCGTCGCGCCATGCTCGCGGTTTCGTCCGCGCCCTTAGCCGTCGAGGCCGCATTCCAGCCCGGAGTAAAAAACCCCGCGATAAGCCGAAAGGAGTGGTCGCTCCTTCTGGCGCAGAGATGGGTCATCGCCCGCCTACGCAATCAGCGCTTCTTCAGCCTGGACGACGCGCTCGGTGACTATCTGCCCGATCTCCGGCGACCCGTGCCTCCGCTCGATCCGACGATCGATTTCGCATTAAAATCAGTGGCTTAGGTCGAGATTGGAGATGCGGGATACGGCGGATTTTTTGCGAATCCCGGCCGACCCTCCGCCTCGCTCAAAATACCGGAAGTCGAATCAGCGCGCTGAAAACCTGGCGCTCTCGTTACAACGTAATGGCGGGAATGTTCTATGACGCCGACTTTTGGTCCCTTCTACTCACTACCGATCCTCACTTTTTGAAGCGCGATCGATTACGCATGTGGGTGATGCTTTCACGGCACGCTCACAGCAACTACGGGAGTATCGAATGTCTAAGGCACCGTCCCCTGAAGTCGATATTAGAACACTGCGCAAAGTCATCATGGCTGCCTCGATTGGTAACTTTGTTGAATGGTTCGATTTCGCAGCGTATGGTTTCCTCGCAACTATCCTCACGAGCGAGTTTTTTCCGAGCAGCGATCCATCCGCGGGCCTCCTGAAGACTTTCGCGGTGTTTGCAGTGGCTTTCGCATTTCGTCCGGTCGGTGGCATAGTGTTCGGCTTAATTGGAGATAGGATTGGGCGCAAACGCACGCTGGCGCTGACCATCTTGATGATGGCCGGGGCGACCACACTGATCGGCCTGCTGCCGAACTACGCCGCCATCGGTGCTCTCGCGCCGTTGTTGCTAACCGTGATTCGCTGCGTGCAGGGCTTTTCGGCCGGTGGTGAGTATGCTGGCGCCTGTGCCTACGTAATGGAGCACGCGCCGCAAAACAAACGCGGCTGGTACGGCAGCTTTATTCCCGTGTCGACTTTTTCTTCATTTGCGATCGCGGCCGTCGTCGCTTATGCGCTTGATGCAACGCTTTCGGCTGATGCAATGAGCGCGTGGGGATGGCGCGTGCCGTTCCTCGCGTCCGCACCCATCGGGCTCATCGGGCTGTACCTGCGCATCAGTCTCAATGAAACACCCGCCTTCCGCGCTCTTGAAGGCGAGCACCGGGTGGCGCATGCGCCGTTGCGCGAAACGTTCCGTACGCAGGCGGGCGGCATTCTGAAGCTCGGTGCATTTATTTCAGTGACAGCATTGTCCTTCTACACCTTTACTACCTATTTCGCGACATATCTGCAGGTCGTAGGACACATGAGTCGCGCAACTTCGCTGCTGATCACCGTTGTGGCACTTTTGTTTGCTGCGGCCATTTGTCCGCTGGCCGGCCTGTATTCTGATTTCGCCGGGCGCCGCATGACATTATTCACCACGTGCGCGCTGTTGATTGTAGTCGTCTATCCCTCGTTCTCGCTCGCGGGCTCGGGACAATTTCTGTCAGCACTGATCGGCGTGGCAATGCTCGCGACAGGCGCGGTGTTGTCGGGCGTGGTTACGGCTGCGTTGTTGTCGGAAGTGTTCCCAACCAGGATGCGCTATACCGGGTCGGCCATTACCTATAACCTCGCCTACACGATCTTCGGGGGCACCGCGCCGTTGGTCGCTACCTGGTTGATCGGCACGACCGGAAACAATCTGTCGCCCGCTTTGTATCTGATCGCCGTATCTTTCATGGGCCTGATCGGCGGGATGATGCTTCCAGAAACTTCACGAATGTCCTTGCAAGATGTGGGCACTGACAACGACCCAGCTATAGGCGAGATGCTCGGAGCGCAGCGACCGCTCAGGTAGCCCGGATCGTTCGAAGCTTTCCCGAGACTGCCGGCCGGCACGACGCGCGGCTTTGGCGTCGGCGAATTCCGCGAGGTTGGCCGCCTGATCCTCGAAGTGTTCGATGCGCTGGGCCACCATCCGGATGGGGATGCGGCCACTGAACAGCGCGTACGCCGTGAGATTTTCGCGCTGTGCGAACGCTTTCCGATTTACTGATTCGCCGAATCGCCAAGCTTGCGCACAGCCATAGCGACCCCACACGCCAGAAGCCTATACGGAGCATCGAATGAGCAATCTGCATGAGAACAGCATCATCATCGACGGCCTGAACATTTCGAAATTCGACCGCTCGGTGTTCGAGGACATGAGGAAGGGCGGCATCACCGCGGCCAACTGTACGGTGTCGGTGTGGGAGAGCTTTACGAAGACCGTCGACAACATCTCGTTGATGAAGCAGCAGATCCGCGCAAACAGTGAGTTGCTGACGCTCGTGCGCACCACCGAAGACATCGCGCGTGCGAAGAAGGAAAACCGCACTGGGGTGATCCTGGGCTTCCAGAACGCGCACGCGTTCGAGGACAACCTCGGCTATATCGAAGCCTTCGCCGACATGGGCGTGCGCGTCGTGCAGCTTTGCTACAACACGCAGAACCTGGTCGGCACCGGTTGCTATGAGCGCGACGGTGGGCTGTCGGATTTCGGCCGCGAAGTGATTACCGAAATGAACCGCGTCGGGATCATGGTCGATCTGTCGCACGTTGGTGGCAATACGTCGTCGGAGGCCATTGCGTTCTCGAAGAAGCCGGTCTGCTATTCGCATTGCCTGCCGTCGGGTCTCAAGGAGCACCCGCGCAACAAGTCCGATGAACAACTGAAGGAAATCGCCGAGGCCGGCGGCTTCATCGGCGTGACGATGTTCGCGCCGTTCCTCAAGCGCGGAATCGATGCGACGGTCGAGGACTACATCGAAGCCATCGACTATGTCGTCAACCTGGCCGGCGAAGATACGGTGGGCATCGGCACCGATTTCACGCAGGGCTACAGCGTCGACTTCTTCGACTGGCTCACGCACGACAAGGGCCGCTATCGCCGTCTGACGAACTTCGGCAAGGTCGTGAACCCGGAAGGCATCCGCACGATCGGCGAGTTCCCGAACCTCACCGCGGCCATGCAGCGCGCAGGCTGGAGCGAGACGCGCATCCGCAAGATCATGGGCGAAAACTGGGTGCGCGTGTTCCGCGATGTCTGGGGCGCATAAGCACCGAAGCCCGATCCTCATTCATCGAAACGCGACGGGCGCCGTGACGAGCGCCCGCGCGAACCGAAACTCACCCCTCGGAGCACCCTCGCGATGCAACCGCAACTGCCGATCGACGTCGATCCGAACACTGGCGTCTGGACCTCTGACGCACTGCCGATGCTGTACGTCCCGCGCCATTTCTTCACGAACAATCACAAGGCTGTCGAAGAGGCGCTCGGGCGTGATGCCTACGCGGAGATCCTCTACAAGGCGGGTTACAAGTCGGCCTATCACTGGTGCGACAAGGAAGCAAAGCAGCACGGCATCAGTGGCATAGCCGTATTCGAGCATTACGTGAAGCGTCTTTCGCAACGAGGATGGGGCATCTTCACGATCGTCGAAGTCGATCCGGTGAGCGCGCGTGCGCGCGTCGAACTCCGTCACTCATCCTTCGTGCTGGCGCAACCGGGCAAGCACGGCAAGCTTTGCTACATGTTCTCGGGCTGGTTCGCCGGCGCTATGGACTGGGTGAACGACACTACTGAAGCTGGCGAGGGCGCTCCGCGCTCGCAGTCGAAGGAAGTGCAATGCGCAGCGGAAGGCCACGACCACTGCGTGTTCGAAGTGTCGCCAGTCGCGCAATAAACCGTTTTCTCGCAATAAGCTGACCTGAGATGCTGAGAGACGGCGCCAAAGCGTAGGCCATTGCAGTACGCGAGAACGGACATCGTGTCCCTGACGCGACGTACAAGTGCGTATTCGACGGCAGGTCGAGCGCGGATTCCACGACTGCCCGAGCATGAATTTCACGTGAAGTCGAGCGCTGGAATGTGAGGTAACCACGCGGGTAACCCATGGCACCCTCGACGTTTTTGCGTCGGGAGTGCGAATGCCGAACAACAGGTTATCCATGCGTCAGATCAAGGAAGTCTTACGGCTCTATTAAGTCTATTAGGGGGGTCCCGGTAGGCGCGATTTCCTATCATAAGCGCCGGGGTTACGTACCATTAGCGACTCCCCCGCAAAATTGTCATAGCGTGACATATAAAATCCGCTGTGCAAGTAGGGCCGACAGGGTCACGGAACGAAATCCGGCCCCCGCAATTCGCCCCCCTATGGAGCGGTCCGAATTCAAAGCAGATATCCGGCGAACCCAAGCGAGACTTGGTGGGCCATGTCGGATTCGAACCGAGGTTGTCCATTCGGAGGCGGATTATGATCCGGATACTGCGAAAGCGGACGCTCAGGTCGTCGCTACTGAGCACCCTGGGGACTGACCGCTTAGGCCGACAACGTGCTGGCCAATCTGACCGAGCGAATGGCCGTTGCACCTGGAAGCGGCCATTGAGGCCGTGCCCAGACGACCGGCTGTTGTGGGTCGGGTGCCGCCGATCGCCGTCCTTTCCACTCCGCCGTAAAATAGCTTCGCCTGTGACAGCGGAGAGTACAAGGCGCTATGAAAATCCGTACGCGGTTCGTCACCGCAATATTGGCGGTGCTCGTCGCCATCGCGGTGCTCTTTATCCCGTTGCCGCAGCGAATTGGGCTCGACACGCGCATCATTTCGGTTGCGTCGATACAACGCCCTCCCACGGTCGTGTTCGACTATGTCACGACGCCGGCTCACTGGCCAATCTGGCATCCGTCGTCGCTCGCGGTCAGCGGTTCGGTGGAACATTCGCTCGATGTGGGCGAGCAGGTAACGGAGGAATTCAGGGTGGCGGGCAGGCGTGGCCGAGTTGTGTGGACAGTCGCGGCACGTGTGCGTCCGAGCAAGTGGGTGATAGCAGGAAAGATTGACGGCAGATCGGCCGGCACCGTCACTTATTCGCTGACATCGACTGTGAGCGGAACCCGTTTCGAACGTGAATTCACCTATCGCGCGCCGTCGTTGTGGTTCGCGATATTGAACTGGTCCGTGCTGCGCGCGCGGATTCAATCTGAATCGGATACGGCAGTCTTGCGACTTAAGAGCCTTGTGGAAGCGTCACCGCAGCATTAGCAACGTCGCTCGGCTGGCGTTGTGACTTGGCGTTTTCACGACCAGACTGAATCCTTGGGTACAAGTCTGCTAGCGGCCATTCGTGAGGGCAATCGAAGCGCAAGAGGGTGCCATATGCGGAACCGGGTCAGAGTCAGCGCGCGGCCATGAGGTCGTTCGCCATTGCCACGATTTGGACATTTGAGTGTCCGTTCACACCGGTTGAATCCGCTATTCATTGGAAAGTCCGCTTCGGATCGCGGGCCTAGACCGCTCGCGCGGCAGGGGCTCCGATAGACGGTGGCGCAATGGAGAGGAAACCGACTCTGTCTTCATGTCGACGGGCGGGGAAATCCGCCTCGTCTTCCATAGTGGGAAGCATTGACGGCCACATGTCGCCGAGATCGGTGGGGGCAGGCGGTGAGCAGAACTTCCTAGCGCCAATCGTCGAGGACGAAGTCGTTAGGGCGGCTGTAGGCAGGCTCGTTAGGCCGATGCATGGTCACCACCTGCATTTGGCTGCGGAAACCGCGTGCCATCATCTGGCGATAGGCTTGCTCGCGCCCGGTATTGACCCCAACCAGGACCCTCGCCATCCCCAATGCGATGGCGAGCGCGCCGGCGGCGTCGAGCAGCACGCCGAACCGATCGGAGGCACCCGGGCCGGGGCGCACCGCGCCGAATTTGATGAAGAGACAATCGGCACCGGCCTCGCTCGCCGGTCCCCAATGGCAAACCGCGAAGCCGCCCAGCTGGCCCGAACGCTCCCATAACAGCAGGGCGTCGCCGAGGCCGCGCGCGGCGACGGTGCGGATCTCAGCGGAGAGATCGAGGCCGTCGAGGATCTCGTCGCTGAGCGCGCGGCTCGCTTCTTCCGCCGCCCGCCGCTCGCCGGCCGCGAGCGCCGTATAGCGCGCGTCCTGCGGCAGCGGGCCGGACGCCGCCGCCGGCGCCGCCATGATCGCGGTGAGAAAGCGCGGATAGAAGCCGAACTTCTGATAGAGCCAAATGTGTTTCGTGCTTTGGGCGAACGTGCACAGGCCGGCATGGCGCGTGCCCCAGTCCGCGAATTGTTCCGAGACCGCTGCGACCAGCGGCTGGGCGATGCCCTTGTCCCACAGATCAGGGCGAACCGAGAGTGGGCCGAAAAAGCCGACACTGCCCCAGTTGGTGGCGAAGTTGACGCCGGCGAGCGTGCCGTCGTGGTCGGCAGCGAAGGCGGCAGTATGCTCGCATCCGAAGCGGCCATAGACGTAGTCGAAATCGGTCCAGAAACTATCGGGATCGGCGACGCCGAAGAAGGTACCGAAGGCGCGCCGCACGATGCGCTGCCCCTCCGGCAGGTCGCGCTCTTCAAGTGGACGAACGTTGAGCATGTTGGCAATCCCCCGTCCTCGGCCATAACCTGCAACGATCGTAGCATACGGTCGGGTCCTCGCGAATAGGCGGGGCGGAGGTCTGTTGAGGTTTACGGGCGGCCCCGTCAGGCCGAGGTTGGCCCAAGAGCGGTCGGTCGACATCGACGTCCGGAACGTTGGCAATCGATGCGCACCCGTATTCGGATGGAGCGTTCCCATGCGAATTCTCGTTGCTGTCCTGCTCTCGCTGGTCAGCGAGCTTTGCTGTTACTGCCTACGATGTACATATCGTTCTTAAAGCGTTTTGGGCCGAAGAGTCGCAGCCCCAATTCATCTTGGCAGAGTGACAGAGCGACCTTGGCGGTGGCAACGAGGTCCACCTCGTCCAACGCGACGACGATTAGGGCAATCGTTTGGAGACAGCCATGCATTTCGACTACCAACAATTCCACATCGACGCGTCACCTCTTGATGAAGGCGGCCGCTATTACGCTCGCGCAAAGATCTACCGGCGCGCCTCGGCGAGTGGCGATGCCGTCGAGGTAAAGTATTCGGGCGACCTCGGCGATTACCCCTCCGACGCGGATGCTATTGAGGCGGCGCAGCGTTGGGCGATTCAGTGGTGCGACGAGAACTCCGCTTAGGCTTCACTATCCAGGTCCAGGCTGTCCCGGAGTATTCGCCGCACCCACCAGACATCCAGTTCGGGGGCACGCGTCAGGCGAGAGCGATACGTGCAGCAAGGGCTGACAACGGCCCTCACGACTGGTCCTGCTGAACCCCGGCAAAAGAAGCGGCGCATAATGCACACATCCCTTTGTCAGGACGATGGAGGTAGATGTGACAACTTTTGCTATCGACGCTGTTCGCATCAACCCGACGAACGACAGGTTTACCCATGTGCGTTGGGCTCCCGTCGATCCGTCGACGCGTGAATGGCTGTCCCCCCCTGCGATTGTGGAGGTGGCCGAAGTCGTCGCCGCGATCCGTCGGGGCGATGTTGTTTGGTCCCTTTTTACGCTTGGTGGCACACGGTATCTCGGGCCAAAAATTGTGTCTGTCTCTCACACCGACGGACACGCCGGGATCGACACGGATGCCCCTGGCGATCATGTCGAAAAATGCATTGACGATTTGCCGCACCTTTGACGGCATACCTTTGAGGCCGTCGGCGATCGGACTGTGAAAGGTCTGGACGGGTCGGTAAGACTCGTTGATGGACAGAGACAGCTGACATTCGCCGACGCCAGTTTGTAAAAGTCAGCAAAGCGATACGCGACAGCCGCACCAATTTGATCGGCGAACGTCGGCTCAGGCCGATGACCCACCGGTAGCCTTTCCGCGACGAAAGTCCGCTTCACTCTTCAAAGAGCCATTGATGCTTCGACATGCCGGAAGTCGGCTCTGGGTCGGCAAGACTCATCCATCCATGACTTAGCTGACATTCACCGGCACCGGGTTGCGAAGGTCAGCAAAGCGACCTGCTGCCGCCGCACGCTGCCCGATCGGCAACCGACCGCTATGGCCGAATGGACTAAACCGCTCGCGCGGTAGGGGGCTGCGGCCCGTCTCTGGCGGCGAATGGGAGGCCAGTGGCGCCGGCGCTTATGTTGGTGGTTGAGGCAATCCGCCTCGTCCTCCAGCAGGAGCCCCATCATGACCTCCTCCGATCCGGGCATCAGCCCGCTGCGCCGCCGTATGCTTGAGGACTTGCGCATGCGCAAGTTCGCACCCAAGACCCAGGCCGCCTACCTACGTGCCGTACGTCAGTTCGCCCGATACCTCGGGCGTTTACCCGATACCGCCACTGTCGAGGACCTCCGGGACTACCAGCTGCATCTGGTCGATCACGGCGCGTCGCCGGTGTCGCTGAACGCCGCGATCAGCGGTCTGAAGTTCTTCTTCGAAGTCACGCTCGGCCGGCCTGAGCTGATGGCGCGGATGCAGCCGGTACGCGTGCCTCGCACGCTCCCGGTTGTGCTCAGCCCCGAGGAGGTGCGCCGGCTCATCGCGGCAGCCGGAAACCTCAAGCATCAGACCGCGCTGTCGGTCGCCTATGGCGCCGGGCTGCGTGCGAGCGAAGTGGTCGCCCTCAGGGTCAGCGACATCGACAGCCAGCGCATGACCCTGCGCATCGAGCAGGGCAAGGGCCGCCGTGACCGCTACGCGATGCTCTCGCCGGTCCTGCTCGAACGTCTGCGCGTCTGGTGGCGCGTTGCCCGTGCCCAGGGCTGCATGCTCGATGGCGGGTGGCTCTTTCCGGGCCTCGATCCGATCGACCCGCTCAGCACGCGGCAACTGACCCGCGCCATCCATGCGGCCGCCGAGACCGCAAACATCGACAAGCGCGTATCCATGCACACGCTGAGGCATTCCTTTGCCACGCACCTGCTGGAACAGAAGGAGGATATCCGCGTGATCCAGGTGCTCCTTGGACACAGGCAGATCGAGACCACCACGCTCTATACCCAGGTTGCCACTGACCTCCTGCGCAAGGTGGTCAGTCCGCTGGACCGCCTGCCCGCCGGCTAGCCCGGCCGCACGCGGAGCACCCCGTGCTGGAGGTCGCGGATATCTTCCGCGCCTGCGGGCCGGCGTGGCGGCGCACGGTAGCGCTGAGCCTGGGGCAGCTGAAGGTCATGTCGGCCATCGAACAGTGCCGCAGTGCGGCACTCGGGGGGCATGTGCTGCGCTGCGCCGGCTGCGACCGCATCGAGGTTGCCTACAACTCCTGCCGCAACCGTCATTGCCCCAAGTGCCAGGGCAGTGCTGCGCATCGCTGGCTCCAGGCACGCCAGGCCGATCTGCTTCCGGTCGGGTACTACCATGTCGTCTTCACGCTGCCCGCGCCCATCAGTGCCATCGCCTGGTACAACAAGGCCGTCATCTACGGGCTGCTGTTCGATATCGCCGCCGAAACGCTACGCACCATTGCCGCTGATCCGAAGCACCTCGGCGCCCAGATCGGCGCGACGCTCGTGCTGCACACCTGGGGCTCGGCACTCACGCATCATCCGCACGTACACGGTATCGTCCCCGGTGGTGGGCTGTCGCCCGATGGTCAGCGGTGGATCGGATGCCGGCCCGGCTTCTTCCTGCCGGTACGTGTGCTATCGCGCCTGTTCCGCAGGCGCTTGCTCGAAGCGCTCACGGACGCGCACCGGCACGGCCACCTGCAGTTCTTCGGCCAGTACGCTGAACTTGCCGACCCAGCTGTCTTTGACGTGTGGCTTGCGCCGCTGCGTGCCTGCGAATGGGTCGTCTACGCAAAGCGTCCCTTTGCAGGACCCGAAGCAGTGCTCGCGTACCTGTCGCGCTATACGCACCGCGTCGCGATCTCCAGCCAGCGCCTGCTTGCATTCGATGAACGCGGCGTGACCTTCCGCTGGAAGGACTACCGTGCGAAGGGGCACACCCGCTACAAGACCATGACCCTCGAAGCCGGCGAGTTCATGCGCCGCTTCCTGCTCCATGTGCTGCCCGGTGGCTTCCATCGTATCCGTCACTACGGACTGCTCGCCAACCCGGTGCGCCGCGCCAGTCTCGCGAAGGTCCGCGAACTGCTGCACGTCGCGACCGACGTCAACACATCAGCTCACGAAACCGTCATCGAAACGCGCCCCGCCTTCATCTGCCGGCACTGCGGCGCGCCGATGATCGTCATCGATATCCTTGCGCGCATTGCACCGATCCGCGCACCACCCACGCGCCGGGGCGAGATATGAGCGCCACTGTTCCAGGACGAACAACCCGACCCTCGGCTTTGCGGCAACGCGGCCCACGAGCAGACCTTTGCGTCTGTCGCTTCGCACAGGCCCTTGCACGTCCGTTCCGCCATCACGATGGCGCCACTGCACCGCTTCGGCACAACCTCAGCCCTCAACCGGCCTCCCGCCTGACCACGCATCCCGCAACACCGCTCGCCATCCCGGGCAATCAATCGCCATAGCCCCGAAGACTCCATTGCATCAGAGCACTCCGCGGTTTCCTCCCTTCAGGTTTATTCAACGCCTGCCCGCACGCGCCGGCGCGCACCCCGAGTCCACGGACATGGGCAGGCATCGAACAAACCTCAAGAAGTGTACGCGACGGTTATCAGGCAGGTCTTCTGGAGAACCAGCCATGCGGATGACGGCTTTGAGTATAAGGGGCCGGATTCACCCGATGAGAGGTGCGCCAAAAAGCGGGGCGCACGAGCCGGGACGCAGCATTGTTTCGCACGGCTAGCGTCGGTCGCGCTCGATTTCAGTCTGTTCTGGGCTGCTTCATACGGACCAACCCCGCGCCTCGTCGCATCGCTCGGAAAATATCGAGGGTACAAGGCAGGGAGATACTCTCCGTACCATAACTTAGACGCCCCCATCCTGACGACACGCCTGAATATGAGCGGTGGCGACCGCGCGCTAAACTGGGTGTGTGCTATCGAAAAGTTCGGTGGGTCGAGCGCAAGACGATGAAATTCACCCGAATGATGGTCGGCCTCGCCGTCGCGTACCTGACCGTGTTAGCCGGAGTCGCCATCTTGCAGGATCGTTTTCTCTACTTCCCTCAGAAGGCCGCAATCGAGGAGGTCACCTCCGATGGACTGCGCGCCTGGCCGACACCTGAGGCGTTCAGGGGCCTCGTGGCGGAGCCGGCCGGCTCCGCGCGCGCCACGGTCATCGTCTTTCATGGCAACGCGGGGCATGCCGGACACCGCTCATTCTATGCCGCAGCGCTCACCCGGCTCGGGCTGCGCGTGATTCTCGCCGAATATCCAGGCTACGGGCCGCGCACCGGTGCATTAGGCGAAGCGAGTCTGGTCGACGATTCTCAACAAACCATCGCGCTCGCACATCGCCTCTATGGAGCGCCGCTGCTGCTCATCGGCGAATCGCTCGGGGGCGGCGTGGTGGCCGCGGCCGGCTCGCGTGAACGCGACAAGATCGCCGGTTTAATGCTGATCACGCCATGGGATCGGCTCGAGCACGTCGCCGCTTACCACTATCCGTGGCTGCCCGTGAAGTGGCTGCTGCGCGACCAATACGACAGCGTGACCCATCTGGCGTCGTTCGGCCGCCCGGTTCTCGTCGTGGTTGCTGAACGCGACAGCATAGTCCCCCCGCGCTTCGGCGAAGCGCTCTACAACTCGCTGGCCGAACCGAGACAACTGATGGTGGTGAAGGCGGCTGACCATAACGACTGGATTGGCCACGTCGACGAAACCTGGTGGCGGGAGGCGACCGACTTCCTTCTCACGCCTTCGCATTGAAATATGAAGACGCCACCGGTCTCGTTTAGCTCGGAGCGCATCTATGTTCTCGATGCGAAGAACAGGCCTGTCGAGGTGTTCGACCACGGCGCGTGGTCGCGCTGGATGACGGAAAACGAACTGGTCTTCCGCCGCACACTGCTGGACGACTACGGTGTAACGGTCACGACCCGCTTCCGTGGTGTGTCCAAACCGAAAACCGGGGAGGCCTTGCTGTTCGTGACGCGCGTCGCCGGAATGCAGGCGCAAGACAACAGGAGCTACGGAGCACGTACGCTCGATGAGGCGCTGGAGCAGCATGAGCGCATCGTGCAGAAAATCCTCAGGATAATGACAGAGCGGTGACCATCACAGCACGACGATTCTGCGGAGCCATAGCCCCAGGAAGTCGCCAGATGGATCTGGTGCAAACGGCGCAAGCGAATCGGTTAGAGTGTCCTGCTGAACGAATAGAGAGCCGTCGTGGCGTGTCGATGAAACGTAGCTGAAGATCCGCGGCAGGTGGGTGTAGCTCTGCCGGGCGGTGGATCGGGCCGGCCAGACAGTTGACTTCATGCTACGTGCAAAGCGCGACGTGAAGGCGGCCAAAGCCTTTTTCAGGAAAGCTCTCAAACATCAGGGCAAGCCGCCGAAGACCATCTCGCTGGATGGCTATGCCGCCTCACACGCGCGCGAACGGACGAACCGCCCAGCTGAGCCGCTTACTGAGAACGAGAGCCGGTCGACAGCGCACCTCAATCCCACCGCTCGTCACGCACCTGAACGACGCCCGCCTCGATCCGCACCGGAAACGCCACCACGTCCTCATATGCCGGCGGCGCCAGCACCTTTCCGGTCCTGATGCAAAATCGTGCACCGTGGCGCGGACAGACGACCACGTCGCCTTCCACCACACCGCCAGTCAGGATGCCGCCGTCGTGCGGGCAGACATCCTCGATTGCATAACAGGTGCCGTCGACGTTGAACACAGCAACCTGCGCGCCATCGACCTCGACGCTGCGAACAGACCCGGCCGGAAAATCCCCGATCGCAGCGACATCGACCCAGTCGGACATGTCAAAGCATCCCCAATTGCAGGCGCGCCGCATCCGACATCCGGTCTCTCGACCACGGCGGATCCCACACCAGTTCAACGTGCACGTCGTTCACTCCGCTCGCCGAGAACACCGCATCCTCCACCGTCGCCGGGAAGGTCTGCGCGACCGGACAGCCGGGCGCGGTCAGCGTCATGCGGATCCCAACGCGGCCTTCGGCTTCATCCACGTCAAGACCATAAACAAGCCCCAAATCGTAGATGTTGACCGGAATCTCCGGGTCGAACACGGTGCGCAGTGCATCGATCACGCGTTCTTCAAGACCTTCTGTTGTCGTGCCACTCCCGGGTTGTGCGGCCTCGGCGCGCTTCAGCCAGTCGAATGTGCTCATCGTCTGCCTCACTCTGTCGAAACGGGGCGATGCGCGTCGTGCAGCGCGGCGTGGAGCGTATGCCAGGCCAGCGTCGCGCACTTCACACGCTCGGGAAATTCACGTACACCGGACAGCACCGCCAGCTTGCCCATCTCCGGCGCGGCTGTCGCCTGCCCTGCAGCGGGTGTTGTCACCATGTCGTGAAAGCGCCCGAACAGCGCTTCGGCCTCTGCTTCCGTTTTGCCTTTCAGCGCCTCGGTCATCAGCGACGCTGATGCCGTCGCAATTGCACAGCCCGCGCCTTCGAAACTCGCTTCTTTGACGATGCCGTCCTCGATTCGCAGATAAAGCGTAATCCGGTCGCCGCACAGCGGGTTAAAGCCCTCAGCCGTGTGATTGGCGCCGGACAGTCCATGACAGTTACGCGGCCGCCGGTAGTGGTCGAAGATGACTTCCTGATACAGATCGCGCAGATCGCTCATTTTCCGAATATCTCCCTGACCTTTCCGAGACCTTCGATCAGCGCGTCGATATCCTGGTGCGTGTTGTAGAGGGCGAGCGACGCGCGTACGGTCGCCGGTACGCCGAAGCGCTGCATCACCGGCATCGCGCAATGATGGCCCGCACGCACCGCGATGCCGTGATGATCGAGAATCGTGCCGACATCATGGGCATGCACGCCGTCGAGCACGAACGACAGAATGCCTGCCTTGTCGCGTGCGCTACCGATAAAACGCAAGCCCGGTATCACCCGCAGGGCGCCCGTCGCATAGGCGAGCAGTTCGTTCTCGTGCGCGGCGATGACTTCCATGCCGATGCTGTCGACATAGTCGAGCGCCGCGCCCAGCGCAATCGCGCCGGCAATGTTCGGCGTACCCGCTTCGAACTTCCACGGAATCGCGTTGTATTCCGTTTTCTCGAACGTTACCGATCGGATCATGTCGCCGCCGCCCTGCCATGGCGGCATCGCTTCAAGCAGTGCGGCCTTGGCGTATAGCACGCCAATGCCAGTCGGCCCGTACACCTTATGCCCGGACAACGCGTAGAAATCGCAATCTATCGCGCGGACGTCGACCGGCAGATGCGTGATTGCCTGTGCACCATCCAGCAGCACCGGCACGCCCCGCGCGTGTGCCGCTGCAACGATGCGCTCCACCGGATTGATGCTGCCGAGCGCGTTGGCCAGATGAGTCATCGCGACCAGCCGCGTACGTTCACTCAACAAACGCTCGTACGCGTCGGCATCGAGCGCGCCCATATCGTCGATCGGCACGACTTTCAGCGCCGCGCCCGTCTGCTCGCAGACGAGCTGCCACGGCACAATGTTCGAATGGTGCTCCATCGCGCTAATCAGGATTTCGTCGCCGGGCTTGATCTGCGGCCGAGCATAACTCTGGGCGACGAGATTGATCGCTTCGGTCGTGCCACGCACGAACACGATCTCCTCCGGACGCTGCGCATTGATGAAGCGTGCAATCTTCGCGCGTGCGGCCTCGAATGAATCGGTCGCGCGCTGCGACAGCAGATGCACGCCGCGGTGCACATTCGCGTTGCTATGCCGGTAGTAAGCGTTTTCCGCGTAGATGACCGAGGCAGGCTTTTGCGTCGTGGCGCCATTGTCGAGATAGACCAATGGCCGGCCATGCACGCGCTCGCCCAGAATCGGAAAATCGGCTCGCCAGTGCTCGACATTGCGCGGATCGGGCGTCTGCATCTGTTCGATCGGCTTCATAGCAGCTCCCTGATGCGCTCGCCTTCCGGGGTGCGCGCGAACAGCAGGTTTTCGAGCCGGCCACGCAGCGAATCGATGCGCACACCTTCGACTATGTCGCGCGCAAATGCGTATGTCAGTAGCGCCCGTGCCATGCGCTCTTCGACACCTCGTGCACGTAAATAGAACAGCTGGTTGTCGTCCAGTTGACCGACCGTCGCGCCGTGTGTGCATTTCACGTCGTCGGCGTAGATCTCGAGTTGCGGCTTCGTGTCGATTTCCGCATCGCGTGACAGCAGCAGGTTGTGATTCGCCTGATGCGTGTCCGTTTGCTGTGCATCGCGATGCACGATGACGCGCCCGTTGAACACGCCGCGCGCTGCGCCGTCGAGCACCCCGCGGTAATGTTCGCGACTCGTGCCATGCGGCTCTGTGTGATCGATGCGCGTGTGGTGATCGACGTGCTGCCGGCCCCCGACGAAATAGAGACCGTTCAACGTCGCTTGCGCGTTCGCGGCGTTCAGGCTTGTGCCGATACCAGTGCGCGACAGCGCGGCGCCGAACGCGAACGCATGTGAGGTAAAACAGCTGCCCCGTTGCTGCGCAGCGGCGACCGACGCGATATGAAAAGCCTTCGGGCCCTCTTGCTGCAACCGGTAGTGCTGCACGTCCGCCTGCTCGTCTGCGACGATGCGGGTAACCGCATTGGTCCAGTACGCGTCGCCGCTCAGCCCTACAAAATGCTCGACGATCGTGCAGCCCGAGCGTGCTCCTGCAAGCACGACGTTGAACGGCTGCACCGCAAGACCCGCTTCGTCGGTCAGGAACAGGATCTGCAGCGGTTGATCGATGACCTCGCCAGGCGGCAGCACGATGGCAAACCCATCCGTCATAAACGCCGTATTTAGCGCGGCAAAGCCATCTGAATACGCCTGCGAGGCGAATGCCGATTCCAGTTGTTGTGGCATTTCTCTCAACGCCCGGGTGAGCGAGCCCACAAATACCCCGTGTGGCAAACCATTCAGTTTCGACGGCCCCGGCACGTGCCGACCGTTGACAAAGACCAGTCGATGCGCGGCAGGGTCCAGCTTGAGTTCATCGATGACGCGCCGCACGTCGCTATCGTCCGTGCGTTGTGCCTTGAAATGCCAGGGACGCTTGCCAATCGCCGACACGTTCGTGTATTTCCAGTCCTCGTGCCGCGTGGTCGGCAAACCCAGCGCGTCGAACTGGTCGAACGCGCTTCGGCGCGCGGCACGCAGCCATGGAAACTCAGCGCCGGGCAACGTCTTCGCGAGTTGCCCAAACTGATGGAAATAGTCGAGAGATTCGTTTTTCATGGATGCCCCGCACTTTCCTGGCTTGCTGTATTTTCTGGTTGCACCGCTTCATCGTCGATCCAACCATAGCCTTTACGCTCCAGCTCCAGCGCCAGTTCACGGGACCCCGACTTCACGATCCGGCCATTCGCCAGCACATGCACGCGATCCGGCACGACGTAGTCCAATAGCCGCTGATAGTGCGTCACGAGCACGATCGCCCGTTCTGGACTGCGCATGCTGTTGACGCCCTGCGCGACAATCTGCAATGCGTCGATGTCGAGTCCGGAATCCGTTTCGTCGAGAATGGCGAGCCGGGGCTCCAGCACGACCATCTGCAGAATCTCGTTGCGTTTCTTCTCTCCGCCGGAAAACCCTTCGTTCACGGCGCGATACAGCAGACTCTCGTCCATCCGCATCAGCGTCATCCTCTCCTTGACCCGTTGCAGAAACTCCATCGCATCGAACTCCGGCTCGCCACGATACCGCCGCTGCGCATTCAGCGCCGCCTTCAGCAGATAAACGTTGCTCACGCCGGGTATCTCGACGGGATACTGGAACGCGAGAAACAGTCCTTGGTGTGCGCGCTCCTCGGGTGCGAGCGCCAGCAGGTCGCGGCCGAGATACGAGACCTCGCCGCCCGTGACAGCAAAGTCCTCGCGCCCGGCCAGCACCTGGGCAAGCGTGCTCTTGCCCGAGCCGTTCGGACCCATGATCGCGTGCACCTCGCCGGCCCGTACATCCAGATCGATGCCACGCAGAATTTTCTTGCCGTCGACTTCGACCTGCAGATTGCTGATTTCAAGCATGATCCGAATCCCTCGCGAATCGCTGTGGGTTATCCCACGGCGCCTTCCAGGCTGACGCCGAGCAGCTTTTGTGCCTCGACTGCAAACTCCATCGGCAGTTCCTTGAAGACCTCCTTGCAGAAGCCGTTCACGATCATCGACACCGCATCTTCCGGCGACAACCCACGCTGCCGGCAATAGAACAACTGGTCTTCGCCGATGCGCGATGTCGATGCTTCGTGTTCGACCTTCGCGGTCGGGTTCTTGACCTCGATGTAGGGGAATGTGTGAGCGCTGCAACGGTTTCCGAGCAAAAGCGAATCGCACTGCGTGTAGTTGCGCGCGCCTTCCGCCGCACGGCCGACCTTCACGAGGCCGCGATACGCGTTCTTTCCGCGGCCCGCCGAAATGCCTTTCGACAGAATCGTGCTGCGCGTATTGCGGCCGACGTGAACCATCTTCGTCCCGGTATCGGCCTGTTGATAGTGGTTGGTCAGTGCCACCGAATAGAATTCACCGACCGAGTTATCGCCCTGCAGGATCACGCTCGGATACTTCCACGTAATCGCCGAACCGGTTTCCACCTGAGTCCATGAAATCTTCGAATTGGCCTCGCGGCAGTCGCCACGTTTGGTCACGAAGTTGTAGATGCCGCCCTTGCCCGACGCATCGCCCGGATACCAGTTCTGCACGGTCGAATAGCGGATCTGTGCACCTTCCAGCGCGACCAGTTCGACCACAGCGGCATGCAGTTGGTTTTCGTCGCGCATCGGCGCGGTGCAGCCTTCCAGATAGCTCACGTACGCGCCTTTGTCCGCGACGATCAGCGTGCGCTCGAACTGCCCGGTGTTCTGGGCGTTGATACGAAAGTAGGTCGATAGTTCCATCGGGCAGCGCACGTCCGGCGGGATGTAGCAGAACGACCCATCGCTGAACACGGCGGAATTGAGCGCAGCGAAGAAATTGTCGGTGTGCGGCACGACCGAGCCGAGATACTTTCGCACCAGTTCAGGATGATGCTGTACGGCATCCGAGAACGAACAGAACACAATGCCGAGTTCCGCCAGCTTTTCGCGGAACGTAGTCGCTACCGACACGCTGTCGAATACCGCATCCACCGCTACGCCCGCCAGCAGTTCGCGCTCCCTCAGCGGCACACCCAGCTTTTCGTAGGTACGCAGCAGTTCCGGATCGACTTCATCGAGACTCTTCGGACGATTCTTCTGCGTCATCGGCGCGGAATAATAGATTATGTTCTGGTAATCGATCGCCGGGTGTTCGACCGTCGCCCAATGCGGCTCGGTCATCGTGAGCCAGTGGCGATAGGCCGCGAGTCGCCATTCGAGCATGAACGCCGGCTCGTCTTTCTTCACCGAAATGAGCCGGACCACATCCTCGCTCAGCCCGCGCGGAAGCGCATCGGCCTGCAGATCAGTCACGAAACCGTGCTGGTATTCGCGTCTGATCAGTTCATCGAAACCGGTTGCGGATGCGCTCATGTGTGGCCTCGGTCAATCGACTTGCGCGCAGGCGTCGCGCCCGCGCGGTGGGTGGAGATACTACGCGCGCGGATCGCGCTGATATCGACTGCGCGCAAGGTGGGGCCCGCCATGTCCGCCAGCGTGACCTGCTGCAACGCTTCGTAAATCAGGCGATTGACCTTCTGCCAGTTGGCGCGCACCGCGCACGCCGCCTCCTGGATACACAGGCCTGGCGTAGTGCTGCATTCGGTCATCCCGATCGGGCCGTCGACGACGGCGATCACCTCCGCCAGCGTGATCCGCGCGGGCGGCCGCGGCAGCAGGTAGCCGCCGTTTGTGCCGCGCAGCGACTCCACGACACCACCGCGCGTCAGGACTTTCAGCACCTTTGACACCGTTGGCCCCGCGACGCCGGTCGCCGCAGCAATGCTGCTTGCGCTGTGGACGGCATCGGGATCGCGCGCCATCGCAGTCATGATCACCGTGCCGTAATCGGCAAGTTTGCTCATGCGCAACATCGGAACATCTCCCGTTTTAATCAGGACCCTATTGGTCCAGATTACATCGAAACGAAAACCGCACGTTTGGAGTGAGCGACACTGTCCTGTGTGGGGATTCCTGGCGACGTCGCGAATCGCTTTCCGTTTCGGGAGAAGTATTTCGCGAACGGCCCAACGCCGATTCCATTCTAGACCTGTATATATAACCTTGTCAGTGTATTGGTCTTCGTGACGGACCGCTCTGGTGAGCCACGCTCCATCGACTGCGAATACCCACTCGCCCGACGAGACATCAATTGTTTGATATCCAGAATATCGAAAACTGATTTAAAAGCCGGAATCCGCGTGAAGGATGCGCGATGTGCATCGCCTATCTCGGGAGAGGCCCGCCGCATAGTACTTTGGGCTGTTGTGGCATCCGGACCCAGTGGGGCTACTGCCCGATCTTTCTGGTGATTGTGGTTGTGTGGAGTGTTGAGCAGGTGCGCGGACTGAATGTCGAACGCGCCCATTGCCCTCGGCCTACGTGTTCAGCGCATACATGGAAGCCCGGAATCCACGGTCACCGTTGCCAGTTGTCGCTGTCGGATGAATAATCCCCCGTCAAGATACGGACGTTTACGTGCGCTAACGATGACGGCCCCTTTCGTCCGTGCCTGCATGAGATTGATCTTCAAGGTGTACAGGCAATTAACAATTTTGCGCCGACAAATTCTGATTATTTCATTTTCAGAAAAAGTATTTTACAAAGTAGGCGTTTACCCATGATAGACACCTCCTGTTCCAAAGGATAGGTGTCCACGAAAGCGGGTCAACTCGAGAAGGTCACATTCGGGTAGGTTTGGGTGCGACTTCTGTCCTTGCAATACACGATCTTTGACTTTTCAGGATGCATCGTCAGCCCACACTCCGTCAGCGAGAGCCGCTCGATCGTTAGCGGCTCCTGCAAATGCGCACGGATGTATTCCTCCACCCGTCGTACATAAAGCGGCGCAAGCGATCTGCGCTCGCGCGTCATGCCGCTTCGTACGCTGTTCGGCTGACCGTAGATAAGCACGTTCAGTAGTGTCGACTCGAACTGCTCAAATGCGAGTGGATTGCGCAGCGGATGCGCCTCCGTACTCATGATTTCCGCGAGCATCGGCAGCAACTGCATCAGGCACACCCCTGTGCCGACGTCAGTGCGAATCCTGGCTCGAATTCGATTGCCCACGCGCCGCGTCGCCGAAATGACGCTGTGCATGACGCTCGAGCACATCGCGCTCGATACGCAGGATGGCCTGCGGGCAAGCTTCGCCCCACCGCATGCGCAGCGCCAGCGCGGGCGACACCAGCGAGCCGGCGAGCGTCCATATTGAAGTGGACCTGCGCGTAGGCGAACTCGTACAGTTTGCGCTGCTCGTCGGAAGGGCGGCCGTCACCGATCAATGCTCGCCTCGCATCCATCCCGCTGCATAGGGTATCTACCGAACATTTCATGCTTGCGTTGTCAGGATACCTGATATCAAATACGGAACTATCGCGACGGACAGGCGCGTCTTCCAGGACGCGCTTTATTTTGTTCTTTATATCAGTCAGCCTGATATTGCATCAACGGTGATCGGCGCCAGCATCCCCGTCATGCTCATCGCTGCAATCGCCTGAAACCGAAGATCCCTCAACCGCAGTTCAACAAAAAAACATACAACTGGTCTGGAGACATCACCATGCAATTGAAGTCGACTCACGTTCTCATGTTCGGTGCGCTATGCGCGCTGAGCACTGGAGCCTTTGCGCAATCGAGCGTCACGTTGTATGGCATCGTGGACACGGGGATCGAGTATGTCTCGCACGCGAACGCGAAGGGCGACAGCGTCTTTCGCATGCCATCCGTTACCGGAGAGTTCCCATCACGCTGGGGGCTGCGCGGCAACGAAGATCTAGGCGGCGGCTACAGCGCTGTCTTCACGCTCGAAAGCGGCTTTAACGTGCGCGACGGCAGTTCTGGACAGGGCGGGAGGCTGTTTGGACGCCAGGCATTCGTTGGCATGAAAAGCCCGTATGGAACGCTCGCGTTCGGCCGTCAGTACACGATGACCTATCTTGCGGTTCAGGGCGCCGACATCATCGGTCCGGACATTTACGGCATGGGCTCCCTGGATGCCTATGTGCCCAACGCACGCGCCGACAACTCCATCACCTATCTTGGCTCGTACAAGGGCTTTACGCTGGGCGCGGGCTATTCATTCGGACGGGACGCGGCGGGTACCGGCAACTCGCCGGGACAAGGAACCTGTACCGGCTCGGTTCCAGGCCACGCCACGGAATGCCGCGACTGGTCCGCAATGCTCAAGTACGACTCTCAATATTTCGGCGCGGCTGCGTCGTACGAGGAGCAACGCGGCGGCGCGACCGCAGCCGCCAACTTCTTCGACGGAATTGCGCCGACACCTCTCATCAACGCCGCGGACAAGGACGCCCGTACCCAACTGAGCGCCTATGCGCAGTACGCAGGCGCGAAGATCGGCGCAGGTTGGATTGGACGCCGCGTAGTGACCCAGTCGCCGACAGTACCGAATATCCGTTCGGATCTGTTCTTCCTCGGCGCTTCGTACATGGTCACGCCTGCGTTCCTCCTCGATGGCGAAGTGTTTCGGATCATCAATAGCGACCACGATACCCGCGCCACGATGGGAACGTTACGCACCACCTATCTTCTGAGCAAGCGTTCGTCGGTCTATGCGCAGGCTGCGTATCTCGCGAACAGCGCGAAGGCGCGCTATTCGGTCAGCGGTGGCGGCGGTGGGACCACACCAGGCGCGGGCATGGGTCAAACGGGCGTGATGGTCGGCATTAAACACATGTTCTGATAGGGGGCGAGAATGAAACGAACTTCAATTGCTATGTGCGTAGCGGCAGTGTCCGCGATGCTGGCGGCCTGCGGCGGCGGTTCCGACTCGCTCTCCACCAATGCGACACAATTGCCTCGGCTTTCCGCAGCACAACCCGCGACGCTGTCAGGAAACTGCAGCGCGCTCGCCGCCAGGTTGACGTTTGCGGCCACGACGTTCACGTCCGTTACCGACGTGCCGGCCGGAACGCTCACGGTGGCGGGAAAGTCCGTGCCCGAACATTGCGTGATCGAAGGGAAAATGAATCAACGCACGAGCGCCGTTGACGGCCAAACTTATGCGATTGGTTTTGAAATGCGGCTACCCCTCGCGTGGAATGGTCGCTTTTTCTATCAGGCCAACGGTGGTCTCGACGGTAATGTGACATCGGCGACGGGGGTGCTCAGTGGCGGGGGTCCGCTGAACAACGCGCTAAACATGGGCTTCGCCGTGATCAGTTCGGATGCAGGTCATTCCGGGTCGCAAAACCCGCTGTTTGGTCTCGATCCCCAGGCGCGCCTCGATTATGGCTATAACGCCGTTGCTACGCTCACGCCAATGGCCAGGCAGGTGATCAAGTTGGCCTATGGCAAGGGCCCCGACCGCAGCTACTTCGAAGGTTGCTCGAACGGCGGCCGTCATGCGATGGTGGCGGCAGCCAGGTCTTTCGCGGATTACGACGGCATCATTGCCGGCGACCCCGGCTTTCATTTGCCAAAGGCGGCGATCGGGCAGATGTGGAGCGCACAACAGCTAGCTACCGTCGCGACCGCCAAAACGTCGGCCGGAATTGCCGATATCACCACCGGCTTGACGACTGCTGAAAGGCAGCTCATCGCGTCGAAGATCATCGCGAAGTGCGATTCGCTGGATGGTGTAGCGGACGGGATGGTGCAAGACATCAAAGCGTGCCAGGCGAACTTCGACCTGGCCACGGACGTACCGACATGTTCGAGCAATGGGCGCGACGGCACCTGTCTTACGGTGGCTCAAAAGCAAGCCGTTGGAAATATTTTTTCTGGGGCGAAAAATAGCGCTGGCACTGCGCTCTATGCGAGCTTTCCGTATGACGTCGGTGTCAACGGATCAGGCTGGGCCGCGTGGAAGCAAGGCAATTCGATCAGCCTTGACCCGGCCGCGGCGGCCTTCGTATTTACGTCGCCGCCGCAGAGCGCTTCGCTGCTCAGCTCCATCGGCGCCTACGCTCTGAACTTCAACATGGACAGTGACGCGCCGAAGATCTTCGCAACGAGCGGTGTCTATGCCGAAACTTCGTGGTCATTCATGACCCCGCCGAACGAGACTGATTTGAGCGGTCTGAGGAGCCGGGGCGCGAAGTTGATCGTCTATCACGGGACGAGCGATCCAGTGTTCTCGTCGAACGATACGACCGACTGGTATCAGCGCTTGTCCACGGCTAGTGGCGGTGACGCGAGCAATTTCGCCCGGCTCTTCACGGTAGCAGGGATGAACCACTGCAGCGGCGGTCCGACGGCCGATCAGTTCGACATGCTGACGCCTATGGTGGCATGGGTCGAGCAAGGGCAAGCGCCGAACCGGGTCATCGCAACGGCTCGCGACACGACCAACGCGATACCGAATAGCGAGGTGCCGACTAGCTGGGGTGCCGGGCGCACGCGTCCGCTCTGCGCGTATCCGAAGGTGGCCCGCTATACCAGCGGAGACGTGAACTCGGCAAGCAGTTTCACTTGCAGCTAAGCCACTGACCGTGCAAGGGGGGCGAAGATGTGAACGCTCCCCCACTACGCCGAGGAAACGTTAGGCCCCCTCACCGCCCGCGATCGCTTTGAGCCGCCGATAAAGCGTGCGCTCGCTCAATCCCAGCTGCGCGGCGAGCTCACGCCCACCGCCAGCGAATCCTGACCACGGCCGGAAGCCCTGTCGCGGACCGCCTGCGGCAAGTGTTCGGCGCGGATCACGCCACCGTCGGCGAGCAGGTTGGCGCGCTCGAGTACGTTGCGCAATTCGCGGATATTGCCGGGCCACGCATAGGCGCGCAACTGCGCCATCGCATCCGTGGAAATCGACGCTTTATGCGACGATCCGGCGCGCGCCGACGCAATGCGCTGCAGGATCGAATCCGCGAGCAGCGCGATGTCGTCGACACGCT